>DVLE01000012.1 GCA_018715645.1 Candidatus Merdisoma merdipullorum
CTCCAGCTCCTGCGGCTCCGTAATCACAATCGGCTCCTGGGTGTCAGTTTCCTCCGTCTCCTCCGGGATCTCTGTCTCAGTTTCTTCCTCCTCCTGAGGAAGCGTAATCTCTGTCATTTCCTTTTCGCCGAAGGTTCTCTCCATCCAGGGATGAAGCATTACAAACACAAAGCAGGCGATCGCGCCGCAGACCACAGACACAAGTATCTGGACGCCTGCGCGGCGCAGCGTCCTGTTCTGGTAAAACGGCTGCTTTTTGATCTTTTCCTTTACAAAGGAAAATTCCTGTTCTTCACGACGTTTTTCTTCTGCCATACCTTCCTCCGAAACTCCCGAATCCGCAGACTGCAGACAGCTTTAGGTAAAAAGTAACCAGTTTTATTCTAATACATTTTCTTACTGGTGTCCAGCAATTCGTACCTTGAGTTTCCATTTCAAATAGAGTATACTTTAGGTACTATGAACAAGAAAGTATATCAAACCCTTGAATTTAATAAAATAAGAGAACAGCTTGCCGGTCACGCCTCGACAGCCGGCGGCAAAGCGCTCTGCCTGGACCTTGAGCCCCTGCAAAGCCTGACAGACATTACGGCTGCCCAGACCGAGACTGCAGACGCCTTGAGCCGCGTCTACCGCCGGGGAGGACTTTATCTTGCCGGCACAAAGGATGTGCGCGCTTCCCTGAAGCGTCTGGACATCGGAAGCTCTCTGAATATCACCGAGCTTCTGGACATCTGTTCCCTCCTTGAGACTGCCGGAAAAGCCAAGCAGTACGCCCGCCCAATCGATGGACGGGAGGAGGAGCCTGACACCCTCGATCCTCTCTTTGCAGCCCTGGAGCCCTGCACGCCGCTCTCGCAGGAGATCCGGCGCTGTATTCTCTCGGAGGATGAGATAAGCGACGAGGCAAGCCCTGCTCTGAAGAGTGTGCGCCGTTCCATTCGCACTGCGAACGATCGGATCCATTCCACCCTTTCAGGTATGGTAAACGGTTCCGCCCGCTCCTATCTGCAGGATGCTGTCATCACCCAGAGGAACGGACGCTACTGTATTCCGGTCAAAGCTGAATACAGAAGCCAGGTGCCGGGTATGATCCATGATCAGTCTTCCACAGGTTCCACCCTTTTTGTGGAGCCTATGGCTGTCGTACGCCTGAACAACGAGCTGAAGGAGCTTTATCTGAAAGAGCAGGAGGAAATCGAACATGTGCTGGAGCGTTTAAGCGGGGAAGCCGCTTCCTTTACTGAGGCGCTCGCCGAAGATTATCAGCTTCTCACAGAGCTTGACTTTATATTTGCGAAGGCTTCTCTTGCAAAAGAGATGAAGGCTACCTGCCCTGTCTTTAATGAAAAAGGTAAGATTCATATCAAAGAGGGCCGCCATCCTCTGCTGAATCCAGCAAAGGTTGTGCCTGTGACTATTCGCCTCGGTCAGGATTATGATCTGCTGATTGTGACCGGACCGAACACTGGCGGAAAGACCGTGTCTCTGAAAACCACCGGCCTTCTCACGCTGATGGGACAGGCAGGACTTCATATCCCGGCCGCCCAGAACTCACAGCTTGCCGTGTTTGACGAGGTGTACGCGGACATCGGAGACGAGCAGAGCATCGAACAGTCCTTAAGTACCTTTTCCTCTCATATGACGAATATTATACGGATTCTGGAAGAAGCGTCCCTGAATTCCCTCGTACTCTTTGACGAGCTTTGCGCCGGAACCGATCCGACAGAAGGCGCCGCGCTGGCCATCGCGATCCTCTCTCATCTGCACAAGATGGGGATTCGCACAATGGCGACGACGCACTACAGCGAGCTCAAGGTATTCGCTCTCTCCACACCAGGAGTGGAGAACGCCTGCTGCGAATTTGACGTAGAGACCTTGAGCCCCACCTATCGTCTGCTGATTGGAATTCCTGGAAAGAGCAACGCCTTCGCCATCTCCTCGAAGCTTGGCCTCCCCGGCTTTCTCATTGAGGATGCCCGCGGTCACTTAAGCGAGCAGAGTGAAAGCTTTGAAGATCTGCTCTCCGATCTGGAAAGCAGCCGCAGGACTATTGAGCAGGAACAGGAAGAAATCCGGCAGCATAAGGAGGAGATCCGCTCTCTGAAAGAATCCCTGAAAAAGAGACAGGAAAAGCTGGATTCTCAGAGGGACCGCATCCTGCGCGAGGCTAATGAGCAGGCAAGAAAGATCCTTCAGGAGGCCAAGGATTACGCCGATCAGACCATGAAGGATTTCCATAAGTTCGGAAAGGCCGGCATCTCGGTAAGCGAGATGGAGGCGGAACGCGCGCGCCTTCGGGAACGCATGAAAAAGACGGAAAAAGCCCTGACCGCGGAGAAAGAAAAGAAGCCCCGAAAGGCTCTGAAGCCTTCCGATCTGCATCTGGGCGACACAGTCCGCGTTTTGAGCCTGAATCTTCAGGGAACTGTAAGCTCTCTGCCTGACGCCAGAGGAAATCTGTTCGTACAAATGGGGATTCTGCGCTCTCAGGTAAAGATTTCTGATCTGGAACTTGTGGAGGAAGCCGTGATCACTTCAAAGCAGTTCCAGAAAAGCAGCGCAGGCAAGATCAAAATGAGCAAGTCAGCCAGCGTCAGCACCGAGATCAATCTCATCGGTATGACGGTAGACGAAGCGATGGCTCATCTGGACAAGTATCTGGACGACGCCTATCTGGCCCATCTTCCCTCCGTGCGGATCGTACATGGCAAGGGTACGGGCGCGCTCCGGAAGGCCGTTCAGAATCTTCTCAAACGAAACAAATACGTACAATCCTACCGTCTTGGCGAATTCGGCGAAGGAGACGCCGGAGTCACCATCGCAACCTTTAAACAGGAGTGAATATAAAATGGCAGCA
This sequence comes from Candidatus Merdisoma merdipullorum, assembly GCA_018715645.1. GTDB lineage: Bacteria > Bacillota > Clostridia > Lachnospirales > Lachnospiraceae > Laedolimicola > Laedolimicola merdipullorum. The sequence goes on from DVLE01000012.1 coordinate 2,861, forward strand.
AAACAGAAAATTTTAATCGTAGATGACGACGCAAATATTGCAGAGCTTATCTCTCTGTATCTGACCAAGGAATGCTATGAAACCATGATCGTAAACGACGGCGAGGAAGCACTTTCCGTCTTTAACACGTTTCAGCCCAACCTGATTCTGCTGGATCTGATGCTGCCGGGCATCGATGGCTATCAGGTATGCCGCGAGATCCGTTCCAAGTCTTCCACGCCCATTATCATGCTTTCCGCCAAAGGCGAGGTCTTTGACAAAGTTCTGGGACTGGAGCTGGGAGCCGACGACTATATCATCAAGCCTTTCGACTCCAAAGAGCTGGTGGCCCGTGTCAAGGCCGTTCTGCGCCGCTACCAGCCGGTCAAGCAGGAAGCGCCCAAGTCCTCGGCCAAGATCGTGGAATACCCGGATCTTGTCATCAACCAGACCAACTATTCCGTACTCTATCAGGGACATCCCGTGGATATGCCGCCGAAGGAACTGGAGCTTTTGTATTTTCTTGCCTCCTCGCCGAACCAGGTATTTACCAGGGAGCAGCTCCTCGATCATATCTGGGGCTACGAATATATCGGAGACACCCGCACTGTGGACGTACATATCAAGCGTCTGAGGGAAAAGATCAAGGATCATCCCTCCTGGAGTCTATCTACCGTCTGGGGAATCGGCTATAAATTTGAGGTAAAAGGATAAACCGCCATGAAGCATTCCCTCTATCTGAAGTTTCTGCTGACCTATGTGGTCTTTGGACTTTTAAGCTTTCTCGTCATAGCCACCTTCAGCTCCCAGATGACACTGAACTATCTCACGGAGCAGAGGGCTGACAGCCTGTACCGGGAAGCCAATTATATTTCTACGAACTTTGCACGGAGCTACTATTCCGACAGTCCGAACGCGTCCTCTCTGGAGGATATTCATACACATTTTCGCGCGCTGGATACTTATCTGAACGCTTCTATCTGGCTTCTGAACGCCGATGGAACGATGCTGATCAACTCAGACGAGAGTTTGTCTGAAAATCCGGATACTGTGATCGCGGAATTTGATCCGACGGACATGGGAAGCAGCTATTACATGATTGGAGATTTCTACGGGCTATTTGAGGAGGATACTCTCTCCGTGGTGGCTCCTATCACCTACAATTTTCGTCCCCGCGGCTATGTGCTGATCCATATGCCCATGTCCGTGCTGGCCAGAGAGCGGGACGGACTTTTGAACGTGACCTATCTGACGCTGCTTCTGATCTTCGCCCTGTCTCTTATCATTCTGGCCGCATTTACCATCACGGTATACCGTCCCCTTAAGAAAATCACGGAGGCGGCCCGCCAGTATGCGCAGGGAAATTTCAAGTATCAGCCGGAGATCTACGGAGGAGACGAGATCGGCCAGCTCGCCGCCACTTTGAACTATATGGCTCATGAGCTGAACGAGACCGACGAGTACCAGAAAAAGTTTGTGGCAAACATCTCTCACGATTTTCGTTCACCCCTGACCTCTATCAAAGGGTATCTGGAGGCCATGCTGGACGGAACCATCGCGCCGGAGATGCAGGAAAAATACCTGAACATCGTGCTTATGGAGACAGAACGCCTGAACAAGCTGACCAGCGGCCTTCTGACCTTAAATTCCTTCGACACAAAGAAAAACCGTCTGGATATTACAGAGTTTGACATCAATACGGTGATCAAAAATACCGTTTCCTCTTTTGAGGGACGGTGCAGGGAAAGGCGCATCTCTATCGAGCTTTTGTTTGACGCCAGACAGCAGTTTGTCCTGGCAGACATGGGGAAGATCCAGCAGGTCCTTTACAATCTCCTGGACAACGCCATAAAGTTCAGTCCGGCCGATTCACAAATCACCATCGAAACTACCCTGCGGCACGAAAAGGTCTTTATCTCTGTGAAAGATCAGGGAATCGGAATTCCCAGAGACAGCATGAAAAAGATCTGGGAAAGGTTCTACAAAACCGATCCCTCCCGCGGCAAAGACAAAAAAGGAACCGGTCTGGGACTTTCTATTGTAAAGGAAATCATCACCTCTCACGGGGAGCATATCAACGCCATTTCCACTGAAGGCGTGGGAACGGAATTTATCTTCACTCTGCCCCATGTGCATGAAGAATGATTCCGCGAAGAAGCCTGGCGGACATGACGCCCCAAAACGTATAGGTTATGGAAGGGATTCTATGTCAAAAACGGATCTGAAAAGAAACTGCATGATCACCATAACGGCGCTGCTGCTCGCTACGCTCGTTTCCTATCTTTTCTTCCTGGCTACAGGCGGCATGAACAACATCGCCATGATCTACGCGCTGGCTGTGGCCCTGATCGCCAGGTACAGCACAGGATACCTTCCTGGCATTCTGGCTTCGGTCATCAGTATGTTTATTGTAAACGGTATATTTACCTATCCTTACGGAACCTTAAATTTTACTATGGCCGGGTATCCGCTGACTTTTTTGGGGATCTTGAGCGTATCCATAATCATCAGCGCCACAACCACCCATCTGAAAAGCCAGGCTAAGCAAATTCAGGAACAGGAACGTCTGCTTTTGGAAGCGGACAAGGAAAAAATGCGGGCGAACCTGCTTCGTGCCATATCTCATGATTTGCGTACGCCGCTCACTGCTATTATCGGATCAAGTTCCGCTTATTTGGAAAATAAGGACGCTCTTTCAGAAGAAGAACAGGACGCTCTGGTAAGCGGCATCCACGAGGATGCCAACTGGCTTCTGCACATGGTAGAAAATCTTCTGACCGTCACCCGGATCAACGCAGATACTGCCAGCGTCGTAAAAACAGAGGAATCTGTGGAGGAGGTCGTCTCAGAGGCCGTGACCAGACTGAAGAAGCGTCTTCCCGAAGTCCAGATCAAAGTGCGGGTTCCCGATGAATTTTACATGATTCCCATGGACGCCACACTGATCGAGCAGGTAATCATCAATCTTCTGGAAAATGCAGCCCGGCATTCCGGATCGCCGGAGCCAATCGAGCTGAACGTATGGCCAAACGGTAATGTTATGCAGTTTGATGTCATTGACTTTGGAAAGGGAATTGCGGCAGAACGCCTGAACTCCATTTTTGACGGAAACGCCGCCTACAGCAAAGAGGGCAGCGGAGAGGCGTTTAAGGGCATGGGTATCGGCCTCTCTATCTGTAAAACGATTATCTCCGCCCACAAGGGAACGATTACTGCGGAAAATCACGGCATGGGCGCCAGATTTTCCTTTACCCTGCCGATGTAACACTCCTTTGGCGGCAGACAGGCCCTTACGTGACATCTTTGAAAGGAGTACGACTTATGAGCAAGCTTTCTGTACTGATCATTGAGGATGAAGAAAATATCTGCAACTTTATCAAAACCTCCCTGCGCACCCAGGGGTATAAAATCACAACAGCTTCCACAGCCACGGAAGGCCTTTCCATTGTAAACAGCGGAAGCTGCGATCTGGTGCTTCTCGACCTGGGACTGCCCGACGCGGATGGGCTTCAAATTATCCGGGAGGTTCGTTCCTGGTCCAGTCTTCCAATCATTGTCATTTCCGCAAGGACGAAAGAACAGGATAAGGTTCATGCCCTGGACGCCGGCGCCGATGATTATATCACAAAACCCTTCGGCACAGCCGAACTTCTGGCCCGCATCCGTACCGCCCTGCGCCACAGCAACCGTCTGGATGCCGACACGGAGCTATATAAACGTCCTTATGTCTGCGGCGACCTGACTGTAGATTTCGACAAACGCCTGGTCTTCCTGAACGGAGAAAGCATCCATCTCACTCAGATCGAATACCGTCTGGTCTCTCTTCTGGCACGCAATGCCGGACGTGTGCTCACTTACGACAATATTCTTACACAGATCTGGGGGCCTTACATCGAGCGGAACAATCAGATTCTTCGCGTAAATATGGCCAACGTGCGCCGGAAACTGGAAAAGAATCCCGCAGATCCCCAGTACATTTTTACTGAGGTAGGAATCGGCTACCGGATGGCGGAGGAGACGCAGGAAGAAAAGGAAGGCTGAGGAGATGGTGTCTTGATTACCTTCTCTCCCTCTTTCTCCTGTCGTGTTCCTCCTTCTCATAATATTTCTGCTTTGCTTTGTACATTTTCTTTTCTGCCGTTTTAATCAGCTCCTCAAGGGAAGAAACTTCCTTTTCCCACTGGATGCCGACGGAAATCTCTATATTTTCTTTTCTCAGGGCCTCGGACATTGCCCTTCCCAGCCGGCAGACTTCTTCCTCCTCCATATCCACTGCGAACGCAAGGAATTCATCTCCGCCGATCCGGTAGGCGTGACGGCCGCCAAATTTTTCACGTATCTGCTCCGCCACAGTCTTCAGCATCTTATCCCCGGCCTCATGTCCCTCGCTGTTGTTTTTTTCATGCAGTCCGTTTACGTCGATATAAACGCAGGCCAGAGAGGACGTATAAAGCTCACGGTACATCTCCAGATCCATCTCATAGCGGTTTCTGTTATAGAGGCCGGACATCAGATCCTTCTCTCCCTTTTCCTTGATCTCCTTATATGTTCTGAGATTGTGACAGAACATGCCGAAGCTGAATTCCACATTTTTCAAAAAAACCGGAGCCAGATAACCGCCGGACAGATTGCAGACCGCCAAGATTCCGCAGATGCTTCCGTCCATATCCTTTACAGGAACGGCAACCATGCTCGTGGGAAGCTTTGCTTCCAATTCCTGCGGCATATCAGGGAAAAGAGCCGCCAACGTCTCTTCATCATAAGCTTCGAGCTGTGTTCTCCCAGCTTCAAAGAGGCGCAGGAGAGATGCCGCTTCCTCAGTATCTCTCTCCTGTCCCTTTTCCGCAAGATTTCTGCACCAGAAAAAGGCGCTGCCGATTGTGGAATCCTCCACAGTCCAAAAGCCAACTTTTTCCGCCAAGGTGATCTGCGCGATCTTTTCCAGGACCAAATCAATATTTTCCCTGTCTTCATGCGCGTTGAACAGCAGCTTTTCCACATCATATATATAGTTAATGGTATCCAGCTGGCGCTGCTTCTCACTGGTTACATTACGCACATAGCGAAGCATCCACAGAAAATATGCGATAAAGCAGATAATTTCAAAGCCCAGAAACACATTCAGCGCAGCACGAATGGAATCCGCAATTTCAAAAACCACATCTTCCGGCACAGACAGCGCAATCCTCCACTCATTGATTTCCAGGGGTTCAAAATAAAAATAAAGATATTGCCCTGTAGTCTCTGAAACAAATACCACATAGCCGGTATCGCCCTCTGTCAGGCCCTGCTTCAGTACCTCATGATCGTAGCCAGGAGCCATCTCACGCCTTCCAAGCGCCCAGATATTTCCTCCGGATTCGCTGTGCCAGGTATCTACGAGAAAATCCCCCGTCTGCCCCTCTATGATATAGATCGCTGCCTGACCGCCATATGGAGCAGCCTCCAGATCTTCAGGCAGGCTTCCCAGCTCCACGACGCCATACAGCATCGCAATGATCTGTCCATCCCGTTTGACCGGCACATAATTTCGTACGATATACGTTCCATCCTCGTCAAGATCCTGAACTCGGTCGCTGACATGGGCTCCGTGTCCCGCTTCCTCCTCAAAAGACAGCTGTCCGGAGACGTCCACGCGCTTTCCCCCTTCCGTCAGAACCGTATCATCCGGCAGAAGCAGCTCCAGCCTGGACATCATGCCTACCATATCATAGGAATCCAGTATCTTCCAAAGCTCCTGGGAAGTCAGGTCTTCGTATTCTGCGATTACCGCGGCAAGCAGCTCCAGCTCTTCCCGATCGTTTTCCATCTCGTCCTCGATTTCCTGTGCCAGACGGTTTGTTTCCTCATAAAGCTCCTCAAAGCTGCGTTCCTCTTCCATCCGGTTAACCCAGCCTGCCGCCAGGACAGACGCCGCAATCAGCAAAAGAATCAGCAGAACAGCCACCACCAGCGGACTTTTCCACAATATTTCCTGTTTTTTATTCTTCCGTTTTCCTGCCTCTTTTTCTTTCTTCTGCTCCGCCTGCTCTTCCATTCTAACCACCCTGTTTTTTCCTTACCATTGTCTGCCCTTAATTGACAAGTGTATTCTATACGGAAATATAACATGCCTGCCTTCAAACGTCAATTCAGACTCTCCTCCCATCTGTTCTATTTGACTTTAAAAATGCGTCATGCTATACTTGCGGCAGCAGAAAAAGGAAAAGCCTGTCCTGACTCGTCTGCTGTATGAAAATTACGGAATGAATTTTGGAGGTTCCCATGATAGAAAAATTGCGGAAATCATCGCTGTATCCTGTGCTTCTAAAGAGCTGGCTTGCATTTCATAAGGCTGTGATCCGGCTTTTCTGGCAGCTCTGTTACCCCCTCCCGGTCCAAAAACAGAAAATCATTTTCAGTAATTTTAACGGCGGAGGTTTTGGGGACAACCCCAAATACGTGGCAGAGGCCTGTATCCGGCGGGGACTGCCTTATAAGCTTTACTGGGTCTGCACAAATCCCAAGGCCGGCGGCCCTTATCCGGCAGAGCTTACTCTGATACGTCCCAATACGCTTTCCTTTGTCTATCATATGGCTACCGCCCGCTTCTGGGTGGACAACACACGGAAGCTGTACTATTTCAAAAAAAAGAAAAATCAGCTCTATATCCATACCGCGCACGGCGGTCCGGGAATGAAGCGGATCGAGCGAGACGCCCAGGAAGGGCTTACGCCCGAATATGTGGCTTACGCCAAGCGGGACTCCGCTCATATGGATCTGCTTCTCTCCAACTGCCGCTTCTTTACGCAGTGTCTCAGAAGCAGCTACTGGTACGACGGTCCGATTCTGGAAAAGGGCATTCCAAAAAACGATCTGTATTTCCGCAATGTTCCGGAACAGAGAAAACTGATCCGTGATTACTATGGACTCCCGGAAGACGCCAGGCTGGTTCTCTATGTGCCTACATGGAGAGAGGACAGGAAGCTGAACGTATATCATCTGGACTTTGAAGGCTGCCTGAACGCCTTTGAGGAACGCTTCGGCGGAAGCTGGTATATGCTCATGCGTATGCACCCGAATGTAAACGCCGATGATTTTGACATCCGCTACACCGATCGTGTGCTGAACGCCTCCCCTTATCCCAACGTCCAGGAGCTTCTGGCGGGCGGAGACGCCGTAATCACAGACTATTCCTCCTGCGGCTTCGATTACATCCAGCTTGACCGGCCCTCCTTTATCTACGCGGAGGACTATGAGCAGATGAAGCACGATCGCGGCTTCTACCTGGAGCTGGATGAAATTCCTGTACCTGCAGCCTTCTCAAACGAAGAAATGATTCAAAATATCCGGAATTTTTCCTGGGAGGAATATGAACGCAGGCGCGCCCCGTTTATGGAACGAATGGACTACTATGACGACGGACACGCTTCGGACGCCGTCGTAGATTATATCCTGGAACATACCTGAAAGAAAAATATTATCTTTTCAGCAAAAAGCACAGGCTTCTTTCATCGCCATGCCGCGATGAGAAGAAAGCCTGTGCTTTTCATTTTCTCTTTTTATTCCCATGTCTTCCAGGGGGCCCCTCCTGCGTGCCAGAGTTCCTCAAGCTTCTGCTTGTCCTGCAGAGTATCCATGCAGCGCCAGAAGCCTTTATGCCGGTAGCTTGTAAGCTGTCCTTCCTCTGCAAGCCTCTCCAGCGGTTCCCGCTCAAAAGAAGTTCCATCTCCCTCGATATAGTCCAGAACCTCCGGTTCCAAAACCATATATCCTCCATTGATCCAGCCTACATCCGCCTGGCTCTTTTCCCGGAAGGATTTGATCTGATCTCCTTCCATGTCCATGGCGCCAAATCTTCCCTCCGGCAGGACGGCGGTCAGTGTCGCCAGACGTCCGGACTTCCTGTGCGCCTTCACCAATTCTTCGATGTTCACGTCTGAAACACCGTCTCCGTAGGTCATCATAAAAGATTCTTTCCCAAGGAAAGGCTTAACCCGCTTTATTCTTCCGCCCGTCATCGTATTCAGTCCCGTGTCCACAACCGTTACCTTCCACGCTTCCGTATAAGTATTATGGACCGTCATCTGATTTCCCTGTGAAAAATCAAAGGTTACGTCGCTATTATAAAGGAAATAATCTGCGAACCATTTCTTGATGACTTCCTGCTTATAACCCGCGCAGATAATAAATTCACGGTATCCATACCGGGTATATTCCTTCATAATATGCCAGAGAATCGGCATCCCGCCTACTTCTATCATGGGCTTTGGCTTAAACTGCGATTCCTCCGAGATGCGGGTGCCGAAGCCTCCTGCCAGGATCACTACCTTCATGTCATTTCACCTCCAAAGCTGCGGACAGCTCTTATAACCGTTCCCCGCAGACCATTTCTCCTTACTCTTTATCATATCTGATTTCGCCCTGTTTCTCAACCGCAACCTGCATGAAATCGCATATCCAGCATATCCAGGCGAAAAACTATGCCAAAATCCCTGCCAGCCGAAGGACGGTTCCAAGCATCGAATAGACAAAAAGATGCAGACAGAGTACCGGAAGCGTATGCCGTCCCAGAAAGCCAAGAGCTTCTGCAAACTTTTTCGTATACTTTTCCAGGAAAAGCGAAAGCTCCATGACAAAAAGCGAGCCAAGGCTTCCCACAGCCAGATACAGGATCATGGAACGTCCATAATCAGCCACTGACATATTGACGCTTCCGTTCAGCCAGGACAATCCCGCAAATGCCGCCGCAGTCAGAATCAGCGCCCATGGCTTCCGGTACAGACTCTCCACAAGCTCCCTGTCCGCCATGATTTTTCCGATAAGAAGAAAAGAGACCGAATAGAGAGCGCAGTCGAGGCTCCAGGGCAGCAGCACCGGGCAGAGATAATGAAGCAGAACCGCAGCCAGAAGAACGCCGAAATTCAGATACAAAGCCTTCTTCCTGCTGCCTCCTGCCGCCCGCATCAGAAGCCAGAATACCAGATAGCTTACAAACATACAGGTCAGAAACCAGGTAGGCGCGTTCAGAATCTGCATAAAATAGATGTTAGGCGTCGTATTCATCGGAAACAGACAGTTCCTGGAATAGAGAATGCCCAGCAGCGGGAAAAAGGAAGCCGCCTGCGCCTGCCCTGTCAGCAGATCATTTTTGATAAAGAAAAAGAGAAACAGAAACAAATTATACCCAAAATAGGGCAGAAGAAGGCGTCTCGCTTTCTTTTTCACAAAACTTCCAAAGGTTTCCTCCGGCTTCCAGCGAAAGGTCATCCCTGCCAGAATGAAGAAAACCGGCATATAGAACATCCCGCCAAAAAAGGTCACCGGTCCCAGCGATTTCCCTGTGTGTACCAGGAGTACGACCAGGATTCCCAGCGCCTTTGCAATATCCAGCCAAAGCACTCGTTTTTTTTCCATTTCTAACCCCTCTCCTTCTTCCGTCCTCCGGCCAGTCTCTGAACTCCCTTTTCCAAAAAACCGCTTAAGGGTTCCACATACTTTCTGCTGAAAGCTGAAATCAGCAGCACGAGCGCCGTCGTACACAGAAAATCCAGTCCCACAGTCAGATGATAGCCAAGTCTGCCATGAAGCCCCAGGAAAAACCAGCAGGAAAAGGTCGCCACCACGGGAAAATGCAGCAGATACAGCGAATAGGATATATCTCCGAGGAAGCAAAACGGCTTCGCCCCGAAGAATCTCTGAAGGCCGGAAAGGCCAAGCACTCCGGTCAGAAGGCCCACCGCTCCTGCCATATGATATACCACGGTATAGGCAGGCGGCAAAATGGCATACATCGTCCCTGTCATATCAGAACCAATGGAGGGATAAGACAGAAGATAAACTCCTGCCGCAAAGGAAAGGAGCGGCAGGACCGCGTACTTTCGCCAAAGCTCCATGATCTTTTCCTGAGTGCAGAACAGATCGCAAAGCACAAAGCCCAGAAACACACCGGCAAAATAAATATCCGTCGTCAGAGAAACGATTATCATGACGGCATAGGCGATGTAGCGCAAGGGATTTTTTCCGACCAGATAAGCAGCCAGGTACACCACCAAAGCTCCCCAGAACAGATAGGGAATCGTCCAGAGTACTCCGTTGTAATCGTTGCTGCCTGCAAGGAAACAGCCGATCAGGCTTTCATAGAGCATTCCAAAGAAATCCGGCGCGAACTGATTAAAGCCTGCAAACCATGCTTCTGATTTTGTCAGCACAGCCGTCTCCGCATTCCGGTAAAGTCCAAGGGACATCAGCAGGAAGATCAGCAGATTGGACACCAGAATCATCGGCATCAGACGAAAATACCGCTTCCATGCGCTGGTTTTCAGCCGCTTCTTATCCCTGCCCGACCGGAAGTAAGACAGGCAAAGCACAAAACCGCTGAACACCAGAAACAGACATACCGCCGCGTTTCCGCTGTAGAGCAGATTCAGCGGAGTCTTTCCCAGCATAATCTCGATCTGGGACTGCGTATGAGACGCCTCCGGCAGCAGACTGTAGGCGGCATAATAAAAGGCAAATACAAAATGGCAGAAATACACCATCAAAGCTCCGATTCCCTTCAATCCGTCAATATAAGCCAATTTCTTCATATTTCCTGCCTCCTCTATCTTCCCGCCACTGCGACGCAGAGCAATTTCGTATATTCTTTGCGCCCCTCTGCGGACAGATGTATGAGATCCTGATAGTTGGCCGCATCAGAGGTATCGAAATTCAGCTCCTCCGCGCAGATGACCGCAAAGCTGCCGCTTCCGTTCCAGCTTCTTTCCAGCTCCCGGACTTCCTGCAGGCAAAGTTCATAGAGTTCCCTATAATCCTCATCCTGATACATACGTTCATATTTGGGTGTTTCCAGAAAATACAGGTTCAGATCGTACTGCTCCGCCAGGGCCGCTATCTCCCGGTACCCCTGAACCTGGGCTTCATTCAGACCCTCCCGCCCTCCAAGGGTTCCAAGCGCGTCCAGTTCTTCTTTCGTACTTCCTTCCTGGGAAAGCAGAGTCCCGCCGTTCCGGAACTGGGAGGATACCAGCCGGTTATTTACCGGATAAGTCAAAAGCTGCTCATTATTCGCCGTCACAAAGAACTCAAAGAAGTCTGAGAAGGAAGCCTCTCCGCTCTCTGCCATCAGCCTCCAGGCACGGAGCTTAAAATCAAGATCCGTATCCAGCAGAATCTTTGTATCACTGATCCAGGGATCCGCCGCCGCCGTATAGGGATAGAGATCGATATATAAATTCTGAATCTTCAGCCCCTCCTCCAACATATACTGAAGCTCCATGGCCATCAGCGCAGGCTGGTTCCCGTTGTAAGACAAAATATAGGAATTACCCGGAAGCTCCTCCTCCAGCACGTCGATCGAAAGGCCCTGCCGAAACATGGAAGACCCGATAAACAGATTTTCTGTCTCCTCCTGGGCGATAGCCGCCTGCATTCCGTAGGTGGAGACCGGAAGGAGACGCGCGTATTCATTTTTCAGAATGATCAAAAGGAACGCTGCCAGAAGCGCGCTTCCTATGGCAGTCAGGACTCGTTTCATGCGTTTTTACTCCTCTCAAAAGTTCGCATACAGAAATCCGGATACCCCGAAGACTCCAAACAGTACGACGCTCATCGTCATCACCGCAAGCCAGAAAGCAGACAGATAGGTCTCGCCTTTCTCGCGGGTACGGCCATAGACGCGGCCGCGCTCGTAGAGGAACAACAGGAACAGAAAACCGCAGGCTGTCAGGAAATAGGCCGCGCAGGTATTATCCCTGGTAAAGGGCAGAATCGAATTCTGGATGTCAAGATAGGACAGGGAAAAGCCCGTCACTATCCGTTTCAGGAATGAGAAAGCCGCTCCCAGGCTCTCCGCCCGGAAGAAAATCCAGCCAAGGGTGACGCTAAGAAAGGTAAGCGCCGTCTGCCAGATACGCCGGGGAAGCGTGCAGTCCGGTTTTTTCTTGCCGGAAAGCAGATTCCATACGCCATGAATCCCGCCCCAGATCACGAAGGTCCAGCTTGCCCCGTGCCAAAGCCCGCTCACCAGAAACGTGACCATGATATTCACTCCATAGCGGAACGAAGATACCCGGTTGCCCCCCAGGGGAATATACACGTAATCCTTCAGCCAGCTTGAAAGCGAGATATGCCAGCGGCTCCAGAACTCCTTGATTCCCCGTGAAAAATAGGGACAGTCAAAATTCTTTTTGCTTCGGATTCCCAGGAGATTTCCCATTCCGATGGCGATGTCTGAATACCCGGAAAAGTCACAGTAAATCTGAAAGGAGTAAAAAACGGCCGCCATCACGCAGGCCAGTCCCGGATATGCTTCGGGAGCGGAAAAGATCGTGTCCACATAAGCGGACAGACGGTTGGCAATCACCATCTTTTTGAACAGACCCAGCACGATCCGCTGAATCCCCTCGGCAAACAGACCGGCGTCATAGACCGGTCCCTCATGGAGCTGCGCAAGAAAGCCTTCCGAGCGCTCAATCGGACCGGAGAGAATCTGCGGAAAGAACAGAATGTAGGTCAGGTAAGCGCACAGACCTGGGACTCCCTTTTCCGCTTTCCTCTTTCCCAGATAAATGTCCGCATTATAGCTGATCATTTTAAACGTATAGTAGGAAATTCCAAGAGGAAGCACAAGGGAAAGAACCGGAAACCCGGCCGAAAGCCCCGCAAGACTTAATAAAGCCGCGAAGGATTCCGTAAAAAAGTTCAGATATTTAAATACAAAGAGAACCAGAAGGACCGGAACGACCGCAGCCGTAAGCCAGAGCTTCTTTTCCTTTTTTGTCTCTGCTTCTTCTGTACGGATACCCGCAAAATACGACCAGAGCGTGCTTCCGCCCGAAAGAAGCAGCATACGCGGATCCGCGCTCAGATAAAAAAGCAGGCTGGCGGCCAGCAGGAGCCACAGACGCCCTGCTCTGGGCGTCAGATAGTACACTGCCAGCACGCCGGCCAGAAAAGCCAGAGTTAACATAATATTGGAAGTCATCTGCTTCCTCCTCGCTTTTTTTACTCATGGTCCGGCTTCCGTTCCGAAAGCTGCGCGGACACCTCCCGATAAAGATCCACTCCCACGTTTACCATAACTCCTATCAGAATCACGGAAAAGGTCACCATAGGAAGCTTTGTTTCGCCGTTGATGATATAGGCGTAGGCGCTGTAGGACACGATAAGCTGCAGAATCGGAAGGTAAAAACGCTCTTTTCGGCGCATACAGTACAAAAGAGCCGCGATGTCCGCCGTGTATCCGGCCCATGCCGGCATATAAGGCGCAAAATAAGGAATCAGAAGCGCCAGGAACAGAAAAAGCTGCAGCGCCATATCCTGGGTGATACGGATTTTCTTCTTCGCGAAACCGTAGGCTCCGGTCAGAAGAAGGCCGATCAGAAACAGCACGAACACCTTATCAAAAAGGTTCACAAAGGCTTCCGCTCCGATAATCTCATAGAAATTGGGCCAGCCCCGGCTTAAGCTCGCCGGATAGTCCACGCTCAAAGGCTGATACCACTGCCACATCCGGTACAGGGCTATGGCCGTTCCCGCCAGCGTACTAAGGACGCCGAGAACGCGAAAGCCGCGGACGCAAAGGTAAAAGCCTGCAAAAAACAGAATCACATAGTATACGCAGTTGACATTCCAGAGCGCTCCGTTCGCCACGATGGTCGGATAGATCACCAGAATCGCATAGGTGCAGAAGGCTCTGTTTCTCCGCCCCGTATAGTGATATACGATAGCTCCGCACAGAATCGCCAAAAGGTATTCCAGTACGATGCCCGCTATCTTTTCGGCTCCGGTCTCTGTATAATCAATGACAGACAGACGAAGAAAAACGCCCGTTCCGCTGATGCAGACCGCCAGCAGCACATCCAGGAAGGTAAAGGTAAAGCTTCCGATTCTCCATTTTTTAGAAATAAAATCTCTTAAAAAATCGTCCATTACGCTCCCTCCTTCCGTACCGCAGCCGAATGTTCTGTACTTCCTTCGCCTGAAGCCGCTGCGTCCTTTATCTGTTTTTCCGTTATCTGGTTTTCCGGATTCCTCATATAGTTCCAGATGTCAAGTCCCACAAGAATCAGAAGGCCCAGCTCCAGAAACGCCCAGACGCCGTAATAGATCGGCGGCTCGCTCGCTCCTCTGTGGCTTAAGTAAGCCATGTAACAGTTGAATGAAACCAGAAGCTGCGCCAGGGGAATGTAAAACTTCTTCACATTCATCATCGCATAAATGATAGCCAGAATATCCGCCACGCAGCCGTACCGCTCATGCATATGGGGCAGAATATAGGGCGTCAGAATCGCATAAAACAACGCCATCTGCACGATAAATTCATTGGTAATTTTGTAACGCTTCTGGGCCATGGCAAACATGAGAATCATAAGAATCCCCAGAATCAGCCAGGTGCCCGCCTCCGCATATTCCAGAAGGAAATACTGGTTTCCGATAATCTGATAAATATTCGCCCATTTGATAGACAGGGACCACACATCCTGGGCGCCCTGCGCCATGTAGATATTGATAAGATCCATAAGCGGCCGTCCGGCGATCCATGCCGGAATAATGCTCAGGAAATACAGAGCAGGAATCCACAGGAAATGCTTAAGCTGCACCTTTTTATTCACCCAGAGAATCACCAGGAAGGGGAAAATAAACAGGGACTGGAGTTTGAACACAAAAGCCATTCCATAAAAGAACATGGCAAGGTTCGGCCTGTCCTGGAAAAAATAATAAAAGCAGAGCAGCAAAAAGGTCATGAATATAATATCGCACTGAGCCCAGAGCGCACTGTTCGCCCAGATAGTCGGCACCAGCAGCATCAGCCCGTAGGCCGTAATGCTTTTCACGCTGCTTCCCGTGACCCTCCAGACGATCTTTCCCATGACTATGGCGGCCACAAAGTCCAGCACAATGTGAAGTCCCTTGTAGGCTGTCATAGGATTGATCGGAAGCTTGCTGATCACCCAGAGAATATATACGAAGGTAGGCGTATAGTCATAGCGGTCTGTGGCCAGATAAGAAAAGCCCATCTCCTTCAAATCTGAGATCCAGGGATCCCAGTACATCCCCCAGTCGTCCGTCGTCACAACTCTTAAAATCAGGCGAATCGCCATACCGATCACAGTCATGGCCGCCAGATATAAGACGTCGGTTTTGTCAAACCCCGGCCAGCCGGATTTCTTCATCAATTTTCCCATAAAGCTCTCCTATTCATCCAGTACGGTCTCAATAATATATTTGGGGCGTTCCTTTGTTTCCAGATAAATCTTTCCAATGTATTCGCCCACGATACCAATGGCCAGAAGCTGAAGTCCGCCGATAGCCCAGATAGAAATGATCATACTGGTCCAGCCCGCTACCGTCTTTCCCATAAAATGAACGACCAGTGAATAGAGAAGCATCAGAATGCTGATAGCAAAGATCAGGATGCCAAAGGCCGTAATCAGGCGGATAGGCTTGATACTGAAAGACGTGATACCATCCGTCGCAAAAGCCAGCATTTTTTTCAGCGGATATTTGGACTCTCCTGCGAATCTTTCATGACGCTCATAAGTCACAGTGTCCGACTTGTAGCCGATCAGGGGAACGATTCCGCGCAGGAACAGATTGACCTCCTTAAATTCCGCAAGCCCCTCCAGCGCACGTTTGCTCATCAGCCGGTAGTCGGCGTGATTGTAGACAATCTCCACGCCCATGGCCTGCATCAGCTTATAGAAGCCCTGGGCCGTAAATTTCTTAAAAAAGGTGTCTGTTGTCCGGGCGCTGCGGACCCCATAGACAATGTCGTTCCCCTCCTGGTATTTCTCTACCATCTGATCGATCACGTCCACGTCGTCCTGCAGATCGGCGTCCAGGGAAATCGTTATGTCCGCCTTTTCCTTCGCCGTCATCAGCCCTGCCAGGAGCGCGTTCTGGTGTCCCTTGTTCCGGGACAGCTTCACACCGGAATAGATGGGATTGGAGGCATGAAGCTCCTCGATAATCTCCCAGGTCTTATCCTTCGAGCCGTCGTTTACGAACATGATTTTGCTCTCTCTGGAAATCATTCCCCGCTCAAACATGGAATTCATCTTAGCAAGAAGCTGTTTCGCCGTCTCGCGCAGCACAGCTTCTTCATTGTAGCAGGGGATCACCAGGTACAAAATATCGTTTCCAGTCATCAGGCGCTTCTCCTTTCGTCTTTCCTAGAGTCATTGCATCAGGGAGCGGTAATCCGGCGTTATCCCAGCAGCTCCCGCATATAGACTTCTATCGCGTCCTGCCAGGAGGCGAAGGAAAAGTCCGTCGTCAGCTTCAGCATATAGTTTTCCAGAATCGAATAAGCCGGGCGATCCGCAGACGCCGGGAAGCGCCGCTTATACTCCTGTGAGGTAATCGGTTCAATCTCCGTCTTCTTTCCTGCAAGCCGCAGCACGGTAGCCGCAAACTCCGCCCAGTTGGTGTCGCCCTCGCAGGTACCGTGGAAAAGTCCGTAATTGTCGGTAGGAAGCAAATATTTGATCGCCTTCGCAAGCTCCGTGGCGCTGGTAGGAGTTCCCACCTGATCCATCACCACGCCGATCCGGTCGTTGGTCTCCGAAAGCTTCAGCATGGTTTTCGCAAAATTGTGTCCGTCGCCGTAAAGCCAGGCCGTCCGGATCATAAAATAGCGATCCGCAAAGTCCCGCACAAAATTCTCACTGGCGAGCTTGGTAGCCCCGTACATACTCTTAGGCCTGGGCGTATCGAACTCCGTCAGCGGCCTCTCTGAGACGTCTCCCGGAAATACATAATCTGTGGAAATGTGCATCAGCTTTGCTCCCGTATCGGAAGCGGCGATGGCCAGATTGCGCGCGCCAATGGCGTTGATCTTATAAGCAAGATCCGGCTCCGTCTCACACTTGTCCACATTCGTATAGGCCGCGCAGTTGATGATCGCGTAAGGCTTCACCTCTCTGGCCAGCCCAAGCACATCCTCCACCTTCGTGATGTCCAGCTCTCCTACGTCCGTATTGACGAGCTCATACTCTGTGCTTCCCGCATACTGCTGATTTACCGCACGTCCCAACTGTCCGTTGCAGCCTGTTACAATGATTTTTTTCATGCTTTCTCTCTCCTTATTTTCACTAAAACTCTTTTCCTATATCATGTACGTCTTCCGTGATTTTTGCATTTGCCTCCCGGACTGTCTGCCCCGTATTCTCCGAATATTTGGGAACCGACTGCTCATCCAGGCGCTCTTTCTCTGCAAGAGCCAGCTCCTGCGTCAGATCCTTCACCTTATTTTCCAGCGCCGACAGCTCGATGGTCATCAGGAACATTTTGACCAGAAGGACAAAAATGAAGAACAGAAAAATAAAGTTTACGGGAAGCTGCATTCCTATCAGCCTGGTAAGCATCGTCACCAGCCATGGGAACAGGCTGAACACAATCAGAACGCACGCGAACAGAATCCAGAAGATCGCGTACTCGATCTGAAGCTTGGACTGGCGGATTCTTTTCAGGATATAATATGTGGTCAAAAGCGATACCGCAATCAGGATAAAACGAAACACTGGCGTCATCGAACCTTCACCTCCCTGCGTTTCCGGAAATTCTGTATAAACAGAATCGACAGCAGCATCCGAAGCATATACATCACAGATTTGGATATATTCAGGTAGCTTTCTCCCGCGATACGCTCGTCCATGCTCACCTGAACTTCGGCGATGGTCGCCCCCTGCTTGAGAAGGTAGGAGATCGTGTCCGGCTCCGGTCCGTAATTCAGATTCAGCGCAAATTCCGCTATCATTTTCTTATTAAACATACGCATTCCGGAGGTGGGATCTTTTACTTTCTTGCCCGTGGTAAGCCTCGTGGCTACGGAGATCAGATTGCTTCCCAGCATCCGCATCGAACGGGGCTTCTTCTCCGTCACAAACCGGGAGCCGATGACGATGTCATAGCCCTCCCGAATCTTGTCCAGCATCGGAGCGATATACTCGGCCCTGTGCTGGCCGTCTGCATCGAACTGGATCGCATACTCATAGCCCTTTCTCCAGGCATACTTAAGCCCCGTCTGAAAGGCGCCCGCGAGCCCTAAGTTTACAGCCAGATCCACAAGCTCATATCCCTTTTTCCGGCAGATACGGGCCGTATCGTCGGAGGATCCGTCATTGATGATTACATAGTCATACATCGGATAATTGTTCTTCAGGTTTTCCACCACGCGCACAATGTTTTCTTCTTCATTGTACGCAGGAATAATCACCAGACAATTATTCATCTTTATCGTTCTCCTCATTCTTATTATCTTACTTCTTTTTGATAAACTGCGCAAGTACCCTGAAGGTCCGGCACAGATCGGTAAACCAGGCAAAGCTCACGCCGTTTTCCTTCAAAGCCCTGTGTCCTTCCCTCATTCCCGCCAGGTAGGCGCCCAGGCTGTTCGTGCTGGTTCCTCCGTGCGACATGTAAATCAATACCTCCGGCAGATAGGAAAGCCTTACCTTCCCATCTTTCAGAATCCGAATCATAAATTCATAATCCGCCGAGATACGATAATCCGTCTTGTACAGTCCAAACGTGTCATAGACGCTCTTTTTCAGATACAGGGTAGGGTGCCCCGGCATCCAGCCAAAGCGAATACTCCCCTGCCCCTGATGCCAGCGGCGGACGATTTTTTCCCCTTCCATATAGTAGAGATCTCCGTGTACCCCGTCCGTCCCCTCTTTTTCCATAATATCTGCCATTTTGGAGAGGACGTCCGTTCCTGCGTACTCGTCAAAGCAGCAGCCTATGATGTCTCCGGAGGCCATGCGAATCCCTTTATTGAGCGCGTCGTAAATTCCCTTGTCCGGCTCAGAAATCCATTGAATCCGGTCTCCATACTTTTCCGCAGCCTCCCGGATTACCTCCAGGGTTCCATCCGACGAGCCTCCATCCACAATGATATGTTCTATATTTTCATAATCCTGGGCGCTCACCTGCCGGATGATCCGCTCAAGATTTTCTCTGTCGTTGTAAGTCGCGGTGATCACCGAGACCTTTGGCTTTTTCATGCTCACTCCTCCAGAAGCTTCCGGTAAAGCTTCAGATAATCCTGAAATCTGTCATTTTTGTCATACTGCGCCGCCTTCAAAAGACAGGCTTCTTTTTTGTCCGGCTCCGCGCGAAGCTCGCTGACAGCCTGTATCAATTCTTCTATATCGCCCTTTTTTACGATCTTCCCGCAGGAGGAATCCACCGATTCCACGCTGCCCCCGGTGGCGAACGTGATCACAGGAGTTCCGCAGGCCAATGCTTCCAGATTCGTCGTGGGGAAGGTATCCTCCAGGGTTGTATTAACATAGGCGTCCGCCATGGTGTAATACTCTGCAAGCTCCTCCATACTGTTCGTCCGCATAACTCCGTGAATCTTCGGATGAAGCTTTTTCATCTTCTGCTTCGACAGGCCGATCAGCACAATCTGATAGGAAGCGTCCAGCCTTTCCGCGAGCTGCTCAAAATAAGCATAGCCTTTCCGCTCCTCCCACATACTCGCCACGCCCAGAAGGATGTATTTCTTTTCAAAGCCAAGCCTCTTTCTAAGGCCGTTCTCTGTCGGATGGAACTTGCCGAGATCGATTCCATTGGGGATCACCTGTACAGGATATTCTCCCAGATAGGATTCCCGGACATAGCCCGCGAGCCAGCAGGACGGCGTCACGATGGTAAGCCTCGGCACGCCCGTAAAGGAGCGCTTCTTCCTTCTGTAATTACGTTCCGAATTATCCTTAAACAGAGCGTATGGATAGACACTCTTGTACTGAGGACATTCCCCGCACCCCGTCTTCCATTTCATACAGCCGATATAATCGAAATGAGCGCAGTGTCCCGTGAAGCTCCAGCAGTCGTGGAGCGTCCACACCACGGGCTTTCCGGCCTGCTTCAGATACCAGAACAATTCCTCGGTATCCAGGTAAAAACCATGGATATTGTGCAGATGAATGATGTCCGGATCATATTCTTTGATCTTTTCAATCAGCCTGCCCGTCTGGCGCGAGGACGCGAAGCCATGCTCGCCCTTAAAAAATGTGTGGAGTACATGAATCCCCATATCAAGATTGGTGCCAAACTTGTATGTCTTTACTCCTTCAGGGGCCTCCCGCCTCCCAAAAGCGATCATCCCCTCGTCTCCGGCCGCTTCCAGGGCATGAACAATATCCACTGTAATGCGGCCCACGCTTCCGCTGCCGCAGATCGTATTAATCTGCAAAACCTTCAAAATCTTTGTCCTCCTGATTCCAGGCTCAGGCCGCAGTCACGCCCTGGCCGCTCCGGCGCTTTAGAATACCAGCTCACAGTCCCATACATCCACGCCGCTCTCCTGGAACACGCTGCGGATCCGTTCCCGCAGCTCTTCCTTCGTGCAGCCCTTTTTCAAAATGGCCTGAAGGAAACCTCCGCCGCCCGCGCCGCAGATCATCCTCGCTGCCAGCAGATCCTCGCAGCTTAAAAAGATCTGATCGATACAGGTATTCGTGCTTCCTCCGTCCAGACGCCGGGACAGCTCCCAGTGCTGATCGAGAAGCCTCGCAAAGCCGTCGATATTTCCTTTTTCCAGCTCAAACTTCATCAGCACAGCCACCCGCTGAATCTCATAGAGTACCTCCAGAGAATTGGGATTGGAACCGATATAGCCGCCTACCACTTCACGCAGCAGATTCCGGGCCAGACGCCGCTGCCCCGTATAGATCAGCACAAATCTTTCTTTCAGCTCCTGGATGGCCGCCTCCGGGATATTCAAGTGCTGTACCCGGATATTCTGTTTCAGACCCGGCTTCGTGGTCACAAGCTTGACGCCGTTTGTCAGACCTCCCACCTGGTCCTGCCAGCCGCCTCCGGTACTCATAAGCTGCTCCATGCAAAGCACATAGGAATACAGCTCATTCTCCGACACTTCTTTTCCAATATACGCAAAGATAGCCTTCACGCAGGCTCCCGCCAGAATACTGCTCGTTCCAAGGCCGGAACCTCTCGGAATCCCCATCACGGCCGTGGACAGATAGAGACCTCCTCCCAGCTTTTCCAGAATACGCTCAAAAGGAACCTCCTCTGCCAGCGGAATGATCCCGCAGGCCAGAAGCGCCGCTTTGTGAAGGGCATACGTATCAAAGGGATCCCGGCAGCTCTGAAGCAGCTTCAAATCCGTAAATTCATCATAGGCCCCTGAGTCCGTGCTGGCCAGAGCGATGCAGGGCTTCTCTATCCGTTTTACAGTCACGACTACAGGACAGATGCCGTTGAGCTTCGCCGCCGCGTTCAGCACGGTTCCGCCATGTTCATTGCAGTAGGGCGGCGTATCCGACCAGCCTCCGCCAAAATTCACCCGGATCGGAAGGCGCACCGTGACCTCGTCCTTTGTGATATGATACGCTTCGTCCTTCGGCGCTTCCCCGATGCTGGCCTCGTAAAGACTGTCGCAGATATAGCGGAAGCACTGATTCTCAAGCTCCTCGCTGACCTGTCCCTTTGTGATCTTCGACAGATAATAATAAATTCTCATGCGGATTCCAAATTCGGATGTTTCCGCGATCTTCCGCAGCTTTTCCACCTGAGAAGGCGTAATCCCCTGGCTGCCGAAGACTGCCCCTGCCTCCTTCACGCTCTTTCTCTGTTCCAGCGCCAAAAGGAAGCGGGCGATCCGCACCTGCGTGCCAAGCTTGGCCTGCCAGGCCACGATCTCCTTCACATCCGCGTTTTCAAAGCTCTCCTGCAGGCTCATTCTCCTGGCTGCCCGGTAGCTTTCCGCATATTTTTTCTCTCCTGCCGCCAGTTTCAAAAGCTCTGCCCCGGCTTTCACAGCCTCCTCGATGGTCGCGCAGACCGGATAAAGCTTCGCGTTCCAGAGATAATGTCCTTCCTGCTCCCAGACTTCCTCGGCCTTAAGTCCTGCCGCCTCCAAAAAGCTGGCAAGCGTTCCTCCAAGGAAGGGCGCGTGATCTTCCAGCCTTCCCTTAGGATTGTCGTTCACTCCGTAGACACGGACCACAAAGCTCCCGTCTTTTTGCTTCAATCCGTGCATCGCCGTGTGCGCGGGAATCTCCTCGCCCCGCAGCGTCACGGCTGAGATCACACAGTTCTCCCCTACGGCCGTCCCGCTGTAAATATAGCTGTCCTCGATATAAGAGGACGCCGCCACCTTCGTATCACGTTCGATATAGCTGTTGCTGCAGGCGCAGGAGCTGTCTTCCTCCTCCACGCCCAAGACCTGCCGCTTCCAGTCAAGAAATTCGTAATTATCTATATCCTCCGTCACGAGACGCAGAAGCTCCCTGGTAGTCCCAAAATGGATAAACTGCGCCGGGGACAGACATAAAAGCTTCAGGGAGTAGGGATGAAGGATCTCCCAGAGTTCTCTCCGGCATTCCAAAAGCTCCGTACAGAACTCCCCTTCCGGTTTTTCCTTCAGATATTGTTCCAGCGTCGAACGGGAAGCCAGCGGATACAAAAAGTCTCCGTAGAAACTGATGCGCGCCTTCTCGTTTACGAAGCGTCCGTATTTTTCAGGAACGATTTTCCCCTTTTCTCCAATCAAGGAAAACAGGCTTTCCAGCAGATCGCAGTCCAGCATGATCGCGCCGGTATCCAGATCGACCGCGCCCAGCTCATTGACCGCGCCCAGAGCCCGGAGCTGCTCCTCGCTCTGCTTATGCAGGAAATTTCCTACGTTTCCCTCTCCGTCGCCCAGGAATACGCCATGATCCTTTCCGGTCTCCACATCCTCCTTAATGGATATGGCTGCGGCTCCCCGGAAGGTAAAGTCAATCTGAAGGGGATTGAACAAAAGGAGAACATCTCCCGACAGCACCAGCATTCCTTCCCTGAAGCGCGCCGGCATCCCCGCCATACCAATCATAAATTCATCGAAAAGCGTGGAACGCCGTCCGTCCGGCAGTTCCCGCGGCACAGGGGAAAAGAGCTTGCCGCAGGCCGAATACTGGGGCACCCGCTTGGAATCTCCGCCGGAATGAATCACAAGAATTCTTTTCCCGCGGAAAAATCCCTCTCCCTCTCCGCATTCGCTTAAGTATTTCATCACATGGAAGGTAGCTCCTCCTGAGCCCACCCTCTTTCCTTCCGGATCCGGCAGCACTCTGTACACCGTCTTTTCCGGCAGCCTTCCCATAGCCAGACGCGCGTCTATCTGCGCCTGATAAGCCGCGGCCTGCTCCTCGTTGGAGGCCGTCAGGATGACATAATCCCACTGTATAAAGTATTTCTTCGTGAGAGACTTCTCATACTCCTCCCAGGCGTCCTGGTAACTCTGTCTCAAAAACAAATTCTTTATTTTCTGCGGTTTCATAACTTCTCCCTTGTACACGTTTTTTTCTGATGATATAATGTCGTAAGACATTTATATTTATTAAGAAAGGCAAACCGCAGACACGTATTCTGTGCGTGGCTACGGCAGGATACACTATGGTAATAATACAACCTTCGGGCGGTTTATGCAATAGAATAAGAGTAATTAATTCCGCATGGGAGCTGGCCAGACGCCGGAAGGACCGCCTCGTGGTACTCTGGTACTTATGTCCGGAACTGAACTGTTCCTTTGAAGATCTCTTTCTTCCGGTCACGGAACCGGGCATAAAAATCATCAATATCCGCTCTTTGCGCGATCCGCGCAAGCTCTTTTATCAGCTCACAAGCAGCCAGCGTTTCGGCAATGACGATATTTTAGCCAGCAAGACGGACGGCATCCTCCATGACGATTTTTACCATTCTCTGAAAAAACGTGTCTATATTTTTACCTGGGAACATTTTTATCCTTCCCACGACTATAGTCTTTATGTGCCTGTGCCAGGGCTTCAGAAGCGCATCGACGCCTTTACCGGAAATTTTGCCCCCCGCTGTGTGGGCGTCCACATCCGGCGCACAGACAACGCCGTTTCTATGGGGAAAAGTACGACGGAGCAGTTTATCGCTGAAATGAAAAAAGAGCTTACTTCCCACCCGGAGAGCCGCTTCTTCCTGGCCACCGATGATCAGGCAGAGGAGGAGCTTCTGCGCCGTGAGTTTCCAGGGAAAATCATCAGCAATGAATACCGCACGATTGACCGAAATTCTGTGGAAGGCATGAAGGACGCCCTTCTCGATCTCTACTGTCTGGCCGCTTCTGACAAGCTGATCGGAAGCTATTGGAGTTCGTTCACGGATATTGCCGCAGATATGCGCGGCATCGAAAAGGTAATCGCGGGAGAAGAGGTTTAAGGGCAAATGCAGCCACAAGGCCCGGCATCACCGGTAATAAATGAAAAAAACCTGTTGACAAATTCACTCTGTACCGCATATAATACGAGTAACGTTATACAAGAAAAACCTGTGAAGAAGAATAGTAGCTGGCGTACGTCAGGCCACAGAGAGTCCCGGAGGGTGGAAACGGGATGTGAGACAGTCAGTGAATGGGCTTCGGAGGGCGGCTTTGAACGAATCCCTTCCGCAAAATATATGGGTTCTGATTTTAGATTCCGGAATTTGTGGAAAAGGTTTTCAAGTAGGGGCTGACGGGACCCCACCCGTTATCCATCGGGGCACGTATGATGGTACGTGTAGCGAGCGGACATTTCGCAGGAAATGTCAATTTGGGTGGTATCGCAGAGGTTTACGCTTTTGTCCCATACAGGGGACAGGAGCGTTTTTTATTTCCACAGACATCCCCGCAGGCTGGCGGGGTGTGAAAATCAGAAACGCTTCCGCAAATCTCCTATCCGCCGCCGTCCTGGCAAGACGGCGCGCCACATCTGCCGCCTAAATCTAAAAGAATGGAGAATGACGTTATGAAAAAGGAAACCTTGAAGAAACTGTTGGCACTGGGATGCACTGCTGCACTGACACTTTCCATGATTGGCTGCTCCGGCGGAGGAAACGCTGGCGACAGCAGCGCAGGCGAGACCACGGAGGAAAGCGCCGATACCTCCGACAATACTTCCGCCAATACAGAAGACAGCACAGCGTCTGACGGAAGCGCGGCAGAATACAATATCGCTATCGTAAAGCAGATGGATCACGCTTCTCTTGACGAGATTGCAAACGCTGTATCTGCAGAGCTTGACGCTATTGCAGAAGAAAATAATATCACTATCAATTATGAAATCTATTCTGGTCAGAATGATCAGACTACTCTGATGCAGATCGGCAATCAGGCGGTCGCCGACGGTGTGGACGCTATTATTCCTATCGCTACCCTGGCCGCCCAGGTCATGACCGTCTGCGCGGAGGATACGCAGACTCCTGTGATTTACGCTGCTATTTCTGATCCGGAGGCTGCTGAAATGACTGGTATCGACTATGTGACCGGAACCAGCGACGCTCTGAACACAACTATGATTCTGGATATGATGCTGGCAGTCGATCCGAATGTCCAGAACGTAGGACTTTTATACTCCCTGTCTGAGACCAACTCCGCGACGCCCATTGCCGACGCAAAAGCGTACCTGGAGGAAAAGGGAATCTCTTACACAGAGCAGACTGCGAACACCAATGACGAAGTAATCTCTGCAGCTTCTATCCTGATCGCTGACGGCGTGGATGCTATTTTTACCCCCACCGACAATGTGATTATGGCCGCTGAGCTGGCTATCTACGAGGACCTGGCTGCCGCCGGTATTCCTCATTACACCGGAGCTGATTCCTTTGTACGCAACGGCGCCTTCGCCACCTGCGGCGTAAATTACACCACTCTTGGCGCTGAGACGGCCGACCTTGCCTATACCGCTATTACAGAGGGAATGGATGGCCTGGAAGACTACTACCTGTCCGAGGGCGGCATTATAACGGTAAACACTGAGACTGCTGAAACGCTTGGCATCGACTATTCTGTATTTTCCGATATGGGCGAGATAGTCGAGGTCCAGACGACAGAAGAATAAGATTCAAATCTGATTTTCGGAGGTAATGTTCCGTGTTGTACATTCTGCAAACTGCTTTGGAGCTGGGCTTTCTGTACGCGCTCATCCCCATGGCCCTGTATCTGAGCTTTCGTATCCTGAACATCGCCGATATGACCACGGACGGCTGCTTCGTGCTCGGAACTGCCGTGTCCGTTACGCTGACGGCAGCCGGTCATCCGTTCGTCGCCATCCCTGCAGCTATGCTTGCAGGGATGTGCGCCGGTTTTGTGACGGCGTTCCTGCAGACGCGCCTTGGAGTTCCTTCCATCCTGGCTGGTATCGTGACCAACATGGGGCTCTATACCATCAATCTGATGGTAATGGGCTGGAGCGCCAATGTAAGTCTCCTTCGAAACGACACTATTTTTTCCCTGTTTGGGGATACCGGAATCGGCGGTCAGTGGAATGAAGCCTTACTGGCCGGCTTTATTACGATTTTGGCAGGCATCCTGCTTGTCCTCTTTCTGGGAACCCGGCTGGGCCTGTCTATCCGGGCTACCGGGGACAACATCGACATGGTGCGCGCCTCCTCTATCAATCCTACCTTTACCATTACCGTAGGGCTTTGTATCTCCAACGCCCTGACAGCTCTTTCAGGCGCTATGGTAGGACAATACCAGAATACAGCCGACATCAACGGCGGCACAGGAATCGTCGTCATCGGTCTTGCCTGCCTGATCATCGGCGAGACAGTGCTTGGACGCCGTTCCATGGTCAAAGGCGCCATCGCCGCTGTCGTTGGTTCTATTATCTACCGCTTTATCTACGCAATCGTTTTGTATACGAAAATTATGCCTGTACAGGGACTGCGTCTTGCTACCGCTATTATCGTCGCTCTGGCCATTGCATTTCCTGCAATCAAAAGCTGGGCGGCCTTCCAGAAGCGGAAAATGGCCGCCCGCCAGAAAGGAGGACGCTGAAAATGCTGGACATACAGTCGATTTCCAAAACTTTCAATCCCGGCACGGTCAATGCGAAAAAAGCGCTTTCCGGCCTTTCCCTTCACCTGGAGCCAGGTGATTTCGTCACTATCATCGGTTCTAACGGCGCAGGAAAGTCCACGCTGTTCAACGCCATCGCAGGTGTCTTCTACGTGGATGAGGGTTCCCTTTCTCTGGACGGAAGAGACATCACCTTTCTCCCGGAATTTCAGCGGAGCCGCGTCATTGGAAGACTGTTCCAGGATCCCTTGAAGGGAACCGCTCCCGGAATGACCATCGAAGAGAATCTTGCGCTGGCCTATCTTCGCTCTACAAAAGGCAGCGCTCCCTTCGCACGCATTTCCAAAAAGGACAAAGCCTTCTTCCGCGAAAAGCTGTCACTGCTGAATATGGGACTTGAAGACCGCATGAAGCAGCCCGTAGGACTTTTATCCGGCGGACAGAGGCAGGCGCTGACCCTTCTTATGGCTACTCTGGTTCCTCCCAAGCTTCTGCTTCTGGATGAGCATACGGCGGCTCTTGATCCGGCTGCTGCCGAAAAGATACTGGAACTCACGAAGGAAGTGGTCTCCAAAGAGCATATCACCTGTCTGATGATCACGCACAATATGAGGCAGGCTCTGGAGCTTGGCAACCGGACGCTTATGATGGCTGATGGAAACATCATCCTGGATGTGGGCGGCGAGGAACGGGCTTCCACTACCGTGGAAGGCTTGCTGCAGCGTTTCCGGGAAGGCGCCGGTCATGAGCTGGACAATGACAGAATACTTTTATCTTAAGCAGCTTTACTTTTTAGGGTTGAAAGGAGTACAGGCGGCATCTCACTGCCGCCTGTACTCCTTTCCCAGATAATAATGAATTTTAAAAAATATCAGTACCAGCCAATAGCATGTTGTATAACGCCCTTTTTTCATAAGCCATAGGTACAGGCGAATCGAGGAGGACAGCTTATCCATGGTATGACGCTCAAGGGCTTCCCTGACTTTTGGATCCTCGCAGATAGCCCGGATGTTCCGCGTTACAGTTCTGCGTCCGGCCTTATAATTCCGGTAAATCTCATTTTTTACAGTCAGCACGGTCATGCTCAAAAAATCGTTGCGGATCTGAGGCTCAAAATCATAGACGCCTTTATCCCTGCTAATCGCAAGAAGGCGTTCTGCCAGAAGACGAACCTTATCCATATAGCGCTCGTCATATTTTCCAGTAATGGACTGATTGTTGATCCAATAATGATAGGGATAAAAATTCTGCACGACACAGAGCTTTCTGGTATCCAGAAATACAGGAAAGGTGATCTGCATATCCTCTCCAAGCGCTACCCGGTCGTCGCAGTACTTCACATTGGCCCGCAAAATCTCCGTTCGGAACAGCTTCGTCACCCGCGCAGACTGCAGAGTACGTCCAAAAAAGTATCCGTCGTTGATGAGCGTCGGAAACAGATTTTCCACATCGCGCCTGTTATAAACCTCTCTCCGGAAATTTGAACTTTCCTCGCGCTTTGGAATCTTTGGATCCTCAAAATCAAATATCAGGCCGCAGACCGTCATATCCGCCTGCTCCCTCTCTGCCAGCTCCAGCATCCGCTCATACATATCCGGCTCAATCCAGTCGTCGCTGTCCACGAAGCCCGTATATTTTCCTGAAGCAAGCGCAAGTCCGGCCTTCCAGGCTGAAGTCAGGCCTCCGTTTTCCTTATGACAGACCGTGATTCGTTCCTGCCGGGACGCGTAGGCATCGCAGATAGCGCCTGAGCCGTCGGTAGATCCGTCATCCACCAGGATGATTTCCAAATCTTTGACTGTCTGGGACAGTATGCTGTCCACGCAGCGTTCCAGGTATTTCTCCACATTATAGACTGGAACGACCACACTGATTATTGTCTCTTCTCTCTCTTTTTTCTGATTACTGTTTTCCATTCTCACTCTTTACCCGATTCAGCAGCTTCCGGTAGATGGCGGGACAGGCCAGGAACATACGGTAGCCTATCTCTGTGCGCAGCGGAAATCTCCCGTAGGAGCGTACCCGCTTCAGTCCCTGCCGGATATACGCGCGTATCTCCTCCTGCTGTTTTTCACTTCCTGGAAGAAAATCCCGGAGGCCAAAGTATATATCGATGCTGCCGTCCGCAAACGCCTGAAGTCCAGGTACCATAAGCTCCCGGTAGCCTTTTCTCTCAAAAAAGTCCATGCGCTCCGCAACCGCCCTCACCCAGTCCATGCGCTTTGGATTAAATCCCCTTGTGATGCTGGAGGGCGTAACAAAGTATCCGTACAGCGAAGAATCCACATAGGTTGCGCGCTCTGTCCTGTCATAGATTCTATAGGTCGTCGCTTCGTCCTCATGGATTCTCCCCTGAGGGTAACGTATCTCCTGAAAGAGTTCTCTGCGGTACAGCTTGTTCCAGGCCACCACAAAATAAGCCCCGTCAGGCGTATACAGATTCGCCAGCATTTCCCGGCCTGTATACACCCGTACTCCGCCGCTCCCGCGCTCCGGTATCGGCTCACCTTTCACATACTCCCAGCGGCATACTCCCAGATCGCTGCCCGTATCCACGCAGACCTCATACAATCGTTCCAAAAAACGCGGCGCCAGATAATCGTCAGAATCCACAAAAGCCAGCCACTTTCCATGGGAAGCGTCTATACCCGCATTGCGCGCTCCGGAAAGCCCTGTGTTTTTCTGATGCAGTACACGAACACGGGAATCCAAAGCAGCATAAGCGTCACAGATAGCCGGACAGCCGTCCGGTGAACCGTCGTCCACCAGAATGACTTCCATATTCTCATAGGTCTGTGCCAGAACAGAATCCACGCATCGGCTCAGGTATTCCTCTACCCGGTAAACCGGGATAATCACCGAGATCAGCTCCCTCATTTTTCCTGTTCCTCCGAAGTCCCGGAGCCACGCCGTCCTCGCACCAAAGCAGCCCGAAGATCGCAGAGATCATAAGTCAACCGTTTCCAGCCTCTCCTCATACAGAAATGAATGACCTTATAATCCAGAGCCTTTAAAGCTGCGTCTGCCCCCGCTTCCGTCAGCTCCCGATCCTGACAATAATCTGAGATTACAGCCAGCTTTTCCTTTTTTGTTTTTCCGGAGTCAAAAGGAAGAGCTTCCACATCATCGAGAGCCTCCTGTACCAGGCGGGCGTTGATTACTCCGCTCTCATCCTCATGCCCCGACAGCTCCCGATAAAAATCACGCGTTTCTTTCCAGATTCGTTTCGCCAGCTCCAGCTTATCCTCTCTTTTTTGAGAAGAAAGGCTCATCCCTGTCTCATCCTGTATATAGTGGCACAAAGCCTCTTTTACAACAGAGATTCCATCCGTCCTCCGAAGGTAGTCCAGATTAAAGAGCAAATCCTCTCCCAGACTTAAAGATTCGTCAAAGCGTCCTGCCAGTTCTCTTTTATACAGTTTATTCCAGGGCATATTGAGAAAGCCCTGGCCATACAGCGCGAGAAAATTTTCCTCGCCGCTTTGTCCGGGTACATCCGGAATGCGTACAACATCCCTTCCCTGATAATGGTGATGAAAGCCGCAGATAGCGATGTCATCCTCTCCAATGCCCGACAGCATTGCCTCTGCCATCTCAGGTTCCGCGTAGTCGTCGCTGTCCATAAACATCAGATACCTTCCCTTTGCCGCTTCTATCCCTGCATTTCTCGCTGAGGATACTCCTCCGTTTGCCTTATGGATCACACGTATCCGGGCATCCTCTCTGGAAAATCCATTGCAGAGCATTCCGGAGCCATCCGAAGATCCGTCATCCACCAAAATGATCTCCAGATCCGCAAGCGTCTGGGCCTGGAGGCTCTTCACACAGCGCGCAAGGGTGTCCCTGCTGTTGTAAACCGGTACAATTACGCTAATCATGGCATCCTACTCCTTTCACATTCCCGAATGACGGAAAAGCTTTTTCTTTACCATGCCGATGACCATATCCCGCTCCGTCCTGCGCAGCACAATAAAAAAATTCACCAGCAGTGAAAGCGGGCCTGCGGTTATCCCTACTAATATCAGCTTCATCCAACTGTTGATGTCGATGAAAAGTTCAAAGGGCAGCGCCACCAGACACACTGCTCCGATAGATGCAAGCCCCAGAAAAATGTCACCATAGAAAGTGTACCATTTCACTTTCAGGCAGCGGGCTGCATACAGCGGCGTAAAAAGCAGATTTCTGAGCAGGCCGTACACCATGCTCGCTCCTACGATGGCATACATCCCCAGGGAGGTAGTGTTTAAAAGGATATAAACCGTCAATACTGTCAGCGCTCCGCTGAGCAGAATCACTACAGAATTCAGCTTCACCCGTTTTGTGATCAAAAATACATGGTAGAGTACCTGAATGCTGGCGCTGACAAACATATTGCCTGTACTGAGCATCGCCAAAATATACAAAGCATCCGGATTCTGGGTTCCTCCGATCCAGAGTTCAAAGAAAGAGCGGCCGAATACAGTCAAAAAGGCGATGGGAACGCTGATCAAAAAAATCATAATCCGGTCTGCGCTCCCTATGATTTCAAGAAGCTGTTTCTTATCTTCCTTCGCATAAGCGATAGTCATCTGCGGATTAAATACGCCTGCTATAGTACCCATCAGATTGTTGATTACAGTCGGGACCTGATTGGAGATAGATACCGTCGTCATCGCTGCCGCACTGATCGCGATATTGGCAATCGAAGTATTCAGGCCATCCAGCAAAAGCTGCCCCAGTCTCGTTACGGAATTCCAGGCTCCTAAAGAAACCAGCTCCTTCACCTTGCTCCAGCGGAAATTGGAAAGCTTCAGTTTCATATCCGGCAGCAGCTTCTTTGTAAAGGTAAGGTTCGCAACTGCCTGAACGACCGTCGAAGCCACCGAAGCGCAGCCCACGTAAAACAGATAAGGCCGAAAGCAAAGGTAACACACGGCCAGAACAAGGACACGCACAGTCTCTCCCAGAACTGTGGCCACCGAACTTAAGTCCAGACGATCCCTGCTGTAGGAGGCCACACTGAACACCGAAGTGATGATGCTGATCGTAAAATTCAGGAAAATGAAAAAGAACAGCATCTGAATATCCGGCAGGCTGGCCGTCTCAGGTATCTGGAATATTTTCCCCACATACAGAACCACGAACAGAGCCGGAAGCATAAAGACAATGGCCATAAGTATATTCGCAAAAAAGACTGACGAAAAATACTGGGCTGCTTCCTCCTTCTCATCCCTGTGAATCCGAATCGTAATAAAACGGCTGGCCATTGTATTCAGCGCCGACACTACGATCTGGGCCGCAGACACGAAACGGTTCGCTATATCTGTAAATCCGTAGGAATCCGGGATTCTTTCGTCAATAAAGCGTACCAGCACAAAGCTCAGCAGCATACTCACTCCGAAAGACATAAGCTGAGCCGTCAGGTTAATTGCAACTCGTTTTTTATTCATATTACTCTCCTGATACGTACATCAGTATTCATTCCCGCTTCTACAGCACCAGGACTGCCTTGATCAGATACATAACCGCAAGAATCTGTCCGATAAAACCTGCGTACATCAGTCCGCGCTCAGCGCTTCCCTCCCAGGTAATGCGCCTGTTCCGTGCAATCAGCATCAGCGCGGGCATAAAAGGAATAAAGTATCGTCCCTGCACACCCTCGATGGACACATAACCTCTCGGCGTCCAGGTGAGCAGCATTCCTGCTAGGATAATTCCCGCGCAGACCGCGCAGACGAATACGATCCACCATTTCTGCCCTGTCCTGACGTACATGGGTTCCTCTTTTGTCTTAAAGGCTGACAGAATCAGCAGCAGCCAGAAAAGCATGGAGATTACTTCCGAGATGTCGATCTCCACCCAGCCCATTTTCTGCCCCACCAGGGATTCCAGATAAAAGGCCGTCTTATCGCTGAGCGTATTAGCCAGCATCCTGACAAGCTCCAGGGGCTGCGACAGAAAATACCCTATCGTATAGCCTGCCGTCGTGGAAGAACCGACCGTAGCCGTCGCCTCCGTCGTCGTAGCGATATAGTTTACAGCCACCGTATTCTGATTCAGGAAGCACAGCACAGGAAGCAGAAAAAGTCCCAGCATACAGAGATTCCGGATCCGGTTCCCACCAAATTTTTTCGCCGGTATCAGGAAGGCCAGCAACGCCAGCGGGAGATAGACACCGCTTTTTCCGTAGACGAGGATGATGCCGAGGATGCCAAGCCCCAGAATATCCGCGGGCTTTACCTCTTTCTCGCCAAAGCTAAGAGACAGGCACCAGCAGATATACAGGAAGCTTACTCCCGTAATCACTGCATCGTAGGAAAACGAAGTACATTGCTGAAGATTCATGGGGAGAATCGCCAACAAAAACAGCGTCGCCTTTCCAAAGGGCAGCTTCTTCATTGCAAAGTAAGTCAGTATTGCGAAGCCCAGCAGGCTGCACCATCGTCCAAGCAGCAGCATGGGAACCGTTCCCAGATGCAGAAGCCTGGCAAGGGTCATTCCCAGGACCGCAGGCAGATAGAGAATCATGGGCGCCTCCGTCGTAGAAGTGGCGTCCGCTTCTACCAGCGTATTGTCCTCCACCAGCGTAAACAGTCCATCGTAAATGTTCTTATAATTTTCCAGGCTTGGCTCTGAGGTAAAACTTATCTCCGTATCCTCCAGCCGTTTGTAGCATTTATTCTCCCCTGCAGAATCGATGCCGAGAAGCGTATTGGAATGACGGTAAGACATATCAATATGATACGACTCATCCGGCGTCATATAAGGCGTCAAAAGAAAATTATAAATTACGCCAAGGCACAGGATCGTAAATACAAAGACCTTTTCGATCCGGCAGCGGCGCATAAAGGCCAGATAGTAAAAGCCCGCGGCCATGAACTCCGCAAACAGGAACATGGCAAAGAAGTACCGCTTCAGGAAAAGATTAAAATAAGTGTGCGCATTCATGCTCAGACGGCTGTCGCTTTCCTCGCCGTTTACATAGAACACGTTTTCCTCATAATATCCCGACGGAGTCACTATGACAGAAAGGCCGGAATCCAGAAGCTCGTCCGAAAAATACAGGCTGATCTCATAGGTATGGCCTTTCACTCCGCTCTGGGAGTTATCGAAGATCAGTCCCATATACTGGCCATCCAGAAGCGTAGAAGCCGCAATATCCGCAGAACAGAGAAGCAGCTCCTCTCCTCCGCCCGTCTGTACGTCCGTCACATCCCGGACTTCCGCGTGAATCGTGCCTTCCCCGGCAAAATTCTCACTCAGATCCATGCGGACACCCAGGCCCACCAGTTCGTCTTCTTCCGTCGTATAATACTGCACCAGCTCCCGGCTCTCCGCCGTGATCGGAAGCAGTTCTCCGTTGTCTCTCATGACCACTTCCCGGTGCGTGCTGTTCATCGCTTCCCGGATCTGGACATCATAGACATAATAGAAAATGACCGCTACGATAAAGAGCAAAAGCCCAAGTCCCAGCACCTTTTTATGCTTTCGGCAGAAAGTCTGAAGCTTCTTTCCAAAGCTTACAAGCCTCTTCCTGGCCGGAGCAAAGAACTGCCCGGCGCTTCTGCGCTTTTTCCCGGATGGGCGAAGTTCCGCAGCCTGGACGGTTTCTCCTGCCGCTTCTTCCGCAGTCTCCTTTTCCGGCTTTCCTCCGGCCAGCAAAAAGAACATACCGCCCAGGATTGCCAGCATTCCCGTCACCAAAAGAGGCTGACGTACATAATGCACCTGTGTTCTGTATACCGCATTGTAGATCAGGTTATTTTCCAGAAGCTGTCCGTTTTCATAGGATTCCCCGTTGGTCCGACGCTCTGTGTTCAGCCAGACATACGGACCTTCCGCAATGTTCTCTCCGGTAATCACTACCTCAAGCCGACGGCTCACGGGTTCCTCAGTAAAGGTAACGCCCCAGAAAGCCTCGACTTCCAGCTCGGAAAGCTCATAGACTGACTCTGCAAGAAGCTCGTCCGTCCCGGCATCATAGGCCGCAATGCGGATCCGGCCTTCCTTAAACACCTGATCATCCGCTGTAAAATAAAAAGAAAGCTGACTGAGCGACTGTTCGTCTGAAAGATACTCAAATCGCAGCTCCGTTCCGTCAGTAATTTCTTCTGTTTTCAATTCAAGAGAGGGCTTTCCAATTCCCTCAAGCCCTCTCGATTCCAGTCTGTCGTGAGGGATCGCAACAGCCACGACGAAATAGAGTATGCAGAGCACCGCATACCCTATCGCCCATTTCCTCTTATTCACCAAGTCCCTTCTCCACAATATCTACCATAGCCGCAAGAGCTTCCTGCTCATCCACGCCATCGCATTTGATTTCAATCTCATCGCCTGACTTTACGCAGGCCCCAAGTACACTCAGCACACTTTTGGCGTTCGCCGTCGTCCTGTCGAAAGTAAACGTAATCGACGACTTGAACTGCATCGCCGTCTTACAGAGAATGCCTGCCGGACGTAAATGTAATCCTGTTGGATTCTGAATAATCACTTTCTGACTTACCATGCTGCATACCTCCCATTTTCACTCTGTTTTCATTCGTGTTCTATATCTTATCAGGATGCAGTGCTCCTGGATTAGCTGTTGCTTCCTGTACCTGCCAAAGCCCCTGTTCCCGTATTGCTGCCGGAGGTGCTTTCACCCGTGCCTTCACCGGAGCCGCTTCCTCCAGAGCTGCCGCCGGAAGAGCCTCCTCCTGTACTGCCCTCAGATGAACCGCTGCCGGATGATGTGTCCCCGTCAGTTTCAGAGCCTGAACCGGAAGTCCCGGAACCAGAGCCGCTGCTTCCGGAAGTCCCGCCGCTGCCTGTGGATGAATCTCCTCCTGTACCTGTACCTGTCCCTGAGCCGGAGGCCGGAATCGAATCGTCGGACTGATCCGTACCGCCGTCGTTCTCCTCCTCCTCATCATCTGCAGTCGTAGTCGCGCGCACCAATGAGAAGTCTACTTCTACATCGTTCATCAGGCTATATACATCATCAGGCAACGTAACCTGCAAGGTCTCTGTGTAGTCACCCGCCCTTGAATATCCGCTTAAATCCAGCGATACGGCCACCTGCTCTGTATCCAGCTCCGCAAGATCCGCGCTTGTTCCCAGCACAATGATCTGAACTTCCTCCAGATCTCCGAAATCCACCTCATAGCCTCTTGGGACATTCTGAAGTCCAATTTCAGAGACAGGAATATCAATAGTTCTTCCCTGCTTTCTCTCAATCTCCACAAGAACAGCTACTGAAGCCTCGGCCTCATCATTCAGCCGTATTCCTTCGGGAAGATAAGGCGTAATATCCAGCGTCAGCTGAAGATTCTCCGTGATACCGTCTATATTGATAGCCTCGTCAGGTATCACAATCTCAGATACCCCCGCAATATTCTCTGCAGTGCCTGCTATCTCCACAGTCTCCGGCCTGTAGGAAATCGAACTGAAACTATAGTTTCCGTCCGGCGTTCCTGTGTATCCCAGCCGCAGAGATACCTCCTTGGTCCGCAGCATTGTGACGCTTACATCCATGCCTTCCGTCTTTCCCGTAAACTCCAGCGTAGCCAAATCCGCCGTGCTTAGCTGTTCGTTATTTCCGTCTACCACTCTCAGATTGCAGTGTACAGTCCTGTCCGAAGTGAAGGTCGACACATCAATCACAGCCTCCACACGCTTGATTTTGGATACAATCGACGCGGGGCCGGTAATCTGGATAATGCTCTGCTCCGGTACCATCGTGCCGACCGCATATCCATCAGGGGGTTCATTCTGCTGCGACACCACTACATTGAACTGCTCCGTGGAAGCATCTTCCACACTGATAACTACATTCTCTCTGCTCTTTGTAATATTCTCAGAACCGATGTCCCTGTTGCTGCAGGTAACCTCGATTCCCACAAGATTTCCATATTTGAGATTTTTCTCCATGTCGGCTGTAGCGGTAAAATCGCTCGCGGAAAGTTTTTCCAGAACCGAGCTTCTGGCCCGTACGCGGATACTGATCACATTGCTGTTGTCCAGCACCTGATAAACCAGGCCCTGATCCGTCACCACATTTTCATTCAGCATCGTGACCTGTATCGGAGAAAAATCCGCATAGTCCACGGGATCCTCCACATACAGCACAATAAACCAAAGCAGAATCGCTGAGGCAAGGGAAAGAAGCTTAAGTACCAGGTTATTTGTCAGCCGTTTTTTCATGCTTCTTCACCCGTCCTTTCCATAGCCTGAATCTGCCTGTATCCTTTGTCTTATCCTGAGCGGCCGTAAGCTGATTTTTAAGTTCTTCCTGGGTGAGATTGCGTTTAAGCTCTCCTGCTGAAGCGGTAGATACGGCCCCTGTTTCCTCTGATACTACGATAGTCAGAGAATCCGTCACCTCGCTGATGCCTACGGCTGCTCTATGCCTTGTTCCCAGTTCCTTACTCAATAACAGATTATCAGACAGAGGAAGATAGCAGGTGGCGGAAACCACCCGATCCCCCCGCACAATCACGGCCCCGTCATGAAGCGGAGTGTTCTTTTCAAAAATATTTATCAACAGCTGACTGGACAGCACAGAATCCAGCGTAATACCTGTTCTCTCGAATTCATTGAGAGGTGTTTTTTTCTCAATCACAATCAAAGCCCCGGTCTTGACTTTTGCCATTTCAAACACGGCCTTCACAAGCTCATTGACTGTTTTATCGCTGAAGCGGGCCTCCCCTTCCTTGGAGCTGTCGAAGCTGAATACTGAACTGATAATATTCTGCTGGCCTAACTGCTCCAGGGCTTTTCGCAGCTCCGGCTGAAATACAATCACCAGCGCCGTAATTCCCACACTGAAAATATTCTGGACGAGCCAGAGAATTGTATTCATCTCGAACAGAACCGCTATGAGAATAAAGACAAGCAACACTGCGAAGCCCTTCAGCAGCACCCAGGCTCTTGTTTTCTTGATCCATACCATAATCTCATAGAACACAAAAGCCAGGATAATGATCTCTATGACGTCCGTTGGCCGAATCGTTATCGTACTGAATCTAAGATTTTGCGCTATAAAATCAGGAATGGAAATCTTCATTCTGCCACTTCCTCTCCGCTGCTCCTATCTGCTTTGCCTGCCCGCCTGCTTAGCCGCCGGCTTTCCCGTTTGTTTACGCACCGGCTTTTCCTTCTTCTTCGGAGGAGCCGGCCTCTTATGAGGACTGATCTTTTTCACTGTTTTTTCCGGAACGGCTATCGTAATCTTTGGGACAGCCTTCACATAATAATAATACTCATCATCCTCAAACTGTACATATTCTGTTCTCGAATAATCCAGGCTGAAAACGCTGATCTGAAGCAGCATCGCCAAAGCCGCCGACACCAGACCTCCAAGCAGAACAGCCACAATGTGCGGAGGCAAATCCAGAATCAGGCTGCCAGCCAGCAGCACGACTATATCCGTCACAGCGCCGACTCCGACTGCTATCGTCCAGGAATAATCCACAGACATTCTCCGGATCACATACACTATGATAATCGTCAGGGAAAACGCCACCACTGTCAGAAGCATTTCCTTATTGTTCACCGCATTGTCAAGAAGATAGGTGATCTTCTCGGTCATCGTACTGTTTTCCGTGCTTCCCAATATTGCGGTATTGAGCTGAACATAATGAAGAAGATAGTAAGCAATAACCCCGCAGGCCACAGGCACCGCCGTCACAGGCGTTCCCACAAGGCCCATTGCCAGAGGAACCAGATAAGGAATCCTCAGGCCAAAGGCCAGAGGCGTCACAATCAGCAAATATCCGTATTTCGGCGCCGTGCGGAAAAACAGCAAAAACATCAGCGCAAACAAAACGAACGTAATCGCGAAGGCTTCCATGGACAGCGCGTACATATGTCCCAGGACCAGCAGCGCCGCAAAAACAACCGTGATATTAACCGGAAGGAACGAGCACATCAGCGCAAGCACCAGGGCGATTCCCGGATTCGTCAGTCTGTCCATAAAGCCTATGTTCGCATTGATCACAAGGAATGTAATCAGCGCAAGAGCGAACTTCAGCACAGGGAAAATATAAATATCATATTTCCCCAGAAACAGTTTCATTTTTTCTCTATACTCCAGTAAAGTCTTCATCTTCTTTTGCTCCTTCTGATGTAAGCTCTCCGCCTCCGCTTCTGGACTCTGTCTGATAGATATGCGAAAGCTGCTTCAGAATATGATTATATGCCGCCAGGATTTTGCGGTTCTGCTGATACCGCCTGTAAAATACCACGTAATTGATCAGCAGAAAGATTCCCAGCAGGCTCAAATAGAGAAGGGCGAGCCCTCTCCCCATAGCCGGAAGATCCAGCCTGTTGATATTGCTCATTAAATATTCCATTCTATAGAAAGCCCACAGCGCCACGCACAGGCAAAATGCTACCGTATAGGCTACCCATGCGCCAATCAGCCGCAGACTGATAAAATCTCCACGGAAAAACCGGTTCATGGAGAGCGCCTGCTTCCCTTCTCCTGTTTCAAAGGAAGCTGCCTTCGCCATAAGTCTGACCTTTTCTTCGTTTACCATGCGTACCTCTCTTATTCATCAAACATTCATATAAAGGTATAATACCTTTCGGTATTATACCATACTCAGAAGCCGGTTCCAATACAAATGGCTAAAAAATACACATTTTCCACTCCGTGCTCCAGCAGGACGGAGGCTGCCGCGTCAACTGTGCTGCCTGTCGTATAGATGTCATCAATCAGAACCACTCTTTTTAATCTTACATCATTTTCGCGCACTTGAAAAGCATTTTTCAGATTTGCCCTTCTCTGCGTGTCGCTTAATTCCTTTTGAGGGCTGGTCTTTTTTATCCGGAAAAGCGTTTTTTCCGTCACAGGAATGTTAAGCCTTCGTCCCAGCCTTTTGGCTACCAGTTCCGCCTGATTAAAGCCCCGCTTTCTCTGCCTGCTCCTGTGAAGGGGAACCGGAATCAGGGCGTCCGGCCTCCAGGAGAGAACCGCTTCACCGCAGAGGTTCGCCAGCTCCTCTGCATAAAAATCCGCGTATTCCCTGCGGTTCCTGTACTTGAATCGGCCAATGGAGCCGCGCATTCTGCTGTCATACACAAAAGCCGCCCTTCCTCTTGTAAACAGATGCTTCCCGCGGCTGCAGTCCGCGCAGTACTCCGCCTCCTCCTTTTCCAGAGGCTTCCCGCATTTCTTGCAGGCAGGTTCCTTCACAGGACGAAGCTTGGGAATACATTCCCTGCAGATCAGCGCCTGGAAGGAACCGGTAAGCCCATCACAAATCGGGCATCTGCGAGGATAGATAAGATTTAATAGTCTCGCAAAGACCTGTATACCGTTTCTGTTCTGTTCCATTATCCACCATTGCCTGGAAGGTCCGGGCGCTGCCTACCAGCGTAACGCAGGATCTGCCCCGCGTCACCGCCGTGTACAGAAGGTTTCGGTTCATCAGCGGTTTTGGCCCCGCAAGAAGCGGAATCACCACAGCAGGGTATTCGCTTCCCTGAGACTTATGTACTGTGATCGCATAGGCCAGCTCCAGCTCGTCAAGCTGCTTGAACGGATAGGAAACCATCCTCCCCTCGTCAAACTCCACCGTTACCTCCTCCGCAAAGGAATTGATGGAACGTACGATTCCCACATCCCCGTTGAACACGCCGAGTCCCCGCTCTACCGGAATCCCATAGCGGCTGCGTATCTCCCATTCCAACTGATAATTGTTGCGGATCTGCATGACTTTGTCGCCTACCCGCAGAACATTAGCTTCTGTTTCAGAGGCTTCCCCCGAAGAACGGCCATGGCCGAACGGGATCTCTGGCTTGTCCGGAGACTGCGGATTCAGATACCGCTGAAGCACCCGGTTCAGATTCTCCACGCCAAGCACTCCCTTTCGCATCGGCGTCAGTACCTGAATATCAGAAATCTGTGCATGCACATAGCGCGGCATCTTCTCCTGAACCAGAGCCAGCACAACCCGCAGAATCATATTCGGATCCTGACGCTCCAGGAAAAAGAAGTCCCGGCTCTTGTTGTCCAGAAGTATCTGCTCTCCTCTGTTTATCTTATGCGCATTTACGATAATATCACTCTCTGCGGCCTGACGGAAAATCTTCGTAAGCCGCACTACAGGAAAGGCTTCCGAACGGATCAGATCCTGGAGAACGCTTCCTGGCCCCACGCTTGGAAGCTGGTTCACATCTCCCACAAGGATCAGTCTCGTTCCCGGCACGACAGCCTTTAACAGCGCCTGCATGAGCTGAATGTCTACCATGGACATTTCATCTATGATAATCACATCCGCTTCCAGCGGATTTTCTTCGTTCCGCATGAAAGCAGCCTTTCCTTCCAGGCTGTCCGGACCGCCCGACAATTCCAGCATTCTGTGGATGGTCTGCGCCTGGCAGCCGGTGGCCTCCGTCATTCTCTTGGCCGCCCTTCCCGTGGGAGCCGCAAGGAAAATGCTCAGATCTTCCGATTCAAAGCACCGGATAATCGCGTTGATCGTCGTAGTCTTTCCGGTGCCGGGGCCGCCTGTCAGAATCAAAAGCCCGTTCTTCATCGCCTCCGCGACGGCTTCCTGCTGATGCTCATCCAGCTCAATCTCCGACTGACCGGCAAGGCGGGCAAGCCTCGTCTGAACCTCCGCATCCGAGGTCTCCAGGGAAAGATTCAGACGGCAGAGCATGGCCGCCACGCTCAGCTCCCCGTAATAATAAGCGGCCGCGTACACAAAAGGCTTCTGCCCTCCCTGCTCATCCGGCAGAAGCTTACGCACAATCTTACGCTCCATGGCAAGATCGGTCAGATGACGCGCTATCGACTCATCCGGCACGCCCAGAAGCTCCGAGGCACGCCGAAGAAGAAGCTCCTCCGGCAGACAGGTATGTCCTTCCCCGGAGGCCGCCAGCAGCACATAAAGAAGCCCGCTTCGGATACGGAAATCCGAATCTTCCCGAATCCCTACTCTTTTTGCGATCTCGTCCGCCGTCCGAAAGCCGACTCCGGCGATGTCGTCTGCGAGACGATAGGGATTCTGTTTTATAATATGGTAGATC
This sequence comes from Candidatus Merdisoma merdipullorum, assembly GCA_018715645.1. GTDB lineage: Bacteria > Bacillota > Clostridia > Lachnospirales > Lachnospiraceae > Laedolimicola > Laedolimicola merdipullorum. Next base: position 44,640 of record DVLE01000012.1, read on the forward strand.
TCCTGACCATACTGCTGGTAAATCTTAACTGCCAGATTCATAGAGATCCCGTATTCCTGAAGAAAAATCATAGCCTGTCGGAGATCCCGCTTTTCCTCCATCTGCTCTGCGATCTCTCTGGCCTTTCTCTCGCTGATTCCTTTGATCTCGGCCAGGCGCTCCGGCTCACGCTCCATGATCTCAAAGGTCCTGGAACCGAAGCGCCGCACAATACGAGCCGCCAATGCGGTGCCGATTCCTTTGATGGCTCCGCTCCCCAGATACCGTTCCATGGCCAGAGCGTCCTTCGGCGTCTTGATCTCAAAGCGCTCCGCGTGAAACTGCTGCCCGTACAGAGGATGTTCCGTATATTCCCCCTCCAGTTCCAGCAGCTCGCCTTCGCTTATGTAATGAAAGATACCGACCGCCGTAAGCTCCTCCCCGTCAGACACCAGGTTCAGCACGGAATAGCCGTTTTCTGTATTCCGATAGATAATATGTTCTACATAACCTTCCAGTTTCATTGTACACCCTGATATGAAAGGAATCTCCCGCAGCGGCAGCGTATATCAGAAAAACGGCATGGCGGATAGACTTCCGCCATGCCCCTCTTTTGTACCAGCCTGCTTACGCGTGCAGATCCTCGCGATTGCCTGCCATAAATTCTACAAATTTTCCTGTTCCAATAGCCACGCACTTCATGGAGTCTTCCGCCGTCATGGTATTGATGCCGGTCTTTTCCTCCAGAAGCTCCTCCAGTCCGCGCAGCAGCGCTCCGCCTCCGGTAAGCACAATTCCGCGGTCTGCAATGTCTGCCGCCAGCTCAGGCGGAGTCTTTTCCAGCACACTGTGAACCGCCTCCACAATCTGCATCGTCGTCTCGCGGAGAGCCTCCTCGCAATCCTCTGAGGTCACCTCCACTGTCTTCGGAAGTCCTGTCACCAGGTTACGGCCGCGCACGTTCATACGCTCCACTTCCGCCCGCGGATAACAGGTTCCCACTTTAATCTTAATATCTTCTGCGGTTCGCTCGCCAATCAGAAGGTTATGCTTCTTACGCATATAGCGCACGATCGCCTCGTCAAAATCGTCTCCGGCTACCTTTACGGAAGTGCTGACTACCGTGCCGCCCAGAGAGATTACAGCGATGTCACTGGTTCCTCCGCCGATGTCCACGATCATGTTTCCGCAGGGCCTGGAAATATCGATTCCGGCTCCGATAGCCGCCGCAATCGGCTCCTCGATGATAAGAACCTCCCTGGCTCCCGCCTGATAAGTCGCGTCCTCTACCGCCTTCTTCTCCACTTCCGTGACGCCGCTGGGTACACAGACAGCGATACGGGGCTTGCGGAAGGTCTTCTTTCCTGTAGCCTTCTGGATGAAGTAGCGCAGCATCTTTTCAGTTACGGTGTAATCGGAGATAACTCCCTGACGCAGCGGACGCACAGCCACGATATTTCCGGGGGTTCTTCCCAGCATCAGACGGGCCTCCTCGCCTATCGCGCGGATCTTATTCGTATCTCTGTCAAAAGCTACTACAGACGGCTCCTTGAGCACTACGCCCTTTCCATTTATATATACAAGAATACTCGCGGTACCCAGATCAATTCCGATGTCAGTCCCTGCCATGTCTCATAATCCCCTTTCACACTTTTCTCTCTTTTTCTTTCTATGACAACAGTCTTTGATAACAGTCTTTCACATTTATCAGCAGTTATACAATTTTCCAGCCCGTTCCGCCTTCGCTCCGCGCCGGAATCATGGACGCCATTTTGGGCGCACAAAACACACAGCGTTCGCCCTCCATGCCAATCTATATTATATACAATAGTTGCCAAAAAGAAAAGCACTTTTTTTCAGAGTATGAAAAATTAAGGCATTCTTAAGGTGTTGCTGCCCGCTCCGCTCACAGTAACCTTGAAATTCTCCTCTACCGCAGGCTCGCCAGCCAGTCTGTAACCTCCCGGATTCGCTCCTTTTGCTCCGCTGTGCAGTCCGGCGCATCCTTTTCCAAATCCAGATCCGCCATGTCGTACCGTCTGTTCAGCAGGATCCGCTCCAGCTTTCCGGGCAGCTCCACATCCAGGACGTCGGAATAGACCTTGATCTCAGAAATGTGCATTGCGTGAAGCTTCAGCCAGATCTCCACCTCTCCCCAGTCAAAGCGATGACTGTAGGAGGTTTCACATTCCGGGGATTTTCCATACTTCCAGTCCCAGGAAGAATAAAGGTCATAGGTCTCCTGCACCTCCGGGTTGTCGAACGCTGCTGGATCAAGCTCCGTAAAATCCCCGTATACTTCCAGAAAGCTCTCTTTCAGCGCCTGGCGGACCTTCTCCACCGTAATCTCCGGATTCAGGTCTTTCAGGTTGCACACCCTCGACTGGACAGACTTCACGCCCTTTGCCTTCATCTTATCCTTGGATGGCGTCAGATAGCGGCCAAGCTGGGATACGTCCACATGAACCATCACTGTCCCATGCTGAATGCTGCACTTGGAAGTTTTTGAAAAAGCGTTTCCGGAGAATTTGAAGCCATCCTCTGTGATAATATCGTTTCTTCCCGAAAATCTTGTCTCTATGCCAAATTTCCTGCAGGCAGCCTGTACCACTCCAAGCTGCTTCTCCAAATCGTAACGCTCCGGAGAGGCAAGAAAGGTAAAGCACAGATTCCCCAAATCGTGATAGACGGCTCCGCCTCCCGTAGTCCGCCTTGCGAGGTATCCGCCTTCCTCCTCCAAAAGCTGCGCCCGGCATTCCCGGATCGCATTCTGATTTCTTCCTATTACTACAGTATGATCATTCTGCCAGAGATAGAGCGCCACGTCGCCCTCTCCGATGCGGTCGGCCAGATATTTCTCCACTGCAAGGTTACGCCAGGGATTCCAGATGTAGGTCTGTACGAAATAGTTGTGTTCCATTTTTTTGTCCCTCCTTTGTAGTCGCCGTCAGTGTTCCGGGGAGTCTGCGCGTCTCCCCGAAGTCTGACGCTGCAAATGCAAAAGGGCGGCGAAAAACAGGAATCTGTTTTCTGCCAGCCCTTTTTTATTTTACATGAATATGTACCCCAAGGCAACCCAGGATTTTTGTTACTGCGAACACGGCGAACTGTTCAGCCGTTCGCCAACCGCTCCTCCCGGATGAATCAGAGCAAACTGCTGATTCTGGAATCCGGTTTCCTCAATCAGAGCAGCCTGAAGCGCGTGGAAGATCACACAGGAGACAGTCGTGCTTGTCGTTCCCTGGCTGTCGTATTTATCTGTCTCTCGTGTAATATACTGCTTCAGCACTGCGTCGGCCTCTCTGGCCAGAGGAGAATCCGGGTTTTCCGTCACGGTAATGACATGAACGCCCTTCTTTTTACAGATGTCGAGTATCGGCAGCAGTTCTTTCGTCCTGCCTCCCCTGGAAACAAACAGCATTACGTCGTCTTTCTGAAGGTAACCGCTCGCTCCATGCACCGCTTCCGCCGGAGAAATGAACCGCGCAGGCCGCTCGATGCAGCACATCAGGTGAGCAAAATGACGGCAGGCTATTCCCGAATGACCGCAGCCGGAGGCTCCGATCCTCTGGGCCTTCGCCAAAAGCTCCACGGCCTTCGCAAACTGAGCCTCATCGATGGCTTCGGCTCCTTTCTGCAGACATTCCGATTCAATCGCAAAAGCTTCCTTCAGACATTGCAGACTTTCTTTTTTCATAACAGAACCTTACTCATTTCTGCTCTTAAAGTAGTCGATAAATACGGCGATCATAATCACGATACCCTTTACGATATACTGCCAGGAGGCGTCGATTCCGTAAAGGTTCATGACGTTATTCAGAATCGCGATAATCAGTACGCCGAACACCGTACCGGATACGCTTCCCGAACCACCCGACATGCTGGTTCCGCCGAGAACTACGGCTGCAATCGCGTCCATCTCTGCGCTCTCGCCTGCCGTATGAGTACCAGAGAACAGACGGGAAGCGGAAATGATACCTGCCAGGGAAGCAAGAAGGCTGCTGTATACAAACACAAACAGCGTTACTTTCTTGGTGTTTACACCTGAAAAGGCAGCCGCCTGGATATTTCCGCCAGTCGCCAGAATATGGCGTCCAAGCTGCGTACGGTTCAGGATCAGCGCGGTAATGGCTACAATGATGATAACATAAACAACCTGAATCGGAATCGGTCCGATGTAGGTGGAAGCAATGGACTTGAAAAAGTCATTGCTGACCGTGATCGTCTTCGTTGCACTGTAAACACGGGCGATACCACGGCCGATATTCATTGTCGCCAGGGTAACGATAAACGGAGGAATGGTCGTATACGCAGCTACCGCTCCGTTAAACAGTCCCAGGCAGACGCCCAGCAGAACTGCCAGGATGATCGCCAGACCAGCCGGCATATTCAGATAAGAAATAAATCCAGCCGCAAAACAGCCTACCATAGCGATAACGGATCCTACGGAAAGGTCAATGCCGCCCAGCATAATTACCAGCGTCATACCGCAGGCAAGAAACATATTTGTAGAAAGCTGACGCAGCACGTTGGAAAAGTTTCTCCATGCGAAGAAGGTATCTCCCAGTATGATCGTCGCTCCGACGCAAAGAACCAAAAAGGCCAGCAGCAGTCCCATATTGTTCTTTATCACAGCCAGGCTGCCGGACTTGCTAAAAATTCCGCTTTTCTTCTCTTTCATTTTTTCGTTCCTTTCTGACTTTGTTCTGATTTATTCTGTAGTTGCCAGAGACATAATGCGTTCCTGGTTCGCTTCTTCCCTGCTTAACACGCCGCGGATCTGTCCCTCGCCCATGACGATGATACGATCGCTCATGCCGAGAACCTCCGGAAGCTCTGAAGAAATCATAATAACTGAAACTCCGGATTTTACAAGATTATCAATAATCTCATAAATCTCCACCTTCGCTCCCACGTCTACGCCGCGGGTAGGCTCGTCCAGAATCAAAATCTTCGGATCGCTCGCAAGCCACCGGCCGATGATAACCTTCTGCTGGTTACCGCCGCTCAAACGCACAATCTTCTGAAACGGAGACGCCAGCTTCACGGACATCTTATTTACATACTCGTCCACAATGCTGTTCTCTGTCTTCGCATTGTAGCGTCCCGCCTTCAGGAATTTGTCCATGACTTCAATGGTCATATTGTAGCGCACGCTCTGATCGGGATACAGGGCCTCCTGTTTCCGGTCCTCAGGTACCAGCGCGATTCCCGCGCGCATGGCGTCGCGAACGCCTCGGATCTCCGTCTTTTCCCCATTCAGTTCCAGAGAACCGGAGGTTTTCTTCGTCACTCCGAAGATACAGTTCATCAGTTCGCTTCTGCCCGCGCCCACAAGTCCTGCGAAGCCAAGAACCTCGCCCTCATGCAGCTCGAAGGACGCGTTCTTCACGCTCACTCCGTCGCTGTAATTTTCTACCTTCATCACAACCTTGTCAGAAGGCGTATGGGTATGGATATAATAGTCGCCCAGCGTACGTCCTACCATCTTTGTGATCAGCTCGTCGCGGGTGATCTTTCCGATTACCTCTGTCGATATATATTCACCGTCCCGCATTACGGTTACACGGTCTGCTATCTCATCCAATTCCGACATCCGGTGCGAGATATAGATAATACCTACATTCTCTTTTTTCAGCCGCCGGATTGCGGAGAATAAAAAGTCAACCTCTTTTTCCGAAAGGGAAGAAGTAGGTTCGTCCATAACAATGATACGCGCTCCAAAGGAAATAGCTTTGATAATCTCAATGATCTGCTGCTGCGCAATCGGCAGATGTCCCAGTTTTTCTTTGGGATCCAGATCCAGCGAGAAAAACTCCAGCATTTCTTTTGTCTTCTGAATCATCTCGCTGCGCTTGATAAAACCATTGCTTTTATATTCCTGCCCCAGAAACACATTTTCATAAATACGCATCTGCGGCAGCATCATCAGCTCCTGGTGAATAATGCTGATGCCGTTCTCACGCGCTTCCTTCACGTTTGTGATCTGGGCGGGCTTTCCATTTATATAAATCTCCCCGGAATCCTTGCTGTAAATGCCGCCCAGGATCTTGATAAGCGTAGACTTTCCCGCTCCATTCTCGCCGAGCAGGGCGTGTACCTCACCGCTCTCCAGTGAAAGCTGTACATCTCGCAAAGCCGGAACGCCATTGAACGATTTGCTGATTCCCTTCATTTCCAGTAAGGTGCTCAAGTCGATTCCTCCTCTATTTTCCGCTTTGCAGTCCGCGAGGGGGAAATCCCCCCTGCGGACTGCTAGCTTTCTTTCTCATAGTTGCTTTTCTAATCGCTTACTGCCATCCATCCATGTAATCCTGAACATTACTCTCATCAATGATGAAGGTCGGAACATAGATCTCTGTCTCATACTCCTCGCCATTCAGAACAGCGTAAGCAGTAGCCATAGCTTCCTGAGCCATCTTGATCGGAGACTGTGCAGCCGTTGCTACGAATGCGCCGCCCTCTGCGATGTACTCCTTGCCTTCCGGAGAACCGTCAACGCCAAGTACTACTGCGCTGGAACCAGCCTCGTTGATAGCGGCATATGCGCCCTGTGCACACTGATCGTTTGCACCGAATACAGCTACGATGTCCGGATTTGCCTGAAGAATATCCTGGGTCTTCTGAAGTCCCGGATCCGGCTTTCCTTCTGCATCCTGCTGAGCAACTACTGTGAAGTTTGTTCCCTCAAGAGTATCGGTAAATCCAGTTACACGATCCACGCATGCGGAGTTTGCCGGGTAATCCAGAATTGCGATCTCGCCGCCGTCCGGAATCAGCTCGATGAGCTTCTCAGCACACTGAACGCCTGCGCCGTAGTTGTCAGAAGCCACATAGGACTCTACCTTGTCCAGGCTTGCTACTGCAGTGTCGATGTTGATGATCGGGATTCCTGCCTCGTTCAGCATATCCAGAGCCGGCTCGATTCCCTCACGGTCTACCGGGTTAAGGAATACAGCGTCTACGCCCTGTGTGATAAAGTCTTCAATAATGCTGAGCTGAGTAGCCTGATCCTGCTGTGCGTCCACGATGATAACTTCATCGCCGTTCTTAGCAGCTTCCTCAGTCAGTGTATCTCCGATTGTGGAGAAGAAGTCAGATGCAGCCCAGTAGGTATATCCAAAGGTGCGTCCTCCCTCTGCTGTCTCTGTGTCAGCAGTCTCCTCTGCTGCGTCAGCTGTTTCCTCGGTCGTTTCCTCTGTGGTCTCTTCGGTCGCCTCGCTGTCTGTAGCTGCAGTGTCGGAAGATCCGCTTCCGCATCCGGCAAGAAGCGCCGCTGTCATAGCGCAGCTCAACAGGCATGCCAATACTTTCTTTTTCATGTTTTTCCTCCTTTAACATGTATAAGTTTTTATGTTCACCGGCCTCTCCCTTTTACCAGATAAACCGGTTGGAACCTTGTATAATGCTATACATTCACCATAGTTCTTACGGCTTTTAAGAATGTAAGTCCCTTCTGCGCCAGCTCCTCCGGCGTATCCGCAAACTTTCTTGTCAGATAAGTCAGAGGCGCCGTCTCATCGAGCGTTTCAGGATTGAAGGTCTCGATACAGCCGCAGCCCTCATACCCGATTTTCTTCAGAGCCTTGAACACATCCACCCACGGAATATGTCCCATTCCCGGCGTGCCACGGTTACTGTCCACCAGGTGCAGATAGGCCAGTTTGTCGCCGCAAAGCTCAATAGCCCCCGGAATATCGGCCTCCTCGATGTTCATATGGAAGGTGTCCAGGTGTACCTTGATATTCTCTTTTCCGGTACGCTCTATCAAATCCAACGCCTGAGCGGCCGTATTCAGAAAATGAGTTTCAAACCGTTTCACGGCCTCCAGAGCGATGGTCACTCCATACTGAGACGCATATTCGGATGCTTTCTGAAGATATTCCACATCCAGTTCAATCTCCTGCTGCGTCCGGGGCTTTCCCGTGTGATACCCGGAACCTACATAATTGACTCCGCCCACAATCCCTGCTTCCAGCTCTCCCGCTATATCAAGCAGACGCTTCATGTAAGTCAGCGCAGCCTCACGCTCGGCGGGATCCGGGGAAATCGCGTTGCACTCCCTGGGCATCGCAGTCGTCACGATTACATCCATATCGTACTGTTTTAACCGTTCCTTTACCTCGGCCGTCGGAAAATGAAACGGATCGTTGACCGAAAGATCTATGGCCTCCGCCCCAAGCTCCGCCACCCTGTCGATGCAAAACAGATGACGTGTCTCAAATTTATTCGCCCAGAGCCATGTGTTCAGACCAAGCTTTATCATGCCTTTTACCTCCTTTTTTCTTTTCTATTCCAGATTCGCATGCCGTTCAAACATAGTCCCGCTCGTCTCTCCAAGCTTCTGCATCAGAGCCAGAACCATATTTTCAAAGAACAGCGATGACGCTCCTTCAAACAGGGAACCCATAGGAAGAATTGTCTCTCCATCCGTCTCGTCCTTCCCCGGCGACGCGATGACAATGCAGACATCTGCCAGCATTCCGAGCGTGGACTCCCGTTTTCCTGTGACGACGGCCAGCCTTGCCCCGTTCGCCTTCGCCTTGCGCGCATGGGATACGAGCGCTTCAGAATTGCCCGATCCGCTGCATACCAGAAGCAGATCGCCCGGTCTGACAGAGGGCGTCACCGTCTCGCCCACATAGTAGCTGGTCAGCCCCAGATGCATCAGCCTCATCGCGAAGCCCTTACAGCACAGGCCGCTGCGTCCCAGACCGTCGCAGAAGATCCGTCCTGCTTTTTCAATCTCTGTCTCCAGAGCCTCGGCTTCCTCTTTGCGGATGCCGGAGACGGCCTCCCTGACTTCTTTTAAGATTTCCTCGCTGTACATGAATGCCATTTTTCTATTCCCCGTTACAGCTTTGCAAGCTCTGCAAAATCAGACTTCAAAGCCTCATACATATGATCGTAAATTCTGTGATATTTCTTATAAAGTTCCGCATCCTTCGGATCGCAGGACACCGTATCCTTTTCTGTGATGAACCGGCTGCATGCCTCTCTTACGGAAGGATAAAGGCCCGTTCCCACGCCTGCCAGAATCGCGGCTCCATAGGCGGCTCCGCCTTCCTCTCCCAGCGTGTGAATGTCACATTCAAACAGGTCCGCCAGCATCTTCCGATATACGATGCTCCGGCTTCCGCCGCCGCAGGCCCGCATGGAAGTAACCTGTATTCCCTGCTCTTTCAGCATATTGTTGCAGTCTGCCAGGCAGTATACAACGCCTTCCATAATCGCCCGAAGCATATGCGCCTGTGAGTGAACGGTATTCAGTCCCAGGAAAGCTCCGCGGTACAGCGGATCCATATGGGGGGTTCTCTCACCCATCAGGAACGGAAGGTAAATCAGTCTTTCGCTTCCGATCGGCACCGCGTCGGTTATCTCCGTCAGCATATCGTAGAAGGAACGGTTTTCCTCTTTTGCTTTCTGAACCAGATCCTGACAGAACCTGTCCTTAAACCACTCAATCGAAAGTCCCGCCGACATAGGTCCGCCCATCGAATGCCAGCATCCCGGAACCGCGCAGCAGCACACATGGAGTCCGCCTTCCGGTACGCGGATATAGTGATCAAAATGGGAATACACAACCGCTGATGTTCCAAGCGTCACGAACGCCTGGCCCTCGTTTACGACTCCTGTTCCCACAGCCGCGCACGCGTTGTCGCTTCCTCCGGCTACCACGGCCGTCTTTGTGGACAGCCCGCATTCTTCCGCAATCTCCGGAAGCAGGTATCCGGTAACCTCCTGGCTTTCGTAAAGCTTTCCCAGGATAGATTTATCTATCTTCAGAGCGTCCAGAATCTCATCCGACCAGCATCTGTTCTGCACATCCAGCATCTGCATTCCTGTGGCGTCTGACACGTCTGTGGCAAATTCACCGGTCAGTACGAAGCGAATGTAATCCTTCGGCAGAAGAAGATGTCTGCATTTCGCGTATTTCTCAGGCTCATTTTCCCGTATCCACAGCATCTTTGCCGCAGTCCAGGCTGCCAGCGGAGGATTGGCTGAGATTTCCAGCCACTTTTCCATGGGAAGAAGCTCCAGCATCTCGTCTACCTGCCGGCTGCTTCTCTGATCACACCAGAGAATCGTGCGGCCCAGCGGTTCGTTATTTTCATCCAGAAGAACCGATCCGTGCATCTGTCCCGACAGACCGATGCCGGTTACCTCCTCCGGCTTTACTTTCGTCTTCTGTACCACCTCTTTGATGGTCGCAAGCACCGCCTTTTTCCAATCCGCCGGATCCTGCTCCGCCCAACCGTTATGCGGCTGGTACATCGGATAAGAATATTCGGCCGATGCTCTTGTCACCCCGTTTTCATCTACCAGAATCGTCTTTGTCGCGCTCGTTCCCAAATCAATTCCCAATACATATTTCATACTGCTTCCTCTTTTCTGCTCTGTCTTCCATAGCCTTTCAGCGGCCGGTACGCCGCCTCACGGGCCGCCTCCTTCATCCGGCGGATATTCTCCGTGATGTCTCCCTGTACCAAAGCACGTCCCGATACAAGCACCGTCGCGCCGGCAGCGGCCACGGACTGTACATTGCCCATTGTGATATTGCCGTCTACCTCTATCTCACAATCCGGCTTCCACTCGTCCAGGAATCTGCGAAGCCTGGATATTTTGTCCAGTGATTCCGGAATAAAGGTCTGCCCCTCCAGTCCCGGATGCGTCGTCATCAGATGAACCACATCGACTCTGGTCAGCAGCTCCCGGTCCAGAACCTCCAGAGAGGTCTCCGGCTTCAGCGCCAGTCCCGCTCTCAGTCCAAGTCTCCGTATTCTGTCGAGAACTGCCTTCACGTCGCTGCAGGCCTCGTAATGGACTGTGATGACGTCTGCTCCTGCCTGTGCGATCCTGTCCACATGCTTTTCCGGCTCCTCGATCATCAAATGCACATCATACACCAGATGAGAAGAGGAACGCACGCCCTGTATCAGCCGGGTTCCGATCCCCAGGTTCGGGACGAACGCCCCGTCCATCATATCGAAATGCACATAATCCGCCCCGGCGGCTTCTATCTCCTTTAATCCTCTGTCCAGATGTCCGTAATCCATTTCCAGCAGAGAGACAGCTATCTTGCACATGCCTTATCCTTCTCCCGTTCTGATTTTGTTGCAGTCTATCGCCTGCTGCGTATGCCGGATCTGCTCCCGGTTTCTTCTTCCCGCTCTGGCTTCATACCCCAGATAAAGGGCCTCCAGAATAAACTGGTCTGCGATTCTTCTCGTAATCTTGTCTCGTCCTACGGTCAGATCCTTTGCAGAAACCAGAAGGCGAATATCCGTGTAATCCAAAAGCGGAGATTTGTCACGTCTCGTGATGCTTACCGTAGTGGCTCCCCGCTGTTTCGCGATCTTCATCGCGTCCACTACATTTCTGGAGCGTCCCTCATAGGACACCGCTATCGCCACATCGTTCCGCGTCAGATTGCTTGCCGTAATCATCTGCATCATAATGTCCTCCTCTGCGGAACACTCGACGCCCAGACGCTTGAACTTCGCGTAAGACAGCTTTGCCGCCATATAAGCGTCGCCCACCGCAAAAAAGTGAATGGACTTTGCTCTCAGAAGAACCGCCAGAACATCATCATAGGGATTCTCTGCTATAGCCAGCGTATCGCTCAATACCTCCAGATTGTTTTTGTAAAGCTTATTTAAAATCACCGACATATCGTCGTTCGCAGCAATTGAAATCAACGAAGCCGGTTCCCTGTGATTGGCCTGCGTAAACGCTTCCTTCATAGCCGTGTAGCCGTTATACCCCAGCCTTCTGCAGAAGCGAATAATCGATGCCTCGCTCGTTCCGGATTCTCTGGAAATCTCCGCCAATGTCATTCTCTCAATAGCCTCCGGATTCTCCAAAAGAGCTTCTGCAATCGTTCTCTCAGCGCGCGGCAGTGAAGACGAAAGCTTTGTGATTTTTTCCAAAAGTTCGTGCATTTTTGTTCCTGCCTTTCGTATCCCTTTGCCTGTCTCAATCATAAGTCCAAACTTTAAATGAAGTAAATATTGCACTTTATTTTCTAACTATTTAGACAAAATTACCCCCGGTTTTCCCCTTTATTTTTTGTGCATCTTTCACATATTTTCAATTTTTCCACTTCATCCTGAAGTGCGCGACAGGCCTTCACTTCATTTTGGGGTAATTTTCTAAAACGCTGTCTTTCAGAACCGTTTCTTTTCCCGTACGACAGAGGCCCCGGATGCCTTGCGGCATCCGGGGCCTCTGTCGTATATTTTCTGTTCTTTTTTCTCTTATGTCCGGAAATTTACACGCCAAGTTTCAGCTTTCTCATCTGCTCCTCAGCTGCCATATTAGTCACCGGCGTATATCCCTTAAGCGGAATCAGCTTCTCGTTGATCGCATCCAGGATCCACTCCTTCTGCGGGAAGAAGTACTTGTCGTACTCGAAGGGCGGAGTAATCCAATTCTGTGCGCCCACGACTGCAGGCGGAGCATCCAGATAATCAAAGGCAAGCTCTGTGATATTCTTCGCCACCTCATCCAGGAAGCTTCCTCTTGCGCAGGCATCAGAAGCCAATACAACCTTGCCCGTCTTCTTCACAGACTCTATGATCTTTGTATAATCAAGCGGAACCAGGCTGTGCAGATTGATAAGCTCTGCAGACAGTCCATACTTCTCCTTCAGTTCCTTCACTGCGTCAACCGCTCTGTAAAGTGTCGCGCCGATGGTCAGGATAGTAATATCAGAACCTGTTGTGATTACGTCCACATCACCAATCGTCAGCTCATACTCCTCCTTCGGCACGCCGCCCTCATGGAACTTCTCTCCCACATCGTAGATTCTCTGGCTCTCAAAGAATACAACCGGATCGGTTCCGTTCAGAGCTGCCTGCATCAGACCCTTAGCCTCATACGGCGTAGCCGGGAAGCATACCTTCAGTCCCGGTACATGAGCGCACATGGAGGTCCAGTCCTGAGAGTGCTGCGCGCCGTACTTGGAGCCTACGGATACACGCAAAATCAGAGGCATCTTCAGAATTCCGGCGCTCATAGCCTGCCATTTTGCCATCTGGTTGAAGATCTCGTCGCCGCAGCAGCCGATAAAGTCTGCGTACATCAGCTCGATTACCGCACGGCCTCCGCACATCGTATAGCCTACGCCTGTACCTACGATAGCCGATTCAGAAATCGGAGAATTGAACAGTCTGGAATACGGAATGACATCCGTAAGTCCGCGGTATACGGCAAAAGCGCCGCCCCAGTCACGAACATCCTCGCCGTAAGCAATCAGAGTCGGATCCTCATAATATTTATTGAACAGCGGCTCAAATACTGCGTCACGGATATTGTAACGCTTCATAGAGCTTACTTCCTGTCCATCCACATAATGCGTACGAACCTTCTTCTGAATGTCCATATAACGCTTGCAGTTCTCCTTGGGTCCGGTTACGGACGGCTCCCTTGTGGTATCCATGCTGCGCTGCTTTCCGTTATTGAACATAACACGCTCGATGATTCCCGGATCCTTGTCAAAATCAAGGTACGGAGAAGCCTCTTTGTCAGCGGCCAGACGGCAGATGCGGGCCATCCTTTCCTTGGTCTTCGCCCAGATCTCCTCAAATACGCTGTCCTCTGCCACGCCTGCCTCTACAAGAGCCTTGCGGTAGGTAATCAGCGGATCCTGCGCTCTCCAAGCCTCAATCTCCTCTTTTGTACGATAAGCGTTCTGATCAGAGGTCGAGTGTCCCAGCAGACGGTAGGTTACCACATCCAGAAATACCGGGCCTTCGCCGCTCTTAACAAGCGGAAGCTTACGACGGTAAGCATCGATAACCGCCAACGGATTGTATCCGTCTACACGCTCCGCATGAAGCTGGTTCGCAGTCACTCCTGCGCCCATGCGGGCCAGCTCGCCATAGCCCATGGTCTCGCCGCAGGTCTGTCCGCCCATTCCGTAGGAGTTGTTGTTGATATTAAAGATCAGCGGCAGTCCGCCCTTTCTTCCATCCTCCCAAAGAGTACGGTACTGATCCATGGTTGCGAAGGAAAGAGCCTCCCATACGGGACCGCGTCCCATGGAGCCGTCGCCCAGGTTCGCTACTACCACGCCTTCCTTATCGTTGCATTTCTTATACAGAGACGCGCCGGTAGCAATAGTGGCAGAACCTCCTACCAAAGCGTTATTCGGGTAAATACCAAAGGGCAGGAAGAATGCATGCATAGAGCCGCCAAGTCCCTTGTGGAATCCGTTCTCACGGGCAAACAGCTCTGCCAGAGCTCCGTATACCAGGAATTCAATCGCAAGCTCTTTTACATCTCCCTCAGCCTTGCTGACTGTCTTGATAGCTTTCAGCGTCTTGCCGTCAAAGAAATTCTCCATAACGTCGAGAAGCTCCTTGTCGCTAAGCTTCTGGATACAGGAAAGTCCCTTCGCCAGAATCTCACTGTGGCTTCTGTGACTGCCGAACGTAAAGTCCTCTCTGTTCAGCAGATAAGCCTCTCCTACGGCTGCCGCTTCCTGTCCCAGAGAAAGATGAGCCGGTCCGGGATATGTAGTCTCTACATCGGCGTATCTGGCCTGGGTTTTGATCTGATTTAACATATCCTCAAACTCACGGCAAATCGTCATGTCGCGGAAAATACGAATCAGATCTTCTTTGGTGTAATTCCCTTCATCGAGTTCTTCCTGTACGGACTTCTTGTACGTATTCATCGGGATGTCCTGGAACGTAATTTTTCCCTCAGCACGCATTTTGTCCGGATCGATAAATAATGACTTTGGCATGTTTTTTATCTCCTTTTTTATTCTTTCATCCACAGGCTCGCGCCTGTGCAGTTTCCCTTTTTCTGTTCGGAACCGCGGGATACATTTCCTGTGTCCGCGCAGTTCTAAACAGTATCAAAATGGCAGGGGCCGGAGCCGGACGTAAGCCGTCCCCGGCCCAAAAAAGTTGGTTGGCAATATTATTACTGCATCATCAGAAGCGAGAAGTTCTCAAGCGCATTGCACAGCTCTTTCATGAAGCGTGATGCAGGAGAGCCATCCACAGCCCTGTGATCGTAGGTCAGGCAAAGTCCCATTGCCTGGTAGGGCTTGATCTCTCCGTTTACTTCCTTGATGCGTGTCGTGGTTCCGCACACGCCCAGGATTCCCACCTGCGGCGGATTTACGATAGGCGTAAACATTTCTACTCCCAGAGAGCCCACATTGGAAACCGTAAAGGTCGCTCCGGCCAGCATATCAGGCGTTGCCTTGCCCTCCTGGCAAATCTTTGCCAGACGCTTCGCCTCTACGCTGATCTCTGCCAGACTCATCTGATCCGCATTGAAGATCGTCGGAACGAAAAGTCCCTTCGGCGTATCCACAGCCATTCCAAGGTGTACATGGCTGTACTTACGCAGCACATTCTCCTCCGGCATAATCGCGTTGAGATCCGGATGATGCAGGATAATCCTGGACACTGCGAAAAGCACCATATCGTTCAGCGTGATATTCGGCATTCCCATAGCTTCGCCGTTGGCCTTGATCTGCTTTCTCAAAGCAAGAAGCGCGCCTGCGTCGAAGGAATGGTAATGAGTAAGCTGAGCCATTGTGCTCAAGGACTTCATCATACCCTTTGCCGTAGCCTTTCTCACGCCTGAGAATTTCACATCCACATACTCTGCTTCTGCTGCCGCCGGAGCTGCTGCAGGTGCTTCCGCCTGTACAGGAGCCGCTGCGGGCGCGGAAACCGCCTGTGCGGGAGCCGCTGCGGGCGCTGCCGCAGGTGCGCTGGCCGCGTAAGCCTTTACGTCTGCCTCAATCACTCGTCCGTGCGGGCCTGTTCCTGCCGCCGCCGTAGCGTCCACGCCCAGCTCTTTGGCCGTCTTTCTGGCTCTCGGCGATACCTTTGCGTCAGGATTTGCCGGGCCGGAGGCTGCGGTCGCCACTGCAGGCGCTGCTGCTGCCGCAGGCGCCGGAGCTGCCGCAGGTGCAGGCGCTGCCGCCGGAGCCGTACCATCCTTCAGTCCTTCTACGCTGTCTCCCGGCTGGCCAATCGCGCAGACAGGCGCCAGTACCGGAACCTCATCTCCATCCTGATAAAAGATCTCCAGAAGCTCACCTTCTGCTGTGGACTCACACTCGAAGGATGCCTTATCCGTCTCATAGGTAAAGAGTACGTCGCCAATATTGACGTGATCTCCTTTCTTCTTCTGCCACTCGCTGATCATGCACTCCTCTACGGTGATACCCGCCTTCGGCATGATAACAGTCTGGGCCATATGCGCTCCTGCTGCGGGCGCTGCTGCCGCCGCAGGCGCCGGGGCTGCTGCCGGTGCCGCTTCTGCAGGCGCTGCCGCAGGCGCTGTACCTTCCTTCAGTCCCTCGATGCTGTCTCCCGGCTGGCCGATCGCACATACATTCACCAGTACCGGAACCTCATCTCCATCCTGATAAAAGATCTCCAAAAGCTCGCCTTCTGCTGTAGACTCACACTCGAAGGATGCCTTATCTGTCTCATAAGTAAAGAGTACGTCGCCAATATTGACGTGATCTCCCTTCTTTTTCAGCCACTCGGTAATCACACACTCTTCCACGGTGATTCCTGCCTTCGGCATCAGAACACCCTGAGCCATATGCGCTCCTGCTGCGGGGGCTGCTGCCGGAGCTGCCGGAGCCGCTGCTGCCGGGGCTGCCTGCGCAGGTGCTTCCGCAGAGGCTGCGCCTCCATCTTTAATACCGGAAATATCGTCTCCCGGCTGGCCGATTGCACATACGTTTACCAGTACCGGAACTTCGTCTCCGTCCTGATAAAAAATTTCCAGAAGCTCACCTTCCGCTGTGGATTCACACTCAAAAGACGCCTTGTCCGTCTCATAAGTAAAAAGAACGTCGCCCACATTTACATGGTCGCCTTTCTTTTTCAACCACTCGGTAATCACGCATTCTTCCACCGTGATTCCCGCTTTTGGCATCAATACGCCTACTGCCATTTTTCTTACCTCCATCATATTTGTTTCATTTATGTTTATTTAATTACTCACAGAATGATATTACGCTGCAAGCGTCAAAGCGCCTTTTGACACCTTCATCACAAAATCTTCGTCCCGGCCTTTTCCGCCCTCCGGATAAGCTCCTCCGGCAGCCTGCCATCGCTTATGATACAGTCCACATCTTCCACGTTCCCGAAGGTGTAAGGAAGTATCTTTCCGCACTTGGAGCTGTCCATGAGGATCACGCTTTTCCCCGCCTTCTGAAGCATCAGGCGCTTCACC
This sequence comes from Candidatus Merdisoma merdipullorum, assembly GCA_018715645.1. GTDB lineage: Bacteria > Bacillota > Clostridia > Lachnospirales > Lachnospiraceae > Laedolimicola > Laedolimicola merdipullorum. The sequence continues at coordinate 61,842 of DVLE01000012.1, forward strand.
AGCATTTCCTCCTCTTTTCCGCAGGTAAAGCCTCCTTCGTCCGTGTAACCGGATACTCCCAGAAACGCCGTAGCTATGTTGATGCTTTCCAGCATCTGCAGCGTACTCTGCCCGGACACTGCCTGGTTAAAGCGGTTCAACGTGCCTCCGCACATATGAATGGTCGGCATCGAAAGTCTTCCAAGCTCCAGCACAATATTCGGACCTGTCGTAAAAATATTGACATCCATATCCGGCAGCGCCTGCGCCAAGGCCATGCTGGACGTTCCCGCATCCAGAAAAACCGCGCTTCCCGGCTCGATCAGCTTCAAAGCCTTTTTCGCCATCTCCCGTTTTGCCTTCATATTCGTATGCATCCGGGCTTCCAGCTTGATCTCTGTAGGACTTCCCCCCTGAACTACCGACACCGCTCCTCCGCGGGTACGATTGATCATTCCCTCCTGCTCCAGCTTTTCCAAGTCCCGGTGAATCGTCATTAAACTAACATCAGGAAAAAGCGCACTGAGCTCTTTGACTGTCACAGCACCTTTTTCCTGAATATATTTTCCGATCTTTTCCCGCCGAAGCTGGTTCATAGTATGTATCCTCTTGTTAAATTTTGTTATATTTATCTCGTTTACTGTAACAGATTATAACATTTCATAACATTCAAGTCAACATGTTTTTTCAGTACCGGACAGACGGTCCGGCCCGCATATTTCCTTATCTGCCAAGGCAAAAAATTCCAAACAAAAACCCCGCTCCCGTTTCCGGGGCGAGGCTTTTTCCGCAATCATCTGTTCTTTCAGTATCTCACGCCATCTTAAAAATTACGCTGCGGTATTTTTCCAGCACAGCCAGCAGAACCAGACCGATAATGCCGCAGGTCAGAATCTCTCCGATTCCCACAGTTCCCATCAGAAACGGAATGCCAAATGGTTCGCCGTAACCGTATTTCAATACCCAGGGAACAATCAGCACATTTGCGATAATCGGCGGAAGCGGAGCCAGATACCTGCTCTTATTCCGCAGCAAATAAGTTCCAGCCGCACCAATCAACGTGGCTACGCTTCCGCAGATCACATCCGCCAGGATTCCTCCGCCCAGCAGATTTGCGATGAGACAGCCGATAAACAGCCCCGGCACAGCCGCCGGAGTGAAAAAAGGCAGAATCGTCAGCGCTTCTGCGATACGTGTCTGAATCGCTCCGTAGCTGATGGGCTCAAACGCTATGCAGAGCACCACGTAGACAGCGGCAATCATGGCCGCCTGTGTCATAAACAGTACCTTGTTCATTTTCATATTCAGTTCTCCTTTAGTTTTGTTTTACGAGTGGAAGGTCTCGAACACTCGGCACATTTTACGGCGGTGACCGCCGGAAAGCCCGTAAGACCTTGGTTTTTTTGGGCTTTGCAACATGACATAGGATACCATAGTAGAAGAAAAAAAGCAAGAGGCGGTTAAATTTTGAAAAAACAAATCCGCTTTCCCTGTCAAATTACCGCGGCAACGTGATGAATTGACGAAGCTTCCTTTCTTTGCTAAGATACCTTTATACGCTGTTTTTCAGCGTATGTCTGCACAATACCCGTCAGAAATCATTTCTGGCACGGACAAAAACAGAGGGAGAATGAGGAAAATGGAAAAACGAGAAACATTTGCGTCCCGGCTGGGCTTTATCCTGATCTCGGCCGGATGTGCCATCGGTCTTGGCAACGTATGGCGGTTTCCGTACATCACCGGAAAATATGGCGGAGCCGCATTTGTACTGATTTATTTGTGCTTTCTTGTGATTTTGGGAATTCCGATTATGGTTATGGAATTTTCCGTGGGGCGCGCAAGCCAGAAGTCTGCCGCCAGAAGCTTTCATGTACTTGAACCCAAGGGAAGCAAATGGCATCTGACGAGCTATGTCGCCATCATCGGAAACTATCTTTTAATGATGTTTTACACGACGGTTGGCGGATGGATGCTGGCCTATATCTATAAAATGATAACCGGTACCTTTGTAAATCTTACTCCGGACGAGGTAGGCGGTGTATTTAACAGCATGCTGGCCAATCCCGGAGAAATGACTTTCTGGATGATCATTACCGTCGTCGTAAGTTTCGGTGTCTGCAGCATGGGACTGCGTAACGGAGTCGAGCGTATCAACAAGGCTATGATGAGCCTGCTCTTTGTCATCCTGGTTGTCCTCTGCATCAGAAGCGTAACCCTGAACGGAGCTGGTGAAGGCCTGAAATTCTATCTGGTTCCTGACTTCGGTAAAATGGCGGAAAACGGAATCGGTGAAGCTGTCTACGCGGCAATGGGACAGTCTTTCTTCACTCTGAGCCTTGGAATCGGAGCCATGGCTATCTTTGGCAGCTATATCAGTAAGGAACGCCGTCTGACCGGAGAATGTATCAACATCTGTATACTGGACACCACAGTTGCTTTGCTGTCCGGACTCGTGATTTTCCCGGCCTGCTTTGCATTCGGCGTTGATCCCGGTGAAGGACCAGGACTTGTATTTGTCACTCTTCCGAACGTATTCAACCAGATGCCGGCAGGACGCCTCTGGGGAACGCTGTTCTTCATCTTTATGAGCTTTGCGGCGCTGTCCACCGTCATCGCCGTATTTGAAAATATTATCAGTTTCGCCATTGATCTTTGGGGCTGGAGCCGCAAAAAGGCTATCCTGGTCAATCTGGTGGTGATCCTGGTTCTGTCGATGCCCTGTGTGCTGGGCTTTAATGTATTAAGCAGCATTCAGCCGCTGGGCGCAGGAAGCACCATTCAGGATCTGGAGGATTTCATCATCTCCAACAACCTGCTGCCTATCGGAAGCATACTGTATCTGCTTTTCTGCACCAGCCGCTATGGATGGGGATGGAAAAACTTTATCGCTGAGGCCGATGCCGGAAAGGGTGTAAAATTCCCGAAATGGGCAAGATTTTATGTAACTTACATCCTTCCGATCATTGTAATTGCAATTCTTATCATCAGTTACATACAGAAATTCGCATAAAGAGCCGGAAAACAGATAATCATACGGATAACGGCGCAGGAGCCGGGCTGCATTCGCAGCCCGGCTCCTGTTCTCCCCTCATAAAATTACATTTTACAGTTCTTTAAAATCTGTCCTACTTCTTTTCTTCGTGATATTCTTTTTCTGTATTTACGCTCCAGATATTTTTCTTATCTTTGCGTCCGCTTAAAATATTTCCCACAGCCTCAAAAGATGTCGCCATGGAATGATCCATATTGTTGTAGCGATGCTGACCGTTCCGGCCCACGCAGTACAGATTCTCAAAAGTATCCAGATACTCGATCAGCTCATCCATCCTCGCATAGGTATCGAAATAAGCAGGGTACGCTTTTTTTACTCTCTCTCTGTGGGAATCCAGCACATCGCGCTCGCTGGTGATGACGCCCATCTTAATAAGCTCAGCGATGCCGAATTTCACCCATTCGTCTTCGCTCATATTCCAGTACTTGTCACCCTCGGCACAGAAATACTCCAGACCAATCCAGACCGTGTGATCCGGATCCTTCACCAGATACGGAGACCAGTTATTGAAAATCTGGATACGTCCGAGCTTCACGCCCACATCCTGCACATAGATCCAGCAGTCCGGAACGATATTTCCAAGCGTCTTGAGCTTTGTCTTATTCTTCAGGTTCAGCTTATTTACCAGAAGACCCACCGTCACAAAATCACGATAGGGAAGTCCCGCAGCGATAGCCGCCTTATCTTCCGGCACATCATTCATGCCGCTCACCAGATCTTTGATCGGCATCGACGAGATAAATACATCTCCTTCCACAGTGATCTCCTGCCCATCCTTCTCATAGGTAAGACTCTGTACCCTTCCATTCTCCGTATGGATTCCCGTCACACGGCAGCCCTTGCGGATCTCTCCGCCCATAGCTTCCACTTCAGCCGCAGCAGTCTCCCAAAGCTGACCGGGTCCATATTTGGGATAGTTAAATTCTTCTATTAAGGACGTCTGTACATGCTGCTTGTCCTGCTTTTTGGGAAACAGCTTCTGTACATTGTCTTTCAGGATTCCCATGATCGAAAGACCCTTGGTACGCTGGGCGCCCCAGTCCGGAGCGATCTCTCTGGGATGGCGTCCCCAGAGCTTTTCCGTATATCCCTCAAAAAACATGGAATATAATTTACGCCCAAAGGAGTTGATATAAAAGTTTTCCAGGGAATCCACCGGCTTCTTTGCCACTGCCGACTTCAGATAGCTGCAGCCTGCCACAACAGAAGTCCCCAGACCCATATCACGAAACAGCTTCGCATTGAGGCGAATGGGATAGTCAAAAAACTTCTTATTGTAGTAAATGCGGGATACCCGGTTTCTTGTCAGCATTACCCGGTCCTCTTTTTCCGGATCCGGTCCTCCTTCCCGAAGCGGCACGCTGCGCCCCAGCTTTTTATCATCATAGGACGGTTGTCCCTGCAGAGGCATAATGTCGTCCCACCACTGTGTAACACGATCATCTTTGGAAAAAAATCTGTGTCCGCCTATATCCATTCGATTGCCCTGGTAACGCACTGTACGGGAGATACCTCCGATCTCCTGGCTCTCCTCCAGTACAAGCACTTCATAATCCTTTGATTTCTTCAACAACTCATACGCCGCCGTCACGCCCGCCGGACCGGCGCCAATGATCACTGCCTTCTTCATCTGAAGCTCCTTTTTTCTTCCTTGCGGTTTAGTATTCGCGGATCAGAAAATTCTTATCCGCATACTGATAAAGGCATCTTCTTTATCCGTATATTTCCTTCATTGTACACGATCTGTGTCCGCTCGTCAAATCATTAAAACAATTAATTGAACCTCTCCGTCCGGGATGCTATACTTATTCCATAATATATACGCAGCATCCGTGTGCCGGACATCCTGTTCATGCCGCACGGATGACAGCCGGGCGCAAAACAAAACGGCAGGAGGAATATCTATGTATTATTTTATCGTCAACCCAAGCTCACGTTCCGGTCATGGAAAGGAAGTCTGGCAGACTGTAGAGGAAATTCTCGATCAGGAGGACGTGGAATACCGTGTGTATTTCACCGCTCATCGGTACCATGCCACAAAACTTGCTCAGGAAATCACTGCTCAGAACACCCGCCTCACGCTGGTCGCTATAGGCGGAGACGGCACAGTCAATGAAATTCTCAACGGGATCCGGGATTTTTCCACTGTAACCTTCGCTTATATTCCAACCGGTTCCGGCAACGACTTCGCGCGCGCTCTGGGATTGCCTTCCGATACGGCAGAAGCCGTAAACAATATCCTGCACCCCTCCTATTTTTGCCGTGTTGATCTCGGAAAAGCCATTCTGGGAGAGCAGACGCAATATTTCGCCGTGAGCTACGGCTGCGGTTTCGATGCCGCCATTTGTCACGAAGCTTTTTCCTCTCCCGTAAAAAATGTATTGAACCGTATTCGCCTCGGTAAGCTCACCTACATTGCCACAGGTATAAAGCAGCTTATCCTGTGCAAATCTGCGCCGGCAGTCGTCATTCTGGATGGCCATAAAACCTTTCGTTTCCGCCGTACCTGTTTTGTCACTGTAATGAACTGTTTCTGTGAAGGAGGGGGCGTCCGTTTCTGCCCGTCCGCCAAAACGGATGACGGACTGCTGGACGTATGCGTTGTGGAGGGTCTTAACCGCTTCCTCATGGCATTGATGTTTCCTGTCGCTCTCGCAGGCCTTCACAGATTTTTTCCCGGCATTCACCTGCACCGTGCCAGAAGCATAGAGATTCAGAGTCCCAAGCGCTTGCCCGTCCATATGGATGGAGAGCCATATTTTCTCAGAGGCAGGGTCCAGATAAGCTGCATCCCCCGCGTCCTGTCCGTAATCGCAGCCCCCAGATAATCCTTTTGTTATTTTTTGTGAATTTCGGGCTATTTTTTGAAAATTTTCTTAAGATAGTATAAATTTCGTTGAAGGTGAAGAATTATTGTGCTATACTCCGTTTCATATATTGAAAGAGACAATTCGTTGAAAAGAGGATGAGCGTATGAAAGCATTTTTTCATAAATACAGGCACTCCCTGGTCCTGCTCTACGGGCTTATCTATATGCCCTGGTTTCTATGGCTGGAAAGCCGGGCAAACCTGCCTTATCACGTCATTCACATCCGTCTGGACGATATGATACCTTTTGTGGAATACTTTATCGTCCCCTATCTGCTCTGGTTTGTTTACGTGGCAGCCGTTTTTATCTATCTGTTTTTCCGGGGCAGCCGACGGGAATTCTACCAGTACTGCATCTTTCTGTGTATCGGAATGACGCTGTTTTTGATAGTTTCAACCATTTACCCGAACGGACACCTGCTTCGTCCCTCCAGCTTTGAAAGAAACAATATTTTCACTTTTGCCGTCAAGCTCCTTTACCAGGCTGACACTGCCACAAACATCTTCCCCAGCCTGCATGTATTCAACTCTATCGCGGCGCACCGGGCCGTCGCAAACAACCGAAAGCTTGGCAAAAACCCGCTGATTCACGGAGCCTCCTTCATTCTCATGGTCTCTATCATCCTTGCGACCATGTTTCTGAAGCAGCACTCGGCTCTGGACGTAATCTCTGGTATTCTTCTTGGACTTTTAGTGGATCAATTGGTATATCGGACAGATTATTCCGCCGTACGTATGGGCTGGACAAGAAAGAGAAAGACAGAAGAGGTTGTATAATACATTGTATCCCTGCATTGTCAGACATATAAATCTCAATAGAAGGGGGTGTCGGTTAATACCGATTTTTAATCCCTGAGAAACAGGGATGAGACGCTCCCGCAGAATTCGGGCTTTTTAAGTCCGAATTCCCTGCGGAATCGTCTCATCCTTTTCTTAACTCTCTATTTTAGG
>DVLE01000013.1 GCA_018715645.1 Candidatus Merdisoma merdipullorum
AAAAGGTTGTTTTTTCATTGGATTTCATCTATAATAAGACATATCTCAAAGGCGTGCAGGCGTCAATTTACTTTAGGAGGGATCGCAATGGTTCAGTTAATCGTAGGCAAAAAGGGGAAAGGCAAGACGAAGCAGCTGTTGGATAAGGTCAACAGTGAGGTGAAGGAGATCTCCGGAAGTGTTGTATATCTGGATAAAAGCACCAAGCACATGTTTGAACTGAATAATAAGGTGAGACTGATCGATGTCCGTGAGTTCATGGTTGAGAATTGTTCGGAATTCATGGGCTTCCTCTGTGGAATCATTTCTCAGGACCGTGACCTTGAAAAGATGTATCTGGACAGCTTTCTGACAATATCCGGACTGGGAGATGACAGCGATATCCTCCCGGCTGTTGAGAAGCTCGATAAGATCAGTGATGCCTATCACGTTGACTTTGTACTCAGCGTATCAAAGGACGAGAATGAATTGCCGGATAGCCTGAAGTCGAAGATTGTTGTATCTCTTTAAATAGAAGGACAAAAAGCCCCGGTTTTTTCCGGGGCTTTGTTTTTGGGCGGTAAGTCCGGAGGGCGCCGCCGTGCTTGCACGGGCGGGCATCCGACGGGCAACGGACAGCGGGCAGCCATGCTGCGGGCTGCCCGGTTCGGAGGAGTGTGGATTGGCTGGAAAAAATGGAAAAATCAGACAGTACAGAAAGCCGCTGAATATCAATCTGGGAATTATTATTTTCAGCGTAATTTTCATTTACATCATCATTTGTGTTTTCCTTTATTTTACACAGAAGCAGATACAGCCTTATGAGGTAAGGACAGGATCCCTTTCCGTGGACAGTGTCTACCGGGGAATTGCTCTCCGGGAGGAGACCGTGGCCACGAGTACAGACTCCGGCTATATCAACTATTATGCCAGAGAAGGAGAGCGCGTCGGTTCCGGAAAGCTCGTATGCAGCGTGGATGAGAGCGGAGAACTGAAGGAGATGTTTGAAGCGGGAGAAGCGGAGGACGGGCAGCTGTCCACCGATGATCTGGAGGAGATCAAGAGCGAAGTGACCGGTTTTATGGGAAGCTTTGACCGGAAACAGTTTGGAACGACCTATGATTTCAAATATACACTGGAAGGAACGGCTCTGAAAATTTCCAATGAAAGCATTCTTGCGGATCTGGAAAGTCTGGGCAACTCTTCCTTTGTGACTCTCTGCAACGCTCCGGAATCGGGTATCGTGGTCTACTCCACAGACGGTTATGAGACGCTGACGGCGGATCAGATCACACAGGAGATGTTTGACGAGGCCGGTTATCAGAAGAATCAGCTGATCAACAATGATCTGGTTTCCTCCGGAGATCCCATCTACAAGGTCATCACGAACGAAAACTGGTCCATTGTGATTCAGACAGATGAAGAACTGGCCCAGTTTCTTCTTGAGGAAGAATATGTTCAGGTCCGCTTCCTGAAAAACCGGAACGTTTCCTGGGCGGAGGTGAGCGTGCTCGATAACGGTGATGGAAACACTTACGTGAAGCTGGATTTTAACAACTCCATGATCGCTTTCTGCACGGAGCGTTTTATTGACATTGAGCTGATTACAGAGGATGAAGAGGGGCTTAAGGTCCCGAATTCCGCCATAGCGGAAAGAGAATTTTTCCTTGTCCCGAAAGAATATGTGACGAAGGGCACAAATGGAACTGACGGCGTTCTTCTGGAGACTTATACGGAAGAGGGAGAAGCAACTACGGAATTCATCGCGACCACCATTTATCAGGAAACGGAGGAAGACTACTACATAGACAACTCTGTTCTGACAGTCGGAGATGACATTGTGAAACCGGATTCCACGGATACCTATACCATATCCAGAAGCGCTGTGCTGACAGGCGTTTATAATATCAACAAGGGCTACGCCGATTTTAAGGAGATTCAGATCCTGGCGCAGAACGATGAATATGCCATCGTCAAGTCAAACACCACCTATGGTCTGAGCGCGTATGACCGTATTGTTCTGGATGCAGAGACGGTGAATGACGATGAGCTGATCTATTAAGTCCCGGGAGGCAAAATGGAATGATCAGAGAAAATTTGAATACAGTACAGGAAAATATCAGACATGCATGCAAACGGGCGGGACGTCCTCCGGAGGATGTGACGCTGATCGCGGTGAGCAAGACGAAGCCTGTGGAAATGATCATGGAAGCATATGAGGCGGGAATCCGGGATTTCGGAGAAAATAAGGTACAGGAACTGATGGACAAAATTCCGCAGCTCCCTTCCGATATCCGGTGGCATATGATCGGACATCTGCAGCGAAACAAGGTGAAGTACCTGGTCGGAAAGGCTGCAATGATACACAGCGTGGATTCTCTCCGGCTTGCGGAAGAAATCAGCAGGGAGGCAGTCAGGCAGAAGACGGTAGTAAAAATTCTGATCGAAGTAAATGTGGCGGGAGAGGAGAGCAAGTTCGGGGTAAGCCCCGCTGAGACAGAGGCCCTTGTCAGAGCAGCATCCGTTCTTCCCGGAATTGAGGTCTGCGGCCTCATGACAATTGCTCCTCTGGCAGATAATCCCGAAGATAACAGAATTTTTTTTAGAACATTGAAGAAGTTATCTGTTGACATGGAGAGGAAAAACATTGATAATGTACATATGGTTTGCCTGTCCATGGGAATGACGGGCGATTATGAAACAGCCTGTGAGGAAGGCGCAACGTTTGTCAGGGTCGGCACGGGAATATTCGGTGAACGCTCCTGGCAGATCTAGCTTCTGAATCTGTCAGGTTGAAATAAGGAGATTGAGCAGTATGAGTGTTATGGACAGGCTACTGAGCTATATGAAACTGAACGGCGATGAAGATTATGATGATGAGTACGACGATGATGAATATGATGATTACGAAGAGCCTGAAACAAAAGTTTCCAAGCTGACGTCCAGAAAAACAAAATCTGCGCCTGTAGAAGAGGAAGAGGAACGTCCCCGGAAGGCATCTCCCAAGATTACGCCGATCAAGCAGGCCCGCAGATCTTCCGGAGCGGGTATGGAGGTCTGTGTGATTAAGCCAACCAGTATTGAGGACGGAAGGGAGATTACGGAAACCCTTCTGGCAAACAGAACGGTTGTTCTGAATCTGGAAGGGCTTGATGTGGACATTGCTCAGAGGATTATTGATTTCACATCCGGTTCCTGTTTCGCAATCAGTGGAAATCTTCAGAAGATTTCTCAGTACATATTTATTATTACGCCGGCCAGCGTGGATATTTCCGGAGATTTTCAGGATATCTTCAATGGCTCCGTTGATGTACCAGGAATTCGGTAAGACAGGAAACGCCGGTGTTATCTGCAGAAGAAAGCGAATCCATTCAGATTCGCTTTTATTATGATGGAAGGGATTATTATGGAAAAAAGAATGACGGTTTCCCGAGACGGGAAACCCTGTTATGATATTGTTTTTGAAAAGGATTTTTCCGCTCTCGCCGGAGAAATAAAAGCCCTTGGATATGGGGAAAGAAAGCTGTGCATCGTCACGGATTCCCATGTGGAACCGCTGTATGCCGCCAGGGTGCGGGACGCGCTTGAGGCGGAAAATATCCGGACGGAGCTGTATGTCTTTCCCGCAGGAGAAGAAAACAAGAATCTGGATACGGTTCGTTCGTTATACACGTTTCTCATCGAACGCCGTTTTGCAAGGAAGGACTGTCTGATCGCGCTGGGAGGCGGTGTGGTTGGAGATCTGACCGGTTTTACAGCGGCAACCTATCTTCGGGGAATTGATTTCATCCAGATTCCGACGACCCTTCTGGCCCAGGTGGACAGCAGCATTGGAGGAAAGACGGGAGTGGATTTTGACGGTTATAAAAATATGGTGGGCGCCTTCCACATGCCCGCCCTAGTGTATATGAACCTCAGTACGCTGACCACCCTGGAAGCAAGGCAGTTTTACAGCGGATTCGCTGAGGCCATGAA
>DVLE01000014.1 GCA_018715645.1 Candidatus Merdisoma merdipullorum
GCTTCTATTCCATCCCCACTTCCCTCGTCATTATGAACGACCGCAGCTTTCAGGCATACTGTGAACAGACCGGCACTGCGCCGTCCATAACAGGGTGCATTGTGTTAAACCGCATTTGGGACAGCGTACACAGCAATTTCCGGTACAAAGATTTTATCCCCTACTTGTCGGAAAAGCAGAACACCATCACCCTGCAGAATCCGCAGCAGGCGGAGAGCAGCGCCGTCCTCCCCATACGCGGTTTCGCGCAGGAGCCGCCGCTTTTAAGGGAGGAATATGATAATTACGCCCTGGCGGTATTTCTCCCCCTCTCCCTGTGGAGCCATATAGGAGACAGCATAGGGAATGCGCAGCCGGACACTTATGTCCGCATACTGGCCAAAGACCGAACTTCCCTCTCCAGCCTTCAGGCACTGGAGGAAGAATTGTCGGAAATACTGGAAGGAACCTGTTCGTTTGAGACAGAAAACCGCATCCAGGAAAAAGCGGACAATGACCGCATGCTGCGCGGCTACATGCTGTTCACTGGCGCGCTGTGCGCCCTCTTGGCCGTCATCGGGCTTGCAAATGTATTTTCCAACACCCTGGGATTTGTGCAGCAGAGAAAACGGGAATTTGCCCGATACATGTCCGTGGGAATGACACCGGAAGGCATGCGGAAAATGTTCTGCATCGAGGCGCTGGTGATTGCGGGCCGCCCTCTCTTCATCACGCTGCCCCTCACCCTGATGGCCGTGGGATTTATGATAAAAGCAAGCTACCTGAATCCCATGGAATTTCTGAAAGAAGCCCCCATTCTTCCAATCACAGCCTTTATCCTGGCGGTCTTTGGATTCGTGGCCCTTGCGTACTGGCTGGGGGGCAGGAAAATCCTGCGGTGTGATCTGACGGAAGCGCTCCGAAACGACAGCATGGGATGAATGGATGCTGTAAAGATTCGCCGGCAGCAGTCTAAACGTTTGCATTCGCCGCTGTTAATGTACCGTCAATGCTTGTGGATTTGCTTGCGCGGCACATGGACCGGCGGTATAATAAAGGCAGGCAAAACTCTCCCTATGGCTGAGAGTTTGAGATGCCCGCCGTCTGAACGGCTGTGATTTTAGGAGATGATATCCATGCGTGACGCCCTGCTTTCCATTGGCAAAATGGCCGCCCTGAACCAAATTTCTGTTTCCACCTTAAGGCTGTATGATGAAAAGGGACTGCTTACGCCCTGCTATATTGACCCGAAAACCGGATATCGCTATTACAACATCAATCAAAATGCGCGCCTGGACATGATTGTCTACATGAAGGAGCTGGGCATGAGCCTGGCGGAAATCGCCCAGGTGCTGCAAAAAGAAGATATTTCCCTGATCGAGGAGATTCTCTCCAAAAAGAATGAGCAGCTCCACCAGCAGATGCGGCAGCTGAAGGCCCGGCACGATGCCGTGGAGCGGGCGATTCTGTCCATTGAGCGATACCGGAAATCGCCGGATACCGGCACTTTTTCCCTGGAATACATTGACCGCCGGTATACATGGGGCATGCCCTGCTCCTATAACTTTTATGACGATGACGTCCACAGCTATGAGCGCCTGCTGCGCAAGCTGCGAAAGAATCTGGAGGAGGAGGGATTTTCCCAGATTCACTCCTACAACATCGGCACCTCCATCGCCCAGAAGGATTTCGAGGAGGAACGCTTTAAAGCGGCCCATATTTTTATCTTTACCGGCCGCCGGGATCCGATTGGGCAAAAAACCGCGGGGACTGTGGACAGCGGCATGTACGCCTGCGTTTATCTGGACAATTACGATGACGAGATTGCCTATGCCCGGCGGCTTCTGGCCTACTGCCGGGAAAAGGGCTATCTCATCGCCGGAGACTATATCTGCGAGGTGATGACCGGCTTTCAGGTTTTTGACAGCGATCCCCGCAGCATGTTTTTGCGGCTTCAGGTCCCGGTGCGGTTTCAGAAGTAGGCGGCCGGACAGGACTGAGCGCAGCAGTTCAGATGACGGGCAGAAAAAATAGATAAAAATTTCACAAAACCTCTTGACTCTCCTGCGGCATGAGGGTTTAAGCTAAAATCAGCAGATAAAACAAATAAAAAAGCAGGAGGTTTTGTAATGGAGAAGATTAAAGTTGTTCAGTATGGATGCGGCAAAATGGCAAAGTACACTCTGCGCTACCTCTATGAGCACGGCGCTCAGATCGTAGGAGCCATCGATGTTAATCCTGCGGTGGTGGGGATGGATGTAGGAGATTTCGCCGGTCTGGGGGTTAAAACCGGCATACTCATTTCCGACGACGCCGACAAAGTTCTGGATTCCTGCGATGCCGATGTGGCGGTTGTCACCCTCTTTAGTTTTATCGGGGATATTTATGAGCATGTGGAAAAATGCGTTACCCGCGGAATCAACGTGATTACCACCTGCGAGGAGGCCATCTACCCCTGGACCACCGCCGCCGCCCAGATCAACCGGCTGGACGCCCTGGCAAAAGAGCACGGCTGCACCGTGACCGGCTCCGGTATGCAGGACATTTTCTGGATCAATATGGTGGCCATGGTAGCCAGCGGATGCAACCAGATCAAGAAGATTAAAGGCGCCTACAGCTACAATGTGGAGGACTACGGCCTGGCTCTGGCCAAAGCCCACGGCTGCGATCTGACCCCTGAAGAATTTGAGGCCCAGATTGCCCATCCGGTTGACTTTGAGCCCTCCTACGCGTGGAATGCCAGCGAGGCCATCTGCAACAAGCTGGGCCTGACCATCAAGTCCATTTCCCAGAAGCATGTGCCCTACATTGTGGACCATGATGTTTACAGCTCCACCCTTGGAAAGACCATTGAGGCCGGCAGATGCATCGGCATGTCAGCGGTGGTGACCATTGAGACCTTACAGGGCATCACGATTGAGGAGGAGACCATCGGAAAGGTTTATGGGCCGGAGGACGGGGATCAGTGCGACTGGCAGATCACCGGCGAGCCCGACACCGAATTCCATGTGGTGAAGCCCGCCACCGTGGAGCACACCTGCGCCACCATCGTCAACCGGATTCCTTCCCTTTTAAACGCGCCCGCCGGTTATGTGACCTGCGACCAGCTGGAGCCCCACTGCTATCTCACCTATCCCATGGAGTACTACGGATAAAGGCCAGCACCGGCATGAGACATTCTGTCCGCAAAAAATGCGCCCCTCCCTGCAGCCGCGTGGAGGGGCAAATGGTATTCTTAAACCCTATTCCGGTCATCCGCTCGCAGCGCTTCCCACGGAAAAGGTTTCTATCTTTTCAATGTAATAATTCTGCATCAGCTTTGCGGCTCCGATAGCCGAACATTCCCGTTTGTATCGGCCCAGACGTATATAGGAAATGTCGTTGTCAAAATTATTGTATTTCCGCAGCTTCTCCTCAAAAATATGGATGTATCTGCCGATGTATTCGCCGATGTTTCCGCTCAGGATAATATCGCAGTCATAGGCCATGCGCAGGTTTGACACCGCAAGCGCCAAATGATCCAAATAGCTCTCCCAAATCTGTCGGTTTTCCAAAACGCCTTGATCCAGGTCTTCAAAAAACTGTTCCAGATTGCATTCCCCGTTCCGCTTTAGCACCTTTGAAGAACAGTATGCGTCGACACAGCCCCTTTTCCCGCAGTAGCACTGCTTCCCGTTGGGGACAATAACCATGTGGCCGAACTCGCCGCTCTTATAGTGATCCCCCCGGTAAATATGCCCGTCAATGTAGATGGCTCCTCCCACCGTATCATTCAGAGAGAGATAAATCGTATTCCGCCCTTTGTCCGTTATCTCCGCATAGGCAGCGTTGTTCGCATCATTGTCAAAGCATGTGTCGTAAGGGATATTATAAGAAAACTGCCCTAAGCTCATGTTAAATACACCCAACGCATGGGACTGCAGCAAAATCCCCTGGTTCTGGTCTAAAATACCGGGGATTGAAAAGCCGACTCCAATCAGCGTATAGCTGTTTCCCGTTCCAAGCTGATTCTTCTTCACAAACTCTTGGACCAAGTCCCCCAACTTCCTATAATATTCCTGTGTATTCTGATAGGGCAGCCGGCAGGACATGCGATCCAACAGCGTCTGGTTTAAATCCAGCAGAACCATATGTACATGGCGGGCCGTAATTTCCACCCCTATCGTACAGCGCAGCCCTCCGCATATCGAAAGCGCCTTTGCCTTTCTTCCTCCGGTGGAAGCATATTCCCCGGACTCAAATACCAGCCCGCACTCCATCAGATCCGCAACATTCTGCAGAACGGTCGGCATGCTGAAGCCCAGGGCCGAGGCGATTTCCTGCCGTGATGTGGTTTTGGCATTCAGGATATACTGCATTGTCCGAATCCGGTTGAGCCTTTTTATTTCCATGCTTTCACTCGTTGTTTTCATACACATCTCCTAACCGCAGCAAACCGCCCGGCACTTCTTTCGAACCAGTTTTCTCCATTTCCATTCTACTGCCGCTTATATATAAAGGCATTTATCAAAGTAATCTTAACATACATTCTATAGTTGTCAAGAAGCAATCCTAATTTTCCCGCTTCCATACGGTCCCGGTGTCCTACCTCTGCACGTCAATCAAAATTTTCATGGAGGTCTCCCGGTTATTGTCGATATATTCATATGCCTGCTTATACTGGGCAAAAGGAAATACCTTGCTCATCAGCGGCTTCAGCGCGACTTTCCCCGCATTTACCAGCTCAATTGCCTTGACATAATCCTCATGCCGGTACATCATGGTGGTATTCAAATCCAGCTCGTGGTCATTCAGCACCGCCAAATCCGCATTTGCCATTCCCGCAAACACGGCAACCAAGATAATCATGCTTCCCTTCCGCGCACTGCGGATTGCCTGGTTGATCGTGGTATTATTTCCTGCGCAGTCATAAATCACATCCGCTTTGTCCGGTCCGAAATTCTCTGTTATGGCGTCATTGAATTCCTTTTTCGCTGTATTGACGGTAAAATCCGCGCCGCATTCTTCTGCCAGCCGCAGCCGGTAATCCGAGATATCGGACACCATAACCTGTGCGGCGCCCATTCCCTTTGCCGCCTGCGCTACCAGGTTTCCAATCGGGCCTGCGCCTATCACCGCAATCTTCTGACCAGATACATCCCCTGCGCGGCGAACCGCATGGACGGCCACGGCCAGCGGCTCAATCATAGCCCCCTCCTCATAGCTCATTGCGTCCGGAAGGGGGGTAACCTTTGATGCGTCCACCGCAAAATACTGGGACGCCGTGCCGGTGGTCTGGAATCCCATCACTTTCAATTCCTCGCAGAGATTGTACTTGCCATGCGTGCAGGGATGGCAGTGCCCGCAGAACACCTGGGGTTCGATGGTAACTTTCTGACCGACTGCGAATGTTTCCACGCCTTCCCCCAAAGCTGCCACTTCGCCGGAAACCTCATGGCCCTGCGTCACGGGATAGGAGGTAAATGGGTGTTTCCCATGATAGACATGGATATCGCTGCCGCAGATACCGATCCGCTGTATCTTGATAAGTACTTGGCCCGCTTCCGGTTTCGGAATCGGAACCTCCCGGAAGATAATCTCTCCCGGCGCAGTCATGACTTGCTGTATCATATTTTTTTCCATATGGATGCCCTCGTTTCTTGTGGTGATTGTTTTAGTATTTTCCTATTTGTAACGTTTATTTTAGAACTTTCCTGTCCTCGCGTTGTCCACAAAAGTTCCATCAGAAGATCGCCTTTTCGCCCAAAACCGTATCTTCATTTCCCATAATTGCATGGTTAAAGCATTTTTGATAATATTCAAAAATCAATGGCTGATATTCTTCCTTCCCCCACAGATTATCGTATTCGCAGGGGTCTTCCTGCAAATCATAAAACTCACTGATCGGATCATCGTGGTGTACAATCATTTTATAGCGTCCATCAAAGTACATGGTGGCGTAAACTTTGTTGGACAGCAGAGCGGAATAATAGTACTCTGCATATACGCAGTCTTTGTGGTGGGAAGGATCGCTCTCCCCTTTCAGAATGCTGGCAAGGCTTTTGGCCTGCATGTACTGCGGCACCGGGATTCCGGTCAGCTCCAATACGGTGGGGGCAACATCCATCAGCTCCACCAGTGCATTTGACCGAAGTCCCTCCTTGATCAAACCGGGACAGGAAAAAATTAAAGGTACATGGACATTGCACTCATAGAAAAATCCACCCTTCCAGTATAGCCCATGATCTCCCAGACACTCGCCGTGGTCGCTCATAAACATAATAATCGTGCGTTCCCTCTGTCCTGTTTCCTCCAAATAATCAATCAGACGGCCAAGCTGGTAATCCAGATGTTCTACAAGTGCATAATACTCTAATGTATTTTCCTGTTTTTCCTCTTTCGTCAGTCCCACTGCAGAGCGCACCATTCCGCTCTGGGCCCCTATGTAATACGAATCCTTCTGGCTCTGCGGCTTGTTGTCCAGTTCCCCTTCTTTCCAGAGCGGGAGCGGCATATCTTCTATCTTTAACCTATCCTTAAAACTCTGCGGCGGGTCAAACGGCGGATGGGGGGCAAATGGGTTGATACTGATACACCAAGGGCGCTCTACGTCCTCCGACACACTTTGGGTGATAAATTCCATTGCCTTTTCCACACACCACGTTGTCTGATGAAGCTCATCCGGCATGCTTTGAATACGGGCGGGGATCGGATAATTCGATTTGGGCGGCCAGTCAATGACAGGCGCTTTATACATAGCGTGCCAGTCCACTCCCTTTTCCTCCAACCAGTCCATATAGTTATTCACGCCCTTGTCCCAGAGATCGTATCCCATATGGCTCCACTCAAAATAGCTGTAGCCGTCATCCGCGCGAAGTTCCTGGTGATCTTTTGCGCTGCTGGATGTCAGATGAAGTTTTCCGGTGAGCCCGCATACATATCCGTTGTCCCTCATCATCTTTGTGACAAGCGTTTCATCCTTGGAAAATGTTTTATTTCCATTGATGCTGGAACGGCAGGTCTTAGGATAGCGTCCGGTCAAGAAAGAAGCTCTGCTGGGAGTGCAGACTGGGCTTTGGGAATATGCCCTCTCAAACGTTGTTCCAGTCTTCATTAATCGGTCAATATTGGGGGTATGAATATGCGTATTTCCATACCCGCTGGAAGGACGCATATGAATTTCTGCTTTTATTTTCCAGCAAAATCTCCTCCAATATACCGGTTTCTCTCATATTTGGCTTCGATGAATGGCAGTTTGCTCCGCAAATATGCATACGAATCTCAGAACTGGCATTTCCTCCGAACATAGACCGGTTCTGCACAATAGCGGTTTTCGCTCCTCCCCGAGCCGCTGCAATGGCCGCACACATTCCTGCCATACCTCCGCCTACCACAATGACATCGTAACTGGCCGTCTTCTTATTAATTGACATTTTTGTGCCTCCTGCCCATATTTTGCTGATATTTATTTTCTTTTATGTATATTTTAAACTATATCATTCATATTATCTTTTGTCAATCTTTTTATTTAATATTATATAAAATATTTTATCTTATATTTTTATCGGATATTCCTACTTATTGCACAATGAACCGCATCAAAATTCTTAATAACCGTCATTCTTTTCTTAAGCACAAAAACCGCACCAGCCATTGCGGCCAGTGCGGTCTTTCTTTTTCATTCATACAATTTTTTATGCAGTTGCAAAAGGGAGGCTCTCTCCCCTAATCGCACAGCTGTTTTTGCTTAGAACTTTCCAGCCTTAGCATCTTCCTCTATGGAAACTGCGAGGGCTGGATTTTCTGGGGTTTTGTGAGTGTTTGTGCGCTATGGGTGTGCTGCTCAGCGCTGCTGAATACTACTGTCAGAATTTGACTTATACTTGATTATTGTAAAATCTTTCTGAACTGTATTCCGCCCATTTTAAGTACATCTCCTGATAATTCTGCTTTATAAATCCCTGTATAATGCGAATTTCTCTATCATTCAAAATTCCTCTGTTCTGCAAAACAGTGTCTCCATTTTCTCGAACAAAAAATTTTGCCGAGCCTGATTCCGTTAATTTTCTATCGCTTGCATGAACGTGCATACATTCAATTATGCAATGGGATGTAAAATACAGATAGTATCCGGCTATTTTAAACTCATAATACTTCGGCATTCCATCCCTCCATAAATTTTTTGTTTTTTTCCAAATAAGATTTTACAATTTGTATTTCAATATCATCCATACTGGTTTCCAGCACTTCACCAGTTTTTGATAATACCGTTGCTTTATCCGGACGGTTAAGATTAAGAACACGACAGCCTTCTTCATTCTGTGTATATGCATACCCGTTTACAATCATATCCGCCTCATCCGCCACTTTCTTCACATCTGTCATCTTCCAGCCTCACTTTCTTGATTGGCGCCAAAAAGGCCTTAGAATCAAAATATAAATTTTCCAGAATCGGAACCATATCAATATACTCTTCCTCTTCTT
>DVLE01000015.1 GCA_018715645.1 Candidatus Merdisoma merdipullorum
CAGCCCTAGGAAATTCGCCTGTTTTCAAGGCAGACGATGGAAGCGTACTGGACGTACGCTGACTGAGGATAACGCAGAAAACAGGCGAATTTGCAGGGCTGAGGCGTATTGCCCCTTGTACATCGACGCTAGCGTCGATGTACCAAGGGACAAAGGAGGATGAAATAAATATGAATACAATGGAACACGCGGAAAAGCTGCTTTCTCTTGTGGAGGAGGGAACCTCGCCCTTCCATGTGGCGGCAGGCGTGGAGAGACAGCTTGCAGAGGCGGGCTTTCAAAAGCTGTCCATGGGACAGGACTGGAGCCTGGAAAACGCAGGCAGGTACTATCTGGTACATAACGGATCCAGCCTGATCGCATTTACGATAGGAAAACATTTTATGTATGGAGACGCCTTGCGGATCGCGGCGGCCCATACGGATTTTCCGGGACTTAGGGTAAAACCGGGACCTGAAATTGAAAAGGATGGCTACCGTCAGCTCAATGTAGAGGTATATGGGGGAGCTATTTTAAATACCTGGCTGGATCGTCCGCTGTCGGCGGCCGGGCGGGTGGCGCTTCGCAGCGATGATATTTTCCACCCGGAGATCCGCTATGTGGACTTTCAGAAGCCTTTCCTGACCATTCCGAATCTGGCGATCCATATCAATAAAGAAGTCAATAAGGGAGTGGAACTGAACCGGCAAAAGGATCTGCTTCCTGTGCTGGGACTTGGAGGAGGCAAAAAGGAGGAAGGCGGGGAGTTTTTCCTGGAATATCTGGCAAAGCAGCTTCGGGTGGAAAAAGAGGATATTCTGGATTATGAACTTGGCCTTTACAATACAGACACGGGAGATTTCCTGGGAATGTCGGAAGAATTTATTTCTTCTCCGCGGCTTGACAATCTGACGAGCGTGCAGGCAGTGACTACGGCTTTGATAGAAGGCGAGCGCGCTCAGGGCATAAACCTGGCCGCGTTTTTTGACCATGAGGAGATCGGCAGCAGGACGAAACAGGGAGCTGGTTCCATGCTCCTTTCCTCAGTCGTGGAGCGAATCCTTTTAAGCTTTGGACGCGGCAGGGAAAAGTTCCTGGAGACCTTCGCGGAGTCTATGCTCTTGTCCGTGGACGTAGGCCATGCCCTTCATCCGAATTACGCGGACAAAAACGATCCGACGAACAAGGATGTGCTGGGAAAGGGAATCTGCATCAAAGAAGCCAGCGCTCAGTCCTATGCCACGGACAGCGAGGCGGTGGCGATTCTGCAGCAGATTTGCGATACAGAAAAAATTCCTTATCAGAAGTTTGTCAACCGTTCCGATGGAACCAGTGGGAGTACGCTAGGTTCCATTGCTTCCTCATTTTTCCCGGTAAAAACCGTGGACGTAGGAGTCCCTCTGCTGGCAATGCATTCCAGCCGGGAACTTATGGGAACGGCGGATCAGGAAAGTCTGGTACGGGCGGTCAGGGCCTTTTACAGTCTGTAGCCGCATACCTTTTACGATTGCACGGGGCAAAAAGCCTCGACGCAGCCCGGCCGTATTATCCCTTGATGAATCGACGCTAAGCAGTCTTTTATACAAAATTTGCGAAGGCTCTTGAAAAGCTCCTGTCATTATGCTACTATATAATATAGTATTAAAAACTACATTTGATAGTTGCGAATCATTTGGAGGAGAGCTATGAGCTATAAAATTATTGTAGACAGCTGCGGCGAACTGCCGGAGAGATGTAAGGAGGATCCGCATTTTGAAAGCGTTCCCCTGGTTCTGGACATCGACGGATATTCTATTGTGGATGACGAAACCTTTGACCAGGCGGACTTCTTAAGGAGAGTGGCGGCAAGTCCCAACTGTCCCAGATCTTCCTGCCCTTCGCCGGAACGATATATGAAGGCGTACACCTGCGAGGCGGAAAACGTCTACGCAGTAACGCTGTCGGCGGAGCTGAGCGGTTCATATAACAGCGCCGAGCTTGGCAAAAAGCTTTATGAGGAGGAAAAGGGAAAGAAAAACATTTATGTGTTCAATTCCCGTTCTGCGTCTATCGGAGAGACTCTCATCGCTCTGAAAATTGAGGAATGCGAAAAGCAGGGTCTCAGTTTTCAGGAAGTGATCCGGACAGTGGAGGCTTATATTGAGGCCCAGCATACGTATTTTGTGCTGGAATCCCTGGAGGCTCTGCGGAAGAACGGTCGCCTCAGCAATCTGAAAGCGTTTGTCGCCAATGCGTTGAATATCAAGCCCGTCATGGGCTCTACGCCTCAGGGGACGATTTGTCAGCTCGATCAGGCCCGTGGAATCAACAGGGCGTTAAAGAAAATGGTAGATTATGTGACGGAAGGTCTGAAGAACCCGGCAGAAAAGATTCTTGCGATTTCTCACTGCAACTGTCCGGAACGGGCACAGATGGTGAAGGAGGAAATACTGAAAAAAGTCAAGGTCAAAGACGTGCTGGTTCTCGATACTGCCGGGGTCAGCAGTCTTTACGCCAGCGACGGCGGAGTGATCATCGTTGCGTAAAATGATATTCCACGGCAGCGCCTTTTTGCGTGATACTCATTTTCACAAAATTTTCATGGCATTTTCCTGAATATATGGTATAATGATGGAAGCTTTGATTTTGTAAGAGAGGAATTGGAAAGATGAGTCAGGAAAAAGTAAATCGCTATAAAGAGGAAAAGGCAAACCGGAAGCAGATTCTTGCAAAGGAGAAGCGTCATAAGCGTCTGATGCAGCTTTGCGGCGGCGTGATTGCGCTGGCCCTTGTCTGCTGGCTGGGTTATTCCGTATATGATGTGGCAACGAGGCCGGACACCTCCGCGCTGGAGATCAATACGACCGCGCTGGATGATTATATCAGCGGTCTGGAGGAATCCTAAAAGAAAACAGAATTATGGTAAGAGATAACGATGAGGCGCCTTCTGCCGACAGGATTTATCCTGTCGGCAGAAGGCTTTTTCTGTATATGCAAAAACAGGACAATTCAGTGGGTATTGAAAAGCCATTTTTTTTCTGATAGAATAGCCTGGTTGACAGAAGAAAGAGGGTTGCAAAGTGAAGATTGTAGAAACATTTGGTCATTATGTGGAAAAATGGAGCGAGTCTTCTCCTGAGAAGGCCCGCCGTTTATTAAGGACTGGCTGGGAGGCGCAGGATCTGAAATTCCGGTTTCTTCCGGAAAGGGCGCTGAATCCTTCCGACCGTTATCTGGCGCGTATGATGATGGACGCGATGCTGTATCCGCTGAAAGATCCGGAGCACTGTGCGATCGTAAGCATATTTACTCCCTGCGAGATGCTTCAGGAGACAGGGCTTCATCCCTACAATGTGGAAGGCTTTTCCTGCTATCTGTCTGCTTCCGGAGCGGAACGCGCGTTTTTGCAGGCTTCCGAGGACAGCGGACTTTCCGAAACGCTGTGCAGCTATCACAAGACTTTTATCGGAGCCGCTCAGACAGGGCTTCTGCCAAAACCGAAATGTATCGTGTACACGAATCTGGCATGCGACGCAAATCTGCTGACCTTCCGGCGGCTGGCCGAGTTCTACAGAGTGCCGTCCTTTGCGATTGACGTGCCGGTAAAGCAGAGTGAGGAAAATGTAAAATATGTGGCGGATCAGCTGCGGGATATGAAGCTTTTCCTGGAGCAAACCACAGGAAAAACCATAGAAGAAGATGCGCTGAAGGCGCGTATGAGAAGAAGCCGCAGAACGCAGGAGCTTTTTGAGAGGTTTCAAAGCGGGCGCGCGGACAAATATATACCGGCCGATCTGGTATCCCCTTTGTACAGCGGCATGACCAACAACCTGCTTCTGGGAACAGAGCAGGAGGAACGGTTTGTGGAAATGCTGCTTGAGGATCTGAAGAAAGCGCCGCCTGCCAGAGGAAAACGTATTTACTGGATGCATACGATTCCCTTCTGGTCCCAGGCTGTGAAAGATGCTCTGCTTCTAAAGGAGAACGCGCAGATCGTGGGATGTGAGCTGGCTCAGACAACGGATATGACGAAACACTCGGAAGAACCCTTTGAAGAAATGGCGATGCGGCTGGTTTACCACGCTCTGAACGGCGGGATTTCCAGAAGAATTGAGGCTGGAATCCGGCACGCCCGCCAGGCGGGCGCCGACGGTGTGGTCTGGTTCAATCACTGGGGCTGCAAGCATACGCTGGGCGGCTCTCAGCTCGCCAAAAAGAGATTTGAGGAAGAAGGGCTTCCTCTTTTGATTCTTGATGGAGATGGCTGCGACCGCAGTCATGGAGGAGAAGGACAGACAGCCACCCGGCTGGAGGCGTTTTTGGAAATGCTGGGGGAGAATGACGATGAATAAGACTTATTATGTATGCAAATATACGCCCGTCGAACTGCTGGCCGCGTTCGGAGGTGAGTGTGAGAATCTGAACGAGATGCCGGAGGGCTTTGAGCGCGCCGACCAGATCGCTCATCCGAATCTCTGCGGTTTTGGAAAGTCGGTTTTGGAGACCGTGCTGGCCGGAAATGTAAAAGAACTGGTTCTGGTGAATTGCTGCGATACGATAAGGAGCGTCTATGACCTTTTAGAGGACAGCGGACAGATGGATTTCCTCTATATGCTGGATGTCCTTCACAGCGACGGAAGCTGCAGCAGAGAAAGAGTGGCGTCGCAGCTTAAGGATCTGGCAAAAGAATACGGAGCTTATAAGGGAAAGGAGTTTGACAGAGACCTTTTCCGCAAAGCGTTCCAGCCAAAGGAGAGAACACAGGAACCGCATCTGGCCGTTCTCGGAGCGCGCATGGGAAAAGAACTGTTCGAGATGACAAGCAAGGCCATGCCCCTTCCGGTCGTAAACGAAAGCTGCGTCAACAATCGCTCTGTAGGCAGGGAGGAGCCGCCTGCGGACGCGGATTTTGACGCGCTCATGGAGTGGTATGCGGGCGAGCTGCTTAGTCAGCTTCCCTGTATGCGGATGCTGGACAATACGGGAAGAAAACAGATTTATCAGGATCCCAGTCTTAGAGGAATTATCTATCATACGGTAAAGTTCTGTGATTTTTACAGCTTTGAGTATTCGGAAATCCGGCAAAGGGCGGATGTGCCTATTCTGAAGATCGAATCGGATTATACGGTACAGAGCAGCGGGCAGCTTCTGACCAGACTGGAAGCCTTTGCGGAAAGTCTGAGCATGGAAGCGGACGAAAGGAAGGAGCGAACCATGGGAAAAGGGTATTTTGCAGGGATCGACAGCGGTTCCACAAGTACGGACGTAGTGATTCTCAATAAAGAAAAAGAGATTGTGGCAGGCGTCATTATGCCCACCGGGGCAGGAGCAGCCCTGGGAGCGGAGCGCGCCCTGGAAGAGGCGTTAAAAGAGGTTGGACTTGCCAGAGAGGATATAGACGCTGTGGTGACGACCGGATACGGGCGGACCGCGATTTCTGTGGGGGACAAGAGCATCACGGAGATCACCTGTCACGCGCGGGGAGCTCATTTTCTCGATCCGGAGGTACGCACCGTGGTGGACATCGGCGGCCAGGACAGCAAGGTAATCCGTCTGAATGAGGATGGCACGGTAAAAAATTTTGTGATGAACGATAAATGTGCGGCGGGAACCGGACGCTTTCTGGAAATGATGGCTCGCACTATGGAGATGAGTCTGGATGAAATGAGCCGGATCGGACTTTCTTATAAAGAAGATATTACGATTTCCAGTATGTGTACGGTATTCGCCGAGTCTGAGGTGGTGTCTCTCATCGCGCAGAACAAAAGCACCGACGATATTGTGCATGGCCTGAACAAGGCGGTGGCGGCCAAGACGGCCTCTCTCGTGAAACGTGTGGGAGGCGAGGAAAAATATATGATGACGGGCGGAGTCGCGCAGAACCAGGGACTGGTAAAGACGCTGGAGGAGCGTCTTGGCACAAAGCTTGTGATCAGCGACAAGTCCCAGCTTTGCGGCGCGCTCGGAGCGGCCCTCTTTGCAGCCGATATGGCAATGTAACTGACGGTCTTTTGCCTGATTACGGATTGAAATTTCCGGTATTTATGATATAATGTCGTCAGACATTATATCGCGCCGCCTTGGTGCGCGCGCAAAAGCAAAAAAAGAAGCAGGAGAACAGTATGAAGCGAGTATTGTTGAAATTGAGCGGAGAGGCGTTGGCAGGAGAGAAGCATACAGGCTTTGACGAGGCTACGGTCCTTGGCGTGGCGCGGCAGGTGAAGGCGCTGGCGGATGACGGAATCCAGGTGGGAATCGTGATCGGCGGCGGGAATTTCTGGCGGGGACGCACCAGCGAGAACATGGATCGGGTGAAAGCGGATCAGATTGGTATGCTGGCTACGGTTATGAATTGTATCTATGTATCGGAGATCTTTCGTTCCGTGGGACTTGGTACCGAGGTGTTTACGCCCTTTGCATGCGGAGGCTTTGCAAAGCTTTTTACAAAGGATGAGGCTTTGGCCTGCCTGAACCGGGGAGAGGTTGCATTTTTTGCGGGAGGAACGGGACATCCGTATTTTTCCACAGATACGACGACAACGCTGCGGGCTATTGAGATTGAAGCGGATGTGATCCTGCTGGCGAAGGCGGTGGATGGCGTCTATGACAGCGATCCGAAAGTCAATCCGGAGGCGGTGAAGTATGACGAGATTTCCATAGCCGATGTGATTGATAAGCGGCTGGCGGTCATGGATCTGACAGCGTCTATCATGTGTATGGAAAATCATATGCCGATGCTGGTGTTCGGTCTGGAAGGCGAGAACAGCATCGTGAATGCGGTTAAAGGCAGATTTACCGGAACACGTGTTACAGTATAAAAGCTGGAGTAAACAACAAAATAAAAGCGGAGGACAGAAATATGGATGAAAGATTAAAAGTGTATGAAGAAAAAATGACGAAGTCATACGATTCGATGCTCCGGGACTTCACATCGATTCGGGCGGGACGTGCCAATCCGCATGTTTTGGACAAAATCAAGGTAGACTATTACGGAGTGCCGACGCCGCTGCAGCAGGTGGGAAATATTTCTGTTCCCGAACCGCGCATGCTTCAGATTCAGCCCTGGGAAAAAAGCCTGATTAAAGCTATTGAGAAGGCGATCATGACTTCTGATCTGGGAATCAATCCGACCAACGACGGCTCTACGATCCGTCTCGTATTTCCGGAACTGACCGAGGAGCGCAGAAAAGAGCTCGTAAAGGATGTTAAGAAGAAGGGCGAGAATGCGAAGGTAGCTGTGAGAAATATCCGTCGTGACGCCAATGAGACGTTCAAAAAGCAGAACAAGGCCAATGAGATCTCAGAGGACGACCAGAAGGATTTGGAGACAAAGATACAGAAAATGACAGACAAGTATATCGCAGACATTGACAAGGCTGTGGAGGAGAAGTCGAAGGAAATTCTCACAGTGTAGATTCAGAAAGCAGCTCAGCCTGCAAAAGTTTCCGCTTTGCCTGGCGGTTAGCTTTGGAAAATGATAATGAGAGGGGACGGGTACGGTTTTACGCTGCCCGTCTCCTTGTATGAAGGAGAACGTGTATGAAGATACCACAGCATGTAGCGATTATTCTGGATGGCAACGGCCGTTGGGCCAAGGCCAAGGGGATGCCCCGCAATTACGGACATGCTCAGGGGAGCAAAAATGTGGAAACCATCTGCCGGGAAGCATGGAATATGGGGATTAAATATCTGACTGTCTACGCTTTTTCCACAGAAAACTGGAAACGTCCCAAAGACGAGGTGGACGCCTTGATGAAGCTTCTGAGGAACTATATGAAGACCTGCCTGAAGACCGCGGAGAAGAATCATATGCGGGTCCGGGTGATTGGAGACAAGACAGGATTGGATGACGATATTCGTCAGCGGATTGATGAGCTTGAAAAATCGTCGGCGGGCAACGATGGGCTGAATTTTCAGATTGCCATCAATTATGGAAGCCGGGATGAGATGATCCGCGCAATGAAAAAAATGGCGGCGGATAGGGACGCGGGAAAGCTCGGAATCGACGACATCAGCGAGGAAGTCTTTTCCTCTTATCTTGATACGGCGGGAATACCGGATCCGGATCTTCTGATCCGGACCAGCGGAGAGCAGCGCCTTTCCAATTATCTGCTCTGGCAGCTTGCTTACACGGAGTTCTATTTTGCGGACGTTCACTGGCCTGATTTTACAAAAAAGGAGCTTACGAAAGCGATAGAAGCCTATAACAACAGAGACAGGCGATATGGCGGCGTAAGGGAGGAATAAAATGAAGGCGTTTTTTGTCAGGCTGTTCAGTGGAATTGTGCTGCTGGCCATTATCATTGCCGCCGGGATCCTTGGAGGCGACGTGCTGTACGCGCTGACTCTGGCGATTTCCCTCATCGGCTATGAGGAATTTCTGCGGGTATTCGGACTGGAAAAAAAGGCGCCTGGCGTCTGGGGAATAGTATTTCTGGCCTTTTATTATGTGGGAATCCGACAGTGGGAACTGGAAGAGTTTGCTGTTTTCTTTCTTATCGCCTATCTGCTTGTGCTCATGGCGATCTATGTATTTACATTTCCGAAATATAAGACAGAGGAGATCGCGGAGGCGTTTCTTGGCTTTGTCTATGTGCCGGTAATGCTTTCCTTTATCTATCAGACAAGAATGGTTCCCATTGAAGGAGAAAATACCAGTCTGGTATTTTTCCTGATTTTTATCTGTTCCTGGGGCTGCGATACCTGCGCTTATGCGGTAGGCATGCTGCTCGGACGTCATAAGCTGGCTCCGGTTCTGAGTCCCAAAAAGAGTATAGAAGGCGCGGTCGGGGGTATCGTAGGCGCGGCGCTGATAGGGTATCTTTACGCGGGCTTTTTCTCTCTGGACCAGCTGGAATGCGCCCTGCTCTGCGCGGCAGGAGCGGTGGCCTCCCAGGTGGGAGATCTGGCGGCTTCTGCGATTAAGCGGAATCATAACATCAAGGATTATGGACATTTGATTCCCGGACACGGGGGAATTCTGGACCGTTTTGACAGTGTGATTTTTACGGCGCCTATGATTTATCTGCTGACGGTTATATTTTTAAAATAAAAGGAGATACCAATGAAGAAGATAGCGATTCTTGGTTCTACAGGTTCTATAGGAACGCAGACGCTGGAGGTAGCCAGGAACAATGGCGATCTGGAGATTACGGCTCTGGCGGCCGGATCCAATATCAAAAAGCTGGAGGAACAGATTCGGGAGTTCCATCCGGGGATCGCGGCCGTATGGAGCGAGGAAAAAGCGGAGGAGCTGCGGACGGCGGTACGTGATCTGGATGTGCGGATTGTCTCCGGAATGGAAGGATTGATTGAGGTCTGCACAGAGCCCGCAGCGGAGATCGTGGTGACGGCTATCGTGGGCATGATCGGAATTGTGCCTACGATCGCAGCTATGAAAGCAGGAAAGGATATTGCTCTGGCCAATAAGGAAACTTTAGTTACGGCCGGGCATATAATCATACCATTGGCAGAAGAAGCAGGTGTGAAGATTCTGCCTGTGGACAGTGAGCACAGCGCTATTTTCCAATGCCTGAACGGAGAAAGCAGGGGACAGCTTAAGAAGATTCTTCTGACAGCATCCGGCGGACCCTTCCGCGGGAAAAAGAGAGAGGAACTGACACATATTCAGGTGGAGGACGCTCTGAAGCATCCAAACTGGGCTATGGGACGCAAGATCACGATAGATTCCTCCACGCTTGTAAATAAGGGACTGGAAATGATGGAAGCCCGGTGGCTGTTCGGCGTGGAACCGAAGGATATTCAGATCGTAGTTCAGCCCAAGAGCATTATCCATTCTATGGTAGAATTCGTAGATGGGGCTGTGATCGCCCAGCTTGGAACGCCGGATATGAAGCTTCCGATTCAGTACGCGCTTTATTATCCTGAAAGGCGCTATCTGCCCGGAGAAAGACTGGATTTCGAAACGCTGACACAGATAACTTTTGAAAAACCGGATATGGAGACTTTTACGGGACTGAAGCTTGCCTTTGACGCGGCGGCGGCAGGAGGCTCCATGCCTACAGTATACAATGCGGCCAATGAAAAAGCTGTGGCTCTTTTCCTTGACAGAAAGATTCCCTATCTGCAGATTCCTGAGATTATAGGAAGAAGCATGGAGGAGCACAAGGTGATTCCCGATCCGACCGTAAATGAAATACTGGAGACGGAACAGGCCGTGTACGAATTTATCGAAAGCAGGTGGTAGATTGAGCATTATAAGCCTTATCATTGCACTTTTCATATTCAGTCTGATCGTGATCTTCCATGAGCTGGGACATTTTCTTTTGGCAAAGCGCGGAGGGATTGCCGTGACGGAATTTTCCCTGGGAATGGGGCCGCGGATCCTGAGCAAGCAGATAGGGGAGACACGGTATTCCTGGAGAATCCTTCCTTTCGGAGGCTCCTGTATGATGGTAGGAGAAGACGAAGACAGCGATGATGAGAATGCGTTCGGCAGGAAATCCGTGTGGACGAGGATTTCCGTTGTGGCTGCCGGACCGATCTTCAACTTTATTCTGGCCTTTATTCTGGCGCTGTTTATCATCGGAAGCATCGGATACGACGCTCCGGTGCTGTATAACGTGATGGAGGGGTATCCGGCCCAGGAAGCGGGCATGCAGGCGGGAGACCGGATTATCCGTTTGAACGATAAAAATATTCACATTTACCGTGAGGTAAGCATCTATTCGCAGTTTCATCAGGGCGAGACGGTGACGGTGACCTATGAGAGGGATGGAGAACAGCACACTACCGTGCTGGAACCCAGGCAGAGCGAGGATGGAAGCTGGCTTTGGGGATTTCAGGGCTCAGGTATACGCACAAAGGGAAATTTGTGGCAGACTATATACTACAGCGCCTATGAGGTGAAGTTCTGGATTTCCACGACCATACAAAGCCTTGGCATGCTCATTGGCGGTCAGATCGGAGCCGACGACATCTCCGGCCCTGTGGGAATCATCAATACCATCGGAGAAACCTATGAGACCAGCAGACAGGACGGAGCCTTTTACGTCTGGCTCAATATGCTGAATATGTCGATCCTTCTGTCGGCCAATCTGGGCGTCGTAAATCTTCTGCCGATTCCGGCCATGGACGGAGGACGTCTGGTATTTCTGTTTCTGGAAGTCATCCGCCGGGGAAAGAAGGTGGATCCGGAAAAAGAAGGTATGGTCCATTTCGTTGGACTGATGCTGCTGATGGCGCTGATGGTCTTTGTCATGTTCAATGACTTCAGGAATATTTTGTGATAGACAGGGCGCGTGTGTCTTCGTCAACTGAGGATATATAAGGTATAAAAATTCAGGAGTGAAATTTCGCTGCCTTTTCCCGGCGCAAATCTCACTCCTTTTCTTTCGGTTTTCTTTCCTTCCTTTATTTATTCAAGGGGATCAGGTAGCGTCGGTGTACAAGGGGCAATACGCCTCAGCCCGGTAAATTCGCCTGTTTTCTGTGTTATCCTCCGTCAGCGTACATCCAGTACGCTTCCGTCGTCTGCCTTGAAAACAGGCAAATTTCCTAGGGCTGAGGTCGCAGAGTCAAAAATGAGCTGATTTGCGTCCCTGCAAGGCACTTGAACGACGCGTACAGGGCGTACGCGGAGCGAAAGTAACACAGCAGGGGCGCAAATTCAGCCATTTTTGACCGTATTGTCCCTTGGTACATCGACGCTACCATAAAGAATGAAAAATGTCTGGTTCGGGAACTGCTTTCCGGGCAGGCAGGAAAGGAGGAGCCAATGGGAAACCTGTATGGGTACATCCGTGTCAGTAACAGAGAGCAGAATGAAGAACGGCAGATTCTCGCATTGAAGGAACTGTCAATTCCAGAGAAAAATTTATTTATGGATAAACAATCCGGCAAGGATTTTAAGCGTCCCCAATACCGGAAAATGGTGCGGAAACTAAAAAAAGACGATCTTCTCTACATTAAGAGCATTGACCGACTTGGCCGTAATTATGCTGAAATTCTGGAGCAGTGGCGGATTTTAACCAAAGAAAAAGGAATCGATATTGTGGTGCTGGATATGCCTTTGTTGGATACACGCCAGGGAAAAGACTTGATGGGCACATTCCTGAGCGATGTTGTACTGCAGGTGCTGTCCTTCGCAGCAGAAAACGAACGCATAAACATCCGTCAGCGTCAGGCGGAAGGCATTGCCGCAGCCAAAGCCAGGGGCGTCCGGTTTGGAAGACCGCCGAAACCTTTGCCGGAAAATTTCCATCAACTCTGTCAGCAGTGGAAAAACGGAAAAATCACCGGCACAGCCGCTGCGAAGCTATGTGGAATGTCCCTTTCCACTTTCCGCTATCGGGCGGAAATCTGCCAAAAAGCCAGATTGCTGTAAACAGACATTTTTTACAGAAAAGTGTACTTTTCTGTAAATTGTCCTCTTTTTAAGTTAATTCATATTCTATCATCTGCTGTGATGTTTTTCAACTCTCGGCTTGCAAATTTTTTGAAAATGTTGTTTTAATCAGGTAAATAATAAGCCTGCAGAAAAGTACACTTTTTAAGAATATCACAGGCATCTCAAAGCCTGCGGATATTAAACAAATGAATGAAGCAGACGCACTTAAAACTGTCTGCAAATATTTATGCGTAGGGGGGTATCCTGTTATGACATTTTTTCTTATTGTTCTTATTTTGGTCGTGATTGCGGCAGTCCTTTATTCCAAATCGAAGAAGACCAGCGCCATTCCCGCAGAACAGCGTCAGCCTGATGAGTCAAAAGGCAAAACTGTCACCGGACCCGATGGCAAGACCTATGTGGTCCCCAGGTCTTTGGGAAAAGCTGAGAAAATGGCCAAAGAGGCCACAGAGGGCTCTGTTTATCAGCTGATGTGTGCCCGACAGGCGGCAGACATCGGTTACGAGATGTTCCAGAAAAACGACCTTATCGGTGATCCTGAAAATGATATGATGGATGCCGATGTATTTTTCGAGCAGTGTTTCAATGCCGCTCTGTTCTGTCAGCGGGGCCGGGAAGGCAGCTATGCCCCGGATCCTTCCAAGAGCGTCCACTATTATGAGATTTTCGTGGAGGTAGCCATGGCTATGGCGGATAAGAACTGGTTCAAGGCACATGATCTCCATATGCTTTTTTACGCCTGGGAAGACCTGGCTTACGCCTACTCCGGCGGAGAAGGCTGCCCTGTCCAGGTGGAGAAGGCCAAGGAATATTTTAAAAATGCCTTTACATCAGCGGCCAACACCTCTTACTGCCTGGATCCGGTAGAAACTCAGGTGCGTATTGTTCAGCATATGTTAGGCGGTTATCCCCGGCCTGCCGCCACCTACGGTCTGCTGGCCTTCCAATTCATCAAGGATATGGTGGAGCGCGGCCTCATTGAAGGAGCGGCTTTGATGGAAGAATATCTCTATTTTATCAGGGATAAGGAGGAACAGCTTGGCTACAGCGCCAAGAGAGATTTTGAACTTTACTACAAAGGCGCCAAAGAGGACAATAACGTCTACGCCTGTTACAAGCTGGGCGAGTGCTACTATAAGGGCATCGGCATAGAAAAGAATGAGGCCCAGGGCCTGCGTTTGCTTCAGGCCGCTGCTGAGAGCGGCAGCCTTTCCGCCGGCACAATGCTTTTGGAAGCAGATTCTGCCAACAAGGAAAAATGGGAGCAGCTGATTGATGGGATCAGGGCCAGTCTGACGTCTCATTTGCAGGTCATGCAGGGAGTAACCGGCGTAGCGGCAGAGCAGCCTAAGGCTCTGCATATCGACCTTCCCGACGAGGAAGAATTTGAGGAAGAAGAACAGTCTTCCAGCTTTTTCACCAAGGAAGATACCCGCGCCGATGATGAATATCAAAAAGACCATGACCTGTCCCGGATGCCTAATATCATTTATGACGCTTCCAATAACCGCTGGCACCTGCAGCATCGTAACAGGGACACTGCGGTATATCACAACGATGAGGGGCAGGAGGTAACGATTTATCATGGGCAGATCAGCGGTACTTCTGCTCAGACCAGCGCGGGATCATTCCACTGGTATTAAGAGTCTATTCAGCCCAGGCCGAATTACTTGCTGATGAGGCCGTAAGAAAGCTGATTGCTGGGAAATTGTCGGTTATGATTGAAAAAATGGAGTCTTTGTGCTATACTTTATAGTCGCATTGGCTCCTTTTTTTCAGTGAGAAAGGTGTCCCTATATTCTGAGGAATACCTAAAGGGGAAAAGGGCGTAAAAAGGGCGTAAATAAAATAAAGAGAAAGGCAGAAAGACGTAAAACGGGGGCTTTCTGGACAGGTAAAAATAGATATGAAATTAGGAATCGTGGGACTTCCCAATGTGGGAAAGAGTACGCTTTTCAACTCGCTTACAAAGGCAGGCGCGGAGTCGGCCAATTATCCGTTCTGTACGATAGATCCGAATGTGGGCGTGGTCGCGGTGCCGGACGAGCGGCTTGGGCTCCTGGCGGATATGTATCATTCCGCCAAGGTCACGCCGGCCGTGATAGAATTTGTGGACATCGCGGGACTTGTAAAGGGAGCGTCCAAAGGAGAGGGGCTGGGAAACCAGTTTCTTGCCAATATCCGTGAGGTGGATGCGATCGTACACGTGGTGCGCTGCTTTGAGGATCCGAATGTGATCCATGTGGACGGCAGCATCGACCCGCTGCGCGACATCGAGACCATCAATCTGGAGCTGATTTTCTCAGATCTGGAGATCCTGGAGAGAAGAATTTCCAAGACCGTGCGCGGAGCGCGTAATGATAAGACGCTGGCCAAGGAGCTTGAGCTTCTGAACCGCGTGAAGGCATGGCTGGAGGACGGAAAAATGGCCATCAGCTTTACGACGGACGATGAGGACGAGCAGGAGTGGCTGTCAGGCTACAATCTTCTGACACGCAAACCGGTGATTTTTGCCGCGAACGTGAAGGAGGAGGATCTGGCCGATGATGGAGCCTCCAATTCCCATGTGCAGGCGGTCCGGAAGTATGCGGACGAATATGGCTGCGAAGTCTTTGTAATCTGCGCGGAGATTGAGCAGGAGATTGCGGAACTGGATGATGATGAGAAAGCCATGTTCCTGGAGGATCTGGGCCTGAAAGAGTCCGGCCTTGAAAAGCTGATCAAGGCAAGCTACCGTCTTCTTGGCCTTATCAGCTATCTGACGGCAGGAGAGACGGAGACCAGGGCCTGGACCATCAAAGAGGGAACGAAGGCGCCTCAGGCGGCTGGAAAGATCCATTCTGATTTCGAGCGGGGCTTTATCCGGGCCGAGGTGGTCAATTATCAGGACCTTCTTGACTGCGGCGCTTATGCGGCAGCCAGGGAAAAGGGACTGGTTCGTCTTGAAGGAAAGGATTATGTGGTAAAGGACGGAGATGTGATTCTGTTCCGCTTCAACGTATAAAAAATAATCCGCTTTGCGGCCCGTTCGCGCGCGAAGAATTCCGCAGACGAAATTCTTTTTTGTCAGGCAGTCCTGGAGAGAGTATCCTTAATCCATAAGGGAATATTCGGTCAGAGCAGGGCTGCCTGATTTTCATTTATGTGCGCGGGGTTACTTTCCGGCCTGTTTTGCCATAAGCTCTACCTTGTCCTTCATAAGGACGAGATTGAAGCCGGAAGGATTGAGGGCGTAGCCTTTGGCGTTTGGAATCAGGGAGGGAACGAGCCCCTGGAAGGGAACGGTCACAGGCTGAAGCCGCCGGGAGCCTTTGCCCCGGAATTTCTCGAATTCCCAGAGATCAGAGAAGACAGGCTGAAGAATGTCGCCCGCGGGATTCTTCAGATAAGGCATTTTCAGATCGGGGTTCGGTTTTTTCAGATCCAGCTTTCCCCTTACATCCGTGATGTCCAGGGCAAGGATAAACCTTGAGCGGATCAGATCAGCCATCAGCTCCTGTTCCAGCTCCCGCAGCTTTTTCAGACGTTCCGGATCCTTGCTGTCTACTCCGGGACGGCGCAGCTCCTGCAAAAAGTAGATTCCCGTGAGCTGCAGGGCAGTGTTCATGACGGGCGGCGTCTTTTCGCCCTGTTCCGGCAGCTTTAAGGTCACGATTGCTTCCAGGGGGAGATAGCTGAAGCCAGTTCCGTTGTGAAAGGCTACCCGGTTGACGCCGGTCAGG
This sequence comes from Candidatus Merdisoma merdipullorum, assembly GCA_018715645.1. Lineage (GTDB taxonomy): Bacteria > Bacillota > Clostridia > Lachnospirales > Lachnospiraceae > Laedolimicola > Laedolimicola merdipullorum. Next base: position 16,051 of record DVLE01000015.1, read on the forward strand.
TAAAGTCCGGTATAGAACTTCTGCATCTGATCCCGCTCCACCTTCAGGACCATGGAGGGAAAGCTGTTTTCATTGAGCTTTCCGCAGAATTCTTTTGCATCCTCCTCCTGGGAGAACAGAAAAGCCTGATCGTCGTAGGTAGTTTCATCGCATTGGGCGTAGGTCAGATTGGTGGACCTGGATGTGATGCTGAAAAAATGGTCAAGCTTTTGAAGATTCTTTATCATTAACCGATTGTCTGTACTCATACTCGCTGCACCTCTTTTTTAGATTTCGATGTTATTATTGTAACAAAAGAAGCGTCACGAGACAACCATATAAAATAAGGAGGAATTGACGTATGCAGAAAACGGAAAAACAGTTTCATCTTCACTGCCTGCCGGAGGACATCGGACGGTACTGCATTCTTCCGGGCGATCCGGGACGTGTGCCGGCGATAGCGGCTTTGTTTGACGATCCGCATCCGGTGGCGCAGAACAGAGAGTATAATATCTGGACAGGAACCCTTCTTGGCGAGAAGGTCACCGCCTGCTCCACAGGAATCGGGGGACCGTCGGCTGCTATCGCGATGGAGGAGCTTCACGACTGCGGAGCCGATACGTTCATCCGCACAGGGACCTGCGGGGGTATCGATCTGAATGTAAAATCAGGAGATATTGTAGTGGCGACCGGTTCGATTCGTTTTGAACATACCAGCCTGGAATACGCGCCCATCGAGTTCCCGGCAGTGGCGGATTTTGAGGTTACGTCCTGTCTGGCGGAAGCGGTGCGGGAGCTGGGCTTCCCGCTGCATCTGGGCGTAGTGCAGAGCAAGGACAGTTTCTACGGCCAGCATTCGCCGGAGCGTTCTCCGGTTTTTTACGAGCTGCAGCAGAAGTGGGAGAGCTGGAAGCGGCTTGGCGTGAAGGCCAGCGAGATGGAGTCCGCGGCCATGTATGTGGTGGCTGCCGCTCTCGGCTGCCGGTGCGGCGCCTGCTTCCATGTGATCTGGAACCAGGAGAGAGAGGCCGCGGGACTTGATCAGGATATGAGTGAAGATACCTCAAGGGCTGTCCGGGTGGCCGTGGAAGGGATGAAACGTCTGATTGCATCGGACCGAAAAGCCGCTTCTTCTGCAGGAAGCGTGTACTGAACCGTGAAGCTTTCGCATAGACTATCCAAAAGAGAAGCCGGACATTTTCCGGAATCCGGGGAGAGGTCCGGTGCGAAAGCGGGGAAAAACTCTTGCATGAGACGATTATCTCTTTAATGGAACAGTACGGGTATCCGGGGATCCTTTTTCTGATTGCCCTGGAAAATATTTTTCCGCCGATACCGTCGGAGGTCATTCTGACCTTCGGCGGTTTTTTGACGACTTATACAAGCCTTGGAGTACCAGGGGTGGTACTTGCGGCCACCCTTGGCTCTCTGGCCGGGGCGGCGGTGCTCTATGGAGCAGGAGCGCTTCTTAACAAGGAGCGACTCAAAAAACTGGCCGCGGGGCGCGCCGGAAAGCTGCTGGGATTAAAGCCGGAGGACGTGGAGAAGGCGGATGCATGGTTTCAGAAAAAGGGAAGGAGGGCCGTGTTTTTCTGCCGCTGCGTTCCGGTCGTGCGCAGCCTGATCTCGATTCCGGCGGGCATGAGCCGCATGGAGCTGCCGCAGTTTTTTCTCTATACGACGGCCGGTTCACTGATCTGGAATATTCTCCTGGTATCTCTGGGGGCTCTTATGGGGGAATCCTGGAGATATATCGCCTATCTGGCGGGAGAATACTCCCATGTGATGCTGATAGTTCTGGGAATCAGTCTGATAAGCGGTCTTATCTGGCTTCTTGGAAACCGGAAAATTAAGAATTTATGAAGATGCCCGTTTCCGTCTGTGGGGAAGAGACGGAAAGTTGTGGAAATTCCTGAAAGGGACAACTATATCTTGTGGTTGTTAAATTGACAGAAACAAGATGTAGTTGTCCTTTGCTTTTGTGCAAAATTCACAGGAAAAGTGCTTGATTTTTAAGAAAAATTAAGATATGATTAATCCATGAGTGGTGAAAAGTGGTGGATAGTGGTTTCAAAGTAAAGAAAAGTGGGGAAATGGCGACGGGAAAACGCGTGCCGCCGCTGCCCGCCGGAAAAAGCTTTGAGACAGCGAAAGTGGGGTGAACGCCATGTTCCGGGGCGAATACAACCATACGGTAGACACCAAGGGCAGGCTGATCATTCCTTCCAAGTTTCGGGAGCAGCTCGGTGACGAATGTATTGTCACAAGAGGATTGGACGGCTGCCTCTTTGTGTTTCCGCTGAATGAGTGGGAAGCCTATGAGGAGAAGCTGAAAAAGCTTCCGACGACGAACAAGAATGCCCGTGCTTTCGTGAGATTTCTGACCGCAGGCGCCACCTCCTGCGAGTTTGACAAGCAGGGAAGAATACTGCTTCCTGCGACTTTGCGGAAGTTCGCAGGGATCGAAAAGGATGTTATCCTTGCCGGACTCCTGAACCGGATTGAGATCTGGAGCGAGCAGAAGTGGAACGAGAATAACAATTACGAAGAAATCGATATGGATGAGATAGCAGGACAACTGACGGAGCTTGGACTGGACATCTAGCACAGGGATGGAGATATGGAATTTTCACATGTATCGGTCTTGCTTGGGGAGACCATAGAGCAGCTTCATATCAGGCCGGACGGCATTTATGTGGATGGAACCCTGGGCGGCGGCGGACATTCCTACGAGATATGCAGAAGACTTTCCGAAAAGGGGAGGCTTGTTGGAATCGATCAGGATGCGGATGCCATCGCGGCGGCCGGAAAGCGGCTTGCAGAGTTCCAGGATCGCGTAACCATTGTCCGAAGCAATTACTGCAATATGCGTCAGGAGCTTGAGAAACTCGGTATTCGCCAGGTAGACGGCATCGTGCTGGATCTGGGCGTATCCTCCTATCAGCTTGACGCCGCAGAGAGGGGCTTTACATATCGCGCGGACGCGCCTTTGGACATGCGTATGGATCAGCGTCAGACAAAGACCGCGAAGGACATCGTAAACAGTTATTCAGAAGCCGAGCTCTACCGTATCATCCGGGATTACGGAGAGGAGCGCTTTGCCGGGAACATCGCGCGGCATATCGCGGCGGCAAGGGAGAAGAAAACCATAGAGACGACAGGGGAGTTGAGCGATATTATCCGCGGCGCCATTCCGGCGAGAAACCGCGCGGTCGGCGGACATCCGGCCAAGAGGACCTTTCAGGCGATTCGCATCGAGCTGAATCAGGAGCTGGAGGTTTTGAGAAATTCCCTGGACGATATGATTGATCTGCTGAATCCGGGCGGAAGAATCTGTGTAATCACCTTTCATTCCCTGGAGGATCGGATCGTAAAGACTATTTTTAAGACAAATGAAAACCCCTGTACCTGCCCTTCAAACTTTCCTGTGTGTGTGTGTGGTAAAAAACCGAAGGGCAGGACAGTTACCAAAAAACCGATTCTTCCGGGAGCGGAGGAGCTGGAAAACAATACACGGTCCAAGAGCGCGAAGCTTCGTGTGTTTGAACGGACATAAAAAAGGTCAGGAAACGAATTATGGCAGAGATCAGAAGCATTTACACGGACAAAAGAAAAAATGACATCAGAAGAAGGGCAGACTATGTGGAGGGAGCGGCTGTCCGTAAGCTTCAGACAAGAGAAAACCCTGAGAGAAGGCAAAGGAGACAGCGGCGGGTTCATACCAGCCGCAGAGGAAGCGAGAAGACCCAGAGAATGGGTCTTGGATACGTGCTTTTTCTGTCTGCGGCCTGCGCGCTTACCTTATGGGTATGCGCGGGATACCTCCAGCTTCAGGCGGACAATACGGCGAGAGTGAAGAATATCGCCTCCCTGGAGAGTCAGCTTACGGATCTGAAGCAGGAGAATGACGACGAGTATAACCGGGTGGTTACCTCCGTAGATCTGGAAAAGATTCGGGATATTGCGATCAATGAGCTGGGGATGGTGTATGCTCAGGAGGATCAGGTAGTTCTGTATGACAGCGAGGGAAGCGATTACGTAAGGCAGTATGCGGATATTCCTGAGGAGGAGAGCGGACTGAAAGAATTACTGGGCACGATCAGCAGGTGATGAATTTGAGTAATGAGAGCAGAAAAAAAGCGCACAGAAAGGCGCTGCTGACAAACCGTATGAAACGTAAGCTGGCACTATTATTTACGATAATAGTGCTTGCTTTAATTGGAGTAAACGTGCGTCTGGCCTATATCAACAGAACCAACGGAGACAATTATACCAAAAGGGTGCTGGCCCAGCAGGATACGAACAGTACCCTGCTTCCCTACAGACGCGGCGATATTCTCGACAGGAACGGTACCATTCTTGCCACCAGCGAGAAGGTCTACAACCTGATTCTGGATCCCAGGGTTCTCTCCCAGAATGCGGACGAAGATCCGGAAAAGGACTGTGTGGAGCCGACGCTTCAGGCTCTTTCAGAATGCTTTGGGCTGGACGCGGCGGAGCTGCGCGCCACCTACAATGACAAGATAGACAGCAGCTACGTGGTTCTTTTGAGACAGCTGACAAAGGATGAGATTGCGGATTTCCAGGCTATGCAGGAAGATGAGAAGACCGGAGGAAAGATCAAGGGGGTCTGGTTTGAGGATACCTATATCCGCCGCTATCCTTACGATTCGCTGGCCTGCCATGTGATCGGCTATACGGTTTCCGGCAATCAGGGACAGACGGGTATCGAGCAGGAATACAGCGATACTTTGAATGGAACGAACGGAAGGAGCTACAAATATCTGAACGAGGATCTGGAGCAGACTACGCAGGTACACCAGCCTACGGACGGACATACGGTGGTTTCCACGATAGACGCCACATTGCAGGAGATCGTGGAGAAATATATTGATAAATTTATTGCGGATTACACGAATAAAAATACGGAGGGTCCGGCGGCCAAGAATATCGGCGTTATCATGATGAATCCCCAGAACGGAGAGATTCTCGCGATGGCCAGCGATATAGATTACGATCTGAATAATCCCCATGATCTGGTGGAGAACGGCTATCTGACGCAGGAAGAAGCGGACACCATGACGGAGGATGAGCTTTTGGACGCCAGAAACCAGATGTGGAGAAACTTCTGTATCAGCGATGGATATGAGCCCGGTTCTACGGTGAAGCCTATGACTGTGGCTGCAGCCCTGGAAACGGGAGCTGTCTCGGATTCATCCACCTTTCTCTGCGACGGCGGACAGGTAGTGGTGCAGGGCCAGCCAAGGATCAACTGCTCCAAGACGTCGGGGCATGGTATCATTACTCTGGAGGGAGCTCTGATGTTTTCCTGCAACGACGCTCTGATGCAGATCGGGGCGGATTTGGGAGGGGAAACTTATCTGAAATACCAGGAAATCTTTAATTTTGGACTGCGGACCAACATCGATCTTCCCGGAGAGGCCAACAATGCTTCCACAGTCTTTAATGAGGACACGCTGGGCGTGACGGAGCTTGCCACAAGCTCCTTTGGTCAGGGGTACAATACGACCATGATCCAGGTGGCTTCCGCGTTCTCCTCAGTCATCAACGGAGGCTATTATTATCAGCCCCATGTGGTCAAGAGGATTCTGGACGCGGACGGAGGAACGGTGGAGACTATCAATTCGACGCTGGTGCGCCAGACGGTATCTGAAAAGACGTCTTCCCTGATTCGGCAGTATCTGTATCATACGATGTACGGAGATACGGATTCCAATGGAAACAATCCTACCGGAAAACGAGCGCGTGTGGCAGGCTATGCCATGGGCGGAAAGACGGGTACGGCCGAGAAGCTTCCCCGTTCCGCGAAGAAATATCTGGTATCCTTTATCGGCTTCGCTCCGGTGGACAATCCCCAGGTGGTCTGCTATGTGGTGGTGGACGAGCCGAATGCGGCAAATTCCCAGGCCCAGGCCAGCAGCAGCTTCGCGCAGGAAATCTTTAAAAATATCATGACAGAAGCTATGCCTTACCTGAATATCTATGCGACGGAGGAGATTCCGGCGGATATGCAGGATGAGGTAGACGCTCAGAATGCGGCTGCTGAGGAGGCTGAGACCGAAGAAGACGGCGAAGGAGAGACGGACGAGGATACGGAGGAACTGCCGGAGGGGACTCTGGTGGATCCGAATACCGGCGAGAGCGTCACGATGCCTACAGAAGAGGAGGCCGCCGCCGCGGAGGAGGAGGGAATCCTGGGAGGTATTACCAGTCCGATTCTGCCGGAAGACGGCAGTTCGGAGGGCGATGTCCCGGAGGACAGCGGCGCGGATGAGAGCGCAGACAGCGGAGGAACAGAAGAATAAAACAAAAAGCCCCATAATAGGTTATAATAAACCATTTATGGGGTTTTTTATGAATCCGAAATGCAAAACCTATAACCGAAAAAAAATCATGGTCGTGTTCTTTGTGTGCTTTCTGGCGCTGGCAGGACTGGTGGCGCGCCTTGTTCAGCTTATGATCTTCGAGTCGGAATATTACCAGGAACTGGCGGAAGACCTCCATGAGCGTGAGCGCAGTATTAAAGCCGCGCGGGGAAAGATCGTCGACGCCTCCGGCACGGTCCTGGCGACAAACCGGACAGTCTGTACTATTTCCGTCGTTCACAGCCAGATTGAGGAGCCGGAAAAGGTTATTGAAGTTTTAAGCCGCGAGCTGGAGATGTCGGAGGAGACGGTCCGGGAGAGAGTAGAAAAATACAGCTCCATTGAACGGATCAAGACCAATGTGGAAAAAGAAGTAGGGGACCGGATCCGCGCTTATGAGCTGGCCGGCGTAAAGGTGGATGAAGATTTTAAAAGATATTATCCCTACGGCAGCCTTGCCTCAAAGGTCCTGGGCTTTACGGGAAGCGACAATCAGGGGATCATAGGGCTTGAGGTGGTATATGACGAATATCTGCAGGGAATCGACGGGACCATCCTCACAGAGACCGACGCGCGTGGGGTGGAGATCGCTGACGCAGGGGAAGAGAGGGTAGAACCCGTTCCCGGCAGCGACCTCTATGTGAGTCTGGATTACAATATTCAGCTCTACGCCCAGCAGGCGGCGCTGAAGGTACTGGAAGAAAAGCAGGCCACTTATGTGTCCATTCTGGTTATGAATCCGAAAAACGGGGAAATCTATGCCTGTGTCAATGTGCCGGAGTTTGATCTGAACGATCCCTTTACACTGAATACGGATGTGGACACCAGCGGGCTTTCCGAACAGGAGGTTCAGGATCTTCTGAATCAGATGTGGAGAAACCAGAGCGTCAACGACACCTACGAGCCGGGATCTACGTTTAAGACTGTTACGGCTGCGGCTGCTCTGGAAAAGGGAGTGGTTTCCCTTACCGATACCTTCAGCTGTCCGGGCTTTCGTATGGTGGAGGACAGAAGGATCCGCTGCCATAAGGTGGGCGGACATGGGACGGAGACCTTTGTGCAGGCGATTATGAATTCCTGTAACCCTGTGTTCATCGACATCGGTCAGAGAATCGGCGTGGAGGACTTCTATGGCTATTTTCAGAAGTTTGGATTATTGTCCAAAACAGGCATCGATATTCCCGGAGAAGCGTCTACGATCATGCACAAAATGGAAAATATCGGGGCGGTGGAGCTTGCGACCATTTCCTTTGGCCAGTCTTTCCAGATTACGCCGATTCAGCTTGCCACCACGATCAGCTCTATCATAAACGGCGGAACCCGCGTGACGCCTCATTTCGGCGTGGAGATCCGCAGCAGCGAAGGGGAGCTTTTAAAGAGATTCCGCTATGAGACGACGGAGGGAATCGTCTCGAAGGAGACGTCGGAAACCATGCGCTATCTTTTGGAAAAGGTCGTATCTGAGGGAGGCGGAAACAAAGCGTATATCGAGGGCTACCGGATCGGAGGAAAGACGGCTACCTCCCAGACGCTTCCCCGCGGAACGAATAAATACATTTCTTCCTTTGTGGGCTTTGCCCCGGCGGATGATCCGCAGGTGCTCGCCATGTGCATCATCCATAATCCTCAGGGCGTCTACTATGGGGGAACCATAGCGGCCCCGGTGATCCGGGACATTTTTGAGAACATACTCCCTTATCTGGGAATCGAAAGACAAAAGAGCGCGGAGCAGACGGAATCTTAAAATAGCCGCAGAAAGACGGTCTTGGGGTTGCGCGAAAAAAGGAAAAGGCTTATAATGCTCATGGACCTGGGGAATGGAAGCCTGTGGGAGAACCGGGCTCATTTGCCATCTGAGGACAGAGAGTCCGGGGAGAAAGAACTTGAGAGGTAAATGATTATGGATTATACGATGATACTGCCGATACTGATTTCCTTTGCTGTCAGCGCCGCGCTGGGGCCGATTGTGATTCCGCTGCTGCGCAGGCTGAAGTTTGGCCAGACGGAGAGAGACGACGGACCGAAGAGCCATCTCAAAAAGACAGGTACGCCTACTATGGGCGGTCTGATGATTCTTGCGGGGATAGTGATCACTTCATTAATTTACGTGAAGGATTATCCCCAGATCATTCCGGTTCTGTTTGTGACGGCAGGTTTTGGAATCATCGGATTCCTGGATGATTATATTAAAATTATGCTGCACCGTTCCGAAGGACTGACTCCCTGGCAGAAGATGCTGGGACAGTTCCTGGTGACAGGAATTTTCGTGGTCTATTACTACAATCTCCGGGGCGGAGATATGGCGATGCTGATTCCGTTTATGCCGGGACATTATCTGCATCTTGGCTGGCTGGCGGTTCCCGTGGCCTTTCTGGCGATTATCGGAACGGTCAACGGAGCGAACTTTACGGACGGCCTGGATGGCCTGGTTTCCAGCGTGACGGTGCTGATCGCCACCTTCTTTTCCGTGGTAGCCATCGGAACTCAGAGCGGTCTTCATCCGATCACCTGCGCCGTGGTGGGAAGCCTTATGGGCTTTCTGCTGTTCAATGTCTATCCGGCAAGCGTGTTTATGGGAGATACGGGTTCTCTTGCGCTGGGAGGCTTTGTGGCCTCCACGGCTTATATGATGGATATGCCGATTTTTATTCTGATTGTGGCCCTGGTATACTGGGTGGAGATTCTCTCCGTCATCATTCAGGTGAGCTATTTCAAGCTGAGCGGCGGAAAGCGGATCTTCCGCATGGCGCCGATCCATCATCATTTTGAACTTTGCGGCTGGTCGGAGACAAGAGTGGTGGCCGTATTTTCCATTGTGACCGCCATCCTTTGCCTGGTGGGGATCATGGCCTTATAAAAGCAACCAAGAGAACATAACGGAGGAACTCCAAGATGGGAACAGATATGACAGATAAGAAAATTTTAGTGATAGGAAGCGGAGTGAGCGGCGTCGGCGCCGTAGATCTTCTGGAGAAGGCAGGAACCGCGCCTGTGCTTTATGACAGCAATGACAGGCTGACGGAAGCGCAGGTCAGAGAGCGGCTTCCCAGGGGCAGCCGGACACGGATTATACTCGGAGAGCTGCCGGAGGAGATAAAAAAAGAAACGGAATTGGTGATTTTAAGTCCCGGCGTTCCCGTAGATCTTCCGCTGGTGGAGGACATGCGCAGGAACGGCGCGAGGATCTGGGGCGAGGTGGAACTGGCCTTTCATTTTGGAAAAGGCCGGGTGGCCGCTATTACAGGCACGAACGGAAAGACGACGACGACGACGCTGGTGGGAGAGATTCTGAAAAGCTGGTTTCCGGAGGTGTTTGTGGTAGGTAATATCGGAAGGGCCTATACGGAGGAAGCTCTTCAGATGACAGAGAAAAGCGTTACGGCGGCGGAGATCAGCAGTTTCCAGTTGGAGACGATCGAGAGTTTTCGCCCGAAGGTGAGCGCGATCCTGAATATTACCCCAGATCATCTGGATCGGCATCACACGATGGAATGTTATATCCGCACCAAGGAGCTGATCGCCAAAAATCAGGATGAGACGGACACCTGCGTACTCAATTATGACGATGAGGAAACCCGCAGCTTTGGGGAGCGGGTGAAAGCTTCGGTTCTGTATTTCAGCCGGGAGCATATACTGGATCAGGGCGTGTTTCTGGATGGAACCGCCATTGTTTACTGTGACGACGCGATACGTACCAAGATCTGTGATGTGAGCGAGCTGAAGCTTCTGGGTGTACACAATTATGAAAACGTCATGGCAGCCATCGCCATTGGCGCAGCCATGGGCGTTCCCCTGCCGAACATCCGCCGGACCGTCGTAAACTTTACGGCTGTGGAGCACAGAATTGAATTTGTGGCCGAGAAACGGGGCGTCGCCTATTACAATGATTCCAAGGGGACGAACACCGATGCCTCGATAAAGGCGGTTCAGGCCATGAACCGGCCCACGATACTGATCGGAGGAGGCTACGACAAGCATGTGTCCTTCGACGACTGGATCGAGAGTTTTGGAGATAAGGTGAAGTGGCTGGTGCTTCTGGGGCAGACGGCCGGACAGATCGCGGAGACGGCCAGAAGGCACGGATTTACGAATCTGGTCTTTGCAGAGAGTCTTGAGGAGGCTGTCCGGATCTGTGAGGAGAAGGCCCAGGCAGGAGACGCCGTGCTTTTATCTCCGGCCTGCGCAAGCTGGGGTATGTTTGACAATTACGAGCAGAGAGGAAACCTGTTTAAAAAGTACGTCCGCGAACTTTCAGATTAAAGAAAGAGACGGAGGCTGCAGTTGACCGCTGGGAAAGCAGCCTCGGAACGGAGGGTATATGGCAGGTCCGGATTCCACCGGAAAGGAAATAAGACAAAGGCGGGAGCCTTTTGACTACAGCTTGCTGCTGGTCGTGCTGATTCTGGTGGTATTCGGACTTGTTGTGCTTTACAGCACCAGTTCCTACAATGGAATGGTGAAGTTTGCCGACAGGGCGTATTATCTGAAAAAGCAGCTGTTTGCCACCTCCCTTGGACTGGCGGCCATGTATGCGGTCTCCAAGATCGACTATCACAAATGGCAGAAGTTTGCGGTCCTGGGTTATCTCGTCTCTCTTGTGCTGTCTACGGCCGTACTTTTTTTCGGAGACGAGTACAATGGATCGAAAAGATGGCTGTCCATTGGCCCCGTATCCTTTCAGCCAGCGGAGTTTGCCAAGGTGGCGGTGATCGTGCTGCTGGCTTCCGTGATCAGCCGCCGCGTCCGGAAAATGACATCCCTTAAGCAAATGTTTCTGGTGATGCTTCTGATTCTGCCGATCGTAGGACTGGTGGGAACGAATAACTTAAGCACGGCCATTATCATCATGGGGATCGCGGTGATCCTGGTCTTCGTGGCCAGTCCCAAATATCTGCAGTTTGTGGCCATGGGAGGGCTGGGCGTGGGCTTTCTGGCTATTTTCCTGAGTGTGGAGTCGTACCGTCTGGAGCGTCTGGCTATCTGGCGCAATCCGGAAGCCTATGAGAAGGGGTATCAGACCCTTCAGGGACTTTACGCCATTGGCTCCGGCGGACTGTTCGGCGTGGGTTATGGAAACAGTATGCAGAAGCTTGGTTTTGTGCCGGAGGCTCAGAATGATATGATTTTTTCCATTGTCTGTGAGGAATTTGGCCTTGTGGGCGCCGTGCTTTTGATGCTCCTGTTTTTGCTTCTGGTGTGGCGGCTGATGATCATAGCGGTTCATGTGCCGGATCTTCTGGGCAGTCTGATCGCGGCCGGAATCATGGGGCATATTCTGATACAGGTGATTCTGAATATTGCGGTTGTGACGAATACGATTCCAAATACAGGCATTACCCTCCCCTTTGTAAGTTACGGGGGAACCTCGGTTTTGTTTCTGCTGGCGGAGATGGGGCTTGCTTTGAATGTGTCCCGGAGCGTCCGTCAGGAACCATAAGCCTTCTTTGGCATATCTTAAGTGTATAGTGAAAACCGTGGAGGGAAAGGCTTTGGATTATCTGGAAATCGAGGGCGGCAGTCCGCTCTGCGGCGAAGTCCGTATACAGGGATCAAAAAATGCAGTGCTTCCGATTCTCTCCGCAGCTCTTTTATATCCTGGCGTAACGGTTTTGGAAAACTGTCCCGGAATCTCCGACGTGGCGTCCATGCTGGAGATCCTGAAAGGCTATGGCTGTACAACTCTCAGAGAAGGAAACAAGCTGATCATAGACGCCGGAAACCTGCATTCCGGCCGGGCCCCGGAGGATTATGCTGGAGTCATGCGTTCTTCTATTATGCTGCTTGGAAGTTTGCTTGGAAGGCTGGGGGAAGCGTTCCTTCCCTATCCCGGAGGCTGCGTGATCGGAAAAAGGCCCATTGATCTCCATCTGAAAGCTCTGCGGGAGATGGGAGCGCAGCTTCAGGAAGAACCGGAAGGGATTCGGGCAGTCTGCGCGCATCCCAAGGGGGCTCGGATTCGCCTGCCTTTTCCGAGCGTGGGCGCTACGGAAAATGTAATTCTTCTGGCTGTGAGAGCCGAAGGGACGACGGTTCTGGAGAATGCGGCAAGAGAGCCTGAGATCACGGAGCTTTGCCGTTTCCTGTGTTCCATGGGAGCAAGGATAAGGGGAGCCGGAACAGGGACGGTCATGGTGACCGGTGTGCAGCGGCTTCATGAGACAGAGTTTACGATTATGCCGGACCGGATCGTAGCCGGGACCTATATGCTGCTCACAGCGGCTGCGGGCGGGAAGGTGATTCTGCGTGACGTGCCGCTTTGGCAGCTTGCGTCGGTGAGAAAAACACTTGCAGGGATGGGCGTGCGGCTGGAAGGCAAAGACCTGAAAGAGACAAAAAAAGGCGAAGGGAAGCTGGATGAGAAGGCTTCGGACGTACTGCTCTTTAGTCCCGGACGTATCCGGGGAGGCCTTCAGATCAGTACGGCTCCCTATCCGGGTTTTCCGACGGATCTTCAGTCTCCTCTTATGGCGGCTCTCTGTACGGCTGAAGGGGAAAGCGTAGTCGAAGAGAGGATTTTTGAAGCCAGGTTCAAGACGGCGGAGGAGCTTATCCGTATGGGAGCGGATATTTGTATCCAGGGTTCCAGAGCCTGCATCCGGGGAACCGGAAGGCTTCACGGGGAAAGGGTGGAGGCCAGAGAATTGAGGGGAGGAGCGGCTCTTTGCATCGCTGCGGCCGCTGCGGAAGGAAAGACCACAATCCACCAGTACCATTATATTGCGCGTGGGTATGAAAATATAATCAGGGATTTAAAAGCCCTGGGGGTTGTGGTAAACTATGGATAACGGCGGCCGGCAGGCCGTCGGAGGATCCGGAAGGAGGAAGCCGGGAAAACAATGGTTTTCCTGACAGGACAGGCAGAAACAGAGGAAGCGGATGATGAGATTTCGGAAACGGGAAAAGAAAGAGAGGAGAGGCAGAGGATTTCTGGTGGCGGCTGTTTTGGTCTTGGTATTGCTGCTGGCAGGCGCGCTTGCGGTGACCCTGTTCCAGATTCGGGAGGTGGAAGTCACGGGCAACAGCTTCTATACGCAGCAGGAAATCGAGGATAAGGTCATGACGGACAGATATTCCTCCAATTCCCTGTATCTTTATTTGAAATACAATTATCTGGACACGGAGGAGATCCCTTTTATTGACAAGATCGAGATCAGCCTTCTCTCTCCGGGCAAGGTCCGGATTCGTGTCTATGAAAAAAGTATTGTAGGGTATGTGACGTATATGGGCTCCAACTTTTACTTTGATCAGGATGGGGTGATTGTTGAGAGCTCTTCTGAGGTAAAGGAAGGGATTCCCTGTATTTCAGGCCTGAAATTCAGTTCCCTTGCCCTCTATCAGAAGCTGGCAGTGGAGGATGACGCTGTCTTCGACGAGATTCTGACCATCACTCAGCTTGTAGAAAAGTACGAGCTGCGGCCGGAGCGGATTGAATTTTCAGACGATTTGTCTCTGACCCTCTATTTTGAACAGGTCAGAGTTGCTCTGGGGAACAGCGGCTCCCTGGAAGAGAAGGTAGGAAGGCTCCATGATCTGTATCCGGATCTGGAAGGACGAGCCGGCGTATTTCATATGGAAAACTATACGGAAGACTCCAAGTTCATCAGCTTTGAGCAGGATGAATAAGAAAAATATTTTTTGGAAATCTTATAAATAAAGGTTGATTAATTATGGAAAAAAAGTTATCATATATTGTATGAGAAAATTCCGAAGATAAAATTTCAGAATAATTATAGATAGATAGGACAGGGATAGGAGGGCAAAATCTTGCTTGAGATTATGATGAATGATGCGGAATCGGCGGCGAGAATTATTGTGATTGGAGTGGGCGGCGCCGGAAATAATGCTGTAAACCGCATGATAGATGAGCAGATTGGCGGAGTAGAGTTTATCGGAATTAATACGGACAAGCAGGCTCTGCAGCTTTGCAAGGCAGAGCGTACCATACAGATCGGAGAGAAGCTGACAAAGGGACTCGGCGCCGGAGCCAAGCCGGAGATCGGCGAGAAGGCTGCTGAGGAAAGCATCGAGGAGATCAAAGAAGCCATTCAGGGAGCGGATATGGTATTCGTTACCTGCGGTATGGGCGGCGGCACGGGTACCGGAGGAGCGCCGGTAGTCGCAAGGCTCGCGAAGGATATGGGAATCCTGACGGTAGGCGTAGTGACAAAGCCCTTTAAGTTTGAAGCCAAGACACGTATGAACAATGCGCTGACAGGTATCCAGAAGCTGAAGGAAAGCGTGGATACCCTGATTGTGATCCCCAACGATAAACTGCTGGAGATCGTGGACAGACGGACCACGATGCCGGACGCTTTGAAGAAAGCGGACGAGGTGCTGCAGCAGGCGGTTCAGGGAATCACCGATCTGATTAACCTCCCGGCCCTGATCAACCTTGATTTTGCAGACGTACAGACGGTTATGACAGACAAGGGAATCGCCCATATCGGTATCGGTTCCGGAAAGGGCGACGATAAGGCCCTCGACGCGGTGAAGCAGGCGGTGGCAAGTCCGCTTCTGGAGACGACGATCGTTGGAGCTTCCCATGTGATTATCAATATTTCCGGAGATATTTCCCTTATGGACGCGAACGACGCGGCAAGCTTTGTACAGGATCTGGCAGGCGACGACGCGAACATCATCTTTGGTGCGATGTATGACGATACATACACCGACGAAGCGACGATCACCGTGATTGCTACCGGTCTTGACGAAAAGAGTTCCACGAAGGTGCTGCCGAAGAACAGCAGCTTCGGAAAGCTTTCAAGCGCCGCTGCTGCAAAGACGGCTGCTTCAGCAGGAACGACAGGCACACAGACGGAGCCGCCTGTGTTTAAGCCGCTTCCGGGACTGAATACGCCGAAGCGTCCGGAGAGCAAGATTCCGGAGACAGAGATTAAGATTCCGGAGTTTTTGCAGAGAAACAAATAATGGAAATATTCACGCCGCCGCAGTGCGGCAGTGAAATCGGGAGGGTGTCACAAAAGTTTTCGTACTTTTGCGGCGCCCTTTCCGCTTGTTGATTTATCAAAAAACACTTGACCTTTTGAAAAATATGGAGCAGTATAGAAAGGAAGTTTTTGAAAAACAGGAGTAAAGAGATATGTTTGTATTGAGGAAAGTATACTGCAGGATTTTTCAGAAAATATTCCGGGCGGCTCTGCCCATCCTTCCCTACCGGAAACCGAAGCTTCTCCATTCTGTATCGGAGATCCCGGAAGTATGCCGGAAATGGAAGGTGGATTCGGTGATGATCGTCACAGACGCGGGGATCCGCGCCATGGGACTGACGGATTTTCTGGAGAAGACTTTGGAGGAAAATCATATCGGCTGCTGCGTCTATGATCGTACCGTGGCCAATCCTACGATCTGGAATGTGGAGGAAGCGAGAGAGCTGTATCTGGAAAGAGGGGCTCAGGCCATCATAGCTTTCGGAGGCGGCTCCTCCATGGACTGCGCCAAGGCTGCGGGCGCCCGGATCGCGAAACCCAATCAAAGCATCAGCCAGATGAAGGGGCTTCTGAAGGTACACAAAAAGCTTCCGCTGCTGATCGCCGTGCCGACTACGGCGGGAACAGGCAGCGAGACGACGCTGGCCGCCGTGATCACGGACAGTGAAAAGCATTATAAGTATCCGATCAACGATTTCAGCCTGATCCCGCTCTACGCAGTGCTGGATTACCATGAGACGGTGGGTCTTCCGAAAAGCATCACCGCTTCTACCGGCATGGACGCTCTGACCCATGCGGTGGAGGCTTACATTGGAGGTTCCACGACGAGAGAGACGAGGGCTATGGCGGAGGAGGCTGTGCGTCTGATTCACCAGCACCTTAAGGCGGCCTATGACGACGGCCATAATAAGGCTGCGCGCAAGGGAATGCTGAAGGCTGCTTACTGCGCGGGCGTAGCTTTCACAAAGTCTTATGTAGGCTATGTTCACGCTGTGGCTCATTCTCTGGGCGGTCAGTATGGCACGCCTCACGGCCTGGCGAATGCCGTGATACTTCCGGTAGTGCTGCGGATGTATGGCCCTTCCTGTGAAAAGAAGCTGGCTCGGCTGGCACGAAACACAGGCGTCGTGGACGCGGCTCTGGACGATGGCGAGACCTCCCGTCTTTTTATTGACTGGGTTCAGGAAATGAACGATTCCATGGGAATACCCAGGAAGCTGTCCGGCATCCGGGAGGAGGATATTCGTCAGATGGCGAAGCACGCGGACAAAGAGGGAAATCCGCTGTATCCTGTGCCGAAGCTGATGAACCGGAAAGAGCTGGAAGCGATTTATTACGCGGTAAAGGAGTAAGGGAATGGAAACCGAAAAGAATCTGGAAAAGCTGGTGGAAAAACAGAGAACTTATTTTGCGGAAGGAAAGACGCTTCCTGTGCAGGAACGCATCCGGGCGCTGGAGCGGCTTGGACAGGCGCTTAAGAGCAGCGAGGCGGAGCTTTGCCGGGCGCTTAGGGCGGATCTTGGAAAATCCCGGACGGAAAGCTATATGTGCGAGATAGGACTTACTCTTTCAGAACTTGGGTATGTAAAGAAGCATCTGCGCTCCTGGAGCAAGGACAGGCGTGTGCGCACGCCTTTGTCGCAGTTTCATGCCAGGAGCTTTACCGTGCAGGAACCGTACGGCGTCGTGCTTGTGATGTCGCCCTGGAATTATCCGGTGCTTCTGACGCTGGAGCCTTTGATCGGCGCCCTGGCTGCCGGAAACTGCTGCGTGGTGAAGCCCTCGGCCTATTCCCCGGAGACTTCTTCCGTGATGGCGAAGATCCTGCGGAGTGTATTTCCGGAGGAGTACGTGGCCGTGGTGGAAGGCGGAAGACAGGAAAATCAAGGACTTCTGGCGCAGAAATTTGATTATATCTTTTTTACAGGCGGCGTAAATGTGGGGAAGCTGGTGATGGAGAAGGCCAGCGCGCACCTGACGCCCGTCACACTGGAGCTGGGAGGAAAAAGCCCCTGCATCATCGACGAAACCGCGAATCTGAAGCTGGCTGCGAGACGGCTGGCCTTCGGAAAATATTTGAACTGCGGTCAGACCTGCGTGGCGCCTGATTATGTGCTTGTCCATGAGAAGGTAAAGGAACGGTTCCTTGGGTATGTAAAGGAAGAAATTGTCCGTATGTACGGAGAGCGACCGCTGGAAAATCCTGATTACGGGAAAATTGTGAACCGGAAGCATTTTGACCGGCTTCTGGGACTTATGAACCCGGAGAAGCTTGTATTTGGCGGAGAAAGCAGAGAGGAGAGCCTGCAGATCGCTCCCGCGGTACTGGACGGCGTGACGCCGGAGGACGCGGTGATGCAGGAGGAGATCTTCGGACCTCTGCTTCCGATTCTGACGGTGCGTTCCATGGAGGAGGCCCTTTCCTTTGTGAACGATCGTCCCAAGCCTCTGGCTTTCTATATCTTTACCCAGGATAAGAAGGTGGAGCAGATGTTCCTGCGCCGGGCCTCCTTTGGCGGCGGCTGCGTGAACGATACGATCATTCATCTGGCGACTTCGGCCATGGGCTTCGGAGGCGTCGGGAACAGCGGCATGGGCTCCTACCACGGAAAGAAAAGCTTCGATACCTTTAGTCATGAAAAGAGCATCGTGAAGAAGTATAACTGGATCGATCTGCCCATGCGTTATCAGCCCTACACAGAGCAGAAGGAAAAAATGATCCGGACCTTCCTGAAATAAAGGATGACGCGGGATTAACTTTGTAAAATACGATAGTTACCGAGATAAAAGGGAGCGGCGGCCGCAGCGGACGCCACTCCCTTTTGCGTATGGTACACAGACGCTATTTCTATTCATATTTCATGATTTCTTTTTTCAGCCTTCGGATGATCTTCTTTTCCAGCCTCGATATGTAGGACTGGGAGATTCCGAGCATATCGGCCACCTCTTTCTGTGTCATCTCCTGGCCGAGAGGATTTTTCAGTCCGAAGCGAAGCTCCACAATCGTGCGCTCCCGCTCAGAGAGCTTTTGGATGGCTTTGTCCAGTAGTTTTCGTTCCATTTCCGTCTCTATATCGCGATAAATGACGTCCTCGTCGGTACCCAGAATGTCTGAGAGCAGAAGTTCATTTCCGTCCCAGTCCACGTTCAGGGGTTCGTCAATGGATACTTCCAGCCGGGTTTTGTTGTTTCTGCGCAGATACATCAGGATTTCATTTTCGATGCAGCGCGAAGCATAGGTGGCAAGCTTGATGTTCTTGCTGCTGTTAAACGTATTGATAGCCTTGATAAGCCCAATGGTTCCGATGGAGATCAGATCCTCCACGCCTACGCCTGTATTATCGAATTTCTTTGCTATGTAAACAACCAGACGGAGATTGTGCTCGATCAGAAGGGAACGGGCGGCATTTCCTGTATCGGTGCCGAGTTCCCGGATGGCGCGGGCCTCCTCCTCGGCCTCCAGCGGGGCCGGAAGGACCTCTGCGCCTCCGATATAGTGAACGTCATTTTGCTTTCCCATAAAAAGGGAAGAAAAATTCGGTATGAGTTTTAACTGAACCTGATTTGGGATCGCCACTTTAATCAGCATTGTCTTTATTTCCTCCTCAAAATTGTTCTGTGTGCCGTGCGGCCTTCTTTGTTCTGCTCCAGCAGAGCCGGATGCAGCAGGATGTCATATTCTTTTTTGGAAGAAAGTGGTTCTTTTGTAACTCCGAGCAGAGGCCGCTCTATGCTCCGGATAGAGCCGTCCCCGGTCTCGATCTGAAGAAAATCTGCGTAAAATCCGGGGAGAAGACCGCTGCTTTTTCCGATGCTGCGATAAGGCACCGGATAGTACAGGACCCCCTCCGTCCCGCAGAGCGCGTCCTTAAGTTCCGCGGTCAGTATGCTGACCGGCTTTCCGAAAACAGGATCCCGAAGCCCGTTTCCGGTGTCTACAAGCCCCCGGACCTTAAGCGTATGGCCGCGAAAGCCCAGGGTGACGGAATAAATGTGCTGTTCCTTTTGACGGAAACGCATAAGCCAGCTCATGCCAAGAGACAAAAGCCAGTAGCTTGCGAGCGAAAGACCGAGAAAAGGATAGACGGGAAGTCTTAGGTAACTCTGAAGCCAGCCGAAAATGCCGCCCAGAAGAAAGCTGCACAGGTAAAGCAGAAGCAGCGCCTTTCCTAAAATACGCATACTTCCGGGCTTCAGTGAAAGCCATACCATGGCGGCGGCAGCGCCCGTGTGCAGCAGCAGAAACGTAAGACGGGGGCATTCCGGAAGGTATACATAGACAAGGCAGAGAAGCAGGCTTCCAAGAGCCGCGGAAAGGATTCTGCGAAGCCGTCCCGCGCTAAGCTTCATCAGTCTTGCGGTTATGGTGAGCAGCAGATAGTCAAGCAGCAGATTTTCCAGAAACAGCACATCTATGTACAGCACATAATACACAGTCCACCTTCTTTCTGTCCCTCATTATAGAGAAGGGGTTCCGCGAAATATGTCAAAGGAGAGGAGATGGAGGGCTGATTTTTCTCCTGTTTTTCGACGTATTTTGCAGAACGGAAACAAAAAATTTTGATGTCTTGCAACATTTGGGAAGGTATGAGACTCTTATTTTACAGAAGTGCATTTCAGAACAGAATTAAGCCCCGGCAGGGCGATCATATGCATATGAGGTGTGGGAATGGAACGGTTTATGGAGTTGTATGAAACGGTATACAGGGATTTGTACCGGCTGGCCTATTATTATCTTGGAAATGCGGAAGAAGCGGAGGACGCGGTACAGGACACGGCTTTGGCGGCGTGGGAGCATTTTGGAAAGCTGAAAAGAGAAGAATCCTTCCGCGCCTGGATCTTCCGGATTCTTGTCAATACCTGCCGTAAAGCTATGCGGAAGAAGTCCAGGCGGGAATACCTGGCGGATGAGAGAGAACAGCGGGCGGAAGGTATGCCGGATCCGAATCTGGCGGAGAGGCTTGAGCTTATGGAACTGCTCTCAAAGCTTGACGAGGAGGAGAGAATGATTGTGACACTGTCTGTCTTTGGCGGTTATAAAGGGGAGGAGATCGCGGAAATTCTGGAGCGCAGACACAGTACGGTCCGTTCCCGTTACCGGAGAGCCTTAAAGAAGCTGGAACGGGAACTTCGGGGAAAGGAGGAACTTTAGATGAGAAAGAGCGAGAAATTTTTAAAGCGGCTGAAAGAGGATGGGGAGCGGCTTACCGTGCCGGAAAGTCTGAAGCCGGAATGGATAGAGGAAACGCTGAAAGAGAAAGACTACCGCAGCGGAAAAAGGAAAGCCGCAAAAATGCTGCCGGACAGGAGATTCCGCCGGGCAGCCGCCGCGGCAGCCTGCATCTGCCTGCTGGCAGCCGGAGGGCTGGCTCTGTATCAGACAGGGGTTCTGTCTCCGGAGAGGGATCCGAAAGATGCTCAGAGTCTGGCGGAGAATGTGACGGATGAAGCTGCCAGAGAAGGAGGCAACGAAGGAAGCGGGGCAGGCGTGGGAGAACAGAACCAGGAAGAAGACACCCTTCGCTTTGCGAAGAAAAGCTATGAGGAAATCTATGAAAAGCTGCGGCGGCAGGGGACGGTCCTTGAGAACCAGAATAGTGATCTGGCGGGAGATGGCATGCAGTCTGCTCCGGCTGCGTCCGTGGAGGAAAGCGAGGCTTTGGCGGACAGCAGCGCCAAGGATTCTGGCCAGACTACCTTGCGTACCGAAGGCGTAGACGAGGCCGATACGATCAAGAACGACGGACGTTATCTGTATCAGCTTGCCGTGCGTGAGGATGCGTCCGGAAAGGAGCGTCAGGGGATTCAGATTGTGGACACGAAGGGGGGCCTGCAGGAGACGGCCTTTGTGGGAGCCTTTACGTATCCGCAGGAGTTTTATGTCTGGGAGGATCTTCTGATCGTTCTGGAGGATGGTTATTATACGGCGGAATACGTCTACGGAGATGGCGTGGAAGATACGCCTCTGGCCGTCTGCACAGAAGATGTGCTGTATGCGTCCGGCCAGTATACGAAGATTCATATTTATGATATTTCAGACCGGGAAAATCCCGGACTTGTACAAACCTTTACGTTCGACGGCGCTTACCGGACCTCCAGGCTGGCGGATGGGTATCTCTACGGCTTTACCTTCTTTACGCCGTCTCCGGGGGAGGATGCGGAAGACTATGAAACTTATATTCCAAAAGCGGATGGCTCTCTAATCCCGGCGGAAGAAATCATCTGCCCCGATGAAGCTTCGTGTCAGGGGTATCTGGTCATGGTCTCCGTGGACTTAAGTCAGCCGGAGGAGCTTAAGAGCAGCCGGGCGGCCCTTGCGGACGAAGGTCTCTTTTATGTGAGCGGAGAGAACATCTATCTGGCGTCCGGGCATTCCGCCTATGAGGATGGAGAGGTGCTGTACCAGGAAACCGCAGAGAAAGAGGCACAGCCGCAGGAGGATGCAGACGGCGGCGATGTGAAAGAGGAAGTTGTCTCGGACTGGACGCAGATCCTGCGCTTTTCTTACGGAAACGGCCGTTTTTTCGCAAAGGCCGAGGGACGGATACCGGGAAGCATCCCGGATGGCTTCTGCCTCGATCAGAGCGGGGAATTCCTGCGCGCAGTCACTACATCCACAGAATATATCCGGCGCACTGTTACGGACGACAGGACCGGAGAGGTGCTGGGATATGAGTATGAGAGTCCGGAGGATTCCGGCTGGTCAAATGGTCTGTATATTTTGAACGAAGATCTTGAGATTGTAGGAAGCCTGGAAGGACTGGCAGAGGGAGAACAGATTTATTCGGCCCGCTTTCTGGGCGATACGGCTTACTTTGTGACCTTTTTCCAGACAGATCCGCTGTTCGCCGTGGACGTAAGCGAGCCGGAGGAGCCTAAGGTGCTGGATGAGCTGAAAGTCAGCGGATTTTCCGAATATCTGCATCTATATGGCGAGGGGCTTCTGCTTGGACTTGGCATGGAAGTGGATGAGGACACGGGAGAGCAGCAGGGACTGAAGCTGTCCATGTTTGATATGAGCGATCCTGCAGAGCTTTCGGAGAAAGCAAGGCTGAATCTTTCGGAATACGACTACAGTACGGCCTTGTACGACTACAAAAGTCTTTTGATAGACGTGCGGAAGAATCTGATAGGCTTTGAGGCACAGAGCTACGGTCACGGCTCTGCCCGTCAGGCGTATCTGGTGTTTTCCTATGAGGAAGGAGCTTTTGTGAAGAAGTTTGAGATAGAACTTCCTGAAAATGACGGGTTCTGGTATCAGAGCTGCCGGGGAACCTATATCGGGGATCGTTTTTATCTGCTGCTCCCGGACGGAAGCGTACAGGAATACAGCCTGGAAACGGGAGAACTTGTCAGGGAACTGGGAGAATAGGGCTTGACATCGGATACCTCAGGCTTTATGATAAGAAAAGAAATAAAAGAAATAAAAGAAAAAGAGGTGTAAGGATGATTATTATTACCTGCTAATTCAGAAACTGAAAAACGCATGACGGAGAGTTTGAGAAAGCTTTGAAAAAGGCGTCTTTGTCGTGCGGGCAGGAATAATATCTTCTTACCTTATATACAGACTTTTTGCTGCTTTAGGGCGGTTTGCCTTAAGGCGGGTAAGTGGCATGTCAGGCGCAGGAAGGTGATTCCTGCGCCTTTTTGACTGCACAGGAAAGCGGGGAGACTTTCCTGCGCATTGCTTGGGAGGGATGAAAATGTCGCTTATCAGCGTCAATGATTTGACATTTTATTATGAGGGAAGCTCTGACAACATTTTTGAGAACGTGTCTTTCCAGATCGATACGAACTGGAAGCTTGGCTTTGTGGCCCGGAACGGAAGAGGAAAGACTACGTTTCTAAAGCTATTGATGGGAGAATACGAATACCGGGGCAGAATCGCTTCGGAGGAATGTTTTGATTATTTTCCGTTTGAAATCCGGGATATGGAGAGAAATTTTCTGGAAATCGTCGAGGAACTGTATCCGGACTATGAGTTCTGGAAGCTTTGCCGGGAGCTTACGCTTCTTCACGTGGACGCGGATGTGCTGTACCGCCCTTTTTCCACATTGAGCAACGGGGAGAGGACGAAGGTTATGCTGGCGGTGCTGTTTTCCAGGGAGAACAATTTCCTCCTGATCGACGAGCCCACCAATCATCTGGATCAGGAAGGGCGGCGAAGCGTCTGTGAATATCTGAAGGGGAAAAAGGGCTTTATTCTGGTGTCGCACGACAGGGAGTTTCTCGATCAGTGCGTGGACCATGTGCTTGTCATCAACAGAACGAATATCGAAGTGTACAAGGGAAACTTTTCTGTCTGGTGGGAGCAGAAACAGCGCCGGGACGCCTGGGAACAGGCGGAAAATGAAAAACTGAAGCAGGACATCAAAAGACTGGAGAGCTCCGCCAGGATCAAGGAGCAGTGGGCGGACGATCTGGAGGCCCGGAAAATCGGGAAAAAGGCCGCGGAGGAATACAGAAGCAAGGGAATCTCGCCAAAAGGAAGACGGCCGCTGATCGGAGAGAAATCCAGGAAGATGCAAAGACGCAGAAAGAATCTGGAGCATCGGCAGGAAAGGGCGCTGGAAGAAAAGGAAGGACTGCTTAAAAACCTGGAAACCACGGAGGAGCTGAAGCTGTTTCCCCAGCGCCATTATAAAGAAACCCTTGTCAGTCTTTCAGAGGTCCGCGTGTATTACGAGCAGCCGGACGGAGGGAAAAAAGAGCTTCCTATGGCAGATTTTCGGATAAACAACGGAGACTGCGTGGTACTCAAAGGGAAAAACGGCTGTGGAAAATCAAGCGTTTTAAAGGCGGTCCTCCAGGCCGCGGGCTGTCAGGGTACGGAAGACTGGGGACTGCGTTGGGAAGGGAGCATCGAGACCGCCAGCGGTCTTCGGATTTCCTACGTGCCTCAGGATACGGGACATCTGAAGGGAAGTCTGACGGAGTACGCGGATGCCTACGGGCTTGAGCTTTCCCTTTTTCTGGCTCTGCTTCGGAAGCTGGACTTCACAAGGGAACAGTTTGAAAAGCCTATAGAGGATTTCAGCGGAGGACAGAAGAAAAAGGTTCTGATAGCCAGGAGTCTCTGTGAGCAGGCGCATCTCTACATCTGGGATGAACCGCTGAATTTTATCGACGTCTTTTCCAGGATGCAGATCGAGGAATTGCTGGTAAAATACCGGCCGACGATGCTCCTTGTGGAACACGACAAGGCGTTTACGGACAGACTAGGCACGAAAATCGTGGAGCTTGGATGAGGGCTTTCCATCCCCTGACGCCGGCGTATCGCTCTCGATACGCCGGCGCTATCCAAGCTTTAAATAATTGCGCATACTTTTCAGCGCGTTTTTTTCAAGGCGGCTGACCTGGGCCTGGGAAATGCCGATTTCTTCGGCCACTTCCATCTGAGTTTTTCCCTGGAAAAAGCGCAGGGAGATGATGTAGTTTTCCCGTTCAGGCAGCTTCTTCATAGCTTCGCTTAAGGACAGCTCCTCGATCCAAAGCTCCTCCCGGTTTTTCTTGTCGCTGATCTGATCCATGACATAGAGCGTGTCGCCTCCCTCTGTGTATACCGGCTCGTAGAGACTTACCGGACTTTGGATAGCGTCCAGGGCGAAGACAATATCCTCGTCCGGGATACCGATTTCTTCCGCGATTTCGCTGATGGTGGGCTCCTTGGAGTTTTTCCGCATCAGCCCTTCCTTGGCATAGATGGCTTTGTAGGCCGTGTCGCGTAAGGAGCGGCTTACGCGGATTGCGTTGTTGTCTCTTAGATAGCGGCGGATTTCTCCGATGATCATGGGAACCGCATAGGTAGAAAATTTGACGCCCAGCTTGTCGTCGAAATTGTCGATGGCCTTCATAAGACCGATGCAGCCGATCTGGAACAGGTCGTCCGCGTTTTCGCTGCTGGCGGAAAAGCGTTTGATGACGCTTAAGACCAGCCGCAAATTTCCCTTGATGTAAAGCTCTCTTGCTTCCTTGTCTCCCTGGGTGATCCGTTCCCAGAGAGCCTCTTTTTCTTCTGCTTTTAAAAGGGGAAGCTTTGCCGTGTTTACTCCGCAGATTTCTACCTTATTCAGTGCCATTTTGTGAAAAACCTCCTGTCCGCTGTGCTTAGCCCGCGACGGCCAGATGACTGTCTCGCTGCCGGGCTTTCTTGATACTTACAAGATTTCCAGGAGATTTTTTTTCTATACGCGGGCCAGGTAAAATAAAAAAATTATTAGCCCTTGACAAATGAAAAGTTTCGTAGTGAAACCGGACCGCTGAAGACGAGTCGTCCTTGTCAAGGAAAGGGAGCGGCGCCTGCGAAATATGCACAAAAACAGAAGGATATATATTGTGCAGAATGGAGAAAAAACCGGGAAAAGGCGAAAAATACTTAGAAATCCATAAAATTTTCTGTTATGATATAAATAATGACGAAAGGTGTTTGACGCGATAGTCGGCTACCCTGCAGCTTGCTGCGGGGTATTTCATTGTTTCATAGGAAAGACCGTGTTACGTTAATGTGTGAAAGTAAAGCAGAAAATGGAAGGAGGCAGGTTTATGTTTGAAAGAGGAGACTATGTTGTCTATGGAACAAAAGGAGTATGCAGGGTAGGGGAAATCACAGAACTGGATATGAAGGGAACTGATGAGGGGCGGCTGTATTACGTGCTGCATCCCTGCTTTCAAAAGGGCAGCACGGTATTTACGCCGGTAGGCAGCGGAAAGACGCTGATGCGCGCCGTGATGTCGAGAGAAGAAGCCGAGGCATTGGTGGATAATATTCTTGAGATCGAGGCATTGTGGGAAAAAAATGATAAGGAACGGGAAAGACAGTACAAAGAAGCCATAAAAAGCGGAGATCCGAGGGAGTGGGTCCGCATTATTAAGACCTCTTACCTTCGCGGACAGGAACGTCTGGCCCAGGGCAAGAAGGCGACTACGATAGACGAGAGGTTTTTTCATGAGGCGGAGGAACGGCTTTATGAGGAGCTTTCCGTGGCGCTTGAAAAGCCAAAGGAAACTATCCGGGCATATATCAGCGAGCGCATAGAACTTCAGAAAATGTGAATATTATTTCGGCAGGCGAAAAGATTACCGGGAGCGGAGCGAACGGTGACAGGAACGACAGCCTGCCGATTTTTTGCGTCAAAAAAGCTTGACATCAGGCACGGCTCATAGTAAGGTTTAATTAAATAAACCGATTTATTGTGATAAACCAATTGAAGCGAAGCTGAAGAAGCGGACAGGAGGAACTATGGAAGAACTAAAGCTGTATGACGCAGAGTACCGTTTACTTGAAATCGTGTGGGAGCTGGAGCCCTTAAGCTCCACGGAGCTTTACAAAGCCTGTCTTCCAAGACTTGGCTGGAAAAAATCCACGACTTATACGGTGCTTCGGAAACTGTGCGAGAGAGGAATTTTGAAAAATGAGGATTCCGCCGTCACCTCGCTGGTGAAGCGAGAGGATGTCCAGCGGTATGAAAGTCAGGCGGTCGTGGAGAAATGGTTTGACCGTTCTCTTCCCAGATTTGTGGCGGCCTTCCTCGGAGAGAAAGGGCTGACGGAGGCAGAAGCGGAGGAGCTGAAGCGGCTGATCGACGAGAGCCGGAAAAAGGGAGAGGAGGGGCAGATATGAGAGAATGGATGATTACGCTCCTGGATCTGAGTCTGGCGGCGTCCCTGGCAGTGTTGGCAGTACTGCTTCTGCGTCTTGTGATCCGGCCTCTGTCCAAAAAATATTTCTACTGGCTGTGGTCGGCGGTCTTTCTCCGGGCGGTGTGTCCTTTTTCTTATTCTTCGCCGTTCAGTTTCTTTCGGCTTTTTTCTTTTATGAGGACGGAGGGAGGCCAGCTTACCGTATCCCTGGAACCCTATCAGGCAGTTCGCCTGTCCGGGATTTTGGGGTTGGGAGACGGAGCGTTTCAGGCGGGGGCGGCGTCCGCTCCTCAGGCCGGGGTGGATGCGAACATTTTTGCGTCGCAGGCTGCAGCTGGCGGCAGGATGATTTTTACAGCTTTGGCGGTGATCTGGACGGCGGGAGTGGTTGCGCTGCTGCTCTGGGGAGTGTTCTCCTGGCTGCGCATCCGCAGGAGGGCGGCGCTTGCCGTACGGACGGAAGAAGGCGTCTATGAGACCGATCAGATCTCCACAGCCTTTGTGCTGGGCTTCTTCCGGCCCCGGATCTATCTTCCGGCCGGAATCAGGGGACAGGAACGGGAATTTGTGCTTCTGCACGAGCGGATTCATCTGAGGCGTCATGATCATCAGTATAAGATGCTGGCCTGGCTGGTTGTGGTTCTTCACTGGTTTAATCCCGTTCTCTGGCTTTCCTTCGTACTTCTGACACGGGATATGGAGATGAGCTGCGACGAGCGCGTTCTTGAGGAGGCAGGCGAAGGGCAGAAGGAAAACTATGGAGAGTTCCTGCTCTCTCTGGCGGCTCCCTCAGGCTTTCCGGCAGGAAGTCCTCTGGCCTTTGGAGAGAGTTCGGTGAAGGCAAGGATTCGCAATATCCTCAGATATAAAAAGAGAGGGAAGGCTGCCGTGATCGCGGCGGCGGTTCTGGTCGCCCTGGGAATCTGGCTCTGCCTTTCCAATCCGTCCGGCCAGGAAGCGGTGAGCGTCATCGGCGGCGCAGAAGGTCCTACGGATATATGGGTGACTGAGGAGCCGGCCCAGCCTGAAGCGGGTACGTCCGCTTCTGATGCGGAGGGCTTTCTGACAGCCTGGGCTCAGGCGGCGGGAAGCCGGGACGCAGACGCTGTTTACGAAATGCTTTCTCCGGAGCTTCAGGCCAGAGCGGAGGAGTTTGGGATCGAGTGGGGACAGGATGAAAATGGGGAGGAGGTTTTAACTATGGGCTGGTCCAGTCCGTTTCTGGTATTGGATCCGGTCGTCGAAATCCTTCCTGACAGCCCGGAAGGTGTGCTGGAAGCGGAGATCACCTATCCGAGCATTACAAGCAATCCGCTTTGGTGGGTGTGGAAGGATTATCTGACGCTGGAACCGGCGGGCGATACCTACCAGGTGACAGACTGGGAGCAGCGGATGTTTTTTGAGCCAATCACTTCTTACGCGGACTTTGCGGAAGCTTATGAAAGCTGGATGCCGGATTATTTTGACGCTTCAGTTGTTGACAGAAGCTTTGCCGAGATACTGGTGCAGCACGAACTTGCAGGCACCAATCCGGATTATTATGGGACGGCCTTTTCCAATCCCTCGGCTGGGCTTGAGGAAACTCTTCATCTGAGCGGGGGAGAGAGCCAGACGCAGATGGAAGGAGAGGGCGAAGCACTGGTGACCTACCGGTTTCAGGACGGAGAGATTCAGGCGCGGATGGTACAGCCGGGGCTTTCCGAAGGCAGTCAGATCTGGGTGCCAAAGGAGGTTATCTGGGCGGATGCGGAGTAGGCTTTGACGGAGCCTCCAGATCCACCAGAATAATATCCGGCCCGATTTGTTTGATTTTACACCAGGGAATCTCACATTCGTTGTCTTTTCCGAGGATTCCCCAGAGTTTATCGCTTGCGGAGGTGATCAGGGCAAGAATACAGCCGTTTTTCGGATCGAGTATCAGATCGGCCACATGGCCGAGCCGCTTGCAGTCACGAATATTGATGACGTCTTTTTCACGCAGTTCACAGAAAGTCATCAGGCGTCCTCCCGCAGATTTTTAGTCTATCTTATGCGGGGATGCCTGTTCAGATACCTCAAATCTTAGGGAATACTATTTGACAGAAAAGAGGAAATTGTACTATACTACATGTATTAAGCGGACGGCCAGAGGATTACTGTAAACTCATGATACGGTAATGCACGAAATATACGGCGGAAGAAAAGCGGGAGGTATCTTATGAAGTGTCCATTTTGCAGTCAGGAGAATACGCGGGTGATCGATTCAAGACCTGCGGATGACAACAGCTCCATCAGGCGGCGACGTCTCTGCGACGCCTGCGGCAAGAGATTCACGACTTATGAGAAGATCGAGTCGATTCCTGTGATTGTGATCAAAAAGGATAACAACAGAGAGCCTTACGACCGCAGCAAGATCGAAGATGGGGTGCTGCGTGCCTGCCATAAGCGTCCGGTTCCCTTAAAGGACATCAACGCTATGATCGATACCATTGAAAGCGATATTTTCAACCGGGAGGAGCGGGAAATTCCCAGCAGTGTCATCGGCGAAATGGTGATGGACAGGCTGAAGGCGCTGGATTCAGTGGCCTATGTTCGTTTTGCTTCGGTATACCGGGAGTTTAAGGATGTCAATACCTTCTTAAGCGAGCTGAAAAAGATGCTGGATAAGTAGGCGGGAAAGAACCGGTATGGAAAAGAAACAGAACAGGGCGGCAGGTCATCTGCTGGCCCTTTTTACGATTACGGTCTGGGGAACGACGTTTGTTGCCACAAAAACCATGCTTCAGGATTATGATGCGCTTCAGATTATGCTGATGCGCTTCTTTCTTGCATGGGTGGTTTTGCTTCTTCTGACCAGAAGAGTAGAAAAGCCTGCGGGGCTCAAGGAGGAAGCGGGGATCTTTGCCCTGTCCTTGTTCGGTATTACCCTGTATTATTTTTGTGAAAATATGGCCCTTACCTATACGCTGGCTTCCAACGTGAGCATTCTTCTTGCGGCGGCGCCCATCTTTACGGCGATTCTCGCGCATATTTTCACGAAAGATGAGAAGCTTAACAAGCAGACCTGGGCGGGATTTGGAATTGCGATAGTGGGAGTTGCGCTCGTGGTGTTTAACGGAACCTATGTGCTGAAGCTGAATCCTCTGGGAGACGCCTTGTCGGTTCTGGCAGCCCTGTCCTGGGGAATCTATTCTGTGATGCTGAAAAGCTATGTGAGCCGCTATGACAGTATGTTCCTGACAAGAAGAATGGTATTCTATGCCACCCTTGTGACGGCTCCGGCGGCCATATGGGGGAAAGGGCTTCCGCCGCTTTCTCCTCTTGCCAAGGGAGAGAACCTGTTTTGTCTGTTTTTTCTGGGAATCCTGGGCAGCGCGGTCTGTTATGTGGCCTGGAATAAGGCGATAGAGCGCGTCGGACTTGTAAATACGAACAATTATATTTATCTGAATCCCTTCATCACCATGGTGGCTGCCGCCATCGTGCTGGATGAGAATATTACCGCTGCGGGACTTGTGGGCGCGGTGCTTATCGTAGGAGGTATCTTTGTGTCGGAGTACAGAGGAAGCGGAGGACTTTTCGGGGCCTTTTATCCGAAAAAATATGTGGATTCTGCCTATGGAATTGATTATGAGGAACTGTATAAGCAGGGCTACAGGGGAATCCTTTTTGATATTGACAATACGCTGGTGCCTCACGGAGCGCCGGCCACAAAGCAGAGCGTGGAACTGTTTGAGAGGCTTCATGAACTGGGCTTTTCCACCTGCCTGATTTCCAATAACAAGGAGCCGCGGGTGACGCCCTTCGCGGAAGCGATGCGGACGCCCTATGTCTATAAAGCGGACAAACCTGCGCGCCGTGGGTATCAGGAGGGAATGGAGCGAATGGGGACGGATCTGTCCAATACCCTGTTTGTGGGCGATCAGCTCTTTACCGACGTCTGGGGCGCCAACCGGACCGGCCTGTATTCGATCCTGGTAAAACCTATAGATCCCAGAGAGGAGATACAGATTGTTCTGAAGCGTTATCTGGAGAAAATCGTTCTGTTTTTCTATCTGAGAAAGCGTCGGTGTACCGAGGGACGCTAGGGACGCAGATTAAGTAATAAAACCATCATGAAAGGAAATGAGAGATTTGAGACAGGAAGAACTGACAGCTTTACTGGAAGAACGGGATCTGGATGCGGCGCTCGTGTCCTGTCCGGCAAATATCCGCTATCTGAGCGGCTTTGTGGGAACGGAGAGTTATCTCTATTTGTCGAAGGAGAGGGGAGTAATCCTGACGGACAGCCGCTACACGCTTCAGGCAAAGGAGGAGGCCAAGGGTTTTGAAGTCCAGACCATAGGAGGAGGACGGGGCTATGGCTCCCTTCTCGCGGAGCTTATTCTGCGGGATCGGGTAAGAGCTCTTGGCTTTGAGGAGAATTCCATGCTGTATGGGACGGTGAGAAAGCTTCAGAAGGAAGCGGGACTGGCGCCTGCCTGCTGGAAACCTCTGGGCGATACGCTTTCTTTGCTTCGGGCAGTCAAGCGTCCGGAGGAGATTGAAAAGATGGAGCGGGCGGAGCGGATCGGCGACGAGGCCTTTTCCTATATTTTAAATGAACTGAAGCCCGGCGTGACAGAGCTTCAGATAGCCGCGAAGCTGGAGTATTTTATGCGGAGCCAGGGAGCGGAGGGGACGAGCTTCGACACGATTGTGGCTTCCGGTCTGCATTCCGCGATGCCCCATGCGGTTCCTACAGAAAAGCCGCTGGAAAAAGGAGATTTTGTCACGATGGATTTCGGCTGCAAATATCAGGGCTATTGCTCCGATATGACGCGGACTGTCGTGATCGGAAAGGCGGATGAGAAGCAGAAGGAGCTTTACCGGATTGTCCTGGAAGCGCAGGAGGCGGCTCTTTGCGGGCTTCGTCCGGGAATGACGGGAGCCGAAGGGGACCGTCTCGCCAGAGATGTGATCGAAAAGGCGGGCTACGGGGAATATTTCGGACATGGTCTGGGACACTCGGTAGGTTTGGAGATCCATGAACGCCCGGCCCTTTCTGCCCGTGATAAAACGGTGCTTCTTCCGGGGATGATAGAGACGGTGGAGCCGGGGATTTACATTCCGGGCTTCGGCGGCGTACGCATTGAGGATATGGTGACGCTTACGCAGTCCGGTATTCGGAATCTGACGTCGTCGCCCAAGGAGCTGATTGAGCTATAAAAGGGCTTGAAAAAGCAAAGGTTTTATTATAGAATAAATCCAGGTAATTGTTCATTCAGACAGTTGCAGAATAAAATTTCATGCACAGAAACGGGAAGAAGGACTGTGCTTAATACACTAGGAGGACGAGTTAAGAATGATTTCAGCAGGAGATTTTAGAAACGGCGTTACGCTTGAGATTGAAGGAAACGTATACCAGATTCTGGAGTTTCAGCATGTAAAGCCGGGCAAAGGCGCGGCTTTTGTGAGAACGAAGCTTAAAAATATCATCAACGGAGGCGTGGTTGAGAAGACCTTCCGTCCCACCGAGAAATTCCCGCAGGCAAGAATTGACCGTGTGGAGATGCAGTATCTCTACTCTGACGGCGATCTGTTCCACTTTATGAATACAGAGACCTACGATCAGATCGCGCTGAACGCAGAGGACATCGGAGATTCTCTGAAGTTCGTAAAAGAGAATGAGATGGTTAAGGTATGTTCCTACAATGGAAATGTATTCGCGGTTGAGCCGCCTCTGTTTGTAGAGCTGGAGATCACCGATACGGAGCCGGGCTTCAAGGGCGACACGGCTACCGGAGCTACCAAGCCGGCTACTGTAGAGACTGGCGCGGTTGTTTACGTTCCGCTGTTCGTGGATCAGGGAGACAAGATCAAGATCGATACCCGTACAGGAGAGTATCTTTCCAGAGTATAAGATTGGAATGAGCGTTTAGACGAAAAGGGCTGTCCATTGGCTGAGAGCGGCGTTTGCGCCGCGGGCCGTGTACAGCCCTTTATGCTTTCGGGGTTCGGATATTGAAACGAGGGGGGATAACAATATGAGAAGGCTGCCCTATGGGGCATACGGCTATCGAATTGATGAAAAGCAGAGGCGCCGCAGAAGGTTCTGGCGCCGGTTTGGCTTCTCTTTGCTGCTGCTGGTGGAAATCAGGCCGCTGGAGGCGAGTATGCCCTTGTCAATTATGGGTAGCGCATTACCAATATTACACGGGAGGAAAAGGCCGCACCGATCATTTTGACATTCGCCTGAAAGACGGGCAGGAGTTTTCGCTTGGAAGCGTGGAGCTGGCGGCGTTTCAAAGGGATGCTTTTGAAAGCTGGGTGGACAGGGGCGATGAAATTACTCTCTGGATAGACAGGGAGGAAGACGGAGTTTTTGGAGGAACGGAGGTAATCGAGGTCTGGAGCGATGACATCGGCTATCTGACCTATGAAAGCTGTCAGGAGGCGCGTGAAAGGCACAGCAGGGAACTTAGGCGGTTCGCACCCATATTCCTGTGCGTTTCTCTGTGTTCCGTCGCGTACGCAGACAGGATTATGTGGAAGCGGCTGAAAAGAGAAGAAGAATAGGAAAAAGAAAGGGTTGTCGGGAAATAGATAACTCTATACAAAGCAGAACTTTGCGGATATGCACCGTAGAAAAGAGAGGGTTTCTGCGGATACAAAACAGGACTTTGCGATATGCACCGTAGAAAAGAGAGGGTTTCTACGGATGCAAAGCAGGACTTTGCGGATATGCACCGTAGAAAAGAGAAAATTTCTACGGATACAAAGCAGAACTTTGTGGATATGCACCGTAGAAAAGAGAAAATTTCTACGGATACAAAACAAGATTCGGCGGATTTCTTCCGTAGAGCCGCCGACCAAGGTTCCGCTTGCTCTTGTCATAAATATTTTTTCTATGGTATAATACCGACAGGTATTATACTTGGAATCCCCCGGAGGGGCCATGTCCGCAGGACATGGTATAATACCGACAGGTATTATACCGCGCCGCATGGCATCCGGAGCGGAGCGACCATGTCCGAAGGACCGTGTGCATTAATTTACCATGTTGTATTGGATTTCTCAGGCCTGCTATTCGGATAAAGGAGCACCCTTCAAAATCCAAACAAGGGGTTTTTGCGCCCTGAAATAAAGAGTTAAGAAAAGGATGAGACGATTCCGCAAGGAATCCGGGCTTAAAAAGCCCGAATTCTGCGGGAACGTCTCATCCCTGTTTCTCAGAGGTTAAAAATCGGTATTAACCGACAACCCCTTCTCGCGTGCATCTGACTAGATTCGAACTAGCGGCACCTGGCGTCGGAGGCCAGTGCTCTATCCACTGAGCTACAGATGCAGATTGGCTACTTGAGTTATTCTACACCAAAACATTGAATTGTGCAAGCAAAAAATACTATAAAAAAGTTCTTGAAAAAGTAAAAATATTCCAGTATAATATAAATATCTTCTCACGATGCAGCGTATCGCTGCAAAATTCCCTATAAAAGTATAAAAATAAGAAAAAGAAAGGATGAGCAAATGAATTATCAGGAATTTGTAGGTTCCGTGACGGGGTTTTTGAGGGAATCTCTGCCCTGCGGAACGAAGCTGGAGATGATTCCTCTGGAAAAAAACAATGGAGTGATTATGGACGGACTTTCTATCCGCAGACAGGGACAGAAGGTGGCTCCGACGATTTACATGGACGCGTATTACCGGGATTACCTGGGCGGGCGTTCCCTTAAGGGCATTTGCGATCAGATACTGGAATGCTGCGAAGACAAAGGTTTTGAGGAAAGATTTGACGCAGACTTTTTCACGGATTATGGAAAAATCCGTTCGACTATCGTGTACAAGCTTATCAATGCGGAAAAAAACAAAGATCTGCTGAACCGGATTCCCCATCTTCCGTTTCTCGATCTGGCGATTGTATTTTACAGCCTTTTGCTGGATACGCCGATGGGCAACGCCACAGTTCTGATACATAACAGTCATATGAAGCTGTGGAAGACAGGCTGCAGCGATCTGTACAGGGACGCGAAAGAAAATGTGAAACGTCTGCTTCCGGCCAGGCTTGAAAGCATGTCGGAGGTGATATACGAACTGACCGGAGGACAGGAAAGGCCGGAGGAGACAGGGGTTCCCATGTATGTGCTTACGAACAGAAGCAGAGCTTTCGGAGCGGCCTGTATTCTCTACGATGGCGTCCTGGAAAGCTGCGCGGAACGATTCGGGGAATCCTTCTACATGCTTCCGAGCAGTGTGCATGAAGTGATTATGGTGCCTGCTTCAGCGGTAGGGAACGAGGAGGAGCTGACTTCCATGGTCCGGGACATCAATAGGACGCAGGTCCGGGACACGGAGATACTTTCTGATAACGTCTATCTTTATTCGCCCGTTTCCGGGCAGTTTACCCTTGTAAAAGCATAGAAGAACTCTGTGTTGATGAAAATGTTCACAGAATTGTCACAATTTAAGGTTGCCTTTTTCCGGTAAGTTTGCTACAATCGTTTTGTTACGAAAATGTTACATTTGTTAAGCGAATATTTTTTTGGAAATAAAAAGGTAAGGATAGCAGGAGGCGTGTATGAAATTTTCTGTGAATGATCTGAAAGAACGATTTAGTAAAGATAAAGTCGGCGACTGGGTAGTGAAGTATAAGAGACAGGTGGCCGTGGGCTGCCTTGCGGGCTGTCTTGTGATATTTGCGGGCGTAAGCCTTGCGGGCAGCAGCGCGGCAGGCGGCGGGGAGGCCGAGCCTGTCGTGTCGGAGGATGCGGAGGAACAGCAGGGTACGGTAGTGTCCGAGGCTGTGGCTCTGGAGGAGCAGGCCATGAATGAGATCAATGTTCTGGAAAAGGACGCTTATCCTGAGGTCAATGAGCTTGTACAAAACTACTATAATTATATGGCGGAAGGCGATATGGAAGGGTTGGCGACGGTAGAAGACGTGACCAACGAGGAGGAGCAGAACAGAATCCTCCGTTCCAAGGATCTGGTGGAAGGTTATCAAAACATATCCTGCTATACGAAAAAGGGACTTGAGGAAGGCTCATATCTTGTATTTGTTTATTATGAGCTGAAATTCGCAGAGATTGACACTCCCGCGCCAGGGATCTCTCTGATCTATGTGTATACCAATGATGAGGGAAATCTTGTGATATTCAACGGGGAGGCCAGCGACGAGCTGAACGCTTACGCGGAGGAAAGAGCTCAGGATGAAGATGTGCTTGCTCTGCGCGCGGAGGTCAGCGCCAAATATGAAGAGGCAAAAGCTGCCGACGAGAAGCTTGTGACTCTGGAGGAGCGTTACCGCCGGATAGCGGAAGGCGGAGACGAGACGGAGGAAACGGCCGAGGCGGCGGAGGAGCAGCCTGCTGAGGAGACCACGGAGACAGCGGAGCAGCCCGCTGAGGAGACGACGGAAGAGCAGCCTGCGGAAGAAACGGCTGAGACGACGGAGGAGCAGCCTGCCGAGACAACCGAGGAGACCGCAGAGGAACAGCCCGCAGAAGGAAGTACGGCGACGGCTCAGAACAGAGAGACGCGCTTTACAGAGAGCGTCAGACTGCGCGCGGAGCCCAGCACAGAAGCGGAGTATCTTGGAACGGCTTACCAGGGCGAGAGCGTGACGCAGATCGAGAGCTATGAGGATGGCTGGAGCAAGATCAATTATAATGGAACAGAATGCTACTGTATGACGCAGTATCTGGAGTAAACCGGTATACGGCTTGCAAAAAAGCGGGCGCGCCTGTGTAAACAAAATACGCCGCCGCAGCCCGCTGCATAAAATAAAAAAATCTCCATATTCTATGGATGTCCTAAAAAACGGACAGATCTATGGAAACACCCTTCGGGTGTACCTGGATGTCCTAAAAAACGGACAAATCTATGGAAAGGAGATTTTTTTATGCTTACAAGCGCAGATTTAGCCGTATTGAACGAGGCATACAGAAACACGAAAATGGGACTGGAGGCAATCAACACTGTGATCAGCAAGGTATACGACGAGGATCTGGCTTTGGATCTGAACCGTCAGGCCGTCCGCTTCCTGTCCTTTGAAGATAAGGTTACGGAGAAGATACGGGAGGCCAGCAAACGTCCGGAACAGGCGTCTCCGATAGGCAAGGCGATGCTGTGGACCTCGATTCAGGCGAACACGCTTTTGAACACAAGTACGGAACATCTGGCGGAACTGATGATTCAGGGAAATACGCGCGGAATCACGGATTTGATGAAAGCCGTGAAGGCAAATAAGGGGGCTAAGAAGGAATACTGCGAGCTCGCGGAAGAGCTGATGGATTTTGAAGAAAAAAATATCGAGCGGCTGAAGAATTATTTAAAGGATTAAAACGCAAAAAAATTTGGCCACGCTCCGGGCATAGAAAAAATATTTTTGTTTTTTAAAAAAAACACTTGCAAATTTATGTCAGGCATGCAATAATAGCCAATGACAAAGGCGTCAAAAAAAGGAGCGCGGAACTGGTTTGCGTGTTCGGTTAGTTTTTTGTACGCTTTTTTTGTTGCACAAAGTTCCTTTTGGAATTTTGACGGCGGAAAGAACGCATATACAATAAGCAAAGGGTAGAGGAGGAAACAAAACATGTCTTACGTTGATGAGGTAATCGAGTCAGTAGTAGCTAAGAATCCCAGCGAGCCGGAATTTCACCAGGCTGTCAAAGAAGTTCTGGAATCTCTGCGTCCGGTCGTAGAGGCCAATGAGGAAAAGTTTCGCAGAGAGGCTCTTCTGGAGCGTCTGGTTGAGCCGGAGCGTCAGATCAAGTTCCGTGTTCCGTGGGTAGACGACAAGGGACAGGTTCATGTGAACACAGGATACCGCGTACAGTTCAACAGCGCCATTGGACCTTATAAGGGAGGCCTTCGCCTTCATCCGTCCGTAAATCTTGGCATTATCAAGTTCCTGGGCTTTGAGCAGATTTTCAAGAACTCTCTGACCGGACTTCCCATCGGCGGAGGTAAGGGTGGTTCCGACTTCGATCCCAAGGGAAAATCTGACAGAGAGGTCATGGCTTTCTGCCAGAGCTTCATGACAGAGCTTTGCAAATATATTGGAGAAAACACAGACGTACCCGCCGGAGACATCGGAACGGGCGCGCGAGAGATTGGTTACATGTACGGCCAGTACAAGAGACTGACCGGACGCTATGAGGGCGTGCTGACCGGAAAGGGACTGTCCTTCGGCGGTTCTCTGGCAAGAACAGAGGCTACTGGCTACGGCCTTCTCTATCTGACCGAGGAGATGCTGAAGCTGAACGGCATCGACATCGCGGGAAAGACGGCTGTGGTATCCGGTTCCGGAAACGTAGCTATCTATGCGATCGAGAAGGCTGGACAGCTTGGCGTGAAGGTTCTGACCTGCAGCGATTCCAACGGCTGGGTATACGATCCGGAAGGAATCGACGTGGCGGCGCTCAAGGAGATCAAAGAGGTGAAGCGCGCACGTCTGACCGAGTACAAGAAATACCGTCCGAATTCTGAGTATCATGAGGGACGCGGCGTATGGAGCATCAAGGCAGACCTTGGACTTCCCTGCGCAACCCAGAACGAGCTGCTTCTGGAGGATGCGAAGCAGCTTGTAGAGAACGGCTGCATCGCAGTTGCAGAGGGCGCGAATATGCCGACGACTCTGGAAGCTACCGAGTACCTGCAGCAGCACGGCGTTCTGTTCGCACCGGGCAAGGCGGCGAACGCAGGCGGCGTGGCTACCTCCGCTCTGGAGATGTCCCAGAACAGCGAGCGTCTGAGCTGGACCTTCGAGGAAGTGGACGCGAAGCTGAAGAATATTATGGTAAATATCTGCCACAATATGTCCGACGCTGCCGAGCGTTACGGCTATGCGAAGAACTACGTGGTAGGCGCGAACATCGCAGGCTTTGAGAAGGTTGTAGACGCAATGCTTGCACAGGGAATCGTGTAAATCTGAAACTCCCATTATATATGTGCGAAAAACGCTTCTTTGGCGGGCGGGTTATGAATCCCCCCTGTCCGCCAAAGGAGCGTTTTTTGTCTTGCGCCTTATCTGCAAATCCCCTATAATAAATTCTGCGGGAGAAGATGGGGCCGCGCGCTTGAAAGAATAAGCCGGGGCGGTCTGCTTTCGCAAAAGCGTTACAGAAAAGCAGCGGAAAGGAAAGAAAACGTGGAAGAAATTCGTCTGAATAAATACTTAAGCGAAGCCGGCGTATGCTCGCGCCGGGAGGCGGACAGACTGATAGAGGCCGGAAAGGTTCTGGTGGATGGCCGTCCGGCCGTGATGGGAATGAAAGTCCGCCCGGATCAGGAGATCCAGGTAGGAAAAAAAGTCATCGGAGGGGCCAGAGAGGAGAGGGTGCTTCTGGCTGTGTACAAGCCGCCCGGCGTGATCTGTACGACGGACCGGAAGGAGAAGCGCAATATTGTGGATTACGTAGGGTATCCGGTCCGGATCTATCCCATAGGAAGACTGGATAAGGATTCGGAAGGGTTGATTCTGATGACCAACGACGGAAGTCTGGTCAACCGGATGATGCGCGCTTCTAATCATCATGAGAAGGAATACCTGGTGACGGTCAATAAGCCGGTAACGGACGCCTTCCTGGAGCAGATGCGAAAGGGCGTGCGTATCCGCAAGGTGGAAAAAGGAGAGGTGCTTCTCGACGCCGTGACGAAGCCGTGTCAGGTGGAAAAGCTTGGGAAGGCCAGCTTCCGCATGATTTTAACTCAGGGATTAAACAGGCAGATCCGCAGAATGTGCGAAGCCCTGGGGTACCAGGTGACGAACCTGAAAAGGGTGCGCGTCCTGAATATCGAACTGAAGGGCATGAAGCCGGGAACCTGGCGGAAGGTAACGGAAAAAGAGATGTCGGGGCTTTTGGAGCTTATCCGGGATTCCAGAGAGTAAAGGATTGGATATGGAAGAAAAAAAGAAAAGAATGAAAGAGCTTGTGGACCTTCTGAACCGGGCCGGGCGGGCCTACTATCAGGAAGCCGACGAGATTATGAGCAATTACGAATATGACGCGCTCTACGACGAGCTGGTGCGTCTGGAAAAAGAGACGGGAACGACGCTTGCCTCAAGCCCTACAGTCCACGTGGGCTACGAGGTCTTGAGCGAGCTTCCCAAAGAAAGGCATGAAAGGCCGATGCTGTCCCTGGACAAGACAAAGGAGATCGAGGTTTTAAAGGAATGGATTGGCCCGCATAAAACGCTTCTTTCCTGGAAGATGGACGGACTTACGATTGTGCTGACCTACCGGGATGGAGAGCTTTACAAAGCAGTCACAAGAGGAAACGGGGAAGTAGGCGAAGTGATCACAAACAACGCGCGTGTTTTTCGCAACATTCCCTTGCGGATCCCGTTTCAGGGCGAGCTGGTTCTCCGGGGCGAGGCGGTGATCGGCTACAAGGAATTTGAGCGGATCAACGAGGAGATTCCCGAAGCAGACGCCAGATATAAGAATCCGAGAAATCTGTGCAGCGGTTCCGTCCGCCAGCTTAACAATGAGATCACGGCCAGGCGGAGCGTGCATTTCTTCGCGTTTTCCCTGGTGCGCGCCGAAGGCGTGGACTTTGAAAATTCCCATGAGCGGGAATTTCTGTGGCTTAAGGAGCAGGGCTTTGAGGTTGTGGAATACAGGGTGGTGACTGCGGACAGTCTGGAGGACGCCATCGAATGGTTTTCGTCGCATATTGAGAAGAACGAGTACCCTTCCGACGGACTGGTGGCTCTTTACGACGACATTGCCTACGGGCGTTCACTGGGCCAGACGGCCAAGTTTCCGCGGGATTCCATGGCCTTCAAATGGGCTGACGAGATCCGCGAGACGACACTTAAAGAGATAGAATGGAGTCCGTCCCGGACGGGTCTCATCAACCCTGTGGCCATCTTTGAGCCGGTGGAGCTTGAGGGGACGACGGTCAGCCGTGCCTCTGTCCACAATATCAGCATTATGCGCAGCCTGGAGCTGGGAGTGGGCGATACCATAGAAGTGTACAAGGCGAACATGATCATTCCGCAGATAGCGGAGAACAAGACGCGCAGCGGCGTGCGGGATATTCCGAAAGAATGTCCCGTCTGCGGGGGCGCTACGGAGATCCGCCAGGTGAACGATGTGGAATCGCTGTACTGTACGAACTCCGACTGCCAGGCAAAGAAGATCAAGTCCTTCACCCTTTTCGTGAGCCGGGACGCCCTGAATATCGAAGGGCTTTCGGAGGCCACGCTGGAAAAGTTTATTGCGAAGGGCTTTATTCATGAATTTGCGGACATCTTCCGGCTGAGCCGTCACCGGGATGAGATCGTGGAAATGGAGGGATTTGGAGAAAAGTCCTTTGAAAATCTGAGCGCCAGCGTCGAGCGGGCGAGAAAGACGACTTTGGCCAGGGTGATTTACAGTCTTGGCATCCCGAATATCGGCCTTTCCGGCGCGAAGCTTATCTGCCGGCAGTTCGACGACGACGTGGAAAAGCTGCTTGCGGCCGACGAGGAGGATCTGGCTTCTATCGACGGGGTGGGAGCCGTGATCGCGTCCAGTTTTACAGGATATTTTGCGGATGAGGGAAAACGGGAAAGGTTCTTCCGCCTGCTTTCCGAGCTTACGCTGGAAAAAGAGGAGACTGCCGGAGTCCAGGATTTAAAGGGCAAGGTGTTTGTGGTGACGGGCAGCCTTACGCATTTTTCAAACAGAGCACAGCTGAAAGAGCTGATAGAGCGCCGCGGCGGAAAGGTGACGGGGAGCGTAACGGGAAAGACAGATTATCTCATCAATAACGATACGGCTTCCGCCTCGTCGAAGAATAAGAAGGCCAGGGAGCTTGGCGTCCCTGTGATTTCTGAAGAAGAATTTCTGAAGCTGTGAAAGGAAAACAGATTATGAATACGGAACGGAAGATCATATTTTTTGATGTGGACGGCACAATTTATGAGGGAGGCCGGGGAACGCCGGAGAGTACCAGGAAGGCTCTGGAAAGACTGAAGGAGAACGGCCATATCCCGATTTTGTGTACGGGAAGGCCGAAAGCCTCCATGTTCCCGGAGGTGCTGGATTTGAACTTCCCAGGCATGATCTGCGGCGCGGGGACTTATATGGAGTATGAAGGACGAATCCTGAGAAATCTGCTGCTTCCGAACGAGGTGCTGATGCAGGAGGTTCCGCGCCTTGAAAAAGCTGGCTGCTGCGTCGTGCTGGAAGGGCCGGAGTATCTGAGCTGCCGCGCGGATCAGGAAGCGTTCCGGCTGTTTTCCATCGTGGACCGGCTGCGCAGGGAGTATCCCGAACGCTTAAAGGAGCTGGATCCGGCGACGGATAAGGCCTGCAAGCTGACGGTGAGTATTTCTGATATGGCGGCTTTCGAGAGACTTGTGCCGGAGCTTTGCAGGGCTTTTGAACTGGCCCGGTACGAGCGGATGCCTTATGTGGAAATGATGCCGAAGGGAGTGTCGAAGGCTGACGGCATTCGCATTTTGCTGGAGGAGCTTGAGATACCTCTTTGCAATACTTATGCATTTGGGGATGGACCAAACGACCTGGAAATGTTACAATATGTACAGTACGGAACCGCGGTGGGAAATGCCGAGGAGAGCGTCCTGAGATCTGCAAAATACAGGACGGAGCCTATCTGGGAGGATGGCGTATCCCGCGCGCTGGAACGATACGGACTGATCTGAGATCGAAAGCCGCAGGCGGCCTTAGCCCCGGCAGTCGGGAGAGAGGCGGGTAGAAGATTCGGATCTGAGTAAGGAGGAGAAGGGTATGGATAACAGGTTGTATGAGCTTATGAACTGGCCTCGGATCGAGGCTCTGGTCTACTCGGAGGAGGACGAGCCCCAGGAGATTCTGGGTCCCCATAAGGTGGAGGACGGGATCCTTGTCCAGGCGTTTTTGCCGACGGCGGTGAAAATGACCGCTGTGCTTAAGAACACGGGCAAGGAGTATGAAATGGAACTGGCTGACGAGGGCGGTTTTTTCGCGGTCCTGCTTCCCGGAAAGACGGTTCCGGAATATTTCTTCCGGGTGGAGTATGACAACGGAGTGGTTCAGGACCTGGAAGACGCCTACCGTTTTCAGCCAAAGGTATATTCGGCAAAAGATCTGGAAAAGTTTCAGGCAGGCATCCACTATACGCTCTATGAGAAGATGGGC
Organism: Candidatus Merdisoma merdipullorum; assembly: GCA_018715645.1. Classification (GTDB taxonomy): domain Bacteria; phylum Bacillota; class Clostridia; order Lachnospirales; family Lachnospiraceae; genus Laedolimicola; species Laedolimicola merdipullorum. Next base: position 59,095 of record DVLE01000015.1, read on the forward strand.
GCGCACCCGATGACTGTCAAAGGCGTGGAGGGTACCTACTTTTCCGTATGGGCGCCGAACGCGTGCCGTGTGAGCGTCGTCGGTGATTTCAATCTCTGGGACGGACGCAGACATCCCATGCGCCGCATTGAGGAGGCAGGCATTTTTGAGCTGTTTATTCCGGGAATCGAGCCGGGAGCCTGCTACAAGTATGAGATTAAGACGAGGAGCGGCCTTCCGATGCTGAAGGCGGATCCTTACGCCAACGCCGCCGAGCTCCGGCCGAATACAGCCTCCATTGTCACGGATTTGTCCGGATTTGAGTGGACGGATAAGGAGTGGCTGGAAAAGAGAAAGAAAACCAATTATAAAAAAGAACCGGTTCTGATCTATGAGGTCCATCTGGGTTCCTGGAAGAAGCCGGAGACGGAAGAAAGCGAAGACCTGGAAGAAACAGAAGAAGCCGGTGCGGAAACTGCTGAAGAAAAGGAAAACCGGGAGTTCTACAACTACCGGGAGATCGCTCCGATGCTCGCGGAATACGTGAAGGATATGGGATATACCCATGTGGAGCTGATGCCGATTATGGAGCATCCCCTGGATGAGTCCTGGGGCTATCAGGTGACAGGCTATTACGCGCCGACAGCCAGGTACGGTTCTCCGAAAGATTTCATGTATTTTATGGATTATATGCACAGCCAGGGAATCGGCGTGATCCTTGACTGGGTGCCGGCTCATTTCCCACGGGATACCTTCGGCCTGGCTGCCTTTGACGGAACCTGCCTGTATGAGCATCTGGATCCCAGGAAGGGAAGCCATCCTCACTGGGGAACGCTGATTTACAATTACGGACGTCCCCAGGTGAAGAATTTCCTGATTGCGAACGCGCTGTTCTGGACGGAGGTCTACCATGCGGACGGCATCCGTATGGACGCGGTGGCTTCCATGCTGTACCTGGATTACGGAAAGCAGGACGGTGAATGGGTGGCCAATATCTACGGCGGCAATGAGAATCTGGAAGCTATGGAATTTCTGAAGCACTTAAATTCCATTTACAAAAAGCGCAGGGACGGCGCCCTGCTGATCGCCGAGGAATCCACGGCCTGGCCGAAGGTGACGGCTCCTGTGGAGGAGGACGGCCTTGGCTTTGACTTCAAGTGGAATATGGGCTGGATGAATGATTTTATGGATTATATGCACTATGATCCTGTATTCCGTTCCTGGCACCACGGCGAGCTGACCTTCAGCATGATCTATGCCTACAGCGAGAACTTCATCCTGAGCCTCTCTCACGACGAGGTGGTTCACGGCAAGGGTACTCTGGTAGGAAAGATGCCGGGAGACCGGGATTCAAAGCTTGACAATCTGCGGGCGGCCTACGGCTTTATGATGACGCATCCCGGCAAGAAGCTGCTGTTCATGGGACAGGAGTTTGCGCCCTTCGACGAATGGAACGAGAAGGTGAGCCTGGAATGGGATCTCCTGCAGTATCAGGACCATGGAAATATGCGGGAGTATGTGAAGGCGCTGAATCATTTCTGCCTGGAGCATCCGGCGCTCTACGAGCTGGATCACGATCCGGAGGGCTTTACCTGGATCAATAACATTTCCGCCAATGAAAATATGCTGGTGTTCACCCGCCAGTCGAAGAAGCCGGAGGAGACGCTGCTTGTGGTATGCAACTTCTCTCCGCTGGTGTATGAGAAGCATAAGATTGGCGTACCCTTTGAGGGACGCTACAAAGAGATCTTCAACAGCGACAGCGAGCTGTTCGGCGGAACGGACGTGCGCAATAAGCGGGCGAAGCGTTCCAGAAAATCGGAGTGCGACGGACGCGAGGATTCCATTGAGATTACGGTGCCGCCTATGGGAATAGCCGTATTCTCCTGCACGGCGGAGAAAGCGCCGGCCAAGGAGAAAGCAGTGAAAGCTGCGGAGAAGACGCCCGCAAAAGAAAATGAAGAGAAGCCGGAAAAGACTCCGGCGAAGGAAAGGAAGGGACGCGGTAAGAACGCATGAGGTATCTGACGCTTACGGTTACGGAACTGCCGGGGGATCTTGGAACAGAGATAACCTCCGTTACAGAGCAAATCAGCAGAACACAGGAGTATATGGACAGGTATCTTCCCTCGGTGGTAAGCTTTGGGCTGAGGCTTCTGTTTGCTGTGATAGTCTTTCTGATCGGCACAAAATTGATTAAGCTTTTGCGGAAAATCATCCGCAGCTCCATGGAGCGGGCGGGGGCAGACGTGGGAGTCATCCAGTTTCTGGATTCCCTTTTGAAAGTAATCTTTTACTTTGTTCTGATTATGCTGATTGCGTCCGGCTTTGGGGTGGATACCACTTCCGTGATGGCTCTGGTGGGCTCCGCAGGGCTGACCATCGGTCTTGCCTTTCAGGGCAGTCTTTCCAACTTTGCAGGAGGCGTGCTGATTCTTTTGATCAAGCCCTTTAAAGTGGGAGACTATATTATTTATATAGAGGACAATCTGGAGGGGACCGTATCCGAGATACAAATGTTTTATACAACCCTTCTTACGGTGGACAACCGGAAGGTCGTGATTCCAAACGGAGTTCTGTCCAATAACAGCCTGATCAATGTGACGGCTCAGGATAAGCGGCGTCTGGACATCGACGTGGGGATAGGGTATTCTTCGGATCTGAAGCTTGCCAAGGAGCTTTGTGAGAAGCTTTTGGAGGAAAATGATAAGATTCTCAGAGAGCAGGAGCATCTTGTGGTGGTGGACAGCCTGGCGGACAGCGCCGTGATGCTGAAGCTGCGTTTCTGGGTGCGTCCGGAGGATTACTGGCCTGCGAAGTGGAAGATGACGGAAGACGTTAAGCTTTTATTTGACAGGAATGGAATTGAGATTCCGTTTAACCAGTTGGACGTCAACATCAGAAAATAGACAAAATTGCAAAAAGCCTGGAAGGCTGCCGATGTTTTGACGGCCTTCCGGGCTTTTTCTGTTTCATAGGAAAGACCATGTTGCGTTAATGTGTGAAAGCAAAGTAGAGAGATAAGCGAGCGAAGCGGCAAAAATGGACAACATGTATTTAGTTAAAACAATACAAGTAAAAAGACGACATGATCAAAATGGAAAAAATTCTCCGGCAAGATCGGGAATGCTATTGACAGCTTGTGCAGATTGATGTATATATAAATGGTAAGAGTAAAAAAATGAAAAAAACAACGAAAAATAGCTGGGAAATACAGGAAATTATTCAACAAAACAGCGAGAGTAATTAAAATACAAGTTAAAACATAAAAAATACAAGTTGACACATTTTTACGGGCGGCAGGAGAACAGTATGACGAAATATCAGAAGATCGCAGTCAGGCTTAAGGAGCAGATCGCAGATGGCACATATGGTCCCGGCGCCAAGCTTCCCTCGGAGCAGGAGCTGCGGGAACAGTTCGGCGTAAGCCGGCAGAGCGTACGGAAAGCCCTGGAGGTTCTGGAAAGTGAAGGACTTGTACGGGGGTATCAGGGAAAAGGAACCTATGTGGTGGATCCGGTCAGGGAAGAACAGGGGAAGAGCAAGCGGATCGCTGTGGTGACGACCTATGTGGACAATTACATATTTCCGAAGATTATACAGGGGATTGAACAGGTCTTGTCCGGAGAGGGCTTCCAGGTTCAGATCTCTTTTACCAACAACCGAATCCGAAAAGAGGAGGAGATTCTGGAAAGCCTCCTTGATCAGGGGCTGCGCGGCTTGATTATCGAAGCCACAAAAAGCGCATTGCCCAATCCCAATCTGGGACTATACCGGAAGCTTCTGGAACAGGGCGTACAGGTACTGTTTCTGAACAGCGGATACCCGGAGCTTGATTGCCCGGTCGTGGCGCTGGACGACAGGGAAGCGGGAAGATGTGCGGCCCGCTATCTGCTGGATATGGGACACAAGGAGATCGGAGGGCTTCTGAAATCAGACGATGGCCAGGGACTGCGCCGCTACGAAGGCTTTCTGTCGGAGCTTCAGAAAGCAGGCGTCCATTCGGACGACAACCGCTTCGTCTGGTATGACACGGGAGACATCGGTCATTTCGATCTCATGGAGAGGAGGCTTCTTGAGCGGCTCTCAGGCTGTACGGCGGTTCTGTGCTATAATGACGTGGCTGCGGTGGAGTTTATGGAGCTTCTGAAGCGGAACGGAATACGGATTCCGGAGGATTTGTCCATCGTCAGCATCGACGATACGGATCTGGCTGAGTACGGGGACACAGGTCTTTCTTCTGTCCATCATCCGAAGGAAAGACTGGGTGAAAAGGCGGCAAGGCAGATGCTTGCCATGGTCCGAAGAAGAGGGAACGAAGGACAGAACGAAGGATATGAATTTGACGTATGGCTGGCCAAAAGGGAGTCCGTCAGGCGTTTAAGATAGCAACAAATGAAAAATAAACATAAAAAGCTGTGAAAGCAGGCAATGGAGGGAAAGAAAGTGAAAAATTACAAGTTCTGGTTTGCAACTGGATCACAGGATCTGTATGGAGACGAGTGCCTGGAGCATGTGGCGGAGCACTCCAAGAAGATTGTGGAAGGTCTGAATCAGTCCGGGATTCTGCCCTATGAGGTGGTGTGGAAGCCGACGCTGATCACTAATGAACTGATCCGAAAAACCTTCAATGAGGCAAATGCGGACGAGGAATGCGCGGGCGTCATCACCTGGATGCATACCTTTTCTCCGGCAAAGTCCTGGATTCTGGGACTGCAGGAGTACAGAAAGCCTCTGCTTCATCTGCATACACAGTTCAATGTGGAGATTCCCTACGATACCATCGACATGGACTTTATGAACGAGAACCAGTCTGCTCACGGAGACCGGGAATACGGGCATATTGTGACGCGTATGGGCATCGAGCGCAAGGTCATCGTGGGACACTGGGCGGATGAGAAAGTGATCGGCCGTATCGCCTCCTGGATGCGCACGGCTGTGGGAATCATGGAAAGCAGCCATATCCGCGTGGTCCGCGTGGCCGACAATATGCGCAATGTGGCCGTGACCGAGGGCGACAAGGTGGAGGCTCAGATCAAGTTTGGCTGGGAGATCGACGCTTATCCGGTGAATGAGATCGCGGAGTATGTAAAGGACGTATCCCAGGCGGACGTCGATACGCTGGTGGAGGAGTATTACAGCAAATACGACATCCTGCTGGAAGGACGGGACGAGAAGGAGTTCCGCGAGCACGTAGCCGTGCAGGCTGGTATCGAGATTGGCTTTGAGCGTTTCCTGAAAGAGAAGAATTATCAGGCCATTGTCACTCATTTCGGAGATCTGGGCGCGCTGAAGCAGCTTCCGGGACTTGCGATCCAGCGCCTGATGGAAAAGGGCTATGGCTTCGGCGGCGAGGGAGACTGGAAGACGGCCGCTATGGTACGCCTGATGAAGATTATGACCGAGGGTATGAAGGATGCAAAGGGAACCTCCTTCATGGAAGATTATACCTACAACCTGGTGCCGGGCAAGGAGGGCATCCTGCAGGCGCACATGCTTGAGGTATGCCCGACGATTGCAGACGGACCTGTCGGCATCAAGGTACAGCCTTTGAGTATGGGAGACAGAGAGGATCCGGCACGTCTTGTGTTTACCTCCAAGGAGGGACCGGCTATCGCTACCTCCCTGATTGACCTGGGGAACCGCTTCCGCCTGATCGTAAACAGTGTGGATTGTAAGAAGGTGGAGAAGCCGATGCCAAAGCTTCCGGTAGCGACGGCGTTCTGGACGCCGCAGCCGGATCTGGCTACAGGAGCGGAGAGCTGGATCCTCGCGGGAGGCGCTCATCATACGGCCTTTACCTATGATTTGACTGCGGAACAGATGGGAGACTGGGGAGCCGCTATGGGTATTGAGGTCGTATATATTGACAAGGACACTACGATCCGCGGACTGAAGAACGAGCTTAGATGGAACTCCGTGGCTTTCCGGTAAGGACGCGGCGGATAGGAAATGAAAGAAAGGTGAAGGAGGGTTTTACAAAATGAGTACGGTAAAGGAAGCGATTTTGAACGGAGAGACAGTCCTTGGCATCGAGCTTGGCTCCACGAGAATCAAGGCGGTTCTGATTGACGGGACCTACAAGCCGGTGGCTTCGGGAAGCTACGACTGGGAAAATCAGCTTGAGAATGGGATCTGGACCTACACTCTGGATGAAGTATGGAAAGGTCTTCAGGGAAGCTACGCGGCTCTGAAGGAGGATGTAAAGCAGAAATACGGCGTGCAGCTTACGAAACTTGGCGCAGTCGGAATCAGCGCCATGATGCACGGCTATCTGGTGTTTGACAGGGAAGATAAGCAGCTTGTGCCGTTCCGTACCTGGAGAAATACTATCACGGGGCAGGCGTCGGAGGAGCTGACAGAGCTGTTCCAGTACAACATTCCGCAGCGCTGGAGTATCGTGCACTTGTATCAGGCGATTCTGAACAAGGAGGAACATGTGCCGGACATTGCGTTCATGACTACGCTGGCAGGCTACATTCACTGGAAGCTGACAGGTGAGAAGGCTATGGGAGTCGGAGAAGCCTCCGGAATGTTCCCCATCGATTCTGCCACGGGCCAGTTCCATGAGAGAATGCTTGGCCAGTTTGAAGAATTGGTAGGACCAAAGGGCTATCCCTGGAAGATTCGTGAAATCCTGCCGAAGGTGCTGAATGCAGGCGAGAAGGCCGGAGTCATGACGGAGGAGGGAGCGAAGCTTCTCGATCCGTCCGGAGAGCTGGAAGCAGGAGCGCCTTTGTGTCCGCCGGAGGGAGACGCAGGCACAGGCATGACGGCGACGAACAGCGTATTGCCCCGTACCGGAAATGTCTCTGCGGGAACTTCTGTGTTTGCCATGATCGTTCTGGAGCATGAGCTTAAGAAAGTACATCCGGAGCTTGATATGGTGACGACGCCCGACGGCAGCCCGGTGGCCATGGTACACTGCAATAACTGTACCTCGGATCTGAACGCCTGGGTAAACCTTTTTAAGGAGTTCGCAGAGAGCTTCGGCGTAGAGGTGGATATGAACAAGCTGTTCGGAACCCTGTACAACAAGGCGCTGGAAGGAGACGCGGACTGCGGCGGCCTGCTGGCCTACAACTATTTCTCCGGAGAGCATATCACGGGCTTTGAGGAAGGACGGCCTATGTTCGTCCGCACGCCCGACGCGAAGTTTAATCTGGCGAACTTCATGCGGGTACATCTGTTCACTGCCCTTGGCGCGCTGAAGACAGGACTGGACATTTTGTTCAAGGAGGAAGGCGTGCAGGCGGACGAGGTACTCGGACATGGCGGCCTGTTTAAGACGAAGGGCGTAGGACAAAGGATTATGGCTGCGGCTATGGACGTTCCTGTCGTGGTTATGGAGACGGCCGGTGAAGGCGGAGCCTGGGGCATCGCGCTGCTGGCGGCATACATGAAGGAAAAAAGCGAGGGCGAGAGCCTGGGATCTTACCTGTCTGAGCGTGTGTTTGCGGGAGAAAAGGGTGAGAAGCTGATGCCTGAGGAGGCGGATGTGAAAGGCTTCGACGTTTTCCTTTCGCGCTATACGGAAGGGCTTGCCATTGAGCGGGCAGCAGTAGAGCACCTGCACGGGGCCGAGTAAAAGAATTGCAAAGAAAGAGGATACCGCTTTCTGCGGTATCTTCTTTCTTGACGCTATGAAAAAGGCAGGATCAGGGAGTTTGAGATATGCTGAAAGTGTTTTTGGTGGAAGATGAGGTCGTGATGCGCGAGGGCATCAAGAACAACATCGACTGGGAGAGCGAGGGCTTCTCCTTCGTGGGTGACGCCAGCGATGGTGAGCTGGCTTATCCGCTGATTCAGAAAACCCGCCCCGATATTCTGATCACGGATATTAAAATGCCTTTTATGGATGGACTGGAGCTGAGCCGTCTGGTGAAGCAGGAGCTTCCCGACATCAAGATTATTATCCTGAGCGGTTATGATGAATTTGAATATGCAAAGGAAGCTATCAGTATCGGGATTACGGATTATCTGGTAAAGCCGATTGCCGGAGCCCAGCTTTTGGAAGCTGTAAAAAAGGTGGGCGTTCAGGTGGAACAGGAACGGCAGCAGCAGAGAAGATTTCTGGAAACCTTTGAAAAGGAGCGGCTGGAGAACAGGCAGCTTGCGCGTCAGAAATTTTTCCGGAAGCTCGTTTCAGGCCAGGCTTCCGTGTCGGCTCTTTTGAAGGAAGGCCGGGAGGCCGGGATGGAGCTGGCTGCCAAAAGGTATAACATCATTCTTTTCCAGATCTTTGCAGAAGACGCCGAGGAGGGTTACTCGGAAGAACTGAATGCAGTCACCCGCTCTATTGAAGAGATGACCGATCAGATGCCGGAGGTGCAGATGGTTGAGTTGGGAATCGAGGGCTGGGCCTTTATTCTGAAGGAGGAAGAACATCCTCTTTCTGAGACGGAGGAAGAGCTGCTGAAGCGGCTGATTTCCGTCCTGTCTGAAGCACGCGGCGTCAGCTATTTCGGCGGAGTGGGGCAGGAAGTAGAGCGCTTAAGCGAGTTTGGCCGCAGCTTTGAAGAAGCCAGCCGGTCCTTTGCGTTCCGCTATCTGATTAAACGCAATCAGATCGTGAGAAGTTCGGACAAGCTGCCGGAGGAAGTGGATCAGGAAATGGCGCTGAATACGCTCAGCGCCGGGAATCTGGACCGCAGAGTGGTGGAGAATTTCCTCAAGACGGGGCTGAAAAGCGAGGCGACACATTTTGTGGATGAGTATTTCGCAAGCCTTGGAGAGGAAAACATACAGTCGATGATGTTCCGCCAGTATGTGACGATGGATACTTATTTCGCGGCTGCCGGAATGCTGGAGGAAACGGGCTGCGAGCCGGGGACTCTTGTGGAACGCTGCGGAGATTTCCAGAAGATGCCGGAGGTATTCGCTTCCGTAGAATCCACGGAGAATTATCTGAAAAAGGTGCTGGAGACGGCGATCGAACTCAGAGAGGGTATTTCCCGTAAAAAATACAGTTCCCTTCTTCGGGACGCAAGAGATTACATAGAGCAGAATTATGATAATGAAGAAATATCCCTGAATACGGTAGCGGCGTCTGTCAACTTAAGTCCCAATCATTTCAGCACCATATTCAGCCAGGAGACGGGACGGACTTTTATTGAATATCTGACCTTTGTACGGATGGAAAAGGCTAAGGAACTGCTGAGGAGCACATCCATGAAAACGGCGGAGATAGCCTTTGCTGTAGGGTATAAGGATCCACATTATTTCAGCTATCTGTTTAAAAAGACACAGGAGTGTACGCCCAGGGAATTCCGGGGCAGGGTATAGGAGTAGATATGTGGAAAAAGGAGTCCTCGATTAAGAACCGCCTGAATATGCTGCTCGTCATCTGTCTCGTTCCGCTGACAGTACTGATACTCTATCTTGTACTTATTATGCAGCAGTTTTCGGAACGGTACGACGAGGTTGTGGAAAATATCACGAAGGCGAATGCCTATAATATTGATTTCAAAGAAGATCTGGACTATTTGATGTATATTATCGTGGCCAATTCTGAGCGTGCCGACGAACTGATCGACACGGAGGAGCCCCATCGCCTGATCGAGGAGGCCCGCGGAGTGTTTCGGGGGCTGTACGAGTCGGCGGACGCGGAGTATGCCAGGCAGAGGCTTCAGAGGATTCTGAAATGTCTCGATTCCCTGGAGGATCGCGTGGAGGAGATTGAGGAGGACGCGGCAGTCAGCGGTTATTATGACATCAATATAGAACGGCTGGATCTGAATATCCGGGTGCTGACGGAGCTGATACAGGAACAGATACAGGAATACATTTATTATGAGACGACGAATCTGGAGGTGCTGCGTGAAGGCATCCGTTCAGATGTGGACCGGACGCTCCGCATGACCAGCGTAATCTTTCTGCTGATTCTGGCGGGAGCCTTTCTGATCAGTCAGAAGCTGATGCAGGGCATCATGGTTCCTATCGGGAAGCTCTGCGAGGTGACGAGAAAGGCGGCGGAAGGGGACTTTTCAGTCCGGGCTCCGGAGGATAACAGCGAGGAGCTGGCGGTCCTGAACTCAAGCTTTAACTCCATGATCAAACAGATCGGCAATCTGGTGGAGGATATTCGGATTGAACAGCTCAATTTGCGCGCTACGGAGCTTAAGCTTTTGCAGGCTCAGATCAATCCTCATTTTCTGTATAATACTCTGGACACTATCATCTGGCTGGCGGAGGCGGGCCGGAAAGACGATGTGGTAATGATGGTTACCACCCTTTCAGATTTTTTCCGCACAACTCTGAGTAAGGGGAGGGATTATATCTCTGTGCGGGAGGAGGAAGCGCATATACGCAGCTATCTGCAGATCCAGCAGTTCCGCTACCGAGATATTCTGGAATATTCCATCGAGATACCGGAGGAGCTGCATGAGTATCAGATCCTGAAGCTGACGCTGCAGCCTCTGGTAGAAAACGCTTTGTATCACGGTATCAAAAACAAAAGAGGACTTGGCCATATTCGGGTGACGGGTGAGAAAAAGGGGGCAGAACTGATATTCTGCGTCGAGGACGACGGCAAGGGCATGGAGGCTGAAAGGCTGGGAAAGGTCCGCCGTCTTATAGATGGAGAGGAAGAGATCGATCGCAGCGATCCCTCCGGCTTCGGTCTTTTCAACGTAGCCCAGCGGCTTTCTCTGAATTATGGCAGTGAATACGGGATTTCCGTGGACAGCGTCTTTGGAAAGGGAACGCGGGTCACGGTTGTGATCCCGGCGGTCCGGGAGTGATGAATCGTAACGCCCGGCGGAAAAAAATAAACTTTTTCCGAAAAAAATCAAACTTTGTTCATAGTTTGTTCAAAAATCAGTAAAAAAGTGTACTTAATTCAAAAGGATGTCCGTATCCAAATTTTTCTGCATTGTGTAAGATAAGACCATAGCCAAGAGAGATTGGCAAAAATACATAGGGAGGTTTCAACAATGAAAAGAAAAATTGTGAGCGTACTGGTATGCGCCGCACTGGCAGCTACTATGATCGCAGGCTGCGGAAGCTCCAGCGATGACGCTGCGGCTACAACCACAGAGGAGACCGCGACCACAGAGGATGCGGCAGCCACGGACGACGCGGCGGCTACAGACGATGCGGCAGCAGAGGACGCAGGAAGCGGAGACGTTCTTACGATTGGATTCGCACAGGTAGGACATGAGTCTGACTGGCGTACAGCTTCCACACAGTCCTGCCAGGACGTGTTCTCTGAGGCGAACGGATATGATCTGCAGTTCGTAGACTGCGACAATGATTCTGCCGTACAGCTTGAGGCTGTTCGTACCTTCATTGAGCAGGATGTAGATTACATCATCATCGACCCCATCGTTTCCACAGGCTGGGATACTGTACTGACTGAGTGTGAAGACGCAGGAATCCCGGTTATCGTTATCGACCGTACTATTGATGACTCTGATAAGTATGTGGCATGGGTTGGTTCTGACTTTAAGACAGAAGGTCTTGCATGCGGCGAGTGGCTGAAGGCTTATGCTGAGGCTAAGGGCATTACCGAGCTGAACATCCTGGTAATCGAGGGAACCACAGGCGCATCCGCAACTATCGGACGTACCGAAGGCTTCAATGAGATCGCTGAGAGAGAAGGCTGGAATATCCTGGATTCTCAGAGCGGCGACTTCACACAGGACGGCGGACAGCAGGTTATGGAGTCCTACTGCAAGTCCTATGAAGGCCAGTTCAACGTAGTTATCTGCCAGAACGACAACGAGGCATTCGGCGCTATGGATGCTATGAAGGCGGCAGGCGTAAGCTATGGTGTTGACGGCGATGTAATCATCGTATCCTTCGACGCAGCAAGAACCGCACTTCAGTACTGCCTGGACGGCGAACTGAACGCAGTATTCGAGTGCAACCCGCTGGCTGCTCCCATGGTAGAGGAAATCATCCAGGGTCTGGAAGCAGGAGAGGAAGTTGAGACTGAAATCTACGTAGAGGAGAGCTGCTTCGCAAACGAGGACATCGTTCCTTCTATCACAGTAGACGGCGTAGAGAAAGAGATGACAGTTCTGACTCAGGAAATCATCGACGCTCGTGCATACTAAGCTGAAATCCGAAATACAAAAAAGTTTTGTATAAGAAAGATTAGAAGCTGGCAATGAGGGGAGACTCGACAGTCGGGTCTCCCCTTCCTAAACGAAAGGGTGTAATTATGGACAATAACGTAGTATTGACCATGCGCGGCATCTGCATGACCTTCCCTGGCGTAAAGGCTCTGGATCATGTGGATTTCACCCTCCGCAAGGGTGAGATCCATGCTCTGATGGGAGAGAACGGTGCAGGAAAATCTACGCTGATCAAATGTCTGACCGGTATCAACGCATTTGAGGCGGGAGAAATCCGCGTGGATGGAATCGACGGTCCCGTGGTAAATCATTCCACACTGGACGCTCAGAAAAAAGGAATCTCCACGGTGTATCAGGAAGTAAACCTCTGCCCGAATTTGAGCGTGGCGGAAAATCTGTTTATCGGCCGGGAGCCGAAGACAAAAATCGGAACCATAGATTGGAAAACCATGGTCAGGAAATCCCAGAAAATCATGCAGGATCTTGACATGGATATAGATGTAACTCAGAATCTGGAAGAATATTCTCTGGCTTTGCAGCAGATGATCGCTATCGCCCGTGCGGTGGACATGGACTGTAAGGTGCTGATTCTGGACGAGCCGACTTCCTCTCTGGACGACAACGAGGTGGCAAAGCTGTTCAAGCTGATGAATCAGTTAAAGGATAAGGGTGTGGGAATCGTGTTTGTCACCCATTTCCTGGAGCAGGTATATGCTGTCTGCGACCGGATCACAGTTCTTCGCGATGGCCAGCTTGTAGGCGAGTATCCGATTGAAGATCTTCCGAGAGTGAAGCTGGTAGCTGCTATGATGGGTAAAGATTTCGATGATCTGGCTTCCATCAAGTCCGACGAATCTCCGGTATTTACGGACGAGGATATTCTGATCGACGCGGAAGGAATGAGCCACAGAGGAACCATAAAGCCTTTCAACCTTCAGATTCACAAAGGCGAGGTGGTCGGCCTGACCGGACTTCTTGGCTCTGGCCGAAGCGAACTGGCCCGTGTTATCTATGGCGCTGACAGAAATCAGACGGGTACTTTGAAGGTAAAGGGAAAAGAGGTAAAAATCAATGCTCCCATTGACGCTATGAAGCTTGGTATGGGACTGCTGCCTGACGACAGAAAGGCGGAGGGTATCATCGGGGATTTGTCTGTGCGTGAGAACATTATTCTGGCCCTTCAGGCCAAGAGGGGTATGTTCCGTCTGCTTCCCATGAGCAAGCAGATAGAGCTGGCAGACAAGTACATAGATATGCTTCAGATTAAGACGGCCAGCCGTGAGACGCTGATCAAGCAGCTCTCCGGAGGAAATCAGCAGAAGGTGATTCTGGGACGCTGGCTTGCGACTGATCCCGACTTCCTGATCCTTGACGAGCCTACCCGCGGTATCGACATCGGAACCAAGACCGAGATTCAGAAGCTGGTGCTGAAGCTGGCGAAGGAAGGAAAGGGTATCATTTTCATTTCTTCAGAGATCGAGGAGATGCTTCGTACCTGTACGAAGATGGCGGTTCTGCGTGATGGCGCCAAGGTTGGAGAGATCACGGAGAGCCTGTCTCAGGAGACCGTTATGAAGGCGATCGCGGGAGGTGACAAGTAATGGATAAGTTAAAGAAAATCACGGGAAAGCAGTTGTTCCTTCCTATCTTCTGTATGTTTCTTGTCATGGCGGCGAATATCATTTATGACGTGGCCTGCGGAAACTTTGCACTGAACTTTTTTACCATTTCTATTCGGAACGGCGTTCTCTACGGCCGTCTGATCGATATTCTGAACCGAGGCAGTGAGATCGCGATTCTGGCTATCGGAATGACGCTTGTAGTGTCTGCTTCCGCAGGAACGGATATTTCCGTGGGTTCCGTCATGTCTCTGGCGGCTTCCTTCTGCTGTATGCTGCTGGCAGGCTATGGCGTGTCTTCCACCACAGACCTTGCGGTTCCGCTTCTTGTGGGCGTGCTGGGCGGCATCCTGATGGGCTGTGTCTGCGGCGCCTTCAATGGAACGCTGGTCGCTTATCTGAACGTACAGCCCATGGTCGCCACGCTGATTCTGTATTCGGCGGCCAGAGCGATTGGACTTCTGCTTTGCAACAATCTGATTGTATATGTACGTAACGATTCTTTCAAATTTTTCGGAGGCTATCTTGGATTTATTCCTACTCCGATTGTGATCGCGGCGGTCTGCGTAGTCGTCATGGCTTTGCTTCTGAAGAAGACGGCTCTTGGCCTGTATGTACAGAGCGTTGGTATCAATAAGAAGGCGTCCCGCATTGCAGGACTGAATTCTTCCAAGATTATTTTTGTCTGCTACCTGGTATGCGGTCTGATGGCAGGAATCTCCGGAATCGTGGCTTCCTCCCGTATCAGCTCCGCCGATTCCAACAATATCGGTCTGAACTATGAGATGGATGCAATCCTGGCGGTAGCCCTGGGAGGCAACAGCCTGGGCGGAGGTAAGTTCAGCCTGGCAGGCTCTATCATCGGAGCTTACACGATTCAGGCTATCACGACGACGCTGTATGCGCTGGGCGTGTCCACAGACGTGGCTCCGGTATTCAAGGCCATCATCGTTATTGTTATCGTGATGATCCAGGCTCCGCCGTTTAAAGCGTACATGAAGCGCAGAGCGGCAAGAAAAGCCCTGGCAAAAGGAGGTGCTGCAGCATGAAAAAGAAAAAAATGAACAGCAATACACTGCTTTTGCTTATCACGATTGTTCTTTTTGTGGTTATGTATGCGGCAGGCTGCGTGGTATACGCCAGCAAGGGCTTCACCCATTTGCAGACATTTTTAAATATTTTGATTAACAACGCCGGACTTCTCTGTGTTGCCTGCGGCATGACCTGCATCATGCTGACCGGTGGTATCGATATTTCCGTAGGAGCCCTGATTGCCATGGATTGTATGTTTCTGGCGGTAGGCATGGAGCGCTGGGGCATGAGCGCGCCGCTCCTGTGTCTGCTGGTTCTGATTATCGGCATATTGTTCGGTTTTGTGCAGGGCTTTTGCGTAGGCTATCTGGAGATCCAGCCCTTTATCGTAACTATGGCGGGTATGTTCTTTGCCCGCGGTATGACGGCTGTGATCAGCACTGACCAGGTATCCATCAGCACCAATGAGTTTTTTGTAAATCTGGCAAACTTTAAGATAGAACTTCCGTTCGGCTCCTATGTGAACAGCAAGGGAGTGGAGCAGATTCCCTTCATCCGGATTACGGTAATTATCGCGCTGATTGTTCTCGTCGCTATTTTTCTGATGCTGCGCTATACAAAGTTCGGCCGCAGTCTCTACGCGGTAGGCGGAAACGAGACCTCTGCTACGATGATGGGACTGGATGTCAAGAAGACCAAACTGAAGGCTTATATGCTTTCCTCCTTTATCTGCTCTATTGGCGGTATCTGCTACTGCCTGAACACCATGTCGGGCAGCGTGCAGCAGGCGACGGGATTGGAAATGGATGCGATTTCCTCTGCGGTTATCGGCGGAACGCTTTTGACCGGAGGCGTGGGAAATGTGATCGGTTCTTTCTTTGGCGTGCTGATCAACGGTACGATTTCCACGCTGGTTAAGACCAACGGAAAGCTTTTAAGCTCCTGGTCCAGTATCGCGGTGGCTGCTCTGCTTTGCTTCTTTATCGTTCTGCAGAGTATCTTCGCGAAGATTAAAGACAGCAAGAAATAAACAAATCAAAAAAAGAGACAGGTGTACAGGGGCGCCGCAGTGTCTGGCGGCGCTCTCTTACATAAGGTTTTCTTTCTGCGAGGTCTTAAATGATGAGAAAATTGATTGTAGTCGTGGGACTTCTGTTCTGCGTAATGCTTTGGGTTTCAAGCTGCTCCACCGGCAGAGTTGAGGTTGGAGAGCTTTCCGGCGAGGAGCTTCTGCGCGGCCAGGATGCCTTGGCGGTGGAGGATGAAGAGGCTATCGTAGTGGGCTTCTGTCAGGTAGGCTCGGAGTCCGACTGGCGTCTGGCCAATACGGCATCCTTTCGGAATACATTTACAGAGGAGAACGGCTACTATCTGATTTTCGAGGATGCGCAGAACAAGCAGGAAAACCAGATCAAAGCTATCCGGAATTTTATTCTACAGGAAGTAGACTATATTATTCTTGATCCTATCGTGGAAACGGGCTGGGATGGGGTGCTGGAGGAGGCAAAAGAGGCCGGAATTCCGGTAATTGTCTCTGACCGTCAGGTACAGGTGGCGGATACGAGTCTTTATACCTGCTGGGTAGGCAGCGATTTTTTGGAGGAAGGCCGCAGGGCCGGAGAATGGCTGGCGAATTACCTGGAGGAGCAGGGGCGTTCCGGGGAGGAGATCCAGATCGTGACGCTTCAGGGGACTTTGGATTCGTCGGCGCAGCTTGGCCGTACCGAGGGCTTTGGCCAGGTGCTTTCCGAGCATGATAACTGGAACATGCTGGAGCGCCAGACCGGCGATTTTACCCAGGCAAAGGGCCAGGAGGTTATGGAAGAATTTTTGGGCAAGTATGAGGATATTGACGTGGTGGTCTGTGAAAATGACAACATGGCCTTTGGGGCGGTAGAGGCGATTCAGGCTGCCGGGCGCACCTGCGGTCAGGATGGAGACATAATCGTCATTTCTTTCGACGCAACGAGCGCCGCGTTTCAGGCAATGCTGGATGGAGAGATCAACGCGGCCTTTGAATGCAATCCGCTGCTTGGGCCGCTGGTCTCCGACATTATCCAAAGGCTGGAGCGGGGTGAAGAAGTGGAAAAGGTCCAGTATGTGGAAGAAACGTATTTTGATACCACGATGGATCTGGAAGAAATGCTGAAAAACAGAACCTATTAAAATATGGAATTTATCATTCAGGAGGAATAAGAAAATGAACAATATCCCGGAGGTAAAAGCGGGTATCGTCGCGGTAAGCCGTGACTGTTTCCCGGAATCTCTTTCTGTAAATCGCAGAAGGGCTCTTGTAGAGGCGTATACAAAGAAATATGACGCGGCCGATATTTATGAATGTCCGGTCTGCATCGTAGAGAGCGAGATTCACATGGTCCAGGCTCTGGAGGACATCAAGAAGGAAGGCTGCAATGCCCTCGTGGTGTACCTTGGAAACTTTGGCCCGGAGATCTCTGAAACATTGCTTGCAAAGCATTTTGATGGCCCGGTGATGTTCGTGGCGGCGGCTGAGGAAACCGGAAATGATCTGGTTCAGGGACGCGGCGACGCTTACTGCGGTATGCTGAACGCCAGCTACAACCTGAAGCTTCGCGGCGTAAAAGCTTATATTCCGGAGTATCCGGTGGGAACGGCCGAGGAGTGCGCCGATATGATTCATGAATTTATTCCGGTTGCGCGGGCTCTCGTGGGACTTTCCAGCCTGAAGATTATCAGCTTCGGACCGCGCCCCTTAAATTTCCTGGCCTGCAATGCTCCGATTAAGCAGCTCTACAACCTGGGCGTAGAGATTGAGGAGAACTCGGAACTTGACCTTTTTGAAGCCTTCAATAAGCATGAGGGAGATCCGAGAATCCCGGATGTGGTAAAGGATATGGAGGCGGAGCTTGGAGAGGGGAATCAGAAGCCCCAGATCCTTACGAAGCTTGCGCAGTATGAGCTGACGCTGCTGGACTGGATTGAGGAGCATAAGGGTTATCGCAAGTATGTGACCATCGCCGGAAAGTGCTGGCCTGCTTTCCAGACACAGTTTGGCTTTGTACCCTGCTACGTGAACAGCCGTCTGGCTGGACGCGGAATCCCGGTATCCTGCGAAGTAGACATTTACGGAGCTTTGAGCGAGTTTATCGGAACCTGCGTAAGCAAGGATGCCGTGACGCTGCTGGACATCAACAATACGGTTCCCGCAGATCTGTACAGTGCAGAGATCGCAGGCAAGTTCCCGTATACCCAGAAAGATACCTTCATGGGCTTCCACTGCGGCAATACCTTCTCAGGCAAGCTGACTTCCTGCTCCATGAAGTATCAGCTCATCATGGCGAGAAGCCTGCCCGAAGAAGTTACCCAGGGAACCCTGGAAGGCGACATCGCTCCTGGCGACATCACCTTCTTCCGTCTGCAGAGTACGGCGGACTGCCAGCTTCGCGCTTATGTGGCTCAGGGTGAGATCCTTCCTGTGGCTACCAGATCCTTTGGCTCTATCGGCATTTTTGCGATTCCGGAGATGGGACGCTTCTACCGCCACGTGCTGATTGAGGAGAATTTCCCGCATCACGGAGCCGTAGCCTTTGGCCACCATGGAAAGGCTCTTTATGAAGTATTTAAGTATCTGGGCGTTGTGCCAGAGAAGATCGGTTTCAACCGTCCGAAGGGAATGCTCTATCCTACAGAGAATCCCTTTGCATAAGACAAAGTAAAGTTTCCTCCTCCGACCTGAGGATGGATAGGATTTGGTAACATACTGATTCAGATAAGGCTGCCGGAGATGCTTCTCTGTCAGCCTTATTTGATCAAGAAAAGTATTTTGTTCTTGACATTCATATTAAGAATTATTATAATAAATTTAGAATAATTCTAAAGGGTGCTTTGCCTATGACGAAATACGAAAAGCAGATTTATGAGATTGTCAGTGAGCTTGCCGGACATCTGACCGCGGATCAGATTTTTTCCGAGCTGAAGAAGACGTATCCTGCGGTATCTCTGGCTACCGTATATAATAATCTGAATAAGCTGTGCGAGACGGGGCTGATCCGAAAGGTGTCCGTAGAGGGAAGCCCGGATCGGTATGATCGGATTGCGAAGCACGATCATTTGGTGTGCAGAAAATGCGGGAAGCTTACGGACATCTGCTTTAAAGATTTGACAGACTCTTTGAAAGAGCGGTTGGGGGAAGATTTCTTTTCCTATGATCTGAAAGTGTTTTATATCTGTCCGGAGTGCCGGGCGAAGGGAGATTCATGAGTGATAATTCGATCTATTTGCTGCAGACTGTATCGCGGCATCCATATAGATAAAAATAATCAGCAGAAAGGAGAATGCGAATGAGATATGTCTGTTCTGTATGCGGCTACATCTACGACGAAGCGAGAGAGAAGCAGGAGTTTTCCGAGCTTCCTGATTCGTGGAGATGTCCCGTATGCAAGGCTGCCAAGACGGTGTTTGTTCCGGAAAAAAGGACGGATGAGCCAAAGGCAGCTACATCCCTGCCGGGAACAGAGCCTTCTGCCAGGACTTTAAGAACAGCTCCGGCGGCGGAGACTTCGCTTCCGGGGGATCATCTGAGGAAGCTTTCCGTCGGAGGGCTGTCAGCTCTCTGCTCCAATCTGGCTCGTGGCTGCGAGAAGCAGTACAAGGCGGAAGAAGCGGCGTTGTTTCGGGAGCTTGCAGAATACTTTGCGGCTGTGACGCCTGCGGTGTCGGATGCGGAGGCAGATCTGCTGGCGGAGCTGATTCAGAGCGACCTGAACGAAGGGTATCCGGCGGTGAACGCTGCAGCGGACGCAGTGCAGGACCGGGGGACAAAACGCGTCTGCGTCTGGGGTGAAAAGGTGACGAACATGCTGGCTTCCCTGCTGGCGCAGTACAGGGAGGAAGGAGAAGCTCTCCTTGCAGACACAGAGATCTGGGTGTGTACGGTCTGCGGCTTCGTCTATGTGGGAGACAATCCGCCTGAACTTTGTCCTGTGTGCAAGGTTCCTTCCTGGAAATTTGAGAAAACAGAAGGGAGGGATTCCGCATGAAACAGATAGCCGTAAGAAATCTGCGCCTGTGTACCAAAGACTGTCTCTGCCTCTATGTCTGTCCTGTGGGAGCGACGGATACGGAAAACAGCGTTATCGACACAGAGAAATGTCTTGGCTGCGGGATGTGTGCGGCAGCCTGTCCGAGCGCCGCGATTTCCATGGTTCCTGTGGAATATCCGCCCCAGCAGAAAAAGGCTGGCAGAGTGCTGGAAGCGTCTTATGCGCTTGCAGAAAGTAAGGCGAAACAGGAAAAACTGGCTTTGCAGCTCGCCGGGGAGGCAAAGGATGACGGACTGTACCGTCTGATGCTGGCTGTGTCAAAATCTGTCCGGCTGGTTAACGAGGATCTTCTGAGGGAATCCGGCTATATGCTGCCTCAGAGTGCCAATGCCCATATGCTGCTTGAGGAGCTTATCGCGAATCCTCCCACGAAAGAATTCCCGTCGGAAGCTGCGAAGAAGCTATTGGAACTGATTCCTTGTAACGAAACAAAAGAAACTCAAAAAAATGAAGAGAATAGAAAGGAAGAAAAAAACATGAACAAATATGCTGGAACACAGACAGAAAAGAATTTGGAGGCAGCTTTTGCAGGAGAGTCTCAGGCGCGTAATAAGTATACATATTTTGCGTCGGTAGCAAAGAAGGAAGGCTACGAACAGATCGCCGCCCTGTTTCTGAAAACGGCTGACAATGAGAAAGAGCATGCGAAGATGTGGTTCAAGGAGATGCAGGGCATCGGAAATACCGCAGAGAACCTCCTCCATGCCGCAGAAGGCGAGAACTACGAGTGGACCGATATGTACGAGGGCTTTGCAAAGACAGCCGAAGAGGAAGGCTTCCCGGAGCTTGCCGCAAAATTCCGTCTTGTAGCCGCCATTGAGAAGCATCATGAGGAGCGCTACCGCGCCCTGCTTCACAATGTGGAGATGGCAGAAGTATTCGCAAAGAGCGAAGTGAAGGTATGGGAGTGCCGCAACTGCGGGCACATTATCGTGGGAACCTCCGCTCCGGCCGTATGCCCGACCTGCGCGCATCCCCAGAGCTACTTTGAGGTTCATGCCGAGAACTACTAAATATTCGTTTGTCAGGACGAATCAGAACAGTCCCCAGGAATCAGGATTTAAAAGTCCCGGTTCCTGGGGCTTTTCTCTGAAAATGCTGGTGGAAGATGTGAATAATGAATATGATTCCTTTTACTTTTATCTGCGCATGGGAGAGGAATAGCTTGCCATGCGATCTGTTTTCCGCTATAATTTGAGAAAACATCCGTGCGAGGAGGTAAAGCAATGAAAAAAGACGACAGGAATGTGGATGAGAAAGTACAGAAGCTAGTGGAATACAGCATGAAGTCCGGAAAGATCGATGTGGATCTTTACGCGGAGTATGATGTGAAGAGAGGACTTCGAGATTCTTCCGGAAAAGGTGTTCTGACGGGACTGACGGAGATTTCCGACGTAGTATCCTTTGGCTATATAGATGGAGAGAAGGTGCCTATCGACGGCGAACTTTATTACCAGGGAGTCAATGTACAGGATCTGATCCGCGGAGAAGCAAACCGTCGTTTTGCTTTTGAGGAGACGACCTACCTGCTTTTGTTCGGCAAGCTGCCGACCAAAGCGCAGCTTCGGGAATTTATCGATATTCTCGGTATTTACCGGGAGCTTCCCGACACCTTTGTCCGGGACGTCATCATGAAGGCGCCCAGCTCCAATATGATGAACACTCTGCAGAAATGCGTGCTTACGATGTATTCCTATGATGGGAATCCAGAGGATATTTCTGTGGGAAATGTGCTGAGACAGTGTCTGCAGCTTATCGCTCAGTTCCCATTGTATTCTGTGTATGGCTATCATGCGTACCGCCATTATCATCTGGATAAGAGTCTGATTATCCGCAATCCGAAGCCGGAGCTGTCCACAGCGGAAAATATTCTGCGGCTCCTCCGGAAGGACGCGCAGTATACGGAACTGGAGGCCAAGGTGCTTGATGTGGCGCTGGTGCTTCACGCAGAACACGGCGGCGGAAATAACTCAACCTTTACCACCCACGTGGTGTCCTCCACAGGAACGGATACCTACTCGGCGATAGCCGCTTCTTTGGGTTCCCTGAAAGGACCGAAGCACGGCGGAGCGAACCTGAAGGTCCAGGAAATGTTTGCGGATATTAAGGAGCATGTGAGTGACTGGCGGGATGAGATACAGATCCAGTCCTATCTGGAAAAGATTCTTCGCAAGGAAGTCTTTGATCATGCGGGACTGATCTATGGAATGGGACACGCCGTATATACGGAATCCGATCCCCGCGCCATTGTGCTGAAGGAATATGCGAAAAAACTTTCTGAAGAAAAAGGAAGGGAAGAAGAGTTTGCGCTGTATGAGCGCGTAGAACGGATCGCCGGCGAATGTCTGATGTCGGGACGGCGCCTTCTGAAGCCTGTCTGCGCGAACGTGGACTTTTACAGCGGTTTTGTATACAGCATGCTGGATTTGCCGAATGAATTGTTTACGCCAATCTTTGCGATTTCGCGTATCGCCGGCTGGAGCGCGCATCGGATCGAGGAGCTGGTAAACGCAGGCAAGATCATCCGTCCTGCTTATAAGTATGTGGGACATCATGTTCCTTACGTGGATCTGAACGAAAGAGAGTAAGAATAGATAGCATAAATCCCTCTGCTTCTGCTTACAATTTAGTAATTGCAGTATGATAGCAGAGGGATTTTTTGATGAAAAAATTGATAACCCTTGTACTGGTTCTCTGTATGACGCTGCAGCTTTCCTGCCTTCCCGTACAGGCGTCAGATTCGGAAGAAGCGGAAACGCAGACAGCGGAGACGGAGACAGCGGAGACGGAGACAGCGGAGACGGAGACAGGGGAGGCGCAGACAGCAGAAGCGGAATCCGGGGATTCTCTTGGGATTACGGCTCCGTCGGCCCTTCTTATGGAGGCGTCCACGGGAACCGTGGTTCTGGAAAAGAATGCCCATGAGCAGCTACCTCCAGCCAGCGTCACGAAGATCATGACGCTGCTTTTGATTTTCGACGCCTTATCCCAGGGAAAGATCCGCCTGGAAGATACAGTGACGACCTCGGCTTATGCGGCCTCCATGGGAGGCTCTCAGGTCTTTTTGGAGGAGGGCGAGACACAGAGCGTAGAGACCATGATCAAATGTATCGCCGTGGCTTCGGCCAACGACGCTTCCGTCGCCATGGCGGAGCATATCGCAGGGACGGAAAGTCTGTTTGTGGATATGATGAATGAGAGAGCGAAGGAGCTTGGCATGGACGACACGCATTTTGTCAACTGCTGCGGCCTTGACGCGGACGGTCATCTGACGACCGCTTATGATATTGCGCTGATGTCCAGGGAGCTGATTACAAAATATCCGCAGATACATACGTATGCGACGATCTGGATGGAAAATATCACGCATACGACAAAAAGAGGGACAGAGGAATTCGGGCTGACCAATACCAACAAACTGATCCGTCAGTATCCTTATGCCACAGGACTGAAGACGGGTTCCACGAGCCAGGCAAAATTCTGTATTTCCGCCACGGCGGAGAAGGATGGGATTGAGCTGATCGCCGTCATCATGGCCGCTCCGGATTCGGCAAGCCGAAACTTAGACGCAACGGCTCTTTTGAACTACGGATATGCCAAATGCAGTCTTTATCAGGATCTGGAAGAACAGCCGCTGGTGACTGTGCCTGTGCGCGGTGGCGTGCAGGAGGAGGTGACAGGCGAATACGAGGGCAGCTTTTCTTATCTCAGCACGACGGGAGAGGATTTGACGGCGATAGAAAAGAAATGGTATGCGGTGCCGGAGCTTACGGCGCCGGTAGAGGAGGGTCAGGAGATAGGAAAGCTGACCTATACGCTCAATGGTCAGGAGATAGGAAGCGTTGCAATACTGGCGGACAGTGCGGTGGGAAAGGCGGGATACGGATATTATGTGGGCCGGGCGTTCGCATATTTGCTGCTATAGAAGATGACAGACAGAACGAAAAGGGTGAAAGATATATTTGGAAACAAACGCCGTACCAAAAGAAAATGCCGATGCGCTCTTTACCGTTATATTTGCATAAGTGTCTGCAATGTGATAAATTGTTATTATGTCCTTCAGCCAGGGCGCCGGGACGCCGGCGGGGGAAGGAGATAGTTTACAGGCGGCAAGGAGGAAAAGACGATGAACTTTCTGATTTTGGATGTGGGAACTTCAAGTATGCGCGGTATTCTGTTTCGCGGGGACGGAAAACTGCTCCATACGGTACAGAAAGAATATCAGGTGATTACGCTGGATCAGGGCTGGGTGGAGCAGAATCCGCTGGATTTCAGGGACAGCATGATCAGGATTGTAAAGGAATCTGCGGAATTTGCGGCGCAGGAAGGGGAAAGCATCGATGCGGTGGCGCTTACCTCCCAGCGTTCTTCCGTGATCCCGGTGGATCGGGAAGGGAATCATCTGGGAAACGCGCAGATGTGGCAGGATAAGCGGACCGTGCCGCTGTGTCAGGATATGGAGGAATATCACAGAGAGATCTTTAAACTTTGCGGTTCCCGTGTGAATCCTGTGTTTTCCGGCGCGAAGATGAAGTGGATACGCCGCAATCAGCCGGATCTTTATGAAAAGGCCTATAAGCTGACGGTGATTCCGGACTATCTGGTTTATCATATGACCGGAAATTTCTATACCGATCATACATATGGAAGCCGCTCCCTTTTGATGAATCTGAAGACCTGTAAGTGGGATCCGAGGCTGCTGGAACTTTTCGAGGTGGATGAGGAAAAGCTTTGCGAGCTGAAGGCTCCCGGAAGCATTATGGGATATACGACGAAAGAATTCGCCAGGCTTACAGGGCTGGCGGAAGGCGTTCCGGTTATCAGCGCAGGCGGCGACCAGCAGTGCGGTATGTTAGGCCAGGGCGTCGTAAAGGAAGGCCAGGTTTCCCTGACGCTGGGAACAGGAGGCTTTCTTCTGACGACCTGCAGGGAGGTTCCCGAAAATCTGGACTGGGATGTGGTGTGCAATGCCTCCTCGGAAGCAGGCGCATATATTTTGGAGGCCAGTATGCTGACCTGTACCTCCGCAATGGAATGGTTCAAGCGGAATTTCTTCCGGGAGGAGACAGACTTTTATGGAAAGCTGAATGAGATTCTGTCTGGGATCCCGGCAGGCTCTCACGGCTGTATCGCCCTGCCTTATTTTCAGGGCAGATCGACGCCGGACTGGAACAGCGAAGCGACGGCGAGCTTTTCCGGCATCACGCTGAACACTTCCAGAGAAGATATGCTGAAAGCCCTGCTTGAGAGCATCTGTATGGAGATTGGAAACAATATCGCTTCTTTTGAAAAGTATGTGCCTCTTGAAAAGATTCTGATCAATGGCGGCCTTTCCAAGAGCGAGGCATTTAACCGGATGCAGGCGGATATTTATGGAAAACCGGTTGTGCGCATGGATAATGCGGAGAGTACGGCCATCGGCGCGCTTATGGTGGCTGCCGTCACGATGCGGCAGTACCGGAACGTGGAGGAGGCTTTCGCAGCGATCAGGAAGAATGCAGGGGCCAAAGAATACGAGGTTCATAAAGAGACTCATGCGGTCTATGAAAAGCTGCGGGGCCGGATGAATGAAGTCTATACGCGGCTTAGATGATGTACGGATTGCAATTTGGCGAAATCTGTGATAATCTATCCACATGTCTGATTTTAGAATTTTTGAGTATGAACTGAATACGGCGAAGCTTCCGGGAGGAAAAAAGGGGCCTGTCTTCTGTATGCTTGCGGATCTGCATAATCAAAGCTACGGGCCGGACAATCTCAGACTCGCGGAGGCAGTTCTTGCACAGAAGCCGGACGCGGTGCTGGCTGCGGGCGATCTTCTGATAGGGCGGCCGGGAGAGGACTTTCTCCCGGCGCTTTCACTGGTGCGCCAAATCCGGAAGGCCGGGATTCCGGTTTATTATGGAAATGGAAATCACGAATACCGGATGCGCCTTCACCCTGAGATTTACGGGGATATGTATCAGAGATATGCGAAAGCTCTCCGGGACTGCGGCGTGATTCTTTTGGAAAACGAAAAGGTTTCCTTTGAGGCGGCGGGTCTGCGGGCGGAGATCTACGGCTTTGAGCTTGATGAGGTTTACTATGAGAAATTCTGCCGCAGGGAGTTTCGCGAGGAGGAGCTGGTACAGGCGCTTGGAAGGCCGGATCCGGAACGCTACAATATTCTGCTGGCCCATAATCCGGTTCATTTTGATGCTTACGCGCGCTGGGGCGCGGATCTGACCGTATCCGGCCATCTGCACGGGGGGATTATCCGCATTCCAGGGCTTGGCGGAGTGATCACGCCTCAGGCCAGGCTTTTCCCGAAGTACGATGCAGGGCATTTTCGCAGGGAAGGAAAGGATCTGGTGGTGAGCCGGGGGCTTGGAACCCACACGGTCAATCTGCGCATATTCAATCCGCCGGAGCTGTCTGTGATCCGTCTAAGGGGAGCAAGGGCCTGAGAATGATTTTGGAAAACCGGAGAGAATAGCGTTTTGGAGGGAGATAGAGCATGGGGATTCCCGTGAAGCTGCCTGCGTTTGAAGGTCCTCTCGACCTTCTTCTGCACTTGATAGAGAGCAATAAAATCGATATTTATGATATTCCGATTGTGATGATTACCGATCAGTATAT
Organism: Candidatus Merdisoma merdipullorum; assembly: GCA_018715645.1. Classification (GTDB taxonomy): domain Bacteria; phylum Bacillota; class Clostridia; order Lachnospirales; family Lachnospiraceae; genus Laedolimicola; species Laedolimicola merdipullorum. The sequence continues at coordinate 85,504 of DVLE01000015.1, forward strand.
GGAATATATCCGTGCCATGGAAAAAAAGGATCTCAATGTGATGAGTGAATTTTTGGTGATGGCGGCTACTCTGCTGGAGATCAAAGCAAAGATGCTTCTTCCGGCTGAGGTGGACGAGGAGGGTGAGGAGATCGATCCGCGGGCGGATCTGGTGGAACGCCTTCTGGAATACAAGCTGTACAAATATATGGCGGCAGAGCTTAAAAAGCAGCAGAATCAGGCTGGGCAGTCTTTTTACCGGGCGGCTGATATTCCGCAGGAGGTGGCCTCCTATATAGAGCCTGTGGATCTGGAGGAGCTGGTGGGAGATCTGACGCTTTCCAGACTGAACGAGATATTCCGCTCTGTTCTCCGGCGTTCGGCGGACAAGATGGATCCGGTGCGGAGCGGTTTTGGCGAGATTGAAAAAGAGGAAGTCAGTCTGGAGGAGAGGATTTCCTATGTGGAGGAAACCCTGGAAAAGGAGCCGCGGACAAGCTTCCGCAGGCTGCTGGAAGGAAGGGGACGGCGCCACGGCAAGATGCAGGTGATCGTTACTTTTCTGGCGGTGCTGGAGCTGATGAAGATCGGAAAGCTTACCGTAAGGCAGGATGAGACTTTCGGAGAGATTTATATAGAAGCAGAGTAACCGTGAAGGGACTGAACAGTCAGGCCGAATCACTTGCTGATGAGGCCGTAAGAAAGTGATTCAGGAAGGTAAGGAAGAAAAAGTGGAAGAAAAGAGAACGGAGGCCGCCATAAGGGCGGCTGTAGAGGCGATTCTGTTTGCGGCGGGCGATTCGGTGGAAGTCTCCCGGCTGGCGGCGGCTTTGGAGCTGGAGCCTGCGGAAATGGAGGATATTCTGCGGCGCATGATGCTTCGCTATGAGGAGGAGGACAGAGGAATCCGGCTGGTGGAGCTGGAGGATTCCTGGCAGCTCTGCACGAAGACGGAGCATTACGAGGAGCTGATCCGTGTCGTAAAGCAGCCGAAGAAGTATACGCTTACTGAGGTCCTTCTGGAAACCCTTTCGATTGTGGCCTACAAACAGCCGGTGACAAAGCTGGAGATCGAGAAAATCCGCGGCGTCAAGAGCGATCACGCGGTCAATAAGCTGGTGGAATACGGTCTGATTGAGGAGGTCGGGCGTATGGACGCTCCGGGACGGCCGATCTTGTTTGGGACTACAGAAGATTTTCTGCGCAGCTTCGGCGTCAGTTCCGTGGAGGAACTTCCGAAGATCTCTCAGCAGCAGATGGAGGATTTCAAGGAGGAAGCCGAGGAGGAACTGGGGCAGACTTCAGAGAAGCAGGAATCAGAGGACAAAAAGGGCGCTTTGCCTGCGTAAGCTTACGCGGGCGAGGCTCTTTTTTTATGGTGTTCTTATTGACTTTGCGCTCTTGTCTTAAATGTTGATTTTTATGTTGATTTTATATTATTTATATTGACTTATGTTGAAAAGATGATATAATGGAACCATAAATCAAGGGGAAGTCAACTGTATCGCGTGCGATTGCGGTGCAAAGACAGGGATATTACCAGGAGGGATCGAAGATGAATTTAGCAGAAGCGAAAGAGTATGCAAAGAAAAACATTCACAACAGACCGCAGACAACGGGACGTCTGGCAGGAAAGATCGCGGTAGTCACAGGAGGAGCCCAGGGCTTTGGCCTTGGAATCGCGACAGAGATGTATCAGGAGGGAGCCAGCGTGGTTCTGGCGGATCTCAATGACGCCCAGGCGAAGGAAGCCGCGAAAGGTCTTGGCGAGCGTGCTATCGGACTGAAGGTGGATGTGTCCGACGCGGCTTCCATGGAAGAAATGGTCTGCGCCGCTGTGGAGCATTTCGGCGGTATCGACATTTTCGTGTCCAACGCAGGCGTGCTGAAGGCAGGAAGCCTGGAGGATCTGACGCCGGAATCCTTTACGTTTGTGACGAAGGTAAATTATATCGGTTATTTCAACGCCGCGAAGTATGCTTCCGCCATTATGAAAGCCCAGCATGAGGCGGATGAAAATCTCTGGTTTGACATTATTCAGATCAATTCCAAGTCTGGTCTTGAGGGTTCAAAGAACAACAGCGCTTATGCAGGCGGAAAATTCGGCGGCATCGGTCTGACACAGAGCTTTGCTCTGGAGCTGGTGGGAGCCAATATCAAAGTGAACTCCATCTGCCCCGGCAACTTCTATGACGGTCCGCTCTGGTCTGATCCCGAAAGAGGACTTTTCGTACAGTATCTGAACGCAGGTAAGGTACCGGGCGCGAAGACGGTTCAGGATGTAAAGGATTATTATCTGTCAAAGTCCCCGATTCACAGAGGATGTACGCCGAAGGATGTGGCGAAAGCTCTGTTCTATGCGGTGGAGCAGGAATTTGAGACAGGACAGGCGATTCCGGTAACCGGCGGACAGACCATGCTGAACTAGGAGGAGTCTATGGATAAGTTTGTAGAGCGGCAGGAGGTGCTGAAGCTCTTGAACGCGCCGACGCCGGAGGAGCGGCTTGCGAATCTTGCGATCGTGATCGGCGGAGAAAAAGAGCATCCGGAGGTAAAGCCTCAGTATGCCAACAACCATATACATACAATTTATTCTTTCTCTCCCTATTCTCCGACGGCAGCTATCTACTGCGCGCGGGATGAGGGACTGGAGACGGCGGGCATCATGGATCATGACAGCATCGCGGGAGCCGAGGAGTTCCGTAAGGCCGGAAAGATCGCCGGAATCGGGACTACCTGCGGCATGGAGTGCCGGGCGGATCTTTCCGGTACGCGGATGGCTGGAAGAAAGCTGAACAACCCGGACCAGGCAGGAATCTGCTATATGGCGATTCACAGCGTTCCGGCTTCCGGGTTCGCAAGGCTGAACGAGGTATTTGCCCCATTAAGAGAAAAGAGAAATGAACGCAACAGGAAGATGACGGAGAATATCAACCGTCTTATGGAGCCCTTTGGGATTGTGTTGGATTTTGACAGGGATGTGATTCCGATTTCCCAGTATCCGAACGGAGGATCCATTACGGAGCGTCATCTGCTCTGCGCGTTGAGCCAGAAGATCCTGGATAAGGCAGGAAAAGAAGGGTGCGCGGACTTTGTGGAGGGCAAGCTGGGAATCACTCTGAATGAAAAGACGAAAGAACGCCTTTCCGATCCGGAAAATCCGCATCTGATTTACGATCTGCTGGGAGTGATGAAGGCGGAACTGGTAAGCAAGATCTATGTTCCGGCCACGGAGGAATGCATCGCATTTCAGGATCTGGTCAAGCTGGCCGACGAGGTAGGAGCGATTCTTTGCTATCCGTATCTTGGAGACGTGACGGATTCCGTCACCGGCGACAAGAAGGCTGCCAAGTTTGAGGACGATTTCCTGGATGAACTCTTTGAGATGCTGAAGGAGGAGGGCGTCCATGGAGTGACCTATATGCCGGCCCGCAATACGAAGGAGCAGCTTACCAGACTTCAGAAGCTGTGCCAGGAGTACGGGATGACGGAGATCTCCGGCGAAGATGTAAATTCCTCCCGCCAGAGCATGATCTGCCCGCAGCTTGAGGATCCGCAGTTTAAGCATCTGGTAGACGCGACCTGGAAGCTTATTGAGCGGGAAAAGGATGACGTATCTGATGAAACAATATCATAAAAAATAGTAAAGGAGAAAGACTATGAAAACAAAGGCACTGAGACTTTACGGCAAAGAAGATCTGAGACTGGAGGAGTTTGAACTTCCGGAGCCGAAGGACGATGAGATACTGGCAAAGGTGGTATCCGACAGTATCTGTATGTCTTCCTATAAGGCAGCGATGCAGGGCGCGGATCACAAGCGTGTGCCGGACGATGTGGCGGAGCATCCGACCATCATCGGCCATGAGTTCTGCGGCGAGCTGATCAAGGTAGGCTCCAAGTGGGCCGGTGAATTTAAGGCAGGAGAGAAGTTCTCCATTCAGCCTGCTCTGAATTACAAGGGAAGCCTGGCTGCTCCGGGATATTCCTACCAGTTTATCGGCGGAGATGCGACCTATGTTATTATCCCCAACGAGGTTATGGAGATGGGCTGCCTGCTTCATTATGCGGGAGACAATTATTTCGGAGGCTCTCTGACTGAGCCCCTGTCCTGCGTGGCAGGAACCTTCCATGCGATGTATCATGCCACCAGAGGAAAATATGAGCATGACATGGGAATCCGGGAAGGCGGAAAAATGGCGATCCTGGCAGGCGTAGGTCCCATGGGACTCGCCGCTATCGACTATATTATTCACTGCGACAGAAGACCGTCCCTTCTGGTTGTCACAGATATTGACGACGCAAGACTGGCCCGCGCGGAGCAGATGCTTTCCCCGAAGGAAGCCGAGGAGAACGGCATCCGTCTTGTATATGCCAATACAGGAAAGGTAGAAAATGATCATGAATTTATGATGAATTTTACGGACGGAACCGGCTATGATGATGTACTCGTATTCGCGCCGGTAGCCCCGGTCGTAGAGCTGGCGGACAGCATTCTTGCGCAGGATGGCTGCCTGAACTTCTTCGCTGGTCCTTCCAATCCGGAATTTTCCGCCAAGTTCAACTTTTACAATGTGCATTACTCCGGAACTCATGTGGTGGGAACCTCCGGCGGAAACACAGACGATATGAAGGAATGCCTGGCTATGATCGGAGAAGGAAAGCTCGATCCGGCTATCCTGGTAACCCATATCGGCGGCCTGGATGTGGCGAGAGAGACGACGCTGAACCTGCCCCATGTTCCGGGCGGAAAGAAGCTCATCTACACCCATATCTCTCTGCCGCTGACTGCAATCGCTGATTTTGAGGAGAAGGGCAAGACCGATCCGCTGTTCGCAAAGCTGGCCGAACTGGTAGCAAAGACAAATGGCCTGTGGAACTCTGAGGCAGAGAAGTACCTGCTTGAGAACGCGCCTGCGATCTAGGTTTTCTAAAGAGATGATGAATGCTTTTGAACAACTGCTTGGAAATCGAATATTTGTATGCGCGGTAACGGGCTGGTTTGTAGCTCAGCTTTTGAAGACCATCATTCATGTGCTGGTGACAGGAAAGTTTGAACCGGAACGTCTGACAGGCTCCGGGGGAATGCCAAGCTCCCATTCTTCCACAGTGTGCGCTATGGCTACGGCTGCGGGACGGCTTTATGGTCTGGGTTCCTTTGAGTTTGCGGTGACTGTGATTCTGGCGATTATCGTGATGCACGACGCGATGGGCGTGCGTCTGGAGACCGGAAAGCAGGCAAAGCTTATCAATGAGATCGTCGATACCTTCAAGACCATGAGCGGGAAAACCCTTGCAGAAGAAAAACTGAAGGAGTTTGTAGGGCATACGCCGCTTCAGGTGCTGATAGGAGCCATCCTGGGCATTGTCATCGGCTTCCTGGCAGTATAAAAAGGTATAAAGCGTAAAAAACACAGAGCAATTTAAGAAAGAGCGCCGCAGGATCACTCATGCTTAGTGATCCTGCGGCGTATAAAAATTTTGCCGCAGGACATACTATTCTTGCCGCAGGAGTCGTTAACTTACGGCGGATTATTGAGAATATTTATCAGCTATACGGCTTGAAAGGCAAAGGATTCTGTGGTAAGATAGCAGCATGAAAGTTAGTTTGAACTAACTAAAAAGGAATCCTTATCAGGGATTCTTTTTCTGAGATTTGAAGTTAGATGAAACTAACATATTGAGACGCAGTGATTTCAGCCTTTTATGGGGAAGAGAGGAAAGACGTGTATGAGTATTGTGATTATCGGAGGACACGACCGAATGGTCCGCCAGTACCATGACATTTGCAAAGCGTATAAATGTAAGGCGAAGGTCTTTACCCAGATGACAGGAGATTTGAAAAAGCAGGTGGGAAAGCCGGATCTGTTTGTATTGTTTACGAATACGGTGTCTCATAAAATGGTAAAATGCGCGCTGGAGGAAGCGAAGAGAAATAATATCGAAGTGATCCGCAGTCATACCAGCAGCCGGGCGGCCCTCGAAGAAATTTTGAGGAACTGCTGCTGATGGAAGGCGCGCGTAAGAGACTGGAACGGCTTCTGGCAAATCACTGCGCGCCCGTTATCTGCAGAAAAAAAGCGGCGAATCTGATAGTCGCCGGACAGGAATTTCTGGGATATTTGCCGGAGGTGCTGGAGGGCGGCGGGGTTTCCTGGGTAAATCTCTGCGGATGCGGAAAGTGCTGTCATCTTCTCTTTTATGACAGAGAAAGACTGGAAAACTATCTGAATAAGGAAAGACACCGGGAATTCTTGAAATCGTATGGTTATCAGGAGAGGAGTCTTGCCGGAAAGCTTTCTCGATTGGCGGAACGCTACGAGGGTTATCAGAAAAAGGAAGGAAAATTTCCTCATGAAATCGGGCTTTTTCTGGAATATCCCCTGGAAGATATTAAGGGCTTTATCGCGCATCAGGGAAAAGACGCTTTGGAATCCGGGTACTGGAAGGTATACGGAGATGTGGACCAGGCAAGGGAAACCTTCCGGCTGTACGACGGGCTCCGCCAGACGCTGACCTCGCTTGTGGAAGCGGGTATCAGCCTGCGGGAATGTGCGGCGGAGGCCTGGTAAAGAAAATGGTAGAAGGCCGCAGGCTTTTTATAAAGAACAGCGAAGGTATGTCGGGGATTCAGTCCCTTCGCTCCGACGCTGACAGAAAGAAAATGCAGGAGGAAAAACATGAAAGTAGTATATTGGAGCAGTACAGGAAACACAGAAAAAATGGCGCAGATGCTTGGCGAGGAGATCGAAAAGCTTGGAGGCGGCGCAGAGGTGGCAGAAGTTGCTTCCGTATCGCCTTCTGATCTGGAGGGCGAAGCTGTCTTTGCTCTCGGCTGTTCGGCTATGGGAGACGAGGAACTGGACGAGGGAGAGATGGAACCCTTTGTACAGGAGGTCGAGAAATTCGTCTCCGGTAAAAAAATCGGACTTTTTGGTTCTTATGACTGGGGGGACGGAGAGTGGATGCGCAAATGGGAAGAACGCATGAAAGAAGCGGGAGCCAATGTGGTCGGAACCGTCATTGCCAACAATGAGCCGGGAGACGGGGATCAGGGAAACCTCGCGGAACTCGCAAAATCTCTCCTGGGCTGAAAAAGAGTTAGTATTCACAAATTAGTTATTGACAACTCTGGTAAAAAGTGCTTATAATACTTAAAGGAAAATGATAGTTATTCTCAATTGCTCAAGAGGAGAAAGGATGGAGAGGCGAATGGCACTGGCGATGATGGAAGTTGGAGAAACGAGGACAATTCAGGAATTTCACGGAAAAGAAGAAGTGAAAAGGCATCTTCAGGATCTCGGCTTTGTGAAAGGAGAAAGAGTGCAGGTGGTGGGTGAGAATCCCAGCGGCATGATACTCCTTGTAAAAGGAGTAAGAATCGCTCTGAACCGGGGCCTGGCCTCTCAGATTATGGTAGCGTAGCCTTAAGCGTTGAGAGAGAAAAAGAGAGGGTGAAAAAGGAATGACACTGAAAGAAATGAAACCGGGGCAGTCCGGCAAGGTGGTATCCATAGGTGAAAGCGGTCAGTTAAAGCGCAGAATCATGGATATGGGAATCACGCCCGGCGTGGAGGTCAGAGTAATCAAAGTAGCGCCGCTTGGCGATCCGGTGGAAATCAATGTGCGCGGCTACGAGCTCAGCCTCCGCAAAGAGGAAGCGGCGCGTATCGAAGTGCAGTAAGCAAAGAGGGAACAAAGATTTAGGGTTAAGGCGTGCTTAACCCGTAATTTTGCGCATGATGTTAGCTTAAACTAATTATTGTAAACTAACTATGCGGGACGAGTGGAGGAAGACAAAGATGTCATATGTAATTGCGCTGGCGGGTAATCCCAACTGCGGAAAAACAACATTATTTAACGACCTGACAGGTTCCAGGCAGCGTGTCGGAAACTGGCCGGGCGTGACGGTTGACAAAAAAGAGGGTACATATAAAAAGAATAAAGAAATCAACATTATGGACCTTCCGGGAACCTATTCCCTGTCCCCGTACTCTGCCGAGGAGATTATCGCCAGAGATTATATTGTCATGGAGAAGCCGGATGCGGTGATTGATATTGTGGATGCCACCAGCATCGAGCGTAATCTTTATCTGACGCTTCAGATCATTGAGACCGGGATACCGACCGTTGTCGCCCTGAATATGATGGATGAGGTAGAGGCAAGGGGCGACAGGATCAATGCGGAGAAGCTTTCAGAGATTCTGGGTATTCCCGTGGTTCCGATCGTGGCACGTAAGAGCAAGGGTGTTTCGGAACTCATGGCCCAGGCTGTGGAAGTGGCGAAGGCGAAAAAGACTTCCAGGAAGCTCCCCATCTTTGACGAAAAGCTGGAGGCGACCATAGCGAAGATCAAGGAAATCCTTGACGCGGCAGGCGAAGCCGACAGCGCGTGGAAAGCTATCAAGCTGCTGGAGAATGATGAGAAAATTGCGGAGAAGGTTTCTGCAGAGTTAAAGAGTCAGGCGGAAAAAATCGTGGCCGATGCCTATGGAGCAGGCGCGGACCTTGAGGCTGTCGTAGCGGATCAGCGCTATCAGTACATCTCGAAGGTCGTCAAAGATACGGTGAAGAAAGGCAGAACTGGTCATGTGGAGACAAAGTCTGACAAGGTAGATAAGGTTCTGACGAACCGGATTCTGGCTCTGCCGATCTTTGCGGTGGTTATGTATATTCTGTTTGCCTGCACGAACAGCGAGAACTTCCTGTTTCTTGGCATCAACAGTCCCGGTATCTGGCTGGCCGGCGTCGTGGAATCTGTCTGGGGCTGGGTGACCGGTCTTGTGAAGGGGCTTGTGGCAAATGCTTCTCCCTGGGTATATTCTCTTGTGATCGACGGCATCATGGAAGGTATCGGCGCTGTGCTTGGCTTCCTGCCTCTGATCCTTGTGCTGTATGTACTGGTGTCCTTCCTGGAGGACTGCGGATATATGGCCCGCGTAGCCTTCGTACTCGACCGTATTTTCCGTAAATTCGGACTTTCCGGCCGCGCGTTTATCCCGCTGCTTCAGGGCTTCGGCTGCTCGGTTCCGGCGGTTATGGCCACCCGTACAATGGAATCTGAAAAAGACAGAAAGATCACGACGATCCTGTGCGGGTTTATGCCCTGCGGCGCGAAGCTGCCGATTTTCGCTCTGATTATCTCTACGCTGTTTGCGGACGGCAATCAGACGGCCCTTACGTTTTCTCTCTATGTATTCAGTATTGTGGTTGCGATTGTCGTGGCCCTGCTGCTGAATAAGTTTGTATACAGGGACGAAACCTCAAACTTTATTATGGAGCTGCCTCAGTATCGTATCCCGACCGTAAAGACCATTGCTCTGCATGGCTGGGAGAAGATCAAAGCTTACGCACAGAAGGCCGGAACCGTAATCTTCGTGTCCACAATTCTGATTTGGTTCCTGTCCAACTTTAATGTGGATTCCTTCAATGGAAACAACGCGGCCGCCAATGAGGATGGAAGCGTGATGTGTGAGATGGACGACAGCTTTATGGCGTCCCTCGGCAATGTGATTTCTCCGATTTTCAGGCCTTTGGGCTTTGGCGAGTGGAGACCGGCAGCGGCTATCGTAACCGGATGGATTGCCAAGGAGAACGTGGTCGTTACTTTCTCGCAGTTATACAGTGAAGACGTTACGCCGGAATATCTGGAAGGCTTTTTCGCCCAGTACAGTCAGGAGGAGCTGGAAGAGCTTGGCTTTGAAGGCGGCGTATATGACGCGGAAGCGGCTCCGGACATTTATTCCGAAAGCATCCTGTTTGAGGGAGCTGACGAGAATGCCCTGCCGACTTTGAAGGAGGATATTCCGACCAAGTCTGCGGCCTATGCTTACATGATATTCAACCTTCTGTGTATGCCCTGCTTCGCGGCAGTCGGCGCGATGAAGCGTGAGCTGAAGACATGGAAAGAGCTTGGCAAGGCTGTCGGAGTCCAGATGCTGACCGCGTATGTGGTAGGCCTGCTGGTAAATGTAGTCGGAGGACTGTTTCTAAACTAAGAAGGTATTTATCATTTCCGCAGGACATGATATAATGACAAGAAAGGAACAGAACATGAGTCAGGAAAGGATCATCAGCCGCCTGAAAGAGCAGGGATTTCGGATTACGAAGCAAAGAAGACTGATTATTGGCGCTATACTGGAAAATGACTGTTCCTGCTGCAAGGAGATCTATTATCAGGTCAGAGAAAAAGACCATAAGGTGGGCATGGCCACTGTATACCGGATGATAAAGACTTTAGAGGAGGCAGGCGTCATTGACCGAAGGAACATGTATCGGATTGGAGATATAAAGGAGGAAGGTTAGTGTGACAGACATCATAGTACTCTTGGTGATTGCAGTGGCTTTATTCTTCTGCATCCGTTCTATCATCCGCAACAAAAAGCGGGGAATTTCTTCCTGCGGGTGTACCGGCTGCAGCGGATGCGGCGGTTCCTGCTCCTGCGGGGGAAATGAATCAGCGCGTCACTGAAAGTATTTTTCAGCAAACTTACGGGAGCTGTCGGAGTTCTTTTCCGGCAGCTTCCTTCTATTTGCCCGGAAAGCAGAATAAAATGAAAGGAAATCAGGTACAGGTCGTGTTGAAGTGAAAAAAATATTTCGTATTTTGCTTATGACAGCTCTTACCATCAGTCTTTCTCTGCAGGCGTATGCTCAGGAAGAGGCGGAAGCGCAGGAGGGGCCGTCTGAGCTTGGCCAGCTTTACGCTCAGTCCGCGGTTTTAATGGATGCGGATTCCGGGCGTATTTTGTTTGAAAAAAACGGCTATGAACAGCGTCCCATGGCCAGCACCACAAAGATTATGACGCTGATTGTCACGCTGGAAAACGCCAACCTGGATGAGATTGTGACGGTATCCGAGTACGCGGCCAGTATGCCGGATGTGCAGCTTGGCATCCGTGCAGGCGATCAGTACCGGCTGGAAGATCTTCTCTATTCTCTGATGCTGGAATCCCACAATGATTCCGCCGTGGCGATTGCCGAGCATGTGGGCGGATCGGTGGAGGGATTCGCGGCTATGATGAACGCAAAAGCCAGGGACATCGGCTGCTACGACACCTATTACATAACGCCGAACGGTCTGGACGCCGAGGACGAGAACGGCGTCCACTCCACGACGGCGGCGGACCTGGCCCGCGTTATGCGCTATTGCATCTGTCAATCCCCGAAGAAAGAGGAGTTTCTTCAAATTACCCGGACGAATGCCTACAGCTTTGGGGATGTGGAGGGACTTAGAAATTTTACTGTGGGAAATAAAAATGCTTTTCTCGGAATGATGGAGGGAGCGCTTTCCGGAAAGACCGGTTTTACAAATCAGGCCGGCTACTGCTATGTGGGCGCTCTTGAGCGGGATGGGAGAACCTTTATCGTGGCGCTTCTGGCCTGCGGCTGGCCGAATAACCGGAGCTACAAGTGGAGCGATACAAGAAAACTCATGAGCTATGGGCTGGAGCATTACCAGTATCAGAACGTCTGGCAGGATGTTATGCTGGGAGAGGTTCCTGTAGAAAACGGAATTCCGAAAAGCGGCGATCTGCAGGATCAGGCGTACACAGGACTTCAGCTTGCGTCAGAGGAGCCGGACCTGAAGCTCCTGCTTGCAGAGAGCGAGGAGATTCAGGTGAAAACGGAGCTGCCGGACACCTTAAGCGCGCCGGTGGAACCGGGGATGGTGGTGGGAAGCGTCTGCTATTATCTGAACGGAACCGCCGTGAAGGCTTATCCTATTGAGGCTGTGGACACCGTAGAGGAGCTGACCATGCGCTGGTGTTTTTTTCAGACCGCAGAGAAATTCCTGATCTGACAACACACAGGAGGCGGACGGGAAATTATTTGTACATATATCCGGTGGGGAGGCTTGCGGAGGGGAGAACGCCATGCTATGATGCAACATGAGCAGCGTTGGCGGTCCTTTGCACGCCAATGTGAAATCAGATATGCACGGCAAATCAGGAGGAGAAGATGAAAAATACAAAAAAAAGAATAACGCGGTTCCTCTGTCTGCTGGCGGCAGTCGTCTGCCTGGCCGGCTGCGGAGCTGCCGGAGATTCCGGCGGCGGGAACGCATCCGATACAGAAGAAATGAAAAGCCTGGTGATCGGTACGGGACAAAGCTGCGGAACCCTGGATCCCCTGCAAAGCTACGATGGCTGGTATACGGTCCGTTTCGGCATCGGCCAGACGCTTACAAAGCTGAACGATGATTTTTCTGTGTCCGGCTGGCTTGTGAAGGACGACTATACGGTCAATGAGGATCATACGGTCTGGACCTTTACCCTGCGGGATGACGTGACCTTTTCCAATGGGACGAAGCTGACCGCCGAGCTGGCAAAGGCATCCCTGGAGCATGTCTATGAGAGCGGAACCAGGGGGCCGGAGTATTTTACGCCTGCTTCCATAGAGGCGGATGGGCAGACGCTGACGATCACGACAGAGAAGCCGGAGCCTATTCTCCCCAATAAGCTGGCGGATCCGTACTTTACGATCATAGATACGACTGTGGATATGACGAAGATCGCGGACGAAGGCCCCGTAGGTACAGGTCCCTTTGTGGTGTCCTCCTTCGATCCGCTGACAAAAGAAACCGTGGTGGTCAAAAATGAACGCTACTGGGGCGGCGAGGTACAGGTGGATCAGATAACCTTTGTCTATACGGAGGACCAGTCTACCCTGACCATGGGACTTAAGTCGGGTGATTTTGACGCTGTGTACAATGTGAGTATGACCAGCATCGCGGATTTTGAGAATCAGGAAGAATATTCGATTGTGAGAACAGCCAGCGGCCGGACTGCGCACGGATTTATGAATCAGAACGGCGCGCTGGGGGACGAGACGCTCCGTCAGGCTATTTTACGGTATCTGGATAAGGAGTCCTACTGCGAGAATCTTCTGAATGGAGAATACGTGGCCGGAAAGACGCTTCTGACATCCGCGTCCGCCTATGGCTATGAGGAACTGACAGACAAAAACGCCTACGATCCGGAAAGCGCGGAAAAGCTTCTTGATGAAGCAGGCTACCAGGATATTAATGGGGATGGCTATCGGGAGACGCCGGAAGGAGAAACGCTCAATCTGCGGTTCGTCTACTATACGGGACGGCCGGAACAGCAGATTCTGGCGGAGGCTACCCAGCTTGAGCTTGCAGAGCTTGGCATCCGTGTGACTCTTGAGGTACACGACACTCAGACAGTCATCGATATGCTTGGAAGCGGGGATTACGATATGCTCTGCATGAGCATCAACGCGCTGAACTGCGGCGATCCGGAGAATCATATGACGACCTATTTTAAAACGGGAGGCAGCTACAATTCCTTCGGATATTCCAGCGAGGAGTTTGACGCGGTGCTTTCCGAGCTGGCTGTCACGGCAGATCCGGACAGGCGTATCGAGCTGGCGAAGGAGGCGGAGCAGATTCTCCTGGATGACAGTGTCTGCATTTATTATTGTTATCCGGTCATGAATTTTGTCACAAAGAGCAACGTGAGCTGGATTACGAGTACGCCGGCCGATTTTTACTGGGTGAGCGAGCATACCTGTCTGGTCTGAAATAAAAGAAATCTTGACATTTGAAACGCCGGTCTATATGATAAGAAAGAAATTCAAAGGCTTTGGGGCAGGAATTTTATGTTCCTGCCTTTTTATACAGGCTTTGCCTGCCCCTGTCAGTTAAGGGCGCGAAACAGGAAAGGAGAGAGGTCGAATGAAAAAGGGAAGACTGCTGGGGAGATTCCTTCAGATCGTCGTTGTGCTGCTGGGAATCAGTTTTCTGACTTTCGGCCTGACCTACGTGGCTCCGGGAGATCCGGTCCGGGCCATGTACGCAGCCAGCGGAACCATTCCGGACGAAGAGATTCTTGAACAGAGAAGAGAGGCTATGGGGCTGAACGAGCCTTTTCTCGTACAGTATCTGAATTGGCTGGACGACTGCCTCCATGGGGATTTCGGTACCTCCTACTCCTTAAACAGACCGGTGGCGGAGCTGCTTCTGGCGAGACTTTGGCCTACTTTGAAACTGGCTCTCCTTTCATTGCTGCTGATGCTGGTCGTGGCGGTTCCCCTTGGGATCCTTTCGGCCGTCAGCAAGGGCGGCGTTCTGGACTATCTGATCCGGGGGATTACATTTCTGGGGGTGTCCCTGCCTAATTTCTGGGTGGGACTGATGCTTCTTTACTTTTTTGGCGTACAGCTTGGCGTACTGCCTGTAGTATCGTCGGGACAGGGATTTGACAGACTGATTCTGCCTGCGGTAACGCTGGCTTTTGCCATGACGGGAAAATATACGCGCCAGGTACGGACGGCTTTTCTGGAGGAGCTGAACCAGGATTATGTAACCGGAGCGCGCTGCCGGGGAATCAAAGAAAGCGTGATTCTCTGGCGTCATGTGCTGCCCAATTCGCTGCTTCCTTTGCTGACAATGCTGGGACTTTCCCTTGGTTCCCTGCTTGGAGGCACGGCTGTTGTGGAGGTCATTTTTTCCTATCCAGGGCTTGGAAGCCTGGCGGTGGACGCGATTACCTCCATGGACTATTCGCTGATTCAGGGATATGTGCTTTGGATAGCCCTGATTTATATGGTGCTCAATCTGCTGGTGGATCTTTCCTATGGCCTTTTGGATCCAAGAATAAAGAAAGGGGGCAGGTAGGAAGATGAACAAGCTGAAGGCTTTTATAAAGAAAAACCCTGCTTTTACCCTGTTCCTGCTTCTGACTCTGGGCGTCATCGCTGTGGCCGCCTTTGCGCCGGTTCTGGCAACTCATGATCCCTATGAGGCCGTACTGGCTGACGCGGTTCAGCCTCCGAGCGCGGAACATTGGTTCGGCACAGACCGTATGGGACGGGATCTCTATTCCCGCGTGATCTATGGATCCAGGACATCCCTTACGGCAGCTCTTGCGCTTGTATGTATCATCATGGCGGCGGGAACACTGCTGGGTATTGCGGCCGGCTGGTTCGGAGGAGCGCTGGACGCGGTGATTATGCGGATTGCGGATATGATGATCTCGTTTCCAGGCATGGTGCTGGCTCTGGCCGTGGCCGGAATCATGGGAGCGAGCATGAGGAATGCGGTGATTGCGATTGCGGTTGTGAGCTGGACGAAATACGCGCGTCTGGCGAGAAGCCTGGCGCTTAAAATCCGGGAGAGAGATTATATCGCGGCAGCCAGGGTGACGGGTTCCACGTCTTCCCACATCCTGTGGAAATATTTGCTGCCGAATGTTCTCCCCACGATCCTGATCACGGGAGCGACGGATATTGGAAGCATGATGATGGAGATCGCGGCCCTTTCCTTTCTCGGTTTCGGAGCCAAAGCTCCCACGGCGGAATGGGGGCTGATGCTTAATGAGGGCAGGGCCTATATGACGGCGGCTCCCTGGCTTATGATATTTCCGGGGCTGGCGATCTTTATCACGGTAGTAGTATTCAATCTGCTGGGCGACAGTCTGCGCGACGTGCTGGATACAAGAGATGAATAAAACGCCGGCGCGGAAGGAAACGGAAGAAAGAAGGAGGAGACCGGATGCTGAACATACAGGAAATGTCGGTTGTATATGGGGAAAATCCGGAGCCTGCGGTACGGGATTTTTGCCTTTCGATGAAAGAGGGTGAGATCGTCGGAATTGTGGGTGAGAGCGGAAGCGGAAAGACGACGGTGGTCCGGGCTGTTCTTGGCTGCCTTCCGGGAGGAGGATTTATAAGCCAGGGAGATATTTTGTTTGAAGGAAGTTCCCTGACACGTCTTGACGCCGAGGGCTGGCGGAGTATCAGGGGGACGAAGATGTCCATGATCTTTCAGGACTCCGGGGCCACCCTGAATCCGGTGCGGAAGATAGGAAGCCAGTATGTGGAATACATCCGCGCCCATCAGAATATGACGAAAAAAGAGGCGTGGAAGAGAGGAAGGGAAATGCTTGAGCGGATGAGTCTGCCAGATGGAGAACATATCATGCAAAGCTATGCTTTCCAGCTTTCGGGCGGAATGCGCCAAAGAGTGGGTATCGCCATGGCTATGACGTTTCAGCCCAGGCTTTTGCTGGCCGACGAGCCAACCAGCGCCCTGGATGTGACGACGCAGGCCCAGATCGTGCGCCAGATGCTGAAGATGCGGGAAAGCTACGGAACAGGGATCATTTTGGTGACGCACAATCTCGGTGTGGCGGCTTATATGGCGGATACGCTTGTGGTGATGAAAGAAGGGCGCATTGTGGATATGGGAGACAGGGCGCAGATCCTGCATCATCCTTCCAGCGCCTATACCAGAAAGCTGCTTGACAGTGTGCCTTCGATGGGAGGGGAACGGTTTGTCTGAAGTGGGAACACGGATTCTGGAGGCAAGACATATCACAAAGCGGTATCCGGCGCCGAACCGCCGGACACTGCTGGCCTGCCAGGATGTGAGTCTGGATTTTTATCAGGGGAAAACCCTGGGAATCGTAGGGGAGAGCGGCTGCGGCAAGAGTACGCTGATGCGTATGGTGATGTCGCTGGAACGTCCTGACGAGGGGAGGCTCTTTTACAGAGGCAAGGATATTACGGATATAAAGGGCGAGGAGCTGCGCCGGCACAGGCAAAAGATCCAGATGGTCTTCCAGGATCCGGCGGAGGCTTTCAGCCCGAAAATGAAAGTGATGGATATAATCTGCGAGCCCCTTTTGAATTTTAAGCGAATCAAAGGAAGCGAACGGGAGGAGACCGCGCGGAGGTATCTGGAAATGGTAGAGCTTCCGGGAGATTTTGCCCGGCGTTATCCTCACAGTATGAGCGGCGGACAGAGGCAGCGCGTCGGCATCGCCCGTGCGCTGGTGCTGGAACCGGAACTTATCGTATGCGACGAGGCCACCTCGGCTCTGGATGTTTCGGTACAGAAATCGATCATTGAGCTTCTGGTAAGACTTCAGAGAGAAAAAGGAATTGCCTACGGGTTTGTCTGTCATGATATGGCTCTGGTGCAGTCCTTATCTCACCGGGTAGCCGTCATGTATCTGGGAAATATTGTGGAGGAGCTTCCCGGTGAGGAGGTAGCGGCGGGCTGCCTGCATCCTTATACAAGGACTATGGTGGAAGCCGTCTTTGATCTTCGTATGGATTTTGGCAAGCCAATAGAGCCCATGGAGAGCGTGTCCGCAGGGCAGCAGGATATTTACGCAGGCTGCCCGTTCCGTTCCCGCTGTCCCCGGCGTATGGAGATCTGCGAAAGCAGGCGTCCGGCTTTGAAGGAGGTCGCTTCGGGACATCGGGTAGCCTGTCATCTGTATGCGTGAATCGCGCTTTTATCCGGTGAAATATTATCCCCCAGGGAGGCTTGCGGGCCTTTTGAAAGCTGTGCTATACTCCTTCTGGATTTTGAAAATATGCGGCGCCCTCGTACAGGAGATTTCTCTCCGGCGTGTCAGCGCTGCGGTTGGAGTGACGGTATATGGGAAGAATACTGGGACGTATACAGGCCTACTGGACAAACAGGGCAGAGGGCTATTCTAAAGTAAATCAGGAGGAATTGGCGGGAGAGCAGAAAAACCGCTGGCTGCGGGTTTTGGAGGAGGAATTTCCCAGAAAAGCGCCTTCTGAGATCCATGTGCTGGACATCGGTACAGGTCCCGGATTTTTTGCGATTATTCTGGCGAAAGCCGGTTATCGGGTGACGGCTGTGGATTATACGGAGGAGATGCTCCGGAAGGCGAGGGAGAACGCAGGTCCCTATGCGGAGCGGATCAACTGGCATCGTATGGACGCCCAGAGGCTTGAATTTGGGGACGAGCAGTTCGACGTCGTAGTGTCCCGGAATCTTACCTGGAATCTGGAGGCGCCGGACAAAGCCTATCAGGAGTGGCGCAGAGTGCTGAAAAAGGGAGGACTGCTCCTGAATTTTGACGCGAACTGGTACGCGCATCTGTTTGATACGGAAAAGCGCCGGGGTTACGAGGAGGATCGCAGAAATGTGGAGAATCTTCACCTGGAGGACCATTATATCGGTACAGACATCGATGAGATGGAACGGATCGCCAGGGAGGTCCCGCTAAGCCCGGTGTCCCGTCCGGCCTGGGATGTGCGGACGTTGAAGAACGTCGGCTTTCGCAGCGTCTGTACGGACGAAGCCGTATGGAAGCGCGTGTGGAGCGATGTGGAAAAGGTGAATTATGCTTCTACGCCCATGTTTCTGGTAAAGGCGGTAAAATAGCGCCGTATGCCAGAATGAGCCGCTCTTTGACAGACAGGAAGAAAGACAGAGAAGGGAACAGGAAACGAATGGAAGCGATAAAGGAAAGAGTATCCTCTTACTGGACAAAGCGCAGCGCGGATTTCGCGAAGCTTCGTGAGGAGGAGCTGGAAAGCTCTCTGGCGAAGCTGTGGCTTTCCGAGATTGAGCCGCAGCTGCCGGAAGGCGAAGATTTGCGGATCCTGGATGTGGGAACGGGAAGCGGCTTTTTTGCGGTTCTGCTTGCGAAAAAGGGATATAGACTTACAGGCATTGATCTGACGCCGGCGATGATTGAGGAGGCTACAAAGCTTGCGGCGGAAAACCAGACCGGGGTAGACTTTCGGGTCATGGACGCGGAGAATCTGGAATTCGCAGACGGATGGTTTGACGTGGTGATCTCCAGAAATCTGACCTGGACGCTGCCGCACCCCAAGAGGGCGTATCAGGAATGGCTGCGCGTGCTGAAGGACGGCGGAGTGCTTTTGAATTTTGATGCGGATTACGGCGTGGAGCGATTTGCCGCAGAGGACAGCCTTCCAAAAAACCACGCGCACCGACAGATAAGCTGCAGCCAGCTTGAGGAATGCGACGCGATTAAGGATGCTTTGGCTATCAGCAAAGAACGCCGTCCGGCCTGGGACGTGAAGACGCTGACAGACCTGGGCTGCATCCAGGTAGAGACAGACGAGGGAGTGTCAGGACGGATATATCAGAAGGAAAGCCCGTTTTATAATCCGACGCCTCTGTTTCGGATCCGGGCCGTGAAAAGCAGTCTTTGACCTTACGGCTGAGAAAAAGACTTGCAAACAGTGACAAAATTCGGTATGATAAATAGCAAATGTGACAGTATGACAGCCTGCCCGTTTTGGGCGGGCTGTCATGGTTCAGAGAGGAGACGAGAATATGGCAAAGGAAGTAATTCATACAGATAAGGCTCCGGCTGCGGTAGGTCCCTATATTCAGGCTGCAAAGACAGGCGGCATGGTATACTGCTCCGGTCAGCTTGGCCTGATACCGGAGACAGGCGTGCTTCCGGAGGGCGTGGAGGCGCAGGCGCACCAGGCTATGAAGAATATGGGAGCGGTGCTGGAAGCGGCAGGATCCGGCTATGATAAGATTGTGAAGACTACGATCTTTCTGGCTGATATAGGTGATTTCGCGGCGGTAAATAAGATCTACGAATCTTACTTTGAGGGAAATTTCCCGGCCAGATCTTGCGTGGAGGTGTCGAATCTGCCAAAGGGCGGTCTGGTAGAGGTGGAGTGCATTGCTGAAGCCTGAAAATAACAGAATATATAATGGAGGAAGATGTGTTATGAAAAAGTTTGGAAAGAAACTGGCTGTTCTTGCAGCCTGCCTGACTGCGGCGGCAGCTCTTACGGCCTGCGGCGGAGGAAGCAAAGGTGTGGAGATCGCGGTTCCCAACGATACGACGAATGAGGCGCGCGCTCTGCTGCTTCTGCAGGAGCTTGGGTATATCACCCTGGAAGAAGATGCCGGAATCACGGCGACGATTGCGGATATTGCTGAAAATCCCTATGATATTTCGTTCAATGAGGTAGAGGCGGCTCAGCTTCCCAATGTGCTTCAGGATATGGATTATGCAGTCATCAATTCCAACTATGCGATTGACGCGGGACTGAATCCCATGGAGGACGCGCTGGCGATAGAAGGTTCCTTTTCTGCCTATGGCAATGTGCTTGCGGTAAAGGAGGGAACGGAGAACAACGACAATATCAAGGCGCTGAAAGCGGCTCTGGAGAGCCAGCAGGTAGCTGATTTCATCCTGGAGGAGTACGGCGGAGACGTGGTGAGTACTGTGGATAATCCGACGAACGGGTATGATGATTCCGTGGATTACGACGCTCTGGCGGGAACCACGATTACAGTGGCGGCTTCCCCGGCGCCTCATGCGGAGATTCTTCAGGTGGCGAAGGAAATCCTTGCGGAAAGAAACATTACGCTGGAGATCATGGAGTTTACGGATTATGTGCAGCCCAATAATGTAGTTGACACCGGCGAGGTGGACGCAAACTATTTCCAGCATCAGCCGTATCTGGATGATTTTAACGCGGAGAACGGCACCCATGTGGTATCGGTTGCCACTATTCATGTGGAACCTATGGGAATCTACGGAGGAAAGCAGACCTCTCTGGATGCGATTACCGAGTAACAGAGGAAAGCAGAAGGCTGACGGGCGCCAAATACAGGTATTTCGGCGCCCTTTTGTCCGGAGGTAGTTATGATAGAAATCAAAAATTTGTCCAAGGAATTTCAGACGGCGGACGGGACGGTGGAGGCGTTAAAAGACGTCAGCCTCACGATTCATGACGGAGACATTTACGGTATCATCGGCATGAGCGGAGCGGGAAAGAGCACGCTTGTCCGCTGCATCAATATGCTGGAACGTCCCACAGGGGGACAGGTCCTGATAGATGGTCAGGACATTGGAGCTTTGTCAAAGATGGAGCTTCGGAAAATACGCAGAGAGATCACGATGATCTTCCAGGGATTTAACCTTCTGATGCAGCGTACTTGTCTGAAAAATATATGCTTTCCGCTGGAACTGGCCGGCGTGAACAAGGCTGACGCGAAAAAGCGCGCCATGGAGCTTCTGGAGATCGTGGGGCTGCCTGACAAGGCGAACGCTTATCCGGCTCAGCTCTCCGGCGGACAGCAGCAGAGAATCGCGATTGCGAGGGCTCTTGCCACAGATCCAAAGGTTCTGCTCTGCGACGAGGCCACCAGCGCTCTCGACCCAAAGACCACCCATTCGATCCTGGAGCTTATCCGGGACATCAACCGAAGACTTGGCATTTCCGTGATTATTATCACTCATCAGATGAGCGTGGTGGAGGAGATCTGCAGCCATGTGGCGATTCTGGATGAAGGCCATGTGGTGGAGGAGGGACTGGTCAGCGAGATCTTCTCAAGTCCCAAATCAAAGGCGGCAAAGCGTCTGGTATTCCCGGAGGGAGCCGACGAGATCCTCCTGGATCCCAAGGGCGAGCGCCGTATCCGTGTAGTGTTCAGCGGAGCTGTGGCTTCCCGTACGCCGCTTATTGCAAAGCTGGCTATGGAAGAACAGATTCCGGCCAGTATCCTGGGTGCGTCCACGAGAAGTATCGGAGACAAGGCCTATGGCAATATGCTGCTGGGTATCACCGGAGACGACGAGATGGTACGCCGGGCAATGGAGTATCTTCGGAGCGTGCCGGATGTTCTGGTGGAGGAGGTGACGGACAATGTTTGATAAGCTGCTGTCTTCAGAGGTTATCGAAGAAACGCTGCAGATTGTGCAGAATGAATTTCTGCTGGGCATCTGGGAAACTTTCTATGTGACGATCATCGCGACGGTTTTTGCGATCGTGATTGGTCTGCCCTTGGGCGTGCTTCTGGTATCAGGAGAGAAGAACGGTGTGCGCCCCCTTCCCAAAGGTGTGATGCATGTGCTGAACGCTGTGATCAATCTGCTGCGGAGCGTACCGTTCCTGCTTCTGATGGTGATGGTATTTCCGCTGTCAAGGCTGATTGTGGGAACCGCAGTAGGAACCGTGGCTTCCATCGTCCCCCTTGTGATTGCGTCTTTTCCGTTTGTGGCCCGCCTTGTGGAGAGCAGTCTGCGCGAGGTGAATCCCAATATCATTGAGATGGCCCAGAGCATGGGAGCCTCTCCGTTTCAGATCATTGTCAAAGTGATGATTCCTGAGAGCGTGCCTTCGCTCCTTTCTAATTTTACGATTGCCATCACTACGATTCTGAGCTATTCCGCCATGAGTGGCATCATCGGCGGCGGCGGTCTTGGACAGATCGCGATCAACTACGGCTATTACCGCTATAAATATCTTGTGATGCTTCTTGCGGTGATCCTGCTGATCATTATGGTACAGATTTTTCAGAGCGTGGGTACGCGTCTCTCTGTAAAATCAGACAAGCGGCTCAAAGGGAAATGATTGCAGGCCGCACCCTGTAACAGATAAAAGATAAAAGTTTACAAACTTAGCGGCGGTTACCGGTTGACGGTAGCCGCCGTTTGGTGTTAATATAAAAGTTGCGGGCAGACCGTCCTGCTGCATCGGCGTGGTGCGGAAGGCTGGCTGTCTAATCTATGCGAAAAAAGGATGTGAAGAGTCCGTGGACGGGCGAGGTCGAAGTTGTAGCTTAAGACAGAACAGAATAGGCACAGGCATGGATTCTTCTGGTTGGGATTCCTTTTTTCTTCTGCAGAAATAAGATTCCAGAGGATAGAATTGTCATGCCTGTTCCCGGCGTGAGGAGGAGATTGGCATGGCAATGGGAAATTTTGATAGAGAGGAGCTGGACGCTCTCCTGGAGAGCCGTCAGTTCCGGAAGCTGCGCGAGACGATGGCCGAGATGAACGAGGTGGACATCGCGGAGTTTGTGGAGGAACTGGAACCTGAGAAAAAGGTTCTGGTATTTCGTATGCTGCCCAAAGAACTGGCAGCCGATGTGTTTTCCTTCCTGGAAGTAGAGGACCAGGAGCATATTATCAACAGTATTACAGACTATGAGCTGGGAAAGATTATAGAGGATTTGTACGTGGACGACGCGGTGGATATGCTGGAGGAGCTGCCCGCCATCGTCGTGAAGCGTGTGCTTCAGAACGCGACGCCGGAGACAAGGAACCTGATCAATCAGTTTCTTCAGTATCCGGAGAACAGCGCGGGAAGCATTATGACTGCGGAATATATCGGCCTGAAGCGGAACATGACCGTGGAGCAGGCCTTTGCCTATATTCGGGAAAACGGTGTGGATAAGGAGACCATCTATACCTGTTTTGTGACGGACAGCAAGCGCCGTCTGCAGGGAGTCGTCACGGTGAAGGATCTGCTGATGAGTCCTTATACGACGGTGATCAAGGACATTATGGATGAGAACGTGATCTGCGCGGTCACGACTGAGGACCGGGAGGACGTGGTAGAGACCTTCAATAAATACGATCTGCTCTGCCTTCCCGTTGTGGATCATGAGGATCGGCTGGTCGGAATCGTCACGGTAGACGACGCGGTGGAAGTCATGGAGCAGGAGGCTACAGAGGACTTTGAGAAAATGGCGGCTATGTTCCCATCTGAGAAGCCTTATCTGAAGACGAGTGTGCTGGAGCTTACGAAGAACCGTCTTCCCTGGCTGCTGATTCTGATGTTTGCTTCTGTGCTTACGGGAGCGATCCTGATGGATTATGAGAAAGCCATTCAGATCATGCCACTGCTTCTGAGCTTTATTCCGATGGTCATGGATACCAGTGGAAACTGCGGCAATCAGAGCAGCACTATGGTGATTCGAGGAATGGCGGTGGGCGACATTGAACTTAAGGATGTGCTGCGCGTAGTCTGGAAGGAGTTCCGCGTCGGGATTCTCTGCGGCCTTGTGCTTGCGGCCGCCAACTTTATCCGGCTGATTCTGCAGTTCCCAGGACAGCCGCTCTTAAGCCTTTCCGTGGTGATTTCACTTTTGCTGGCCGTGGTGCTGGCCAAGATCATCGGCTGTATCCTGCCGATGCTGGCGGAAAGAATGAAGCTGGATCCTGCCATTATGGCGGCTCCGCTGATTACGACGATTGTAGATGCCTGCAGTCTGCTGATCTTTTTCAAAGTGGCCTGCTCGCTTCTGAATATATAGGAGGAAAATGACATGATAGGTGATAAGAAGGTTCTGTTCAGCGGAATGCAGGCTACAGGAAACCTGACTTTGGGAAATTATCTGGGAGCCCTGAAGAATTGGGTGACCTTAAGCGATGAATATGAGTGCTTTTACAGCGTGGTGGATATGCATTCTATCACGGTCCGCCAGGATCCGGCAGTGCTCCGCAAGAGGGCGCGCGCCCTTTTGACGCTGTATATCGCGGCGGGACTTGATCCGGAGAAAAACTGTATTTACTACCAGTCCCATGTATCAGGCCATGCAGAGCTGGCCTGGATCCTGAACTGCTTTACCTATATGGGAGAGCTGAACCGCATGACTCAGTTCAAAGACAAGGCGGCGAAACATGCCGACAATATCAATGCCGGACTTTTTACCTATCCGGTCTTGATGGCGGCCGACATTCTTTTGTATCAGGCAGATGTAGTTCCGGTAGGTATCGATCAGATGCAGCATTTGGAGCTGACGCGCGATATTGCCCAGAGATTTAATGGAATTTACGGCGACGTGTTCACGGTGCCGGAGGCCTATATCGGCAAGGTGGGCGCAAAGATTATGAGCCTGCAGGATCCGGCGAAAAAGATGTCCAAGTCCGATGAAAATCCCAACGGCAGCATTTATCTTATGGACGATCCGGATACGATCATGCGGAAGTTCAAGCGTGCGGTCACAGACTCCGAAGGACAGATTCTGTACCGCGACGAGCAGCCTGGAATCAAAAACCTGATCAATATTTACTGCGCCTGCACCGGAAAGACGCCGGAGGAAGTGGTTCGTGAGTTCGACGGACAGGGCTATGCGCAGTTTAAGCCTGCCGTAGGCGAGGCTGTAGTGGCAGTGCTGAAGCCCCTGCAGGATCGGGTGGCGGAGCTTTCCAAGGATAAGGCCTATATTGATTCCGTAATCAAGAACAACGCCGAAAAGGCTCAGTATTTTGCAAACAAGACGCTGCGGAAGGTGCAGAAAAAGGTGGGATTCCCGGAAAGAATCCGATAACGGGGACCGCAAAACGCGGCTGCTTAGGAAAGGAGCAGGAGGATTATGAAAAGCATCAAGCCGGAGGAGCTTCAGAAAAACGTATTTTCCATGATTGGAAAGGAATGGCTTCTTGTCACTGCCGAAAAGGAAGGAAAGGTCAATACGATGACGGCCTCCTGGGGCGGTCTGGGCGTTATGTGGGGAAAGAACGTGGCCTTTATCGTGCTGCGCCCCCAGAGATATACGAAGGAATTTGTGGATGCAGGAGAAGGCTTCTCCCTGTCCGTTCTGGATGACGGGTACCGGAAAACCCTGAATTATCTTGGAACCGTATCAGGACGCGACGAGGATAAGATTGCAAAATCTGGTCTGACTGTGGAACATGAGGAGGGAATCCCCTATTTCAGCGAGGCGAATACGGTACTGGTCTGCCGCAAGCTGTACGCGCAGCCCTATGATCCGTCCTGCTTCATAGATAAGTCCTGCGATGAACGGTGGTATCCGGAGAAAGACTACCATACAATGTATATCGCAGAGGTGGAAAAGGTGCTGGTAAATTAAGCAGAGGGCAATGCGGGATGACAATTTCTGAATGACGAATGAGATTATCAGAAAAATGACAGGACTTGTTCCTGTCATTTTTTGCTGTCGCTTACCATGTCCGAAGGACATGGTATAATAGCGAAAAGCAGTGCAATAAATAATAAGTAACAGATTTTTGAACTGCAAAGGAGTGGTGGGAATGAAAAAGGCAACAGACAGGACGGCAGTCTTTGAGGTGATGCCGGTTCCACAGGCGGTGTGCAGACAGATCGTCCCGGCGATTGCCAGCCAGATGATCGCCCTGATCTATAATCTGGCGGATACGTATTTTGTGGGAATGCTGAATGAACCGAATCAGACCGCGGCGATTACGGTGGTGTATTCTTCCTTTGTGATGCTCACGGCCATATCCAATTTGTGCGGCGTAGGCGGAGCAAGCGCCTTGTCGAGAGCCCTTGGAAAGAAAAATACAGAGGCTGCCAGGGGAATTGCCGCCCTTTCTTTTTGGGGAGGACTTGGTCTGGCGTTCCTTTTTTCTTTATTGTTCCTGATTTTTGCGGAACCTGTCCTTATTCTCTGCGGCGCCACGCCGGATGTATTTGAGACTGCGTACAGATACGCGCTTTGGGTGGTGGTAATAGGAGGTCCGGGAACGATACTGAACAACCTTCTGTCCAATCTGGTGCGCGCGGAAGGAAGCGCTGCCGCCGCTGCGGCGGGCGTCTCCCTGGGCGGCGTTTTGAATATCATTCTGGATCCGTTTTTTGTGCTGCCTCGTTTTCTCGGCCTGGGAGCAGTGGGAGCAGGAATAGCCACGGCCTTTTCCAATCTGGCGGCCGCCCTGTTCTTTCTATTGTACCTTGCAGTAAGGCGCCGGAAGACCGTTCTGAGTCTGAATCCTGCAAGGCTGCGTTATGCGGGCCGTTATATCGGAGCGATTCTTACAAGCGGTTTTCCTTCGGCTATTCAATATGCTTTGACTGTCGTGGCTATAGCGGCTCAGTCAAAGTTCGTGTCTCTGTATACGACGGAAGCCGTGGCCGGACTTGGAATCGTAAAAAAGCTCGATCAGCTTCCGCTCTATTTTTCCATTGGCGTATCCAACGGGCTTTTGCCGCTTCTGGCCTATAATTATTCAGCGGGAAATCAGGAGAGAAGGGGGAAAATCTTCCGGCTGGGCTGTTCGGTCTCGCTTGCTTTTTCCCTGCTATGCCTTGTGGTCTATGAAATCTTTGCTCCGCAGCTTGCTTCCCTGTTCATCAGCGACCCGCTGACCATCCGGTACAGTGCAGGCTTCCTGCGGTGCATGGTGACGGCTATGCCGATGATGTCTGTCTGCTATCCTATGATTATTCAGTTTCAGGCTATGGGGAAATTTAAAGAATCCATGGTCTGCTCTGTACTCAGAAAAGGCGTGCTGGATATTCCGCTCTTGTTCCTTATGAACGGGATTTTCGGGCTTTACGGCTGTATGTGGGTGCAGCCCATTGTGGATACGGTATCCCTTTTGGCTGCGGGCGCTTTTTACAGACAGCTTCGGAAAACGGAAGCTGTGTGACATTTTCCTGACCCCGCCGGTATAATAGGTACAGGCCTGGAAGGAGGAAGGATTCATGCCAAATGAAAAGCATCGGCAGGTGGAAGCTCTGATAGCGAAGCATGAGAAAACCGTATACAAGCTGGCCTATTCTTATATGAAGAATAAGCAGGATGCGGATGATATTTATCAGGAGGTATTTCTGCGTTATTTTCGGAAAAAGCCGGAGTTTGAAAATGAGGAACACGAGAAAGCATGGTTTATCCGGACGACGATTAATTGCTGCAAGAATCTCTGCGTCTCGTCCTGGTTTAAGAAAACAGCGCCTCTGGAAGAAAGTGTGTTTGGAGAGGAGGGCGTTTACGTACCTCAGGAACAGAGCGAGCTTTTTGAGGCGGTTATGGGCCTTCCGGTTAAATACCGGACCGTGATTCATTTGTTTTATTACGAGGGCTATTCCGTGCGGGAGATTGCAGAGCTTACCGGGGAAAAGGTGACGGCGATCACAACGCGCTTGAACCGGGCAAGAGGAAAACTTCGTGATATGCTTACGGAGACTGCGCCTGTATGCGTCAAGCTGTAGTAGGAGGATAAGTATGAGCATAAAAGAATATAAAAAAGCATTTTCCGGGATTGAGCCGGATAGGGAAACCCATGACGCCCTGGTGGAACAGATTATGAAGGAGGAACGGCAGAGAAAAAAGATTTTCAAAAGGGTACGGCCTGGAATTCTGGCGGCCTGCACGGCTGTGATGATACTTTGCCTGTCTGTGACGGCTGCCGCGGCTTTTGGAATCAACGATGTATTCCAGGGATTTTTCCGGGGACAGACGGCTGCAGAGGACATCAATGAACAGAATCCTTCCGAAGCGGACGGTGCATCGGAAACGGTTCCCCTTTCCTCAGATAATGCGTTTCTGGCCAGTGCAGGAAACATGATCTATGAGGAAACAGTGGGGAACGGACTGAAGCTTACGGTTCGCGGTACAGTAAGCGATGGGAATGCCCTTTATGCGGCTATCG
This sequence comes from Candidatus Merdisoma merdipullorum, assembly GCA_018715645.1. Lineage (GTDB taxonomy): Bacteria > Bacillota > Clostridia > Lachnospirales > Lachnospiraceae > Laedolimicola > Laedolimicola merdipullorum. Next base: position 113,415 of record DVLE01000015.1, read on the forward strand.
ATGTGGAGACAGAGAACGGTCAGGCATTCAGCGAGGAACAGGAAGGTGTTCTGAAGTCCTATACTTTCGGTGAGGTCTGGCTGCAGGTGGACGGAGAGGAGAGACAACGATGTTCTCTGGAGCGTATCGACGATGGCAGTGTGCAGGGGAAGGCGACCTTCCTTTTGGCGGAAACCTGCGGTGTGGATTTGAACGGAAAGCAGGTGTCGCTTTCACTCTCTGATCTTCTGATGGGAACGAATGAAGTGGTCGATATGGGTATGGACAGAACGCTTGGGGAGTTAATGGCAGAATTTGAACCGCTGGCGGAAGACACTGTAGCAGAAGGCTTTAGCGGCGTGGAAGCAGACGAGGAGGGAAACGAGACTTATTACCAAAGCTTTATCGCGGCACGGACGGACAAGAGAGTCAGCTTTTCCAATACGTTTCCGGATGCGGCTCTCTCAAATCTGGGAATCTGGACCGGGGAATCTGGGGACAGTCTACTGCTGAACCTGGAGCTGGGAGGTGAACTGACGGACAGCCTCCTCGATCAGAAGCCTCTGCTTTTGGTGGATGCGCGGACGGGGCAGGAACTCTCCGGATCTTCCGGGGCCACATCCATTGGGGAGGACTATGCACGGGAACTGTTTCCAGGGCTGGAAGGTCAGAGCGACTTCGCGGATGGGACTGGACAGGAAGTTTTCGCCCGCCGTTACTGTTTTAACAATATCGGCGAAAATCAGCTTGAAAATGCCGTTTTGGCCCTTGGAGGAACGGGATCCTATGAAGAACTGGTTTCCGGTTTCTGGGAGCTGAATTTTACTGTAAACTTTGAAGAAACCATGCAAATATGGGATTTTGACGGGCAAATTCAGGCGGGAGAGCTGACTGTTAAAAAAATTGGTATTTCTCCTGTGTCTGCGACAGTCGAATTTGACACTTTGTCGGATAAAAACGTGATTCTGGAAAACGCCGCGTTGAATTTGAAAAACGGCGGACAAATAGAAGCGCAGGCTATCACGGAGGAAGCGGAAGATGGAAAGGTGGGGAAATGCCGGATTCTCTGGGAAAGCGTGGCAGACATGGAAGAAATCGAGAGTATTTCCCTGAACGGGACTGTAATTTCCCTGTAAAAAGCAAGTAAAATCAGATTGTGAAAAGAATGTCAAACATCCGACAGTTTGTATGATTGTCGGATGTTTGACTGTGCAATATAATGAACACATGGTAGATGAGACAAGTCCACAAGGGATTGTTAAATTATCTACAGAAAAGAAGGCTGTCCGGTAAGCACGGACGCAAAATGAAAGGAGAAGTTTCAAAATGGGATTCAAATCTGACATTGAAATTGCACAGGAAACAGAGATGCTGCCGATTACGCAGATTGCGGAAAAGGCGGGGATTGACGACAAGTATCTGGAGCAGTACGGAAAGTACAAAGCGAAGATCGACTACAATCTGCTGAAGGAGACGAACGCTGAGGACGGCAAGCTGATTCTGGTTACGGCTATCAACCCGACTCCCGCAGGAGAAGGAAAGACTACCACATCTGTAGGATTGGCAGACGGACTTCAGAAGATCGGCAAAAAGGTTATGGTAGCCCTTCGTGAGCCGTCTCTGGGACCTGTATTCGGTGTAAAGGGAGGAGCTGCCGGCGGCGGATACGCTCAGGTAGTACCCATGGAGGACATCAACCTTCACTTTACCGGCGACTTCCATGCAATCGGAGCAGCCAACAACCTGCTGGCGGCCATGATTGACAACCATATTTTCCAGGGCAACGCTCTGAACATCGATCCGAGAAAGATTACCTGGAGAAGATGTGTGGACATGAATGACCGTCAGCTTCGTAACATCGTGGATGGCCTTGGCGGAAGAACCAACGGAATGCCCAGAGAGGACGGCTATGACATCACCGTAGCTTCCGAGATCATGGCGGTTCTGTGTCTGGCAAGCGACATCACAGACCTGAAGGAGAGACTGGCGAGAATCATCATCGGCTATACATACGGAAAAGTTTCCGAGCAGAAGCCCGTAACAGCCGGCGATCTGAACGCACAGGGCGCTATGGCAGCTCTTTTGAAGGACGCTCTGAAGCCGAACCTGGTACAGACTCTGGAGCATACACCGGCTATCGTTCACGGAGGACCGTTCGCAAACATCGCTCATGGATGTAACTCTGTAACGGCTACCAAGATGGCTCTGAAGCTGGCTGACTACACCGTTACCGAGGCAGGCTTCGGCGCAGATCTGGGCGCTGAGAAGTTCCTGGACATCAAGTGCCGTATGGCAGGCCTGAAGCCGAACGCAGTTGTTATCGTAGCGACCGTTCGTGCTCTGAAGTACAACGGAGGAGTTCCGAAGGCTGACCTGAACAATGAGAACCTGGAGGCTCTGGAGAAGGGACTTCCGAACCTGCTGAAGCATGTAAGCAACATTACCAACGTATACAAGCTGCCCTGCGTAGTAGCTATCAATGAGTTCCCGACCGATACTCAGGCTGAGATCGACCTGGTAGAGAAGAAGTGCAAGGAGCTCGGCGTAAACGTAGTTCTGTCCCAGGTATGGGCAAAAGGCGGCGAAGGCGGCGTGAAGCTGGCTGAGGAAGTAGTTCGTCTCTGCGAGCAGCCGAACGACAACTTCACATTCTCCTATGAGCTTGAGGGAAGCATCGAGGATAAGCTGAATCAGATCGTACAGAAGATCTACGGCGGCAAGAGAGTAGTTCTCACAGCAAACGCTCAGAAGCAGGCGAAAGAGCTTGAGGCTCTCGGATTCGGCAACTGCCCGATCTGCGTAGCTAAGACTCAGTACAGCCTGACAGATGATGAGAAGAAGTTGGGCGCGCCCACAGACTTTGAGGTAACGGTACGTAACCTGAAGATTTCCGCAGGCGCAGGCTTCATCGTAGCTCTGACCGGCGAGATCATGACTATGCCTGGTCTGCCGAAGGTACCGGCTGCTGAGAGAATCGACGTAGACGAGACCGGAAAGATCAGCGGACTGTTCTAAAAGGTTATAAGTCACACCCTGAGCAGTTTCAGGAGGACTGCAGGCGTCATGCTTGCATGTAAGCGTCAGTCCTCCTGAAACTGGTTACAGGGTTGCCCTGTAACCGCCCTCCACATAAGCAGTCTTAGTCCGTAGGACGGGACTGGAGCGCGTAAGCGCGACGAGTGCGCATGTGGAGGGCGGCCAGGGTGTGACGTTAAAGGTACTGAACAGTTAGGTTATCCATTATAAACTTTCATAAAATCACAGACGGGAAGGACCAGAAGGCCCTTCCTGCCTGCGTGTAAACGAAGCATTTCAGCTTCAGGCCCGGAACGCGGATTCGGGCGGAAGAGCTGGCTCAAGAAAAATAAAAGAGAGAGGAATAAAACATGGGATTTTCAACCAGCAGATGTGATGAATTTGTAGAAGTACTGGCTTCCAAGGCGCCAGTTCCCGGAGGCGGCGGAGCTTCCGCGCTGGTAGCGGCTGTAGGTACGGCTCTTGGCAATATGGTAGGCAGCCTGACCGTAGGAAAGAAGAAATACGCGGATGTGGAAGAGGAAATGTATGCTCTGAAGGAGAAGGCTACGGCTCTCCAGAAAGAATTTCTGCATCTGGTAGAGCGTGACGCCGAGGTTTTTGAGCCGCTGTCAAAGGCATACGGTATGCCCAGAGAGACCGAGGAGGAAAAGGCGGAGAAGGCTCGCGTTATGGCGATTGTACTGAAAGACGCCTGCTCCGTACCCATGGAGATCATGGAGAAATGCTGTGAGGCTCTGGACTTAATCGTGGAATTTGCGGCCAAGGGTTCCGCCCTGGCTATCAGCGACGCCGGCGTAGGCGCGGTATTCTGCAAGGCAGCCCTTCAGGGTGCGTCCCTCAACGTATTTATCAATACAAAGTCCATGGCAGATAAGGAGTATGCCGCCGAGTTAAACGCGAAGGCAGACGCGATGCTTGAGAAGTATACGAAAATCGCGGATGAAATCTTTGAAAGCGTGAATGCAAGACTGCGTTAGAAGATTGCGTGAAAAGAGAAAATCTGATAGAATAAAACAAAACGTGGAAGTCTGAAGAATTCCTTTGGATTTCTGCTAAAACGTAAATCTTGAAAGGAACCGTAAAACCATGGCAAAACAGTTATTAGGAAAAGAAGTAACCGCCGCTCTGAACGAGCGCATTAAGGCAGACGTGGCTGCCCTGAAGGAGAAGGGCGTAAATCCGACTCTGGGAATCATTCGCGTAGGCGAGAGACCGGACGACCTCTCCTATGAAAGAGGAGCGACAAAACGCTGCGAGACTCTTGGCGTAGAGTACAAGAAATACCTTCTGCCGGAGGATGTAAGCCAGGAAGAACTCCTGAAAGTGATCGACGAGGTGAATAAGGACGACAACATTCACGGCGTTCTGATGTTCCGTCCGCTTCCGAAGCATATCGATCAGAATGTGGTTGAGAATGCTCTGGCTGCAGAGAAGGACGTAGACTGCCAGACCGACGCTTCCCTCGGCGGCGTATTTACCGGAAAGCAGGTAGGCTTCCCGCCCTGTACGCCCCAGGCCTGCATGGAGATTCTCGATCATTATGGAATTGACTGCACAGGCAAGAAGGCTGTCGTGATCGGCAGAAGCCTGGTGGTTGGCAAGCCGGCCGCTATGATGCTGATCAAGAAGAATGCGACTGTGACCGTATGCCATACGAGAACGAAGGATATGCCCAGCGTAACCCGCGAAGCCGAGATCCTGATCGTGGCCGCAGGCCGCGCAGGCGTCGTAGGCAAGGAGTATGTATCTCCGGGACAGATCGTAATTGACGTAGGAATCAATGTGAACGAGGAAGGCAAGCTCTGCGGCGACGTGGCTTATGACGAGGTGGAGCCGATCGTAGAGGCGATCACTCCGGTACCGGGCGGCGTGGGAAGCGTAACCACTTCCGTTCTGGTAGGACATGTGGTAGAGGCTGCCAAGAGAAAATTTGCTTAAGAGAGATAAAAAAGAAAGCGTATCGCTGTCAGAGATTGATGGCGATACGCTTTTTTGCTGTTTATGCCGTTATTTCCCAAACAGCTCTTTCGCCTGCCTCATGTTCTCTATAATGGAGACATGGAAGGGGCAGCGTGTCTCGCAGGAGCCGCATTCGATACATTCTCCGGCGTGATGGGACAGGAGTTCATAGTGTTCCCGCACGGTTTCTGGTATGGTACCCTGTGCTTTCGCGAGATTGAAAAATTTGGTGACGGAGGCCACGTCGATCTGTTTCGGACAGGGCGCGCAGTGGTTGCAGTACATACAGTGGCCTTCCCAGCTTATATTCGGGAAGGTGGCGAAGGTCGCGGCATAATCCTTCTCGTCCTCTGAGGCATCCTCATAGGCGGCGCTTTCGCGGAGCTGCTCTACAGAATGGGCTCCGGCCAGGACACAGGCTACGCCGGGACGTGTCAGAGCGTAGTGCAGGCACTGGCAGGCCGTGAGGGCCTTTCCGGCAGGAGACAGAGAGGCGTCCAGAAGATCGCCGCCGCCGAAGGCTTTCATGACAGTGATTCCCACGCCAAGGCGCTGACAGACTTCGTAAAGCTCCTGGCGCTTGGGTTCCATGTTTACCAGATGCGCCTCGTAATTCTTTTCGTCCCAGAGCGCCTCCACGTCCTCTCCTGCGGGCTGCAGATCGTAGCAGGGATTTACGCTGAACATCAGGACCTCGATGGCCCCGCTTTTGACGGCTGCCAGGGCTACGTCCGGATTATGGCTGCTTAAGCCGATGTGACGGATGACGCCGGCGCTCTTAAGCTCTCTGGCGTAGGCGAGAATGGGGCCTTTTGCAATCGTATTCCAGTCCTCCAGAGAATCACAGTAGTGAATCATTCCCACGTCGATGTAATCGGTCTGAAGCAGAGACAGCATTTCTTCCATGCCGGCCTTTACCTCGTCGATGTTGCGGGTACGCTTATACTGGCCGTTCTTCCAGACAGAACACAGGTGAGATTGAATATAGAATTTTTCCCGGCGGCCCTTCAGGGCTTCGCCTACGCTGGCGCGCACCTTCGGATCCGAGGTGTAAAGGTCGAAATAGTTGATTCCAAGCTCCTCAGCTGCGTCAAAGAGCTTTCCTGTATTTTGACATTCGTTTTCAGCGAAGCCTTCACAGCCCATGCCAATCTCGCTGACCAGCAGGCCGGTGTTGCCGAGTTCCCGGTATTGCATAAGTATCCTCTCCTTTTTGTACTGGGATTTGCCGCGCCGTCTGCGGCGGGCAGAATGATGGTGCCCTCAGTTGACAAGGGTTAACTGAGGGTAAATCCATTATAATACGCAGGGACAGAGGAGACAAGAAAAAGCGGTTTTAAAAATCTTTAAAGGTTTTTAAAGCCTTTTTTGCGTTTTTGACGTTACTATAAGTAGACAAGAGGATAGTAAATGAAAATAAATACGCAGACAGAAAAGAAATTCAGGAATGAGGAACTGTAAATGAGGGACAGGAAGAACACGGCAGAGTGGAAGGACAGCGAGCTCACGGCCCGGATACGTAAAGGAGAGACGAAATGGCTGGATGTGCTGATAGAACGGTATTACGATGGGATTTTTCGTTTCTGCTGCTGCAAGACGGGAAGCCGGGAGGCGGCCTATGACTGTACGCAGGAGACATTTCTTCATCTGCTGCGCTATCTGGACGCCTATACAGAGCAGATGAAATTCAAAGCCTGGCTGTACCGGATCGCTGCAAATGTCTGTACCGACTACTTCCGAAAAGCGGCGCGCGCTCCGGCGGGCGGGGAGGTTTTGGAACTTATCCAGGAGGAGGAGAAGCAGTTCGCGCAGATTGAGCGGCGGGAGCTTATCGAACGGGCGCTTCGCAGCCTTTCGGATAAGCAGAGGGAAACCATTGTGCTGTATTTTTTTCATGGTTTTAAGCTTCGGGAAATTGCGGAGATCACGGATACAAAGATGTCCACGGTCAAGTCACGGTATCGGCAGGCGCTGGAGAAGCTGAAGGAGTATATGGGAAAGGAGGAGGCAGATTGATGCGGAGAAATGACAGGGAAAGAGAAAAAGAGATCCGGACGTTTTTGAAAGAGGCAGGGCTGTCTGAGGGGGCAGACTGGCTGCGGCCGGAGGAGGGGCCGAAACAGGAGACGCTCGCGCTTTTGCGAAAAGAAAGAATGCGGCTTCGGCTGCGGCCGCGAAAGACATTCCTGGAGAGGCTTTTTGATCAGGCTTCCTGGCTGTCGCCCGGCTCCTGGCTTTTCCAGGCGGCGGCTCTCCTGTTCTTTTGCGTGCTTTTGAAAAATACAGACTATGCCAGACGGGATACGCTGCTTATGGTTTCGGCCTGTACGCCTTTGTTTGGAATCGCAGGGCTGGTGGAGCTTCTCCGAAGCTGGCAAAACGGTATGTGGGAGCTGGAGGAGTGCTGCCGTTACCATTTGAGGCAGATTCAGGGGATGCGGCTTCTGGTATTTGGAATCGTGGACTGTGGGGCGGCGGTCGTGATTCTAGGTTTGGGAGTTCTGGAGGGATATACCCTGGAAACCCTGCTTTTATTCTTTCTGTTTCCGCTTTTGGTCTCGGACGGCGTCTTTTTGCTGCTGGCGAAGACATTTCGGCGCGGGGCGAAAGGCCTGGTTCCTGTGCTGGCCGGATTTTGCATGGGGATTTTCTGGACGTATCATGCGGCATGGATTCAGGACGTGCCGTGGGTTTTTAAGACCTGTACAAGTCCGCTGATTTTAACGGCGCTGCTGTTTTTGGGCGCTGGTCTGCTTGTATTGGGCTGCGTGCGCTTTTTGAATGAGACGGGTAAGGAGGAACAGAAATTATGGAATTGTGTATAGACAGACTGACTAAACAGTATGGACGCAAGCTGGCGGTAGATCGGCTCGCTCTGGAGCTTCACCAGGGCGTCTACGGTCTTCTGGGAGCCAACGGAGCGGGAAAGACGACGCTGATGCGGATGCTCTGCGACATTTTGACGCCTACCTCCGGGGAAATCCGCTACAATGGACAGGAGATAGGCGCTCTTGGGGAGGATTACCGGAGCAGGCTTGGGTATCTGCCTCAGGATTTTGGTTATTATCCTGAATTTACGGCGGAAAAATTTCTGCTCTATCTGGCGGCCTTAAAGGGGCTTGGAAGGATTCAGGCGGGGCAGAAGATGCTGGAGCTTCTCGACCTGGTCGGTCTGGCCGACGAGAGAAAGCGAAAGATCCGAACCTTTTCCGGCGGCATGAAGCAAAGGCTTGGCATCGCCCAGGCGCTTTTAAACGATCCGGAGATCCTGATCCTGGATGAACCTACAGCGGGGCTTGATCCGAAGGAGCGGGTACGCTTCCGCAACCTGATAAGCGCCTGCGCCAAGGACAGGATTGTTCTTCTGTCCACCCACATTGTATCGGATGTGGAATATATTGCAGGCGAGATCCTGGTGATGAAGGAGGGAAGACTGATTCACAGGGGAGCTCCGGAGGTGATCACCCATGAGATAGACGGGAAGGTCTGGGAGTGTGAGGTGGATACGGAAAGAGCGGATGAGCTTTGCGGGGGTACAACGTGGGAAATCTGAAAAACACAGGCGATAAAACCATTCTTCGCATTGTCGGAGAGGAAAAGCCCCTGGAAGGGGCGGTGTCCGTAGCGCCTACGCTGGAAGATCTGTATCTTTATTACTTTCAGGAGGAAGAACGATGATACGGTTGATTGGATATGAATTTGGAAAGATTGTCCGGCGAAAGATTGTCTATGCGGCTCTGGGAGCCCTGGCGGTGTTCAGCCTCATGCTTTATATGGGAAATGGTCCGCAGAGCGCGATTTCCAGGCTGCCGGACGGCACCTATATCGGAGGAGGAGAAGCTGTCGCTTACGATAAAGAGGTGGCGGCAGAGTATGAAGGGGAACTTACGGAGGAAAAGATTCAGGATATTCTGGAACGATACGCGCCGGGAACGCCCGACGGAGGCTTCTGGACCATCAACAGTACTTACAATACGGTCCAGAATTCGTTTGGAAACATGGATGGAAGCTATAACGGGCTTACCGTGGAGGAAGCATTTCCAGATTATCAGGGAGAAAAACCGCTGCTTTTGGGATACAGCAGTGGGTATACGGGATTTATTATCATGGGGATGTACCTGATGACTGGCTTTGGGTTTGTTCTGATCATCGCCCTGGCTCCGGTTTTTTCCGAAGAATATTCCCGGAAGACGGACGCGCTGCTTCTGACCAGCCGCCATGGGAAGCGTCTCTGCGGCTGGAGCAAGATCCTGGCCTCTTACTTATTTACGCTGCTGACGGCGGGTGTCTTTCTTCTGACAATGATCGGAGCTTTTCTTGCCGGCTTTGGACTTACGGGAGGAGAGAGCAGCATTCAACTGAATGATTCCTTTCTCCTGGAGGATGTTCCGTACTTTATGAGCTGTATGGACGCGGCTTTTGACTGCCTGGTTCTCTGGCTGGCAGGAGCGTTGATTCTTACCGCGCTTACTCTGGTGCTTTCTGTCTGAACGGACCCTGGAGATTCCAAAGTTTTTTGGCGGTCAGCTTTCCTGGATCTGGATTCCGGCTGCGTTTTCGGTTCTTCTGGCGCCGCTGGCTTTGCACCTGGGACGTAAGATTTTCGCGCGGCATCAGGTAGCATAAGCCTGTCATGGCGGCAGACATACAGCCGGAAAATTCATACATTGACTTTCTTTCAAACTTCTCGTACACTATGTAGGAAGGGAGAAGGAAATATGAAGCTCAGCACGTCTATTTTAGCGCATCGGTTAAAATCAAAATTCACGCTTCAGAATAAGAAGGCTCTGTCGGACGAGCTGCATCTGGAGCGTGTTCTCTATTACTGTGATGGGGACGAGATGCAGGATCACAAGATCTATATCTGCACCCATGACCAGGTATCGGAGCAGGATCTGATCGTGCCGGAGAAGGCGGTTCTGTTCTGCATCGGAAAAATACGAACGAGAAATACAGGAAAAAACGGACAGGTATTCCAGCTTGTGGACGATACCTCTCCGTTTTTGCTGTTTAATGAGATTCAGCGTATCTTTGATTATTATGAAAAGTGGGACGTAAGGCTCTATGAGCTGGCGAATCAGGAGGGCAGTATTCAGAAAATGCTGGATGAAAGCTTCCGCATTTTTCACAATCCAATCATTGTACATACGGCGGACTATTTTGTGATTGGCTATTCCAGCATTATCGACACCCGGCCGGAGCTGTCGGGGCTTGTGGATCCGGACGCGATCTTTGAGCGGAACCAGGAAAATCATGAGAAAAGCAGACAGCCGGATTTGACGAAGAAAAAGGGGGCTTTTTTTTATCCTGATTTTATCACGGGGACGAGAAGTCTCTGCGTCAATATCTTTGAACATGAACGCTACGCCTACCGGATGCTGATGGTAGAGAGTTCCAGTCGTTTTGATGCCTGCGATGGGGCGCTTTTGGAGCATTTGGCGGAATATATCGGTCTGGCGCTGTCGAAGCAGATGGTACTTCAGGCAGATATGGGTTACCGTCTGGACCGGATTTTTTCGGACCTTCTGTCAGGACCGGAGCAGGATCCGGAACTGGTGGAGCAATGGTTCTCGGAATTTGGCTGGCTGGCCTCACACCATTATTTCTGCATCAATCTGAAGGTGGCCGCCCTCGATCTGGAGAATATGACGGTACGCTTTGTCTGCAGCCACATGGAAAAGATGCTGCCTCAGTCCTGCGCGTTTCAATACCAGAATCATATCGTAATCTTTGTAAACCTCACACGGTTCGGCGGCGACGCGGAGGATGTGAAAGATAAGATTATCTATTTCCTGCGCGACAGCTTTCTGAAAGCCGGATTCAGCAACGAGTTCACAGGATTTGGCCATATCCAGGACTATTACCGCCAGGCGGCGGTGGCTCTGGAGGTAGGCAGCCGGAGAGAACCCTTTAAGTGGATCCACCGCTTTGAGGAGGTGGCCCTTGATTATATGCTGGAGCAGGGGAGAGGAGAGTTCCCCGGCGAGCTTGTCTGTTCCAGGCGGATTTTGGCCCTCCGGGATTTTGACGCCCAGCACCATACGGATTATTTTCATACGCTCAAATGTTATGTGCAGAATCAGCTCAATGCCGTGCAGACCGCGAAGAAGCTTTTCATTCACCGCAGCACCTTTCTTTACCGAATGGAAAAGATTGGAGAGATCATTGATCTGGATCTGAATGACTACGATACCCTCCTCTATGTGATGATGACCTTCCGCATTATGGAACAGGATGGGGAGGAATAGGGGAGGATAAGCGGCGGCAACCGGAAAATATCGCTGTGCAACCGCTGGTTGACAGATTTTCCAAGCGTCCTTGGTAGTCTGTAACTGGGAGTTTTGCTATGCTTTAGAGGAAACTTTAAAAGCAAAACAAGAAAGGACGGAAAGAATATGATTCTGGGTGAAAAAATTGCGGCGTTAAGAAAACAGAATAACTGGTCGCAGGAAGATTTGGCAGAGAAGCTTGAGCTCTCCCGACAGTCCGTGTCAAAATGGGAAAGCGGAGCCTCGATTCCGGACCTGGATCGCATCATAAAGCTGAGCGCACTGTTCGGCGTGAGTACAGATTACTTATTAAAGGATGAGATGGAGGAAATTACGTATTCGGAAACAGACGAACCTTCCGAGGGGGCGGCACGCCGTGTGAGTCTGGAGGAAGCCACTGCTTTTATGAATCTGAGCAGAGAAACTTCCAGGTGGATCGCTCTGGCTGTATTTCTGTGTATTCTCTCACCTGTGACAGCGATTTTTCTGGGAGGACTTGCCGAGACCGGCAGGATCCCGCTGTCGGTGACAGCAGCGGGAAGCATAGGCGGTTTGGTTCTGATTTTGATTGTGGCCGCAGCAGTGGCGCTCTTTATCCTGAACGGCTTGAAGCTTTCAAAATATGAATATCTGGAACAAACGGATATTGTTCTGGAATACGGGGTTCATGGGATTGTGGAAAAGCGAAAAGAAGATTTTTCCCATACGTTCCGGGCCGGAATCACGATCGGGGTGGTCCTGTGTATTCTGTCAGTGGTTCCGCCGCTGCTTTGCGCGGTATTTATGGCAGGGGAGATAGCTAGGGCAGTTTCCGCGTGTCTGCTGTTACTTTTTGTGGCCTGCGGCGTATGGATTTTTGTCCGAGTTGGAAGTATCCAGGGCAGCTTTCAGAAGCTTTTACAGGAAGGAGACTATACCTCCCAAAAAAAGGCTGCGAACCAGGCGCTTGGCGTTTTCCAGGGAGCTTACTGGTGTATTGTCACGGCGATCTATCTCTGGATCAGCCTTACGCAGGATAACTGGGGTAGATCCTGGGTGATCTGGCCGGTGGCCGGGGTGCTGTTCGCGGCAGTGTTTGGGATATTGGAGACAGTGCTGAAAAAGAAAAAATAGCGTCGGTGTATGGAAAAAGGGATTCGCTGCAGACAGATGAGTCATTTGTTTGCAGCGGATCCCTTTTTAGGCCCGAAACAGAGAGCGGACTTCAGAAAAATACGTTGTACGCTCAGGCATTTTTCTTTTTATATTCTGTCCCCCACACTACCATGGCGTCGAGAACAGGCTTCAGGCTGTATCCGGTTTCCGTCAGGGTGTATTCCACCCGCGGAGGCACTTCGGCATAGACCTTTCTTGTCAGCAGCCCGCTTTCTTCCATTGAGCGCAGATTGGCGGTCAGCACTTTCTGGGAAATGCTTCCAATAGATTTTTTTAGTTCTCCGAAACGCTTTGTGCCTCCCAGCAGATCGCGGATAATCAGTACCTTCCAGCGGTCGCTGATGAGCATCAAAGTGGTTTCTACCGGACAGGACGGCAATTCTTTTTTCATTCTTATCCCCCATTTCTTTTCTGGCTCCGGTCGGCGGAAGCTGTGTCCTGTTCCCCGAAAGGAGCGAATACATTCAATAGTATCCTTTTGGTAACTATAGCACTTTTTTGTGTTTACTTTACAATTCATCTTTACATCCATACAATAACATTAAAGACAGACGTTGTCAATAATATAGTGCCTTTGTCAATGTATGGGAGAGGAGCCGAATATAATTACAAGGAGGATGTAGGATGAATGTTCAGGAATGTCTGCAGATATTGCGGGATGTAAAGGATGTGGCTTTTTCCACCGTGGATGAGCATGGATTTCCGCAGGTGCGGGTGATAGATGTAATGCTGGTGGAGAAGGGCAGACTTTATTTCTGTACTGCCAGAGGAAAGGACTTTTACCGGCAGCTTATGGCTTCCGGGCGTGTGGCAGTCGTAGGAATGAACAGCGAATACCAGATGGTGAGAGTGACCGGGAGGGTTCGGAAGCTTTCGGAACAGAAGTTATGGATTGACCGCATTTTTGAGGAAAATTCTTCGATGAAGGATGTGTATCCCAAAGAAAGCCGGTATATTCTGGAACCCTTCTGTCTTGATGAAGGCCAGGCGGAATTTTTCGACCTGGGAAAGAGTCCGATTTACCGGGAAAGTTTTAGCCTGGGAGAGGGAAAAATAGAGCTTAAAGGATTTACAATTACGGAGGGCTGTATCGGATGCGGCGAATGCAGGAAGAATTGCCCCCAGCAGTGTATTGAAGAAGGGAGTCCCTTCGCAATCCGGCAGGAAAACTGCCTGCACTGCGGCTTATGCCAGGAGAACTGTCCGGTACAGGCCATTGAAAGGAGAGGTGAGTAAAGATGCTGAGGGAGATAGGAACACTATTATGGGAAAGAAAAGATTTTTTCGCGGGCCTTATTTTGGAACATCTGCAAATTTCCCTTCTGGCGATTGGGATAGCGATTATAATCGGAGGGCTTTTCGGACTGTTTATCAGCGAATTTCAGAAGGCCGCAAAGCCGACGCTGGGGCTGGTCAATTTTCTCTACACGATTCCTTCTATCTCAATGCTGGGTTTTCTGATCCCGTTTTCCGGGGTTGGAAACGCTACGGCGGTGATTGCCCTTACGGTGTACGCCCTGCTTCCGATGGTGCGGAACACCTATACAGGCATGACGAATGTTGATCCGGCTATTCTGGAAGCTGCGAAAGGAATGGGCAGCACAAGGATGCAGATATTGTTTCGGATTCGGCTGCCCTTGGCGATGCCGGTGATTATGTCCGGAATCCGAAGTATGGTCACGATGACGATTGCCCTGGCAGGAATCGCCTCTTTCATCGGAGCAGGAGGTCTGGGCGTCGCGATTTACCGGGGAATTACTACGAACCAGGCGGCTATGACTATGGCGGGAAGCCTTTTGACGGCTCTGCTGGCGCTTGTTATGGACTTCCTGTTTGGCTTTATAGAACGGCGCATGACGAAACGAAGCGCGAGAGCAAAGCGGACCAACCGAATATTGGGGCTTGCGGCGCTGATCCTTCTTCTGGTGTTCGTTCTTGCGGCGGCGCTTCGGCAGGGACAGAGGGAAACGCTTCATATCGCCACGAAACCTATGACGGAGCAGTACATCCTGGGAGAGATGCTGGATATTCTGATTGAGCAGGATACGGATCTGGAGGTGGAGCTTACCCAGGGTGTGGGTGGAGGAACCTCGAACATTTGGCCGGCCATGGAGAGCGGAGAATTTGATCTTTATCCGGAGTATACAGGCACAGCCTGGAACATGGTTCTGAAAAGGGAGGGACTATATACGGAAGAATTGTTCGCGGAGATGGAACAGGAATATGAGGACGCGTATTCCATGCAGTGGGTTGGTATGTATGGGTTTAACAATACCTATGGCCTGGTAGTACGCAGAGAAATTGCAGAGCAATATGGCCTTAAGACCTATTCGGATCTGGCGGCGGTATCCGACCAGCTTATCTTCGGCGCGGAATATGATTTCTTTGAGCGGGAGGACGGTTATGACGCTCTCTGCGAGACTTACGGGCTGTCGTTTAAGGAGACCATGGATCTGGACATTGGTCTGAAATACCAGGCGCTGAACCAGGGACGGATCGATGTGATGGTGGTATTTACCACGGATGGCCAGCTTTCGGCTTCGGATGTGACCGTATTGGAAGATGATAAGCAGTTTTATCCTTCCTATCTCTGCGGCAATATCATCCGCAGCGAGGTGATCGAGGAGCATCCGGAGCTGACCGGAGTTTTTGAGAAGGTGTCAGGCCTTATCTCGGACAGCGATATGGCGCAGATGAATTATCAGGTGGAGACGGAAGGCAGAGAGCCAAGAGACGTGGCGGAGGAGTTTTTGGGGACGCACGGGCTTTTGGAGTAAACAGGAGACAAGGAGGAAATAAAAATGCAGACAGTCATTGAATTTCGGCATATAAAAAAGGGATACGGAGATAAAGTGATACTGAAGGATTTTAATCTTTCCATTGAAAAAGGGGAATTTGTCACCATCATCGGTTCATCCGGCTGCGGCAAGACGACGGCTCTGAAGCTGGTAAACGGTCTGCTTTCTCCGGCGTCGGGCGATATTTTGATCAACGGAGAAAATATCCGGAAAAAGGATCAGACGGAACTTCGCAGGAATATCGGTTATGCCATTCAGGGAAGCGTCCTTTTTCCTCATATGACTGTGGAACAGAACATTTCCTATGTTCCGAATCTTCTGAATAAGAGGAACAGGCAGAAAACCAGGGAAGCGGTCAGCAAATGGATGCGGATTGTGGGACTCGACGAGGAGATGAAAAGCCGTTATCCGTCGGAGCTGTCCGGAGGACAGCAGCAGCGCGTGGGGATCGCGCGGGCCTTGGCCGCGTCCCCCGAAATCCTTCTGATGGATGAGCCTTTTGGAGCCGTGGATGAACTGACGCGCGCCCAGCTTCAGACAGAGCTTCGCCGGATCTATGAGCAGACGGGGATTACCGTACTCTTTGTGACTCATGACATCTCAGAGGCGCTGAAGCTTGGCACAAAGGTTCTTGTCATGGACAAAGGAGAGATTCAGCAGTATGCGGCGCCTCAGGAACTTCTGCGGCATCCGGCTACGGATTTTGTAAAAAAGCTTGTAGAGCGGGAACGCCGGATCTGTTACCTTCCGGATGAACGGCTGGAGGACTGCGAGTACAGCGGGGCGGTTCATTTTTGATTGTAATGTCTGCTGCTGTGCCGACGCTGTTCACCTTTTCCCATGACTTGAAAAAAATATCCCGTCATGATAAAGTGGAGAAAGCAAAGTATGTGAGAGGACGGGCAGAGAGAATGGCAGTGGACATGAAGGAACTCATAGCGGATGCAGCAAGACGGCTTATCATGGAAAAGAGGGTGAAGAAGCTGACGGTAAAGGATATTGTAGAGGAGTGCAATATCACCCGGCAGACCTTTTATTACCATTTTGAGGATATTCCCGATCTGTTCCGCTGGATTCTCAAAAGGGGCGCGGAGGAGCTGATGAAAGAATGTATGCAGCAGGAAGGAGAGGAGCAAATGCTTCGTTATCTGTTCCTGATGCTGCTCAACGCGCAGCCCTATATGCGCCGGGGAATCACCTCCAATTATAGAGAAGAACTGGAGCAGATTACGAGGGAGACGTTTTATGTCTTCTTTGAACAGGCTGCAGCGGAGGGCGGACTGTACCGGAATTACAGCGGCAGGGATGCGAAGCTGCTTATCCGGTATCACTGCGGGGCGATTCTGGAGCTTTTGCAGGGATGGACGGAGAAGGATACCCAGGATTTGGATTATATTGTTCATGGCGTTTACCGGATGCTGAAAGGGGAGATGGCTCCCATGCGCGAAAGAGAAGACGCCTGATTTCATGAAACGGGCAGATTTTACAGAAGGACCGGAGTGTAAAGGATTTTTACACTTCGGTCCTTTTGTCTATACACAAGGAAATTTCTGATCATGGTTTTCGGGAAAAGACTTTGCTACAATTCCTTCAGCATCAGATACAGAACATTATCCAAGGAAAGGAGTGCAGTGTATATGGCGCATGAACTGCTTTCGGTCAAGTTGTGCGAGCTGGATGAAAAGTTTGAGAGGCTTCACAGCAGAATTCAATTAAGCCAGACCTCTGACAAAAGCAGTCTGCAAAAAGAGACGCAGCTTGTCCGCCGGGAATGCGAGGAGGAGGAGCTGATCCTGAGAAGAAGACTGAAATTCAGTAAGTCAGAAATGGCAGGAAAGCTCTCGGAAGTGTATGAGAAAATGGAGGAGACAGTCCAGTCAGCCAGGAAAGAGGTGGAGAGCGGTCAGGGAACGCTTTCCCCGGAAGAATGGCTCCTGCTTGCGGAATACAGCCTGGATTTTGCAAAGCAGGCGGCGGATAGGGCTCTTTTGATTTCCCTGGAAGCGATCGGAAAGCAGGCGGAGACAGATTAGCCTGAAACTATGAAAACGGAGGAAATAGTGTGAAAGAAAGTAGAGGACAGCCGAAAAATGGCGCACTTAAATAAGCTATTGAGAAATAGTCATTTGAATCAAGGTTGATTTTGTTGAGATACGCTAAGAAGCAAGCTGGGACTCTTTTATAAGTC
>DVLE01000016.1 GCA_018715645.1 Candidatus Merdisoma merdipullorum
AGACTGGACGAATTTCAGATATTATGAGAAAATATAATCAAATGCGACAAACCGGGACACGAGGCCCCGGCGTCGCTGACTAACCTAATTTGAAAGGAGTTTTATAATGATTTATTCACATGAAGTTGAAAAAATGTGTCCGGTAGCTCAGGGCGTAAATCATGGCGCTGCTCCGATTCCGGAAGAAGCAAAGTGGGTACAGGCGAAAGAGATCAAAGACATTTCCGGCCTGACACATGGCGTGGGCTGGTGTGCACCTCAGCAGGGCGCCTGCAAGCTTACTCTGAATGTGAAGGAAGGCATCATTCAGGAGGCTCTTGTGGAGACGCTTGGCTGCTCCGGTATGACACATTCTGCAGCAATGGCTGCTGAGATTCTTCCTGGAAGAACGCTTCTGGAGGCTTTGAATACCGACCTCGTATGTGATGCAATCAACACAGCTATGAGAGAGCTGTTCCTTCAGATCGTATACGGACGTTCCCAGTCTGCGTTTTCTGAGGACGGGCTTCCGATCGGCGCAGGACTGGAGGACCTTGGAAAGGGACTCAGAAGCCAGGTTGGAACCATGTATGGAACTCTGAAAAAAGGACCTCGTTACCTGGAGATGGCAGAGGGCTATGTGACGGGTATCGCGCTGGACGCTGACGATCAGATCATCGGTTACAAGTTTGTGAACCTTGGAAAGATGACTGATTTCATCAAGAAGGGCGACGATGCGAATACCGCATGGGAGAAAGCCCAGGGACAGTACGGACGTGTGGATGACGCTGTAAAGATCATCGATCCCAGACAGGAATAATCGAGGAGGTAAGAAAATGGCTTTATTTGAATCATATGAAAGAAGAATTGACAAAATCAATCAGGTTTTGAACAGCTATGGCATTGCTTCCATCGAGGAAGCGGAGAAGATCACAAAGGATGCCGGACTGGACGTATACAACCAGATCAAGGGCATTCAGCCGATCTGCTTTGAGAACGCATGCTGGGCTTACATCGTAGGCGCCGCTATCGCGATCAAAAAGGACTGCCGCAAGGCTTCCGAGGCTGCAGCAGCCATCGGAGAGGGCCTTCAGGCTTTCTGTATTCCGGGTTCCGTAGCAGACCAGCGTAAGGTAGGTCTGGGACATGGAAACCTTGGAAAGATGCTTCTGGAGGAGGATACCGAGTGCTTCTGCTTCCTGGCAGGCCATGAGTCCTTCGCAGCCGCTGAGGGCGCTATCGGTATCGCGGAGAAGGCAAACAAGGTTCGTCAGAAACCGCTGCGTGTTATCCTGAACGGTCTTGGAAAGGACGCTGCTCAGATTATCGCGCGTATCAATGGATTTACATATGTGGAGACACAGTATGATTACTTCACCGGCGAACTGAAGGAAGTATTCCGCAAGGCTTACTCCGACGGACCGCGCGCAAAGGTAAACTGCTACGGCGCAAACGATGTGCGCGAGGGCGTTGCCATCATGTGGAAAGAGAACGTAGACGTTTCCATCACAGGAAACTCCACGAACCCCACACGTTTCCAGCATCCGGTAGCAGGAACCTATAAGAAGGAGCGCATTGAGGCTGGAAAGAAGTACTTCTCCGTAGCTTCCGGCGGCGGTACAGGACGTACCCTGCATCCCGACAACATGGCGGCAGGACCGGCTTCCTACGGAATGACCGATACCCTGGGACGTATGCACTCCGACGCGCAGTTCGCAGGATCCTCCTCAGTTCCGGCTCACGTAGAGATGATGGGACTGATCGGCGCAGGCAACAACCCAATGGTTGGTATGACTGTGGCTGTAGCCGTTTCCATTGAGGAAGCTGCCAAGGCTGGGAAGTTCTAAGTATATTCATCTGTTTATAAACCGATAATTTGAGAAAGCGCTGTGATCCAAAAGATTACGGCGCTTTTTTTATGCTGAAGTGCGGTTGCTCCTGGACGGAAGCAGTTTCGGTTGAAAATATTTTTCTTGTAAATTATAATTGAGTTACATAAGATATGCGTTGGAGGTGACGGACGCGTGGCAATCAGTAATGAAGCTGTTTTGAGCAGTGAAAAAAAATTTACGGTCTTTCGATTTGACGGACACGTAATCCGTTTCAGGGCGCCATATTCTCTGGAACGATATACAAAAGTGAAGGAATGGGATCAGGGCTATCTTGTTGTAATGGCAAAATACAGACACAAGGATAAAGAAGAGGAAGAGTACATTGATCTGGTTCCGATTCTGGAAAATTTATATTTTGATTCCGGGACTTTTTTAGCCCCAATTAAGAAAGTGAGGTTGGCAGATGACGGATTTGAAGAAAGTGGCGGATGAGGCGGATATGATTGTAAATGGATATGCATTTACACAGAATGAAGAAGGCTGTCGTGTTCTTAATCTTAACCGTCCAGATAAAGCAACGGTATTTTCAAAAACTGGTGAAGTGCTGGAAACCAGCATGGATGATATTGAAATACAGATTGTAAAATCTTATCTGGAAAAAAATAAAAAATTTATGGAGGGATGGAATGCCGAAGTATTATGAGTTTAAAATAGCCGGATACTATCTGGATTTTACATCCCACTGTGTTATTGAATGCATGCATGTTCACGCAAGCGATAGAAAACATTGTTGTTCTTTGATGGCAGAGTATAAGAAAGGTGAACCGGAACGAAAGCATTCATGCCGCTATCAAATGGGGGAAGGAAATATGTGCTGTGGGGACTGGTGGCGGTTGAGCTGTTCATGTCCTTTTCGTTTCTTGGATACCTTCATATAGAACCCATATCTATTACGTTCGTTTATATTCCCGTTCTGGTTGCAGCCTGTATCTTCGGACCAAAGGAAGGAGCTCTGCTGGGAGCTGTGTTCGGACTTGCTTCCATGTGGAAGGCCTCTGCTTTTTATGTGGGAATAGGCGACATGGTTTTTTCGCCTGTCATGAGCGGAAAGCCGGTAGAAAGTATTATGTTGAGTGTGGGTACCAGAGCGCTTTTCGGTTTGCTTACAGGATTTTTTTATAAACTGGCGCAAAAGAACAGGCATCCGCTGGCGGGCATTGTGCTGGTAACTTCTGTGGGAAGAACGCTCCACGCGTTTCTTGTATACGGATATATGGGAGCCGTGTTTCCGGAGACAGGATTTGGCGTGGCAAATACGCTGGATGACACTCTGAGATGGGATTTCATTCCCTTTCTGCTGATTGTGAATGCTGTAGTCTGCTTTTGCTAATTATCTGTACTATGAAGCAAGGCTGGATGGCCTTACCGGTCTGTTCGGCAGAAGGCAGTTTTTTCAGATGGGAGAAGAATTGCTGGGAAATATGCGCTTTGAACAGAAGGATAAGACGGGCTGCTTTTTCATTCTTGATATTGACAGCTTTAAGGAGATTAATGATAAATACGGCCATCCGGCAGGAGACAGGATCCTTCGGGAAACGGCCGGAAAATTAAAAGAGGTATTTGAAAACAAAGGGATCATAGGACGGCTTGGAGGAGACGAGTTTGTGGCTTTGATTCACCACCCGATGTCGAGAGCGGAGATCGAGAAGCTTTTGAATCAGTTGAGGGAAGAACTGAAAGAACTGAAGGCGGGAGCCGTGACCTGCAGTATCGGCGTGATCCCTGTGGAAAAACAGTATACGGTAGAGGAGCTGTACCGCAGCGCCGATCGCGTGCTGTATGAGGCGAAGAAGAGGGGCAAGGATCAGTTTGTGTTTGGATACCATTTTCCTGCGAAAACTTCCGGAAGACTGTCTGTTTTTCAGGGGGGGGGCAAAAGAAAGCATCCAGAAAGAAGCCGGATGTTCGGAGAAGGAAAGAATATTGCAAAAGAAGGCCGGTGAGCGGCCAGGCACGAGCAAATGAAAAAAATAATCGCTCAATCAAAGGGATATAGAACCGGGAGTCGACGAATACGACAGACAGCAGTTATAGCACGGATACCACTGAGGACAGCAGCAGTTCCAGCACTGCAGATGACAGTGAAACCACCTATTAAACAGGCATAAATCTGAATAAGGAACCTCTTTAAATAGATAAGAGAATAGAACGCAGCCGGATTGCAGGAAGATTAACTGTAATCCGGCTGTTTGCGCCTGGAGCTTTCGCCTGAAACACTTAGCTCTGAAAATATTTTTCACGGATGGCTTCTACGGGCATCTCCATACCGGTCCAGTCCTGGAAAGCCTTTGCGCCCTGATGAAGCAGCATGTACATCCCGTTGAAGGCGGCGCAGCCTGCTTCGCGGGCGATTTTTAGCAGCAGGGTTTCCCGCGGGTTGTAGATGACGTCTCCCACAGTGAGCTGCGGGTGAAGCCAGGAGGCGTCCGGGATAAGAGAGGCGTCTGTTTGGGGCGCCATGCCTACGGAGGAGGCGTTAATCAGAGCCTCACTGTCTGCCAGGCTTTTTTTGAGCCGGGACGAATCTGCCAGATCAAAAAGCTGCAGGCGGCAGCCGCAGGCGCCGTGTATCCTCCGGATTTCTTCTTCAATCAGGCGGGTGGAGGCGCTTGCCGGACGGGCAAAGACATCGATGGAGGCGGCCCCGTCCAGAGAGGCCTGAGCGAGAATGGCAGCCGCAGCTCCGCCGGATCCAAGAAGAGTAAGGCGCTTCCCCCGGCAGTCGAAACCGGCCTCGGTCATGGACTGCATAAAGCCGTAGCCATCGGTGTTGTCTCCATAAAGAACGCCGTTTTGATTGACGATGGTATTGACGGCTCCGCTTAAGAGAGCGGCGTCGGAAAGCTTGTCTGCGCGCTCGTACATCAGTCTTTTCAGAGGCATGGTACAGTTCCAGCCTGCGGCACCCAGCGCGATCAGGCCTTCGATGGCCCGCTCAAAGCTATCTTCATTCACATCGAAGGCAAGATAGGCATAGTTGAGGCCGAGGAGACGGAAGGCCTCATTGTGCATCGCCGGAGAAATGCTGTGGGAGACCGGCGTTCCCAGCAGGCATACAAGCTGTGTTTTTGCGTTCATTTCTAAAAACTGGTCCATATCGGTATCTCCTTTATGATTGAAATTGGAAAGAAATAATAGTTGAAAAGCTTTGTTTTGCCCTGTACCCTTGTCAATTAAGGGGATATACCTATGCTGGCTAAAGGTGTTCTGCAAAAAAGGCAGGGGATACAATGAGAGTACAAAAGATTCCGGGAAAAGTCAATCCAGGAAAATTTCCTACAGACTGACGGAGAGAAAAAAGGACGCCGGGAACCGCGAAATAAAGAAAAATTCAGGAAAAACATCTTTTGTGCAGATTGTGGAAAAAGGATGCAAATGTACGAAAATAAAAACAATCCTTGGTCTGGAAACAGCCAAAATCGACTTGCTTAAATCCCCCTTATGGGGTATAATTGAAGTAAATTTGACAGGAATTTAACACAATTTTTTCAAAATAGACAAGGAGGAAAGATCATGCATATTGTAGATGGAGAACATGGACATGCCCATGGCCACGATCATGAGCATACCCATGCGCACGATCATGCGCATGAACATGAGCATTGCGGCGGTTGCGGCGGCTGCGAGGGAAAAAAGCCGGGAAGCGAACAGGAGGCGTTGCTTTCCTATATGCTTGATCACAATAAGCATCACGCGGCCGAGCTTGCCGATGTGGCAAAGAAGTTCCGGGAGACCGGCAAAGAGGATGTGGCCGTACAGATAGAGAAGGCGATTGAGAATTTTGACAAGGGCAATCTTTATCTGAGCCTTGCGCTTTCCCTGGTGAAATAGCAGGAGAACAGGGATATAGCATAAGACGGTTGGAGAGCATATGGTCATCAGACTTGAAGGAGGAAGATAATTATGTGTTTGGCGACAGTATATAAGACAGTACAGGATACGGAGGAAGTCGTGCTGAAGAATGTCAGCAAGATCTATGTGGAGGGCAGCAGCGTCCGCCTGGTGGATATTATGGGAGCCGAGGTAGTGATTGAAGGCAGCATCTCCTTTGTGGATTTGGCAAATTCCGTTGTGAAGCTGAACTGTCCGGCGGCCTAGGCCGTCGGGAAAGGCGGCCGGAGTCGAATGGCAGGGCGAAGGCCGTTTGAAGTACAATATCAATCCCCGGATTGGCGCATGGTCCGCGGGAATAATTGATATAGTTAAGTAAATGGAGGTTGGTTGAAATGGTAAGGTTAACAGAAATCATGAAGCAGCGCATGGCGCTGTCTTTCGAGGTCTTCCCGCCCAAGACAGAGAAGGGAATGGAAAATCTTCCGGGTACGATCGAGCATCTGTGCGCGTACAAGCCGGATTATATTTCCTGTACATACGGCGCAGGCGGCGGAAACGTCGGAGCGAACAGAGAAGTATGTCAGATGATCAAAAAGGCCGGCACAGTTCCGGTGACGCACTTCACGGTAATCAAGAATACCAAGGAAGGCATGAAAGAGCAGCTTGAGCAGTATCTGGCCGAGGGCGTGGAGCATGTCCTGGCTCTGCGCGGAGATATTCCTCTTGGCGAGACTACGACCTGCGGAGACTTCAATTACGCCACAGATCTTGTGAAGTTCATCCGTCAGGAGTTTGGCGACAAGTTTGAGATTGCGGTTGCGGGATCGCCGGAAGGCCATATCGCCTGCCGCAGCCTGGAGTCTGACGTAGCTGTTCTGAAGCAGAAGCAGGACAACGGCGCGGACTACATCATGACTCAGCTTTGCTGGGATATGGAGCAGTTCAAACGCTGGCTTGATATGATCCGCAAGGCGGGAATCACGATGCCGGTGGACGTAGGCATCATGCCGATTCTGGATCAGGCCGCTACGATTAATATGGCTCTTTCCCGCAACGGCTGTGTAATGGATCGTGAGCTGTGCAAGATTATTTCTGAGAACTGGCTGTTCCCGAATCCCTTCGCTCCGAAGGATGCGGATGGAAAGCCCTTTGATATGTTCTACGATGATAAGGTTAAGCGTTTCCGCGAGGCCGGAATCGAATACACCATCAAGCAGATCGATACCTATCGTTCCCTTGGCATCGACGGTATTCATCTGTACGCACTGAACAAGTGGAAAGATGTATCCGAGATCATTGACAGAACAGGTCTTAAGACACTGATTTAATGCTGGATTTATAAATGTAGAAAAGAGAGGGTGTTCCAAAGTTTTTGAAACACCCTCACGAAAAGTAGGAGAGATAAAATGTCACATACAATTGCTGTAGCCGGAAAAGGCGGCGTCGGCAAGACGACGCTGACGGGACTTTTGATCGAGTATCTCTGCAAAAAAAAGGAGGGGCCTGTACTCGCGGTGGATGCGGACGCGAACTCCAATCTGAACGAGGTGCTTGGCGTGGAGGCAGCGATGAGCCTGGGAGAGATCCGGGAGGAGATCGCGCAGGCTGAGGTATCGGGAAAGAATCCGATTCCGCCGGGAATGTCCAAGCAGGACTATACGGAGCTGAAGTTTGGAGAGGCTCTGTCGGAACAGGATGATTATGATCTGCTTGTAATGGGACATACCCAGGGCAAAGGCTGCTATTGTTTTGTAAATGGACTTTTGACTACTCAGATTGCCAGATATGCCAAGAATTACAAATACATTGTCGTGGACAACGAGGCCGGCATGGAGCATATCAGCCGTGGAATCCTTCCGTCCGTGGATACGATTATTCTGGTCAGCGACTGCTCGCGCAGGGGCGTGCAGGCTGTGGGACGTATTGCGAGACTGATTCCTGAATGCGGACTGAAGCCAAAGACAGTTGGTCTGATTGTAAACCGCGCTCCGGGCGGAGTTCTGAATGAGGGAACGAAAGAGGAGATTGAAAAGCAGGGACTTGAGCTGCTTGGAGTTGTTCCCCAGGATGAACAGGTATTTGATTATGACTGTGACGGAAAGCCGACCGTACAGCTTCCGGAGGATTCTCCGGTGCGGAAGGCTCTGTACCAGATTATTGACAAGCTGGATCTTTCATAAATATATATAATATATAAGCTAGGAGGTTTATAATGGGAGATTTTAAATTGACGACGGTGGAAGAATTTGAAGCCGCAACAGCCAGACTTCTGGAAACGGGAGCAAAGGTAGGAGCAGATGCCTGGCAGCTTCGTGTGAAGAACCAGACGCCGCACTGTAAGTTCGGCGAGCAGGGTGTCTGCTGTAAGATCTGTTCTATGGGACCCTGCCGTATCACACCGAAGGCGCCGAGAGGAATCTGCGGATGTGACGTACACGGTATCGTAGGACGTAACTACCTGAAATTCACGGCAGGCGGAGCTGCGACGCACTCTGACCATGGCCGTGAGATCTGCCACACACTTTACTGCACAGCTCCGGACGGAAGCTATAAGGTAAAGGATCCGGAGAAGCTGATCCGCATCGCGAAAGAGTGGGGCATTGAGACAGAGGGCAAGGATATTTACGATCTGGCCCATGAGGTGGCTTACGAGGCTCTTATGGAGTATGGAAAGCCCTTCGGATATTCCCGCTGGACGGCTCGTGCGCCGAAGCATACCCAGGAGATCTGGGAGAGAGAGGAGATCACACCCCGTGCAATCGACCGTGAGGTTTCCTGTTCCTTACATATGACGCATATGGGATGTTCCTCCAAGCCGGAGGCTCTGATTCGTCAGTCCTTACGCGCAGGTCTGTGTGATGGCTGGGGCGGCTCCATGTGCGGAACGGAGTTCTCTGACGTTCTGTTCGGAACTCCGAAGCCGGTGGACACCGAGGCGAACCTGGGCGTAATGGTAGCTGAAAATGTAAACATCGTAGTACACGGACATGATCCGAGCCTTTCCGAGATGATCTGCGAGTACGCAGACGATCCGGAGATGATTGCATACGCAAAGAGCATGGGAGCAAAGGGAATCACCGTATCTGGTGTCTGCTGTACCTCCAATGAGGTAGCGATGCGCCGTGGTATTCCGATGGCAGGAAACTTCCTGCAGCAGGAGAACGTCGTTCTGACAGGAGCCTGCGAGGCCATCGTTGTAGACGTGCAGTGTATTTTCCCGGCCCTTGGACCCTTAAGCAAGTGCTTCCATACAAAGTTCATCACCACATCCAAGATTGCGCAGATGCCGGATTCCGAGTTCATTCACTTCAGCGCGGAGACGGCTGCTGAGAATGCTAAGGCAATCGTAAAGCTGGCTATCGAGAACTTCCAGAACCGTAAGCCGGAGCTGGTATACATTCCCGATATGAAGCAGAAGGCGACTGTAGGATACTCTGTAGAGGCAATCAAGAAGACACTGGATACGGTTACGAACTCCTATGTGGATGTGACCGGAACCACGAAGCCGCTCGTAGAGTGTGTGAAGTCCGGAGTTCTGCGCGGCGCGGTAGCCATGGTAGGCTGCAACAACCCGAAGGTACGTCCTGACAGCGCGCACATTGAGCTGATGAAGAAGCTGATTGCCAACGACATTATCATCGTTGCATCCGGCTGCTCCGCACAGGCTGCTGCGAAGGCAGGTCTGATGTCCAAGGAAGCAAAAGAGCTCTGCGGCGACGGACTTAAGAGAGTATGTGAGCTGGCGGATATTCCTCCGGTACTTCATATGGGTTCCTGCGTAGACATCAGCCGTATGATGAATCTGGCTGCTGACATTGCAAAGGATTCCGGCTGGAACATTTCCCAGATTCCGCTGGTAGGCTGCGCGCCTGAGTGGATGTCTGAGAAGGCTGTTTCCATTGGAAACTACGTAGTGGCGACTGGTATCGACACCTTCCTGGGTGTAGATCCCTATGTGTCCGGTTCTACTGAGGTAGACAATCTGCTGAAGCACGGTATCCGTGACTGGGTAGAGGCTTCCTATACCGTAGAGAAGGATATTGACAAGCTGGTAGATTCCATGATTGACAGAATTGAAGAAAAGCGTGAGGCTCTGGGAATTTAGTAAGGGAGCGTATTGGAAATGAAGATAGCGATTACCGGCAAAGGCGGAGTGGGAAAGACCACATTTGCGGCCACGCTTGCCAGACTCTATGCGGAGGAGGGCAAGACAGTGCTGGCGGCGGATGTGGATCCGGACGCCAATCTTGGACTGGCTCTGGGATTTCCGGAGGAGATTCTGGATTCCATTATTCCTATTTCCAAGATGAGAAAACTCATCGAGGAGCGGACAGGAGCAGGCCCCGACAATATGATGTATACACTGAATCCAAAGGTGGACGATATACCGGATACTTACAGCAAGACTTATAACGGCGTGAAGCTTCTGACGCTGGGTACCGTGGAGACGGGCGGCGGCGGATGCGTTTGTCCGGAGCATGTGATGCTGAAGCGTATCCTGAGTTATTTGAGTCTCAGAAGTCAGGATGTCGTGATTATGGACATGGAGGCTGGTCTGGAGCATCTGGGGCGCGGAACCTGCGAGGGCATGGAACAGTTTGTAGTTGTCATCGAACCGGGAGCCAGAAGCGTGCAGACCTACAAGAACGTAAAGCGTCTGGCGCAGGATCTTGGCGTGAAGAAGGTACGCGTCGTAGCGAATAAAGTGCGCGGGCCGGAGGATGAGGAGTTCGTCCGTTCCAGGATTCCGGAGGAAGATTTGCTGGGCTTCATTCATTACAACGCAGAAGTCATCGACGCGGACCGGATGGGCAGATCCCCTTATGATGTCAGCCAGACCGCGACGGATGAGATTCGGAAGATTAAAGAGCTTTTAGAAAAATAGAAAATACAGAGTATTTATGGAGGTAAAACCGTGACATTATTTGACAGAGTATTCGGCGGTTCCGACGAGATGTACGCTTGGGCGGAGAAAGCGATTGCCGAAGCGATTGAGAAATTTGGCGCGGACAAGGAAGTGTCCCTTCCGAGTACCGCATACAGCCTTCCCTGCTACTACGCGGTAACAGGAGAGAAGCTGACGACACTTGGCGAGGCAAAGGCAGCCCTTGAGGGCAGAATCAAAGAGATGATGACTCGCAAGAACCGCTTGCATAACGTATTCCAGGCAGGTATTGCTACGGCTCTGGCCGCAGAGCTTATCGAGGCCATGAAGTATCTGGATGGCGCGCAGCCCTATGAGGAGCCCTATACGGGACACTTCACAGACGCTATGATCCGTGAGCTGGGCGTGCCGCTGGTAACAGGCGATATTCCGGGCGTTCCGGTGCTGATCAATGCAGCTCCCTCTCCCGAAGAAGCAGTTGCCCTTGTAAAGAGCTATCAGACGCAGGGCTGCTTCGTTACCTGCGTAGGCGACATCTGCGATCAGCTTGTTGAGGCTGGCTATAAGACAGGATTCAATGTACGTGTAACCCTGATGGGCAAGGATATTACGGCTGCAGCACACTCCGTATCCATCGCCCTTCGTGCGGCTCTGATCTTCGGCAACATTACGCCGGGCGATCTGGATGGACTGATGAAGTACACCTTCGAGCGTGTGAACGCATTCGTAAACGCATACGCTCCGGTAGACGACCTGACCGTAGCCTGCGGCGGCGGTGCGATTGCGTTCGGCTTCCCGGTTATCTCCAATGACCTTGAGAGCCTGGAAGGCATGAATGTTCCCAAGAGCCTGATTCTGCAGGGAGACACGGAGAAATTCAACCCGACCTCCATCGAGGCCAGAGGCATTAAGATTAAAGTTACGAATATTGACATTCCGGTGGCTTTCGCTTCCGCGTTCGAGGGCGAGATTATCCGCCGCGGCGACATGCAGGTAGAGTTCGACGGCTCCCGTGTGGACTGCTTCGAGCTGGTAGCGGCGAAGGAGTCTTCCGAGGTGGAGGATCACAAGATCGAGCTGATCGGACCGGACTTCGACGAGTTCGAGGTAGGAAGCAAGCACAGCATCGGTTACATCGTAGAGGTATCCGGAAAGAATATGCAGGCAGACTTTGAGCCGGTATTCGAGCGTAAGTTCCACAGCTATCTGAACTGCATCGAGGGTGTGATGCATACCGGACAGCGTGACATGATCCGTATCCGTATCGGAAAGGCTGCTTATGAGTCCGGCTTCCGCGCAAAGCACATCGGAGAGGTTCTGTACGCGAGAATCAAGAACGAGTTTGACGCTGTGGTAGACAAGTGCCAGGTAAAGGTTATCACCGATCCGGAGATGTGTACGAAGCTGCGTCATGAAGTAGCGATTCCGCAGTTTGACAAGCGTGACGATCGTCTGCGCACTCTGACCGACGAGTCTGTAGACGTATACTATAGCTGCATTATGTGTCAGGCATTCTCCCCGTCCCACGTCTGTGTGGTTACACCGGAGCGTCTGGGACTTTGCGGAGCCGTATCCTGGCTGGACGCAAAGGCAACCAACGAGCTGGATCCCCAGGGACCCTGCCAGGTTATCACCAAGGAGCGTATCATTGACGAGCGTACCGGAGAGTACGAGGATGTCAACGAGGCTGTGAAGCTGTACTCCCAGGGAGCGCTTGAGAACGTGTCTCTGTACTCCATCATGGAGAATCCGATGACCTCCTGCGGCTGCTTTGAGTGTATCTGCGGTATTGAGCCCTTCTCCAACGGCGTAATCATCGCAAACCGTGAGTATGCAGGCATGACGCCTCTTGGAATGACCTTCTCAGAGCTGGCCAGCATGACGGGCGGCGGTGTACAGACACCGGGATTCATGGGACATGGAAAGCACTTCATCTCTTCCAAGAAGTTCATGAAGGCTGAGGGCGGTATCGAGCGTATCGTATGGATGCCCAAGGAGCTGAAGGATACCGTTGCAGAGCGTCTCAATGAGACTGCGAAGGAACTGTATGGCATCGACAACTTCACCGATATGATCGGTGACGAGACCATCGCGGAGGATCCGGAGACTCTGCTTGAGTTCCTGACAGAAAAAGGACATCCCGCACTTGGCATGGAGCCGATGATGTAGTATAATATTAGATAATATTTGGCTTGCGTACAGGCAGAGAGGAGCCTGTGCGTACCCTCGGTCTTGAAAGGCGGTTTACGCCTTCCCAGGCCGGGGGTTTGGCCATGTAAAGAATAAGGAGGTAACTGACAAATGCCGTTTACTGGAAAATCAGGAAAGTTCAATGCTGCCATCCGCACCGTGGAAATCGGAACCGGAGACAAGGCAGTGAAGCTCGGCGGAGAGAATGTGATGCCTTTTTACACATTTGATGCGCCCATCGAGAATGCGCCGAAGATTGGTGTCATGATCACAGATATGGGACTTGAGAATGAGCCCGCTGGAATCAAGGACTACTATGCAGGCGCCACAAGCTTTGCAGAGATTGCAAAGAAGGCGGAGGAAATGCCGGGAGCAGACTTTGTAGTGCTTCGCTTTGAGGGAGCGGATCCCAATGGCGAGAACCGTTCCGTAGAGGACTGCGTAGCTATCGCGAAGGAAGTTGGCGATGCGATCACTGCTCCGCTTGTAATTGAAGGATGTAAGAATGTTGAGAAGGATGCCGAACTGTTTGCAAAGGTGGCTGAGGCTCTCCAGGGCAAGAATGTTCTGATTATGTCTGCCAGAGAGGAGAACTACAAGGCTGTTGCAGCGGCGGCAGGACTTGCTTACAATCAGAAGGTAGGCGCTGAGTCCGCCGTAGATATTAACCTTGCAAAGCAGCTCAACGTACTGATCGGACAGCTTGGCGTAGACCAGGCAAACGTGGTGATGAACGTAGGTTCCGCGGCAGCCGGATACGGCTTTGAGTACGTAGTTTCCACCATGGATCGCGTGAAGTCCGCAGCTCTTTCCCAGGGCGACGTACAGCTTCAGATGCCCATCATCACTCCTGTAGCTGACGAGGCATGGAACGTAAAAGAGGCTATGGCTTCCGAAGCGGATATGCCGGAGTGGGGTTCCCAGGAAGAGCGCGGTATCGATATGGAAGTTGAGACGGCCGCAGCAGTGCTTGCATCCGGTTCCAATGCGGTAATTTTGAAACATCCGACCTCGGTTGCAACGATTTCAAAATTAATCAAAGAACTGGTTTAATCGAGGGAAGGAGGAAAAATTACCATGGCATTGAAAGGCTTGGATATTTTTAAATTAACACCGAAGACAAACTGTAAGGAGTGCGGCAGCCCGACCTGTATGGCATTTGCCATGAAGGTGGCTCAGGGTGCTGTAGAGATCAGCAAGTGTCCGCATATGTCCGAGGACGCGCTGGCTACTCTGTCTGAGGCGACAGCTCCGCCCATGAAGACGATCAAGGTAGGCACAGGCGAGGCTGAGTACAGCCTGGGCGGCGAGACCGTACTGTACCGTCATGAAAAGACTTTCGTAAGCAAGACA
Organism: Candidatus Merdisoma merdipullorum; assembly: GCA_018715645.1. Lineage (GTDB taxonomy): Bacteria > Bacillota > Clostridia > Lachnospirales > Lachnospiraceae > Laedolimicola > Laedolimicola merdipullorum. Next base: position 14,134 of record DVLE01000016.1, read on the forward strand.
AGATATGCGGTAGCGATCTCTTGCTGCGATGAGAATATGGATGCGAAGCTTGAGGCGTCCAAGGCTGTAGATTACGAGCGTATCGGCGAGCGTATGCACGCAGAGATGCTTTATCTTACATACTGCGGCAACTGTGACGCAGCCGGCTATGCCGCATTCGTGAAGAAGGCGGCAGAGGCAGCTCCGGGCAAGACTCTGATTCTGGACTGCACGGACGCAGACGCAGCAAAGGCAGCTCTCGACGTATGTAAGGATCTGAAGCCGGTTCTGGACGGCGCTGACGCTTCCAACTATGAGGCGATGAGCAAGCTGGCCACAGAGGCAGGCGTGGTTCTGGGCGTTCGCGGCGCAGACATTAATGAGCTGTACGATACCGTAGCAGCTATCGAGAAGCTGGGCAACAAGAACCTGGTTCTGAACGTAGGAACAGCTTCCATTAAGGATGCGTTCGCGACGACTGTACAGGTTCGCCGCGCGGCTCTGAAGGACAACGATCGTACCTTCGGTTATCCGACGATTGTAAACGTAGCGGCTCTGGCTTCCGGAGATGCAACGATGCAGGCAGCTCTGGCTTCCCTGTTTACTGTAAAATATGGTTCCATCGTAGTTATGGAAGGCATGAACTATGCACAGGCTCTGCCGCTTTATGGTCTGCGTCAGAACGTATTCACCGATCCGCAGAAGCCCATGAAGGTTGAGCCGGGCATCTACCCGCTGAACGGCGGAGATGAGAATTCCGTATGTCTGACAACCGTAGACTTCGCTCTGACCTACTTCGTAGTATCCGGCGAGCTGGAGCGTTCCGGTGTTCCCTGCAACCTGATTATCAGCGACGCAGGCGGACTTTCCGTACTGACTGCATGGGCTGCAGGAAAGCTTTCCTCTACTTCTGTATCCAAGTTCATCCAGGAGAACGTAGAGGATAAGATCAAGTGCAGAAAGCTGATCATCCCCGGAAAGGTAGCCGTACTGAAGGGCGACATCGAGGCGAAGCTGCCGGGCTGGGAGGTTATCGTAGCTCCCAACGAGGCTGTACAGCTTGTGAAGTTCCTGAAGGACATGCAGGCAAACGGCGAGATCTAAGAGAGCGCATTAGTAAGTAACTTTTATGCCCCTGACACGGGCATCATCACACCAGAAAGCCCACGGATTGCTCCGTGCTGCGCACTCCCGCAATCTGGCTTTCAGAGTAAATAAAGGAGAAGAACTATGTCAAAATTCATCGTAATCGGAGAGAGACTCTCCACCACCGCACCGGCTATCAACCGTGCATTTTCCGGCAGAGATCCGGAGCCGATCTTAAAGCGTGCAAAAGAGCAGCTTGACGCAGGCGCTACCTATCTGGACGTAAACATCGGACCGGCAGAGAATGATGGACCGGAGCTGATGAAGTGGGCTGTTGAGCTGCTGCAGAGCAACTTCGACAATGTTCCGCTGGCTCTGGATACCTCCAACAAGGCAGCTATCGAGGCTGGTATCTCTGTTTACAACCGTTCCAAGGGTAAGCCGATTGTAAACTCCGCTGACGCCGCAGGAAGAATCGAGTACATCGATCTGGCTGCTGCCAACGATGCTATCGTAATCGCTCTCTGCAATGGCGAAGGAATCGCAAAGGACAACGACGAGCGTATGATGTACATGCAGACCATGATGGAGCGTGGTATGGAGCATGGCATGAACGTAGAGGAAGATATGTGGTTCGATCCGCTGTTCCTGGTTATCAAGGGAATGCAGGACAAGCAGATGCAGGTTCTGGAGTTCATCAAGATGATCTCCGATATGGGCATGCAGAGCACCGGCGGACTTTCCAATAACTCCAACGGAATGCCGAAGCACATCCGTCCGATCATGGACTCCGCAATGGTAGCCATGGCTATGATGAACGGACTGACCTCCGCGATCGTAAATCCCTGTGATCTGCGTCTCATGGAGACCATCAAGTCCTGTGATATTATCAAGAACAACAATCTGTACGCAGATTCCTATCTGGAGATCTAATCTGAGGTCTTAAGACTGGAGTATCGCGTATCAGAGGACGAAACATCCCCTGCTGTGAAAAGATTTATTCATGGCAGGGGATATTTTGTTCTTTCCTGTGAAAGTGATTTATTGGGGTTGAAGAATAAAATCAGAATGGGAAGGAGAAGGGGAGCGGCATGGAAGGGAAAAAGAAGAATCTGGGAATCGATATAGGCGGAACAAAGGTGAATCTGGGGGTTGTGGATGAATGCGGAAATGTGCTTTTTAGCACCCGTATGCAGACGGACGCAAAAAAGGAGCCGGAGCTGCTGATAGCGGAAATTGCGGAAAAAGCGAAGAACTTGCTGGAACAAAATTCGATGAAGCTTGCGGATGTGGAGTTTATCGGAGCAGGGGTTCCAGGCACCGCAGACGTACATACGGGCCTTGTCTCGTACTGCCCGAATCTGTCCTGGTATGATGTGCCTGCAGGAGCGTATTTCCGAAAATATCTGGGGCGCGAGGTACGGGTCGCGCAGGATTCAAGAAACGCTGCGCTGGCTGAGCTGCTTTTTGGAGCAGGAAGGGGATACAGCGATATTCTGTGCCTCACGGTAGGAACGGGAATCGGCGCAGGCATCATCATCAATAAAAAAATATTCAACGGAGGAATGAATACGGCCGGTGAGCTCGGTCATACCCCGATTGTGAAGGATGGAGCGGAATGTATATGCGGCAATTCCGGCTGCCTGGAACGGTACGCTTCGGGTAACGGGATGACAAGACTGGCTCTGGAGCGTTTCCCGGATAAATTTGAAGGGATGGAAAAGAAGTGCGAGAGCATTTTTGAGCTTGCCTATGCGGGAGATCAGGAGATATGCGCTTTTCTTGACGAGTGTATCGACAATCTGGCTTTCGGCATCGCCAACGCGGTCAACCTTCTGTCGCCGGAAGCAGTAATCATAAGCGGCGGCTTATGCGAGCATGAGAAGCTTTTTATAGAGCCGCTGAAAAAGAAAATTATCGAGCGAGGATATTACTCCTGGACGCGCCTGAACAGGCTTTGGATTTGTAAGGCCGCCCTGGGAAGCGATGCGCCTATGATAGGGGCGGCAATGCTGTATCAGGGGATCTAGCCGGTTACGATTGGCGATTACTGTGAACGGATTGAACGGCAATAATTTGTGCGGTATTTACAAAACCCCTGCCGGGGGTTATTGACTTCTTTGTACATGAGTGATAAAATTTAAACAATAGGATAAGAAAATCCAAGGAGGACTTGACTATGAGCGTGTTAACCGATTTGATTTACGGAGGCTCCAACGCGGTAGCCGGACTCACAGAGAATGCTGTGAATGAGGCGATTGCGAAGTACGGAGAGGACAAGAAGGTAGCGATGCCGGATACGGCTTATTTCCTGCCGACGATTTACGCAGCGACAGGCGTAAAGGTAGCGAAGCTGGGCGATCTGCCCGCCTGTGTGGGCGTTCTGAAAAGTCTGATTACCAATAAGGAGGATTTGGGAGAGGCTTTGAACGCGGGACTTGCCACGGCGGTAGGCGCTGAGATCATCGAGGCCTTGAAGTATGTGGACAATGCGGATCCTTATGCGGATGACAGCGGCATCGGTTTCGTACCCGATCCGATTATCCGTTCCCTGGGCGTTCCGCTCGTTACGGGAGACATCCCCGGCGTAGCTGTTGTGCTTGGCAAGGCTGACAATGCTGAGGACGTAGTAAACGTAGTAAAGGATTACCAGAGCAAAGGTATCATGAGCTTTCTGGTTGGCGATGTGATTGAGCAGTGCGCGGAGGGCGGCGTAAAGCTTGGCCTTGATTTCCGTGTAATTCCTCTGGGACATGATGTGACCTCTGTGATTCATGTGGTGACGGTAGCCGTTCGTGCGGCGCTGATCTTCGGCAATCTGACGCCGGGCGATCTGCCGGGACTTCTGAAATACACGAAGGAAAGAGTTCCTGCCTTTGTAAATACCTTTGGAGCTCTCAATGAAGTAGTTGTTTCCGCAGGAGCAGGAGCTATCGCTCTTGGTTTCCCGGTAATTGTGGACGTAGATCTGGGCGAGAATCAGGTTCCGGGCGCGCTGGAGTCTGTAACCGATCACTCCATGACCGTGAAGAAATCCCTGGAACTGCGCAATATCAAGATCAAGGTGACAGAGATCGCGATTCCGGTAGCCTTCGCTTCCGCATTTGAAGGCGAGGTTATCCGTAAGGGCGATATGCAGGTAGAGTTCAGTTCTCATAAGGCGCCTACCTGCGAGCTGGTGGAGACTGTTTCCGCGGACGAGATCGAGGATCATAAGGTTACGATTCTTGGAAAGGATCTGGACGAGCTGGAGCAGGGACAGACCTATGCGCTGGCTACCTATATCAAGGTGGCGGGAGCGAAGATGCAGTCCGACTTCGAGCCGGTTATCGAGCGTAAGATTCATGCGTGGTACAATTACATGGAAGGCGTAATGCACACAGGACAGAGAAATCAGATTCGTGTCCGCGTAAGCAAGGATGCCTATGAAAAGGGACTGCGCCTGAAAGATTTCGCAGAAGTGCTCTATGTGATGATCATGGACGAGTTCGACATCGTTGTAGATAAATGTGAGATTGAGATTGTGACTGACACCGAGAAGGTGCAGGAGATTCTGGAGAAGAAGGCAATGCCTGCTTACGCGGCGAGAGATGAGCGTCTGGAGACTCTGACGGACGAGAGCGTAGACAAGTTCTACACCTGTACGCTTTGCCAGTCCTTTGCTCCGTCCCACTGCTGCGTGGTGACGCCGGAACGTCTGGGACTCTGCGGCGCCGTGTCCTGGCTGGATGCGAAGGCTACGAAGGAACTGAATCCGGAAGGCCCCTGCCAGCCGATTTCCAAGGAAGGCTGCGAGGACGAAGTCAAGGGTATCTATCCGGATGTCAACAGAATGGTTGAGGAAGCTACCCATGGAGCTCTGAGCCGTGTAACCCTGTATTCCATCATGGAAGATCCGATGACTTCCTGCGGATGCTTTGAATGTATCTGCGGCATCGAGCCCTTCTCCAATGGCGTGATCATTGCGAACCGTGAGTACGCAGGCATGACGCCTCTGGGAATGACCTTCGGCGAGCTGGCCAGCATGACAGGCGGCGGCGTGCAGACACCGGGATTCATGGGACATGGACGTCACTTTATCGCTTCCAAGAAGTTCATGAGCGCTGAGGGCGGCTTTGAGCGTATCGTGTGGATGCCCAAGGAGCTGAAGGACGATGTGGCAGAGAGGCTGAATAAAGCGGCTAAAGAGAAATATGGTATCGATAATTTCACGGATATGATCGCGGATGAGACTATCGCTACAGATGAGGAAGCGCTGATGGCTTTCCTGAATGAGAAGAATCATCCGGTACTTGGATTGGATCCGATTATGTAAAAAGAGTTTTTCTGCAGGTCCGCGTGAAGCGGACCTGCGGGTTTTTCATGCAACTGGAAAATCAGATACCCTGCAGCCTATCCTGCAGGGTATTTCTGGGTGAGAGAGAAAACCTGGTACAATGACAAAGGAGAAGACTGATGCATTCTGAAGCAAACAAGACGAACGACGCTCAGCATAAAATTATTACGATTCCCAATATTCTGTCCTTTTTCCGGCTCTGCCTGATACCAGTAATTATCTGGCTGTACATTGGGAAAGAAAATTATCTGTGGGCGGGGATTGTCCTTGTGCTGTCCGGAGCGACAGATCTGGCGGATGGATTTATCGCAAGACATTTCCATATGATCAGCGATTTGGGCAAGGTACTGGATCCGGTCGCCGATAAGATGACCCAGGCAGCTATGCTGTTTTGCCTCTGTACGCGGTTCCCGCTGATGATTGTTCCGCTGATTCTTATGGTGGTCAAAGAGAGCTTTATGGGAATATCGGGCCTTTTGATCATACGGAAGACAGGAGGCGTATTCGGCGCGGACTGGCATGGAAAAGCGGCAACCGTTCTGCTTTACGCCACGATGATTATCCATGTGTTCTGGTATCAGGTCCCTGTTTTGGTGTCTGACCTGATGATGGGTGCAAGTTCTTTGATGATCCTGATTTCCCTGGCGCTTTATGCAAGGCATAATATCAGAATCTTGAAGAAAAAAGAACGGTGAGATAGAGCTTGACAGAAATGTTTGTGGTTAGTATAATATAACAGTGATATATAACACTGTTATCACAGACTTCCGTGCCGGAGCCATAAGCCGTAAATGACAGAAAACAGAATGGAAAAGGAGGAGTCTGATGCAGGAGACAGCTCAGACAACGCTGGAATTGATCCATGCTGCGGCAAAGAAAGAATTTTTGGAAAAGGGCTTTCGGGCGGCTTCATTGCGTAATATTGTAAAGCTGGCCGGTGTGACGACAGGAGCTTTTTACGGATATTATGACAGCAAAGAAGAACTTTTTGAGACGTTGATCGGAGAGCAGTACCGGAGCTTTATGGAATTGTACCGGGGAGCGCAGGAAGAGTTTGCGGCTCTTCCGCCACAGGAGCAGCCAAGATTCATGGGAGAGATCAGCGGCTCATGTATGCATGAATTGCTGCGCTACGCTTACGAGAATTTAACAGAGATGAAGCTGCTTTTAACCTGTTCGGAAGGTACCCGGTTTGCCGGTATGATAGACGAGATGGTGGAGATAGAGACAAAGGCTACCCATGATTATCAGAAGGTTCTGGAAAAGCTGGGAAGCCCCTCAAGGTCTATCGACCCAAGGCTGGAGCATATTTTGATTACCGGAATGTTTAATGCTTTTTTTGAGCTGATTATTCACGAGATGCCTCTTGGGGAGGCGGAGACGTATCTGGATGAGCTGCGGGAATTCTATACCGCAGGCTGGATGAAGATTATGGGGCAGTGACGCGCTGTATATTCAGGATATGGAAAAGATGTGCAGGATATTTGGAACTGTCAGTCTTTTCCGCATCCTGGAGTATCCGCGATATATTTTTTGACACGGAGTTAGTTAATACTAATCAAGGGGATAACCGGAGATGACTGCAGCGTCTCCCTTATCATTGCCTGGGACCGGCGCAGAGCAAAGGTTTTCGCCGGAGAAAGGCAGCATAGAAAAAGAAAAGAGGAGGTTTCGCTTTGAAAAAGCAATCTAGTGTTTCAAGACTTCTCGCGTATGCGGGCAGCTATAAGAAGCTTACGCTTCTGGGCTGTGTTCTTTCCGCAATCGCGGCGGTCCTCGGACTGGTTCCCTATGTGTGTGTATGGCTGGCTGCCAGGGATGTACTGAGAGTTTACCCGGATGTAACAGAAGCTTCAGAACTGATTCGTTGGGGCGTGCTGGCCGTTTGGTTTGCGGTCAGCAATATTGTGGTATATTTTGCAGCCTTGATGTGTACGCATATCGCGGCTTTTCGTACGGCGCGCAATATGCGTCATGCGGGTACTGCTCATATTCTGAGGCTTCCGCTGGGTTTTTTTACAGGTGATCAGTCGGGAAGACTTCGGAAGGTCATAGACGACAATGCGGCTTTGACGGAAGATCTTCTGGCACATAAGCTGCCGGATTTGACGGCGGCCGTGGTGACGCCTGCGGCAGCGATCGTTTTACTGTTTTCTTTTGACTGGAGAATGGGCATTCTGTGTCTTTTGACGATGATTCTGGCGTTTGTCTGCATGGCAAGCATGATGGGAGGAAAGAACGCAGGCTTTTTCCACCGTTATCAGCGGGAGATTGAGAAAATGAGCGCAGAGGCCGTAGAATATGTCAGAGGAATCCCGGTTGTTAAAGTATTTCAGCAGACGGTCTATTCTTTTAAGTCGTTTTATGCGGCCATTCAGTCTTACAGCGAGCTTGCAAGCCAGTATGCCATGAGCTGCCGGAACGGGCAGACGGCGTTTCTTACCTGCATCAACGGCGGTTTTGCCCTGCTGATCCCGGCGGCCCTTCTTTTGGCTTCTGGCGGAAATGGCTGGGAAACGCTGACGGATTTTATCTTCTATGCGCTGTTTGCTCCCGCCTGCGGCGGCATGATCAATCGGATCATGTATGCCTCGGAATCTGTCATGGAAGCGAACGAGGCTATCATGAAATTGGATCAGATTCTGGAACAGAAACCGCTGAAGGAGACAGAAACTCCTCAAAAGCCGGAGCGTGAGGCGGTTAGTTTTGAACACGTAACCTTCCGCTATCCGGGAACGGAGCATCCGGCCTTGAAAGATGTGAGCTTTACGGTGCGGGAAGGGACTGTGACGGCCTTGGTCGGTCCTTCCGGAGGAGGAAAATCGACGGCGGCCTCTCTGATTCCCAGGTTTTGGGATGTGGAGAGCGGTCATGTGCGGATCGGCGGCGTGGACGTACGGGAAATGAACAGTCAGGAGCTGATGCGGCATGTGGCCTTTGTCTTTCAGGATACGAAGCTTTTCAAGGTAAGCCTTTTGGAAAACATTCGCATGGCGCGGCCCTCCGCGTCTGCGGAGGAAGTAAAAGCGGCGGCTCTCGCCGCTCAGTGCGGCGACATTTTAGAAAAGCTTCCGGAGGGCTTGGATACGATAGTAGGCACAAAGGGTGTTTATCTGTCCGGCGGAGAGGCGCAGCGTATCGCGCTGGCACGGGCTATTCTGAAAGATGCCCCGATCATAGTTCTCGATGAGGCTACCGCATTTGCCGATCCGGAGAATGAGGTTCTGATCCAGAGAGCCTTTGGCGAGCTGACACGGGGAAAGACGGTTCTGATGATCGCTCACAGACTTTCCACGATACGGAACGCAGATCAGATACTGGTAATTGACAAGGGGAGTGTGCGTGAGCAGGGAAGCCATAAAGAACTTTTGGCGGAAAATGGACTGTATGCCGAAATGTGGAAGGACTATCAGAAGGCAGCCGCATGGAAGGTAGGAAAGGAGGCGTCTTTATGATTCGCAGGCTTCAGCATATATTTGCTCTCAGTGAGAAGGGAGCAAAAGATTTCGTAAAAGCAGTGATTTGGAGTTTTTTCTGCAACATTAGCCTGATGCTTCCGGTAGGTGTGATTATGGCCGTGATTCAATACCTGCTGTATACACTGGAAGCGGGGAAAACTCCGGGAAAAGATGCGTGGATCTATGTAGGAGCAGCTATATTTGTGCTGGCTGTCTTGTATATCCTTCATTATTTTCAATATGCCTCTCTTTACCTGGCCACCTATAAGGAGAGCGCATCCCGCCGGGTAAGCCTTGCGGAGACGCTTCGCAGGCTTCCTTTAAGCTTTTTCGGGAACCGGGATCTGAGTGATCTGACGGCCACGATGATCGCAGACTGCTCAAGCCTCGATCAGATGTTTTCTCACTACATTCCGCAGCTCTTTGCGTCTATATTATCTACATTGTTTATCGGGATATGGATGTTTGCTATCAACTGGAAAATGGCGCTTGCGGTATTCTGGGTGTTTCCTGTGGCCGTGCTTCTGACGGCGGGATCCAGGAAGCTTCAGGACGTCTGCGGAACAAGAAATATTCTGGCAAAGCGGGCGGTTACAGACAATATCCAGGAATGCCTGGAAACCATACGCGATATTAAGGCGTGCAGCCGTCAGGAGGAATACTTAAGAGAGCTGGATGGAAGACTTGTTCATGCGGAGCGCTGCGCGATTCGTTCCGAGCTTGCCACAGGAGTGTTTGTATGCTCGGCGCAGGCGTTTTTGCGGATTGGGCTTGCTACGACAGTGCTGACAGGCGCAGAACTGTTAGTAAGCGGAGAGATTTCCTTCCTGTATTTTATAGGGTTTTTGTTTGCGGCAGCCAGACTGTATGATCCGCTGGGAACGGTACTGCAGAATATTGCCGCGACCTTCAATGCAAAGCTTCAGATTAACCGGATGCGCGCGATTCTGGAACAGCCTGTCCAGACTGGAGCGAAAGAGTGCCGGCCGAAAAATTATGATATTGTTTTTGAACATGTGAAGTTTGCCTATCGGGAAAACGAAGGGGTTCTGGATGACGTATCGTTTACAGCGAAGCAGGGCGAGGTTACGGCTCTCGTAGGTCCCTCCGGCGGAGGAAAGTCTACGGCCTGCAAACTTGCGGCCCGGTTCTGGGACATTCAGGGCGGCAAAATTACACTGGGCGGTATCGATATTTCCAGGGTAGATCCGGAGGTTCTGCTGAAGCATTATTCATTTGTATTTCAGGATGTGGTGCTGTTCCGCGATACTATTCTGGAAAATATTCGTCTGGGACGCAGGGGAGCTACGGATGAGGAAGTTTATGCGGCTGCCAGAGCGGCCCGCTGCGATGAATTTGTCCGGGAACTTCCGGAAGGTTATCAAACTATGGTGGGAGAAAACGGCTCCACCCTTTCAGGAGGAGAGAGGCAGCGTATATCCATCGCCAGGGCGCTTTTAAAGAATGCTCCTGTGATTCTGCTTGACGAGGCCACAGCCTCCCTGGACGTGGAAAATGAAACGGCGGTTCAGGAAGCTATTTCCCGGCTTGTAAAGAATAAGACAGTGTTGATCATCGCCCACCGGATGCGTACGGTGACGGGAGCGGATAAGATCGTAGTTCTGTCCGGAGGACAGGTAGCCGAGCAGGGAAATCCGGACGCACTGTATGAAAAGGGCGGATTTTATTCTCATATGGTGAAGCTGCAGACAGAGAGTCAGAACTGGACGCTGGAAGCTTAAGAAAGCGGAGAATACGTTCTTTCTACAGCTTTTACAAACTGCAGGACATCCTCCGGCGCGTTCAGACTGTAAAGCAGTCCATAAGGAATTTCGTATTCCCAGTCCACAGGAAGAGTCACAAGGCCGGGATGAACGTCCTGCCAGCATTCGATAGTCAGAAGCACATGGCCGGTTTCGGCACAACGGTTAAAAACTGAAAGATCATAAAAGGGAGGGGTATCTTCGATCTGAATCCGGGGATGATGCCTCTCCAGATCATTGCGGATAAAATCGTTGTGTCCGGAATCGCCCCTTTTTACCATCATCAGCGTTTCTCCATATAAATCCTGAAGCTTCAGCTTTTTTTTCCCGGCGAGGCGATGCTCCCGCGGTACGGCAATCATCTTCCGGTACATACCAAGCGGGAAAAAATTGCAGCGGGAAAGCCAGGCTCTGGAGTCACAGACACCGATCAGGAAGTCAAACTTTTCTCCTAGCATTTCAATTTCCGAGAGAATTCCATCGTGATCATCTTCAAAGGGAACAAGGTGCAGCTTGTAGTCAGGGAACTCTTTGTTTACCTGATACCACAGATCCATAAAGGGCTTGGCAGGATTTAAAAGAGAGGTCCCCACGCAAAAGGTACGGTCTTCTGCCAGAAGAGCCGCTCTGGCGTTGGACAGGGATTTTTTTGAATAGTCAATAAGAAACCAGGCGTCTTGGTAAATGATGGCTCCGGCTTTTGTAAGCCGGATTCCTGAAGGAGTGCGTTCGGTAAGCTTCAGGTTCAGCCCCGCTTCCAGAGCGTTCATCTGTTTCATAACGGCAGTGGGAGAGATATAGAGCTTCCGGGCAGCCTTGGTAAAGCTGCCGCAGTCAGCTACGGCGATAAAGGTGTCAAGCAGATGATTATACATAAATACCTCCTTATCTCTCTGGTTTCAGGCAGCGTCTGCTTTGGTATAGGAAAAGAATGTATTAACTAGACGTTTATACAACGATAACATATTGGAGATTCCGCGTCAAGTAAGAGAGACTTATAATAAAAGCAGCTTAAAGAGAACATTCAGCAGCACGTTCATTTGCGAAGTGAATCTTGATGAATTTGCGAAGGCGGCTGTGAATGGAATAAGCAGCGACAAAAACGGAAAGCGGGAGAAATACCATGGCGGAACTGATTGCCTTTTATTCACGTGGGGATGAAAACTATGTAAATGGAATAATTAAAACGCTGAGTAAAGGAAATACGGAGATAGCCGCATCAATCCTGCAGAAGCTGACAGGAGCGGATGTGTTCCGGATTGAACCGACGCAACCTTACTCAAAGGATTATAACGAATGTATTGCCCAGGCTCAGGAGGACCAGAGAAGAGGCGCCCGGCCGGAGCTTAAGCATTGGCCGGAAAGTATCGATGGATACGATACCGTTTATCTGGGCTATCCCAATTACTGGGGAACGATGCCTATGGCGGTTTTTACATTCCTTACGCATTTTGATTTTTCCGGAAAGACGATAAAGCCTTTTTGTACCCACGAAGGCAGCGGTCTTGGCAGCAGCGTGGAGGATATACGAAAGCTGTGTCCGGGAGCGAAGGTGGACAAAGGACTTGCAATCCGGGGCGGCAATGTCGTCCAGAGTAAAAAAGAGTTTGAAACATGGATGAAGGGATAAGGAGGAAAAGAGGATATGGCATACTTAGGTGAATCAATAGGAAAGCTTGGTTTTGGTTTAATGCGTCTTCCCCAGAAAGAGGATTCTATCGATGTGGAACAGACAAAGGAAATGGTGGATCTGTTTCTGAAAGCAGGATTCACATATTTTGACACGGCCTGGGCTTATGCAGGGAGCGAAGACGCAATCCGTCAGGCGCTCGTAGAACGCTATCCCCGTGAGAGCTTTCAGCTCGCGACCAAGAACGCGGCATGGATAGGCTGTAAGACGAAGGAAGAAGCCATGGCTCAGTTTGATACTTCTCTGAAGCAGACGGGCGCCGGGTATTTTGATTTCTATCTGCTTCACAATCTGGGCGAGGGCCGGACAAAATATTTTGACGATTTTGATATGTGGAGCTGGGTGCAGGAGAAGAAAAAGGAAGGGCTGATCAAGCATGTGGGCTTTTCCTTTCATTCCACTCCGGAGGAGCTTGAGGATATTTTAAACAAACATCCCGAAATGGAGTTCGTACAGCTTCAGATCAATTATGCAGACTGGGAGAATCCGGCTGTGCAGTCGAAAGCCTGCTACGAGGTAGCGAGAAAGCATGGAAAGCCCGTGGTGATTATGGAGCCGGTCAAAGGCGGGATGCTGGCCAATCCGCCTGAGTCCGTAGCGGAGGTACTTAAGAAGGCGGAGCCTGATTCTTCAGTGGCGTCTTGGGCGATCCGCTTTGCGGCAAGTCTGGAGGGTGTTATCACGGTGCTCTCAGGCATGAGCAATGTGGAACAGATGAAGGACAATTTGTCTTACATGAAGGATTTCAAAGGTATGAATTCTGACCAGAAGGCGGTGATTGCAAAGGCTCAGGAAGAGCTTAAGAAGATTCCGCTGATTCCCTGTACGACCTGCAATTACTGTGCGAAGGTCTGTCCGAAAAATATCGGTATCTCAGGCTCTTTTACGGCTATGAATCTTTTAACCCTTTACAAAGACAAGGCATTCGCAAAGCATCAGGAGGAATGGCTGGTCGGAGGTCATGGAAAGGCCAGGGCAGATCAGTGCGTGAAATGCGGAAAATGTGAGGAAGCCTGCCCGCAGCATATCAAGATCCGAGAAAATCTGGAGAAGGTCTGCGAGGCTTTGTTATAGAACAGTAGGAGGAGAATATTATGGTAAAACAGACGGCGGGAAGAGATGTTCTGGGAGAATTCGCTCCTAAATTTGCAGAATTGAATGATGACGTATTATTTGGCGAGGTATGGTCCAGGGAAGGCATCCTTCCTCTGAAGATTCGTTCGATGCTTACGGTTACGGCTCTTGTAAGCAAGGGAATCGTGGATTCCTCTCTGCAGGCCCATCTTACGACAGCAAAGAAAAACGGAGTCACTCGCACAGAGATGGCGGAACTCCTGACTCATATTGCTTTTTACGCGGGCTGGCCAAACGCCTGGGGAGCTTTCCGCATGGCTAAGGAGGTCTATGCGGACGACGGCGAGGCGGAAGCTCACGGAGGCTTCTTCGGACTGGGAGAGCCGAATACAGCCTTCGCTAAGTATTTTATTGGACAGAGCTATCTGAAGCCTCTTACGGATGGCTCCAAGACCGTGTTTGTGGCGAACGTGACCTTTGAGCCGGGCTGCCGGAACAACTGGCATATTCACCATGCAAAGAAGGGAGGCGGACAGCTTCTGATCTGCGTAGACGGAGAGGGCTGGTACCAGGAGGAAGGAAAACCTGCGCGGAGCCTGAAGCCCGGCGATGTGGTGACGATCCCGGCAGAGGTAAAGCACTGGCACGGCGCAAAGGCAGGCTGCTGGTTCAGTCACCTGGCTGTGGAGGTTCCAGGCGAGGAGACGTCCAATGAATGGCTGGAGGCGGTTGACGATGAAGCCTACGGCGCACTGGAGAGGTAAGGGAAAAGTTGGAGTTGTCTCAAGAAGGTGGACTTGATATAATAAAAACAGATTTTGTGTAAGAGGTATTTCCTATGAATCAAGATTTGTTTAATTCCATGGAGACATATTCTGAAATCAGTCCCGTGATCAACCGTTGTTTCTGTACAAAAAAGAATACGATGCCTGCAATTTATCATGAGCGTATCTCTCATTGTTATGAGTTGGAGTACATTACCTGGGGACAAGGCTGTGTGATTACAGATGGTGAGTATATTCCGGCAGTTGGAGGAACAGTTTTTTTCCGCAGACCAAATATGAAAATTCATGGAATACTTCCATACACTTCTTATGGAATTTTAATGGACAGCTTTCCAGTAGAAAATATTCCCTTAGTTTGCAATTTTAGTGCGTCAAATTCCATAGCTTTTCTTTTTCAGGATGTGTACCAGAGCTATTTGTCTGGTACTCCTCTGATGCAGCTCAAAATGAAAGCAGATATTATGAATATCATTTATTATATGCTGGATTATGAGAGAAATGTGCAGGAGCAGAAGGAAACTCTGTCAGTCAGGTATCATTTAGAAGATTTGGAGAGACTTAAACGGTATATGGATGAAAATTTAAGTCGCCGAATTACTTTGGATGAACTGGCGGATCTATGTAATATCAGTCCCAGCTTTCTGTGCCGTCTTTTTAAGCAGGCATATTACGAAACCGTATTTTCTTATTTGACACGTCAGCGGGTACAGAAAGCAAAGCATATGCTTATTGAGACAAATAATCCTATAAAAGATATTTGTATGAGCTGTGGATTTGAAAATGAGTCTTATTTTTACCGTACCTTCAAACGTATTGTACAGATGTCTCCCTCATGTTTCCGGAAGATTCACAGACAGCCTTTTGATGATATGAATGGAGAATAGTGTCAGTGTTCTCATTGTTTTCCAAGTACAGCGGACCGAGAGTGTAAAGCTCTCAGCCGCTGTTTTTGTTGTGTCACGGTAAAAATACCCCCCTGCTCTGCAGGGGGAGGGAAGATCTTTAGATAAAAGTAAAAACTCCTGTGTTATGATAATAAGCGGGTCTGCAAACTTTCGTGATTGTCTGCGATGTAGAGCAACGCCCGCGCCGGTTTGGAACGGGAAAGACCAGTGCGGAAAACAGAATGTTTGTGTCTAACAATATCCGCATTTTACCGTCCTTTTCCATAACGCACTTCGTCTACAAACGCCTGAATATCATCTTCGCTGGATACGCCCAGTGCATCAGCAGCCCCGGCAAAGGCGGTCTGTGCTTTTCGGATGGCCGTAGCGGAGGCGTTGCTGACAACAATCTCTCCATTCTGCTTTTGGAGGAACAGGATTTTATCGCCGGATTTCAGCCCAAGCTGCCGCCTGATTTCTACCGGCACAGTGATTTGACCGTTTGCAGAGATTTTCGCCAAATTCATACAAGTCACCCTTTCAATTCTTTAGAACTCAAGTTTTCTTTATCTTTGCTTATATTATATCCCATGTGTTGGGGAAAGTAAACTCGTCCGGGCAAAAAAGAGGCCCTTGTTTGTGACTTTTTCGTGAATTTGATTAAAAGGTCCTTGACAACTCGTTTCGGGTGTCGAAGTTTTATATTTTCTCTTCTTTTTACGAATCACCGAATGGATTCCAGGATATGGAAGAAGCGTTCGTCATACTCCTTTATCAATCCAGCAAGCTTTCTATTTTCACGTTCTTGTTCGGAAACAGAACGGTGCATCCACTTATAGTATGCTGCGTGGGAAATCCCCAACTGCTTACACATCCAGTTAATACTCCAGTGCTTTTCCTCATAGAAATATCGGATTGCCATATATTGAGATTCATGCTGCTGCTTTCCAAGCCTCACTGGCTGTATTCTTATTTATGCAAAGATCACGGATAGATCCGGATCCTGTGATATATTCTTTAACAATTGTCAATTTGAATTCTTTACTATAACTTGAATTTCCTATGGATGACTTCTGGCATTTTAAATCAGGTGATACCTTTGTTTTGGACATAAAAATCCCCCTTAAGTAGATTTGGTTATTTGCCTTGTCTACTTAAGAGGGAGCATATCATTGTACATTCACATAGAGTTTTTTATTTTTGGTCTGCTTAGCGTCGATGTACAAGGGGCAATACGCCTCAGCCCTGCAAATTCGCCTGTTTTCTGCGTTATCCTCAGTCAGCGTACGTCCAGTACGCTTCCATCGTCTGCCTTGAAAACAGGCGAATTTCCTAGGGCTG
>DVLE01000017.1 GCA_018715645.1 Candidatus Merdisoma merdipullorum
CACGTAGACATTTAGGGAGAATTGTCGAAAGCTGTCCTGTGCTGTCCCAAAAAGGAGAGCGATAGGGAATTGCAGGAAAAAAGGACTTTTCGGTATAATAAACGGGTAGCGCCGGTGTGTTGAAAAGTTGAAAAATGTAATTCTGGGGAGGTAGAAATGGAAAAACTGAATGTGGCAATCGCTGACGATAATGAAAGAATTGTGGAAATGCTGAACGCGCTGATCCGTACAGAAAATGATATGGAGATTGTGGGAACAGCAGGAAATGGAGAAGACGCTGTGGAAATGATAAAGAAAAGCACTCCGGATGTGGTTCTCCTTGATTTGATTATGCCGAAGATGGATGGACTGGGGGTTCTGGAAAAGCTGAAAAACGATACATCTTTAAAGAAGATGCCGGCTTTTATCGTGCTTTCTGCCATTGGACAGGAAGCGGTGACAGAGGACGCGTTTGCTCTTGGAGCAAATTATTATATTATGAAACCATTCAACAACGAGATGCTGCTGGGAAGACTCCGGAGCATCCGGAACCGGGGAGAAAAGATACTGGCGCCGGCCCGGGAGGCTCAGGCGGAGCGGCGGCGTCCCTGTGAGGAGCGGGATTTGGAGACGGATGTCACCAATATGATTCATGAAATCGGAGTCCCGGCTCATATCAAAGGGTATCAGTATCTGAGAGATGCGATTATGATGTCGGTACAGGACATGGAAATGCTCAATTCCATCACCAAGATTCTGTATCCCACCATCGCCAAGAACCATCAGACGACGCCCAGCCGGGTGGAAAGAGCGATCCGTCATGCCATCGAGGTAGCCTGGAGCCGCGGAAAGATGGATACGATTGATGAGCTTTTCGGCTATACGGTGAGCAACGGAAAAGGAAAGCCCACCAATTCGGAGTTCATCGCTCTGATTGCGGACCGGATTCGTCTGGAGTATAAGGCGAAGGTTTCCTGAAAGAATTTCACTGCAGCAGAACCGTTCAGCCATGCAGCCTGGAAAAACCGGGAGCATGGCTGAACTGGTGAGTAAAAATGTAGAATCTGCACAAATTTATCTTTAAAATACACTGCAAATGAGGTATAATAAATACAGAATTTTACCGAAACAGGGAGGAAATGCAGTGAAAAAGATTTTATTTATTGCTTCAGAAGCGGTTCCCTTTATCAAAACCGGAGGACTGGCAGACGTGGTCGGCTCTCTGCCGAAATATTTTGATAAAGAGCAGTATGATATTCGCGTTATGATTCCCAAATATCTCTGCATTAAGCAGGAGTGGCGGGACAAGATGAATTATGTGACGCATTTTTACATGAACCTGGCCTGGCGCAGCCAGTATGTCGGTGTCCTGGAAATGGAATATGACGGAGTCAAATTCTATTTCATTGACAATGAATATTATTTTGCGGGCCCCAAGCCTTATGGAAATATTTATGAGGACATAGAGAAATTTGCATTTTTCTCCAAAGCTGCCATTTCGGCTCTGCCCTCCTTGAATTTCCGTCCGGATATTATCCATTGCCATGACTGGCAGACAGGTCTTGTGCCGGTATTTCTCAATGATTCCTTCCAGAACAATCCGTTCTTCCAGGGAATCAAGACAGTGATGACCATTCACAATCTGAAATTCCAGGGAATCTGGGATATGAAGACGGTTAAGGATATCACAGGTCTTTCGGCTTCTTACTTTACACCTGACAAGCTGGAGGCTTATGGGGACGCCAATTACCTGAAAGGCGGCATCGTTTACGCGGACGCGGTGACGACGGTAAGCGATACTTATGCAGAGGAGATTAAGATGCCCTATTATGGAGAGCATCTGGACGGCCTGCTGCGCGCCCGCTCCAATTCCCTGCGCGGAATCGTGAACGGAATTGATTATGATGAATATAACCCTGAGACAGATAAGTTCCTGGTGCGCAATTACAACGCCGTGAACTTCCGTAAGGAAAAAGTAAAGAATAAAGTAGCTCTTCAGGAGGAGCTGGGCCTTACTGTAGATCCGAAGAAGATGATGATCGGCATTGTATCCCGTCTGACCGATCAGAAGGGATTTGATCTGATTGCCTATGTAATGGATGAGCTTTGCCAGGATGAGATTCAGATCGTGGTTCTGGGAACAGGAGAAGAGCGTTATGAAAATATGTTCCGCCACTTCGCCTGGAAGTACCAGGGTAAAGTATCGGCCAATATTTTCTACTCCGAAGCCATGTCCCATAAGATTTACGGCTCCTGTGACGCATTTCTGATGCCTTCTCAGTTTGAGCCCTGCGGATTGAGCCAGCTGATGAGCCTCCGTTACGGTACGATTCCGATCGTCCGCGAGACCGGAGGCCTGAAGGATACGGTTCAGCCATATAATGAGTATGAAAATACCGGAACAGGCTTCAGCTTTACGAACTACAATGCCCATGAAATGATGAATACAGTGCGCTATGCGGAGCGTATCTATTATGACAGAAAGCGCGAGTGGAATAAGATTGTAGACCGCGCCATGGCAGCTGACTTCTCCTGGAATAATTCAGCGAAGAAGTATGCGGAGATGTACGACTGGCTGGCAGGCTGACGGATGGATACTGCTGCGTGAAAATGCCACTGGAGCATTTGCCGGGGAAGCCGGCTGAAAAATAATATCTTTCCTTTCGGATTTGTCCGGAAGGCGTATAAAATCCTTCTTTTCCAGGATACTAAAAGTGTAAACCGGAAAAGGAGGATTTTTTATGACACCACAATTATCGGAACTGGACGTGCAGAATCTCCGCCACCTGCTCGGAGGCTATGACACCAGCTGCTGTAAAATGACTGAGTACGCAAATCAGGCTTCAGATCAGCAGATCAAACAGTTTTTTCTGAAGGCAGCTCAGTCTGCAAAGGAAAACAAGCAGCAGCTCATGCACTTTTTAGGTTAGGAGGTCGTGAAGATGGATGAAAAGACCATGGTATCGGACGCGCTGACAGGAATCAATGGCGAACTGAAAATGTTTGGAGACATGATCCCTCAGACAGAGAACCCGGCTCTGAAGCAGACGCTTAAGGAGATCCGCAACAAGTGTGAGATGTCTCAGGAAGAGCTTTACCAGATTGCCCGGGCAAAGCAGTATTATGTTCCGGCTGCCCAGGCAACGGCAGAGGAGATAGCCCATGTAAAGGCATTGTTTACGGAAGGAACGCTGTAAGGAGCGCAGCGTCAGGCTCCGCTGGGGTCTGTGCCGGAAAAGCCTGCAGGTAAAACGCGGAGGGCCGGCGCATCTGTGATTTGAATCATGCGATTTGGATCATGCGGATGCGCCGGCCCTTTTTGCGTGTGCAAAGAGTGTATTGTTGACGGCTGTTTCCAGCCGGATGTATAATAGTCGAGGCTGCAGCGGAGATGACGCCGTTTTCCTGCTCATTTCAGAGCAGAGCTCCGGTTCTTTCATAAAAAATGTAAAGGATGA
>DVLE01000018.1 GCA_018715645.1 Candidatus Merdisoma merdipullorum
GCGTCCGTCTTGCCCTCCGCATCCGGATTCAGGAAAGAGAGGGACTGATTCTCTATCAGCGCATTTGCAAGCGCCTGAGACTGCTCCGCCCAGGTAAGGCCATCCTCTGTCATCACGTATTCTCCGTTTTCAGACATCACACTCTTTGAGGAGCCGTCCTCTCCTACGGAATCCCAGCTTACTTCCGTAATCTTGCCGTCTGTCACCGTGATGCTCACCTGATCGGTATAGCCGTCAGCAGGCTCTCCCACAGCCTCATAGGTTCCATCGCTTAAGGCTGCTCCTTCCAGAGCCGCGAGATCTGCCGAAGCCTCCGAACTCTCTCCGGTCTCAGCCGCCTCTGTTTCTCCCGCCGCGTCCGCGGAATCTCCTGTCTCCACTGTCATTCCCGGCAGATATACAGGGGCCAGCGCGCCGGCAAATTGATCCAGGAACTCCGGCTCCGTGATCCTGGCGCCAAGCGTCTCTGTCTCATTCTGTTCCAGCACTTCCACCTGACGAATCGTAGCTGCGTCATCCTCGAAGGTCGCACGCAGGACAATGTCTCCCGCATAGCCGGCCTCCCGTACTGTCACCATGTACGCGCCGTCTTCCAGGCGTACCGCTTCTTCCACCTTCTCTGAACCGCTCACATCGTATTCCTCTGCAACGGCAGTTTCACCGGACTGCGCGCTTCCGCCCGCCATATCCTGGGACAGCGCTCTTGAGCCTGCAATCACGCCAAAGGACAGAGCCGTCACCACTATCAATGCCAGAATTCCTCTTACTTCTTTATTTTTCATATGCTATCATTCCCTCTCTACCCCAATGGGACTCACCTTTCACTTTTTTTGGTTCCATATATATGTCTCTTATTCAGCAGGGACAAGCCGCCCGCGAGACAGTTGGCCGTCAGGATTCCAAAACAGATTCCTTCCGGATAGATACTGAAAATACGAATCGCTGCCGTGATAATCCCTGCCGTAACCGCGTACAGAAGTCTTCCCCTCCTGGTCACGAAGGCGTAATCCGTCAGCATATAGCAGGCGCCCATGATCAGACCGCCTCCAAAGAGATTCAAAAGAATATCTCCGGTAAAAAGTCCTGCCGGTCCAAACACAAAAGTCAGGACAAGCACCGTCGCGATATAGGTGAGCGCCGCTTCCGCATTGACGATACCCATGTAGCACATATAGGCAAAGCCCACCAGCAGCAGAAGCTTGCTGGTCTCTCCCAGAGCTCCCGGCACTTCCCCCAGAAACATCTGAAGGTAGCTGTAACCGGCTTCGCCTCCGGTCTTGACCGCTCCCAGAACTGTCGCGGAAGATACCGCGTCCGCGTTCAGCGTCACAGGAGCGATATACTGCATCACGGCTCCAGGCCATACTACCATAGCAAGAAGCCGCCCCATAAGGGCCGGATTCGCGAAATTGTTTCCGATGCCTCCGAACATCTGCTTCACAAACAGAATGCTGAAGATACTCGTCGCCACTACAACCCACGCAGGGGCCGTCACCGGCATATTGAACGCCAGGAGCATTCCTGTGACGACGGCGCTGAAATCTCCGGCCGTAAGCTGCTTCTTCGTAAGCTTCTGCCACAGATATTCCGTAAGCACACACACGGCTACAGAAAGCGCGGTCAGGTAGAGCGCGCGGATTCCGAAGAAATATACGGCTCCCAAAAGGGCCGGAACCAGGGAAATCGCAACATGCAGCATTACCCACCTGGTTGTCCGCTCAGTACGAACATGAGGCCCGTTGATTACTCTTGCCGGTTTCGTCATTGTTCCTGCCTGGCTCATGCTTTCTTCACCGCCCTTTCTCTCATTCTCTGCTTCACAGCATCCCTTGCCATGCGCGTCCGCAGCGTCAGTTCCCGCTTCGCAGGACAGATATAGGAACAGCAGCCGCAGGCAATACACTCGCTGGCATACAGCTTTTCGCAGAGATCATAGTCCTCCTGCTGAAACGCAAAATCAATCTGCCAGGGAGTAAGGCCCGCCGGGCATACGCTCTCGCATCCCCCGCAGCGGATACAAGGCTGCTCCTCACAGGCCGAATCAGGAAGGACCAGGATGCCCGATGTATTCTTTGTAATATAGAAAAGCTCGTCCTCTCCGTTCCAGTCCGAAGCCATGCAGGGACCGGTCATGGGGCCTCCCGCGATAATCCGGTTTTTCTCCACCGTGACTCCGCCTGCAAGCTCCACCAGTTCTTTCGCCGAGGTTCCCACAGGAACCAGATAGTTTCCGGGTTCCTTTACGCATCCGGTTACCGTCACAATCCGCCGGATAAGCGGCAGTCCGCCCAGAATCATATCTGCGGCCGCCCTTGCCGTCGCCACATTGGAGACAATCACGCCCACGTCTGCCGGAAGACCGCCCATGGGTACCTCCCGTCCTGTAACGGCCTGAATGAGCTGACGCTCGCCGCCTTCCGGATATTTTGTGGGAAGCACTGCGATCTCTATCTGCTCCCCGTCTTCCATCACGCCTGACTTCCGCATCCCGGAAAGGATCTCGTTCAGGTTTTCCGCCGCCTGGGGCTTGTTGTCCTCCAGACAGACGTAAGCCTGCTTCGCTCCGGAGCCCTTTAAAAGAAGGCGCACGCCGTTTAACAGCGCATACCCCTCCTCCAGCATCAGCCGGTAATCGCAGGTCAGGTACGGCTCGCATTCCGCCCCGTTGATCAGAAGCGTGTCTATAGACTTATCTGTCTCATACTTCTTATGCGTCGGAAAGCCCGCGCCTCCCATTCCGGTCAGACCTCCGTCGCGGAGTCCCGCCAGGATCTCCTCTCTGGAAATCTGCCTGATGTCCGCCGCTTCCTTCCTGTAGGCAGCCGCGATCCCCGTCTGCCCTGCACCGGAACCCTCCGCTTCCTCTTCGTCTCTTCCTATCACACACGCCAGAATCGCCCGCCCCTGGTTCATGACCTCCTTTACGTCAAGAACCGTTCCGCTCATACTGGCATGAAGCGGAGCCGCCATAAACGCCTCCGGCTCTCCGATAAGCTGTCCTGCCTTCACCTTATCCCCTGGCTTCACCAAAAGACGGCATTTACCCCCAAAGGATTGCTCCGACAGGATCGTAACCGTATCTAGCAGGTACTGCTTTATCGCGGCGTCCTTCGACAGCGCTTTGTCTGAGCCGTCCGTCGGATGAACACCTCCTGGAAATACAGATTTTCTTTTTTTCTGCATATCCTCTTTCTCCTTCAATTCTTTATCTGCTTCTTAATTTGCTTCTTTGCTTGTTAAAATATTCACACAAGCAATTTATCTTACCACACCTCTTATGCTTTTGACAAGGCCTTTCTTTATCATTAAAAAGGCCCGCTTATCATCTGTGTTTTCCTGACAGCCTGCGCAGGACCAACTGGGCGCAGATTCCCGTGAAGGCGCCGGCCAGACAGCCGGATACGAGCAGAAAGGGCAGGTATGCGATAACTCCGGGCGTCTGCGTGATTAGCACGGCCATTGCAATCTGCCCGATATTGTGAAGCACAGCGCCGAACACGCTGCTGATCCAGATATATTTCTCCTCAATCACCTTCCGTAAAAGCAGCATCCCCGCCAGACAGCATACGCTCCCCGCCAGACTGTACGCAAGCGCGGACATCACGCCTCCGAACAGAGAACCCAGGAAAACCCGGACAAACACAATCAGCATGACCTCTCCTGCCCGGTAATGGTATACGGCGTACACGGTGATAATATTCGCCAGACCGAGCTTTACGCCTGGGATCGGAAAGGGATTGGGAATCTGAAGCTCCACCACAAAGATAATCAGCGCCACGGCTGTAAGCATCGCAAGCTCCGTCAGCCTTCTTGTCTTCATATGTAATTCCTCCTAGCCTGCGACCGCGTCCAGACTGTCTGAACCTTCCGTGAACTGTATTACAAGATGATTCGGCAGGCAGACAATGGGCGCCGCCGAATCAAGCCAGCCCATATCCACACAGACCTGATCGGGACAGTCCGCCTCAAGGACATGGATCTGATGATCCCGAATTTCGATGCGGTTTATCCTGCCTTCGTACTCTACCTCCAGGATCCGGTCCTCCTCTGCAGCCAGATCAAGACGGTACAGCACCTCTCCATCCTGCACAATCTCCACCATTCCTGTGTCCGGTCTGCGAAGCACCAGAATACTCCCCACGATCCCGGCCAGAAGCAGGACCGCGCAGATTCCAAATAACCATACTTTCTGTTTCATCATTTCTTTCCTGTACTATAAATAAATGTTAACGCTGGGTTCCTAACTGTACCACCAGTTGGCAAAGGTATATACCCTTGCCGGTTCATGGTAATCAAAAAAGAGCTGAACGCCTATCATACAGGTATCTCAGCTCTTTTCACCTAGAGGCGACAAGCGGATTTGAACCGCTGATCAGGGTGTTGCAGACCCACGCCTTACCACTTGGCTATGTCGCCATATACATATTATATTTTATCAAAAACGCAAATATACGTCAAGATTGAAAATGACTCCTACGGGAATCGAACCCGTGTTACCGCCGTGAAAGGGCGATGTCTTAACCGCTTGACCAAGGAGCCATATATTCCGCCCCTTTGGGCTTTGGCGCGGACATCTTTTCTGCCGCGCCTGATTATACTATCATACTTTCTTATATTTTGCAAGTACTTTTTTTATTTTTTCTGCCGGTCGCAGGAGCGAATCAGCCG
Organism: Candidatus Merdisoma merdipullorum; assembly: GCA_018715645.1. GTDB lineage: Bacteria > Bacillota > Clostridia > Lachnospirales > Lachnospiraceae > Laedolimicola > Laedolimicola merdipullorum. Next base: position 4,669 of record DVLE01000018.1, read on the forward strand.
CATCATCTGCTCTGCCGTCAGCGCCATATTATATCGGGCCGTCTCCTGTTCCATTGCTTCTTCCAGTGTCACCACCGAGGTCAGAATCGGGAAAAACGCGTCAATTCCAGCCTCATTGCAGGCTTCTGCGCCGGTTCCGGCAGCTCCGGTCACTGCGGCCACGGGAAGTCCGTATTTCTTCGCCAGCCGTGCCACACGGATCGGCGCCTTTCCCATGACTGTCTGAGCGTCCAGGCGTCCCTCTCCGGTGATCACCAGATCGCAATCCTGGATATGTTCCTCAAGCCGGACGGTATCCAGTACCAGCTCGGCTCCCGGCTTCAGATCCGCGTTTAAAAAATTCAGCAGGGCAAAGCCCAGTCCGCCTGCCGCCCCGGCTCCCGGAAGCTCCTGGCTTCTGCGTCCGGTGAAGGCTTCACAGAGATCTGCAAACCGCTTCATCCGCGCATCCCACTGCTCCATTTCCTCCTCCGGCACTCCCTTTTGTCCTCCGAAAATGTAGACAGCCCCATTTTTTCCGCAAAGGGGGTTCGTCACATCGCAGGCTACCCGGAAATGACACTCCGAAAGCTCCGGCATGGCTTTTCCCTGACCTATGGAGACAATCCGTCCCATCCCTTCCGGATCCGGCGTTACCGGCTTTCCTTCCTGATCCAGGAACTCATAGCCGAGAGCCTGCAGCATTCCCAGACCTCCATCTGAGGTGGCGCTGCCGCCGATTCCAATGATAAAATCCCTGCAGCCTTCCTTCACTGCGTCGCAGATCAGTTCGCCCACGCCGAAGGTCGTCGCGTGAAGGGGATCCTGGTCTTCGCGTTTCACAAGCGTGATCCCTGCCGCAGAGGCCATCTCCAGAATCGCCAGTCCTTTTTCACGCACGATGCCGTATACGGCCTCCACAGGGCTTCCCATGGGGCCTGTGACCTGGTGTCTGATTTCTTCTCCGCCCAGCCCTTTTGTCAAAGCTTCCTGCGTTCCCTCTCCGCCGTCTGCAAGAGGAAGTACCTCCACAACCGTATCCGGAGCCGCCCTTCTGATTCCTTCTTTTACTGCCTCTCCCGCTTCCAGGGAAGTAAGGCTTCCTTTCAGTGAATCCACTGCCACTACTACCTTCACGTGACTTTCCTTCCTTTTCTATATTTCTGAATCTAAAGTGACGGCGCCGGTATGCAAGGGGCTATGCGCTCCTGACAGGCCGGCGCCGCTGCTCTATGTTTTACATATTAACCACGTTGATGGGTTTTCCTGCGATATATGCCTTTACATTATCTACCGCGCAGTCCATGATTCTCTGGCGGCTCTCCTTCGGAGCCCAGGAAATGTGCGGGGTAATGATGCAGTTCTTAGCCTTCAGCAGAGGATTGTCTCCGCGGATAGGCTCTGAGCTAACCACGTCAAGACCTGCCGCATAGACTTTTCCGCTGTTCAGCGCGTCTGCCAGATCCTGCTCTACTACCAGCGGGCCGCGGCTGTTGTTCAGAATAATAACGCCGTCCTTCATCTTCGCGATGGTATCGCGGTTGATGATGCCTTCCGTATCCGGGAACAGCGGGCAGTGAAGCGCGATTACATCGGAATTTGCCAGCAGCGTATCCAGATCCACATACTCTGCAATGGCCTTTCCGGTCTCATTTTGATGATTGTCATAAGCCAGAATCTTCATTCCGATTGCCTTTGCGATAGTTCCTGTCTTCTGTCCGATTCTTCCGAATCCGATGATACCCATGGTCTTTCCAGCCAGCTCGATCAGCGGATAATCCCAGAAGCACCAGTCAGCGTTCGACTCCCAGCGTCCCTGGTGAACCGCTTCGGAATGATGCGCCACATGATGGCAGATCTCAAGCAGAAGCGCGATGGCAAACTGTCCTACCGCGTCCGTTCCGTAAGTCGGCACGTTCGTCACGGGGATTCCCTTTTCCGCCGCATAAGTATAGTCTACTACATTGTAGCCTGTCGCAAGCAGGCTGATAAATTTCATGGACGGGCAGCTGTCAATCACATGACGGCTGATGGGCGTCTTATTGGTGAATACCACCTCGGCATCCCCGATCCGCTCTATGATCTCCGCCTCATCTGTCAGAGAAGTTCTGTCGTATACCTTAAGCTCTCCGAGTTTCTCCAGCTCTCCCCAGCTCAAATCACCGGGATTTTCCGTATAACCATCCAGTACTACGATTTTCATTTGACTTGTCCTCCTTATTTTTATATGTATCCACACTGGCATCCGCGTAAGGACTGTATTGCCAGCCCTGCGCTCTGCCGGTTTTCACAACATACTGACTTTATCAGACGTCTTACGGCTGCGCCATATATTCTTCAAGTTCTTCATATACTGAGATAAAGCCTGAAAGCGTGGCCTGTACCGGGCCGTAAGCCGCGAATTCCTCCGGCTTCATCGCATCCGGCTCATACGCCTTCCGGAAGGTTTCGCTCTTTTCCAAATCCGCAAGCGCATTCTCATCCACAGGTTTTGTGAGCGTCGAACACAGCTTTCCTCTGCCAAGGCCGTCAAATTCTCCCGCCTTATCCGGGAAGGCTGAGATCACCATGGAAGCTCCTCCTCCCGGAGCCAGGGAAGCGTCAAAATTCCACGGACCGCGAAGCGAAGCTACCAGAAGCTCCGTCTTTTTATATCCCGGCAGCAGCTCCTCATAAGCACGCTTAGTGACGAGCCGGCTGGCCTCTCTGCAGAGAACGTCCGCATTTTCCACGCCCGCTTCCTTCAGATCCTCTGCTACAGGTCCGTCCAGGCGGCCGGCCATGACCGTTACAAAGGACTTGTCTGCGATCCCCTGCTCGATGACGTCCGCAAACGCCTTCATCTGGGAAACCGCAAAATCCACGGTAATATTGACTCCGATGCCTTCCGCCGTCACCTGCCTTACCGTTTCCAGAGAAGCGGCCGTACCCGGAACCTTGAAAACCACATTCGGTTTCCCGTTCAGCCGTCTGGAAAGCTCCTCATAGGCAAATTCTATCTCCTGAATCATTTTTTCCGAATCCTCAAAGTTCTTGGGATTCACCTGATAATTTACATAACCCTCCTTCGCTCCTGTCAGTCTGTATACAGACCGCAGAGCGCGGCAGTTATTCAACACCGCCTCAAGCGTAAAACGGGATACCCGTTTTTCCACAGGCTCGTCCGGATAGCGGCGGTTGATCTCGTCCCGCACCCGATCGAACTCCTCCGGCTTTTCTTTTCTTGCCGTATTCACAATCGGGGGATTTGTGGTAACAAAGCTGGCTCCCTTGCGCATGCACTCCATGATTCCCAGCGCGTTGTCATTTCCCCAGGCTGTCCCGCTCTTTTTATTCTCCTTAAGCTCTGTCATCTGAATCAGCCTGCTGTCGGCAAAGGCTGCTTTTTCCTCCTCCGCCTGGCTGACAAGCTCCTGTCCTCCCAGCTCCGCCGCGGTTTCCAGCAGCCTCTTGGAGCCGGATTCCAGGACAAATCTGCTTACATCCTTCATGTTCCAGCGCGGAAGATAGGAACACAGATCCACGGCAAGCTCTTTCAAAAGCTGTCCCGCTTCCCTTCTCTCCTCCTCCGGCGCGTTTTTATATCTTTTCCGGTATCTCCGGCATACGGATTCGCACCGTTCCTCCAGATTCCAGGGGGCGGCCTCAAAGATCAGCTCATTTCTAAGCTGTATCCAGCACTCATACATTTATCTATCCCCTCCTTACACACCTGCAATCCCTTGATTGCATGCAAAATATATACAAACTCGGTTAAATCTCTCTCTTTTCATAGTCTACGCCGCCGCGTTATAACAAAGCATTAATCGCTCTGTTCTTGGAATGTAAAATATGGTCTTCCATAAGTCTTGCCGCTTCATCGGGATCGTTTCTGCGAACGGCCGCCAGAATCTCTCTGTGTTCCGTAAGCGCTCCGCGGGACGATAACGTCTGTCTGGTAAATATAATGCGCATTCTGTTGCAGTCATACAGATTTTGCATAATCTTTACCAGATGTGAATTCTTCACATATTTCAGAATCGTCTGGTGGAAGTAGTCGTCCTCCTCCAAAACCGCGTCTTCATTCATATGATCCGCATCCTGCTGCCTTTCATCCAGTTTGTCAATCACTTCCTCAGGCATATTGCCGCAGACCAGGCGTATCATGTAAGGCTCCAGGATCATACGAATGTCAAACACCTGTGAAATATCCTCAATCGTAATCGCCCTCACAAACATTCCCCTGTTTGGGTAAATATCAACCAGATCCTCCTTGCTCAGCGCATTAATCGCTTCCCTGAACGGTGTCCTGCTGATAGAAAGCTCTTTGATAATCGCCTTTTCATTCAGGGGCTGACCCGGCGCATATTCTCCCGAAATGATGCGGTCCTTAATTAACTGATAAGCCTTGTCTTTTAAATTTACATATCTCATAATTGCCCTTCATTCATGTATATTTGTAATATATGTAAATTATATCAATTATATATTTTTATTGCAATGAACTTTTTATGTCGAAAACCCCTTATATCGCCGTTCCCGGCGGCAGGTTTTTTCATTGCTTCGGGAGAATGCGCCGCGCGAAATCAGACCGCCGACCGTCAGGGCCTAATTTGCTTTTCTTCCATATACCTTTTCAAAGATGGGCGCAAGATAGGCGATAGACCGTCTCGCACATTCCTCCATAGTCGGGAACTGGAACACTTCTGTGCTGAACAGATCGTCATACCCTGTATCATGGAAGGTCTGAATGATCTTTTCAAAGTTCAGACCGCAGTTGCCAGGATAACGCCGGTTATTGTCGCAAAGGTGTACGTGGATATTGATGTCCGCATTATCCCGGATGGCCTGATACAGATCCTTTTCTTCGATATTTAAGTGAAATACGTCTATCATGGCTCTGAAGTTATCCCGGTCCGTCATCTCAATCATACGCCGGGCATCCGCCATTGTATTCACAAAATTTGTCTGAAGAATCGTCACGTTTTCCAGAGCAATCTTAACGCCCAGCGGTTTCGCATGATCGCTGATAGCGCGGAATCCCTCCACAGCCCATTCCTCAGTCTGCTCCTTCGGAATGCCTGAGAGATACTGTCCTCTCACACGTCCGATATTTACCTTGGCGTTCTGTGACGCCGCAAAATCAATCAATGCGTTCACTCTTGCGATTGCTTCCGCGCGGCGTCCCGGATCGGGATCCGCGAAAGTCAGACCAAGCTGTCCGCATACCTCTCCCGTACACACGAGTCCGACCGTCAGATTCAGATCCGCAGCCGTCTGCTTTACCTCATTCCAGTCCAGCTTGCCTGGATCGATGGTCATCAGCTCTACGCCATCGTAACCGAGCTCCGCCAGATCTCCAAAGGTCTTCTGCAGCGGTCCCTGATATGCGGTAACAGAATCCGCGATCTTCACATCAGGCGTCGCCACCTGGTAACACAGCTTCATCTCTTTGCCTCCTTCGCCTCTGCAGCTTTCCTGGCGATGGCCGCAGCATCCAGACCATATTTCTCCTGCAGCTTTTCATAAGGTCCGCATTCCGTATGGGTATCGTATACGCCTGCCATACGCACCGGAACCTGTGCTCCTTCCGTACACAGAACTTCGCATACCGCGCTGCCCAGGCCGCCGATCACGTTGTGTTCTTCAGCCGTAACGATAGCTCCTGTCTCCTTTGCGCAGCGAACGATCAGCTCTTTGTCAATCGGCTTAATGCAGAACATGTCCACAACGCGGGCAGAGATGCCGTCCTTCTCCAGAAGACGGGCCGCCTCCAGCGCATTTCCCACCATAAGTCCGCAGGCAATGATCGTCACATCCGTACCTTCGCGTACAATATTGCCCTTGCCGCTTTCAAATTCTGTTCCTTCCTGATAAACATCCGGAAAGGCTCCCCGCGAAAGCCTCAGGTACATGGGTTTTGGCGTATCGATGGCATGCTTAATCAGCCAGTCCGTCTGTACCGCGTCGCAGGGTACGAATACCTCGAAGCCCGGAAGCGTCCGCATAACTGCAATATCTTCCAGAGCATGATGACTTGGTCCATCGTAGGAATCCGACACGCCGCCGTAGGCTCCCGCCATTTTGATAGGAAGCTTGGAATAGGAGCCAAAGGCCCGCGCCGCCGTCAGTCCCAGGGAAGTAATAAATACCGCAAAAGTATTTACAAAAGGAATCTTTCCGACAGAAGCCAGTCCTGCGGCCATGGCCGTCATATTCGCTTCCGCGATTCCCACGTTCAGAAACCGATCCGGACACGCCTGTCCGAACACAGCCGATTTTGTGGAGCTGCTGACATCTGCATCCAGAACTACGACGCGTTCGTCATCCTTTCCATACTTTACAAGCGCTTCTCCGTATACATCCCGAATTGCCTTTGCCATTATACCTCACCTCCCAGCTCCTTCATGGCCTGCGCATAGCTTTCATCGTCAATGGGCTTGCCATGCCATGCGTTCTTGCCTTCCATAAAAGATACTCCCTTGCCCTTTATCGTGTGCGCGAGAATCATGGTCGGCTTTCCCTTTACCTTCTTCGCTTCTTCAAAGGCCTCGTACAATTCTTTTACGTTATGTCCGTCACAGTTCAGCACGTTCCAGCCGAAGGATGCGAATTTCGCTTCCAGATCTCCCGTAGGCATAATATCCGCCGTGGTTCCGTCAAGCTGCACTCTGTTCCAGTCCAGAACGGCGCAGAGATTGTCCGCCTTGAATTTTGCCGCGGACATACTTGCTTCCCATACGGTTCCTTCGTCTATCTCTCCATCTCCCAGAACGGCGTATACCCTTGCCGGAGAACCGCTCATGCGCAATCCTAACGCCATTCCCAGAGCGGCCGACAGACCGATTCCCAGGGGGCCGGTCGTAGCGTCTACGCCCGGCGTCTCCAAAACGCAGGGATGACCCTGAAGACGCGTCTCAAAATCACGCAGCGTATGCATCTCCTCCACCGGGAAGAAGCCCTTCTCCGCCAGTACCCGGTACAGCATAGGCGCCGCATGGCCTTTGCAGAGCACCAGTCTGTCCCTGTCCTCCATCTGCGGATTGGAGGGATCCACATTCATCTGCGTAAAATACAATACGTCCAATATCTCGCAAACGGAAAGAGAGCCTCCCGGATGTCCGGTCTGCTTCTCATGAAGAACTTCAAGCACGTCCATCCGGAACCGACGGCATTGCTCCTGAAGCTCCTTAATTCTTTCTGTTGTCAGTCCCATACCGTGTTCCTCCTTTGTCGTTAATCTTCCAAAAGAGCCCAGGCACGGTTCAGCACACGCTTCGTATTAGCCAGCACAATATCTTCATCCTCGCCGGGACGTAAGGTTACTTCCATGGAAAGAACCAGGGGATCCTCTGCGCGGAAGAAGCCTTCCTCCTTCAGAACGCGAAGATAATCCAGAAGCTCAGGCGTGTCGTTGGCGCTGTTGGGATAGCCAAAACGCGGATGCAGATCGCCGTAGCCATCGCAGCCCTTCTTTACAACTGCGTTTCCAAAATGAAGATGCGTGATATAAGGCCGCAAAGTCTGTACTACAAATCTGCTGGTCTCATAGGTGGTCGGGAAATGGCTTAAGTCTACCAGCAGTCCAAAGTTGCTGTGGCTTGTACGCATATCAGCGGCAAAGCGGGCAGCCAGAGGAGCCGGTCCGATCAGAGCAGCCTTGTCCATATCGAAATCAAACACTTCAAGCTCTACGTTCATTCCCTTGCCGGCCGCATAGGTGCATACGTTTCTTGTGGTCTTTAAAAGCTGCGCGTAGGCTTCTTCCTTTGTGGCCTCCTCCCACTTTCCTGCCAGGAAAGCGATGCCCTTGGCTCCAAGGTATTCCGCTTCGTCTACAGCCTCCAGCAGAGTAGCCTCCGCCTTCTTACGCTCTTCCTCGTCTATCGCGTTGGGATTCAGCTTCGGTCCTAAAAGACGCGGCTGCGCTCCATAGCATACCTTCAGATGGCTTTGTTCCAGAAGCTTCTTTGCTTCTTCATTCTTCTCTCCATAGCCCTTCAGCTCAATGGCGTCAAAAAAGTCATCCTTTGCAATCGCTTTCAGAGACTCCATCGGCTCTCTGTTCGGATAGCTCATCCACTGAATCGTTCCAACCTGAAAATACTTGTGAATGGATTCTTTCATAATATATAACCTCCTTCATTTAGGCTGTTTGTTAACTGGCTTCATTAGGCATCCAGCCGGCCGAAGAACGGCATTGTCGGCTGGATGCCTAAAGCCCGGATAACCAAATTACTCACCGGCGTCCTGACAATCAGGCCTCATCCCAGGCGGAGCGTACGAAGCTCCACGCCTCCTGAATTCCTTCCAGTCCTCTGCCGCTGGCCTCCTCGATGCAAAGCCAGCCGTCAAAGCCTGCCTGTTTCAGACGGGAAAAGATTTCCCGGTTCGGAACCACGCCTTTTCCGATAGCCGTAGGCTCAAACTTACCTTTCTCAGTCATATCGCTTACATGAATCGTAGCCACACGGTCGATTACCTTCTCCAAAACTTCCAGCGTGTCGCCTCCGGCCGCCGTTATATTTCCCGTGTCGTAATTGATTCTTACGCTTGTATCCCGGATTCCCTCGCAGACGCGAAGGAACAGCTCCGGCGGATAACTGAAATCGATATAATCCCAGGCCCCCGGCTTCGCATGATCCTCGTAAACCAGGCGTACTCCGTATTTTTCTCCTATGGGCGCCGCCCGCCGGATTCCTTCGACGGCCAGCGCCACGCCTTCCTCAATACCGGTCTGCGGATGCGCCTGTCCTGCCAGGATCCGAAGATTCTCTATTCCCAGCTCCGATGCAATCGCGATGTCATGTACCAGGTAGTCAAATTCCCTTTCTCTCTGCATCGGATCCGGATGTGTGAAATCCGGATATGTCGTCATCATGGCAATCGGCATCCCGGTCGCCTTCAAAGCCTTTTTCAAAGGTCCCAGGTAAGACGCCGTATGATTTTTCAGAAACATGGCGCTTATATCGATGCCATCATAGCCAATTTTCTTCGCCTCCTCCGCCCACTGCGGAATCGTCATTTTTCCTGAGCAGATTTCATCAAAAATAGATACCGGCAGACAGCTAATCCTCATCATATCCTCCTTGCCTTTTAAAAGCCCGCTCTGCTTAACCGTGCATCAGGTAGCAGATAAGCACGCCTACTGCTCCGTAAACCCAGCCAATCGGAAGGGCAACCTTCAGGAAGTCTTTGGATTTTACCTTTGTATAGCTGTTGATCCAGACTACTACCGACTGGGTCGGGTCGATGCTGGAATGTACAGAGCTGATAGTCAAAGCAATCAGTACCACAAAGGTAGCCGGAATCTGTCCTGCCGCCAGGAGACTTGTGTAAACTGCGATACCGGCTCCGAATACTGCCGCAGGTCCGCGGTAGATAACCAGAGGACAGATTACTGCAAAGAGAATCGCCATCTGCAGCGTCGTGGTCGGCAAAGCCCAGCCAAGGATCTCCTGTACGATCGGAACTACCTCGGTAGCCGCGCCGGAGAATACGTAGGTACAGAGCAGATAGATAATCATCGCACCCGAATCAGCCATACCGTCGCTGAACGCTTTAATTACTACATTGAAGCCCTTCGTTCCCTTCTTCCAGGTGGTGATCATCGCGTACGCGATACCAAGAAGGAAGGACGGGAAAATATCCCACTTGAAAGCAAGAACCATAACAACGGGTACCAGCGGAGTCAGATATGCGTACCATTTTACGCGTTCCTCATCCTCGATCTCCGCGGCAGCGCACCAGGAATGAGTTTTCTGGGAGCGCTTCAGAGCGATTACCACGCCGATGCTGGTGATGATAAGTCCTACCACTACTACGATATACGCATAGGGTACGAACGGAGACGTGATCTGCTCCGGGATCGTTCCTTCAGGAAACAGGCCGCGGATCGCCGTATACTGTGAAAAGTTCACCAGATAAGCTACGCCTACGCCAAGAGCCATGACCGTAGACGCAATCGCCGGAGCGATACCCATGGACAGCATGATAGGCAGAGCCACAACGCCAACCGCGATGGTCGGTCCTACGCTGTACAGAGACAGGAACAGGAAACCGATTACCCACACCATAATAACCGATACGACAGCCGGACGGTCGCCGCCCAGCTCAACAGCGGAGCGGATAATGGATGTGGCGATTTTTCTCTGAATGATAATCTGCGCAAACCATGCACCGAACATAATCGTAACGACATTCAGAGCGTACTTGGAAACAATTCCGGTAATTACATGATCAATCAGTTCGTTAAAGTTATCGCCCGAAAGCAGATACCAGATAATACCCATGACCAGCATGGTGATCGTGGCATTGCCGCCCTTTACCAGATATACAATCATTCCGATATAGGTTATCAGCAGCAAGATACCAATAACTGTAGTACTCATAAAACTTTCCTCCTTAATCTAACAGTACATCAATATAAGTACATCAATATAAAATTGTCTTCTCTACCCTCCTTTTCCTCTATCTTTGCACGAAAGCCGGGCTGTCTATTCGGCTTCGCGCGTAATACCACTGAGTGCGCAGAGCTTTGATGCCAGCTTCAGCGCCATTGTGTTCTGTCTTTTCCAAAGGCCCAGGATCTCTACCATGCGCGGGTAATACGGAAGGTCCAGCAATCGTTTTACGAAAGCAAAGGCTGCGATCTCACTGATCTGCAGAGGCGTGATTTTCCGCCTGATCACCTTAAGCTGTGTGATCGGAACCTTCATTGTATTGACAAGCAGATCTGGCTTGCTCTCCTGGATATGGTGGAAAAGTTCATGTCCTGTCAGGACCTCCACCGGATCGAAATCCCCGAAACGCTCCCTGCATTCCAGAGATTCTACCGCCCTCTTCATCTCATGGGACATGACGGAAGACACCAGTATTTTTCTCTCTGTCTTTCCCTTGGAGAACTGCGCGTAGTTCACGACCTTGGGATTTCGGAATTTGTCAGGGCTGCACAGCTCTACGTCTATACCGTACTCTTTTGCCAGCTCTGTAGGCTTTCCGCCGCCTTCCTTCAGGACGCGCTCCGCTTCCTGCACTCCGCAGAGGGCTGACTGCCTGATGATCTCCGGGATCTGATCCTCCTCGAAAAAGCGGAACATCAGATCCTGGGAAAGCGTCATCAGTTCCCAATAGTAATCATCCACCGAAAGACATATGCGAACTGTTTCTTCCAGACTGTTAAAATTCATTTTCTACTCCAATCAAAACTACCTTTTCTCCCGCGTCGACGCCGTTCAGCTCGGAATTAGCCACCGCGGTCACCTGCTCGATCCGCGTCATACCCACCAGATCAATGATGTGACTGCCCAGTACCATGTATATATCCGGATAGGTAAGGACATCCGCCTTATAGACGCTTAATTTTTCCCACATCTTCTTAAGCTGCTCTATCGTATCCCCGCAGGTCGTATTCATGATTGTACCGTTGCTCTGCTGAAGCTTGATGAAACCTTTCTGGTCTAGGACACGCAGCGGCATGGAGGTTTTAGCGCCCAAGCGTCCCTTTTCACTTCTCTCAGCGTTAAACACCCACATGGAATCTGTGTTTCCCGCGAGCTGTACTGCACTTTCTTCTACACCCATAGACTCTGCGGCCAGTCTTCTGGCTTCCTCTTCTGTACACTGCTGCATCATGTCTTTGCTGTGCAGCTCTGTGGAGCCAAGAGCCGTGACACGTACACGGTTCATCTTAGAATCAATTTCCACAACAGCTTCTACGCTGTCCGGATCCGCGCCAAGCTTAATCGCCGACTCAATCGCCTCACGACGCACTTTTGCAATATCTTCCTCCGTGGGATTCGGAATTACACGTTCTACAACCTCGCGTACCATGGCCAGAGCCACGCCGATTGAAGAGATAACGTCCGCATTCTGCGGGATCTGATATTTTATATTCATCATCTGCGCGATGAAAGGAATCAGGGCGGCAGCTCCGCCGCCGCAGCCCACCAGAACGGACTGGTCCTGATCCAGCTTGTATTCCGCAATCAGATCGTTTACGACAGGAACCAGCTTCTCACAGGCAATCGTCAGGATCTGCTTTGCTGTGTCTTCCACAGAAAGTCCCAGGTACTCTGCCAGAGGAGTCATGGCTTTCACACAGGCTTCTTTATTTCCATAGGAGAAAAACTGCGGATCTACCAGGCCAAGCACATTGGCCGCGCAGGTGTTCGTAATTGTCAGTCTCTTTCCGTTGCTGCACACGATAGCAACATAATCCGCCGGATCGCCCTCCTTCGGGGAAATGAATTCCACCTTCGGATCTACGATGTCTTCCGGATTACAGAAGGCCGCATAATCCAGTCCTGCAATATGCGCGCTTCGCGGTCCTACGTCTACCAGTTTGTGTCCGGATGCACGCACCATGCTGCCTCCCGCCACACCAAGGACTCTTACATCCAGAGAGTTTACATAGGTCCGGTAGCCGCCCAGAGAAGCGTATTTTACAGTCGGGCGTCCATTCTTGATCACACCGATATTTGTACTCGTTCCGCCTACCTCAAAATAGATTCCAACGGAAGCACGCAGATACATCAACGCGCCCACCACGCTGGCCGTCGGGCCGGACAGCATCGAAAGAACCGGACGTCTTCTCATCTCATCGGCGCTCATAACGCCGCCGTCGCCACGCATGATCATCAGCGGGGCTGTAATTCCGCTCTTTCTCACGCTGCTCTCCGTAGAGTTGGCCGTCTCAAGCATCTTCGGAAGGATACTTGCATTGATAACGGCTGTACGGGTACGCACGGTCAGTCCGTAAAGCTTGCTCATCTCATAAGCTGCCGTACAGGGCATCTCCATGTCATGAGCCGTATCTGCAATCATCTGCTCATAGGTGGGCTGATCCACGCCAAATGCCTGAGAGGCTACGATGACCTGCGCTCCCTCCTTCTTAAGGGATTCGATTTCTGTTTTCGCCACTTCCGGCGTCAGCTTCTTTGAATTGACATATCTGTGATATGTCTTGATAAAGCGTCCTGTTACCAGCGGCACATCGCCTACATTGCTCTGCTTCTTAGCCAGAAGACCGCCGATGCCGCCTCCTCCGACTCCGATTACGCCTACATTGGCCACGTCGCCCTCCAGCAGAGCGTTTGTCGCCTGCGTGGTACTATGAGCCAGGAATACTACATCCTCCGGCGCGATATTATTGTCTTTCAGGCATCTCTGGAAGCATTCTACTACTCCCTTGGCCACACCTTCGGCTGCGTCGTGCGTGGTCGGCACCTGTACTTTTCCGATAATTTCCAACGTATCATTGTCGATAGCAACTGCTTTTGTGTGAGTTCCACCCACATCAATTCCCATTCTTACCTTGTGTTCCGACATCCTTCTCACCTTTCACATTGTTTTAATTTCCGCGGGCAGCGAGCCAGGCGAACTCACTTGCGTGTCCCTTTGGCGAGCGCCGCGAATGTCAAATATCCCGCAGCTTTGCTGCGTTACCCATTCCCATTCTTCATCAGCTTACTGCGATATATTTGACCGCCGAACAAAATACAATTTGTATACATATTATATATTTTTAATATATTCTTTTCAACGTGACTTTTTGACAAAAAAATCTCAAAATTTTTGTGACATATGCCAGACGGTTTTTTTATAAAGCAAAAATTAACTGTAAATATCTGCATCCGATTCATGTCCCGATCTTTTTTTCACAAATTCAATTCTATATGGTATAATGTCGACAGGTATTATACTAGCGCCGCATGGCATCCGGAGCGGAGCGGCCATGTCCGAAGGACATGGTATAATACCGACAGGTATTATACCGCGCCGCATGGCATCCGGAGCGGAGCGGCCATGTCCGAAGGACATGGTATAATGTCGACAGACATTATACCTGAAATCCCCCGGAGGGGCCATGTCCGAAGGACATGGTATAATGTCGACAGACGTAATACTGCGCCGGGCAGGAGCCGTCCCAAGGAAAATACTCTCTTGCCGGACCATTTGCCTGGCCATCCTCAGAAATAAAAAAAAACGCCCATGAGAGTATCCTATACTCTCATGGGCGGGAATCATAAAATCGGATCAGAGTTTGTTCAGCAGGCATGGGGGCTCCTCTCCGAACGACCTTATCCTGCTTACAGCAAATCAAGGAGAACTCTCTATGACTACCGCAGAACGCAGGAAAAAAATTTTAGAAATACTGAAAGCGGCCGATACTCCTGTTCCGGCCAGAGAACTGGCCGCCCGCTTTGGCGTAAGCCGCCAGGTAATTGTGCAGGATATAGCTGTCATCCGGGCCTCCACACCAGGCATTTTATCCGCCTCCCGCGGCTATATTCTCCAGCAGGAGGGTTCCGGCGCCTGTAGCCGGGAATTTAAGGTACGCCACTCGGAAGAAGATACAGAGAAAGAATTAAATCTGATCGCTGACTGCGGCGGCCATGTGAAAAACATCAGCATCAGTCATCGGGTTTATGGACGAATTTCCGCGGATATGGACATTCGTTCCCGCCAGGATGTCACAGAATTTATTGATGCTTTAAAAGGAAGTCAGTCCAACGTGCTAAGCCTTGCCACCTCCGGCTATCATTATCATCTCGTTGAGGCTTCCAGCCCAGAACGTCTGGATCTCATCGAAGAAAAGCTGAAGGAATCAGGCTTCCTCGCTCCAAGGCGTCCCTGGGAGCAGGAACCGTAAAAAGGCGCTGCAAAAAGAAGCGCTTTGCAGACATTGTCCGCTATCATACAGTACCAGACAGCCCGGAGTCCCAGATTCCAAGAACGCACACAAAGGAATGTAAACAGAATACGGACTCCCCACATACCTGCCGTTTCTACAAAAAAGGAATAGCGTGTACGGCCCAGTCCGTAGAAGATTCCCTCAAGCATACCCATAATTGACAAGGGCATACTCGCCTCCAGCGGCCTGATTCCGTATCGCTGGTTCGGCTCCCAGCCAGGCCGGAATAAAGGGACAAAGTCCAATAGACACCACGCTTAAAACCAGGCCAGAAAGAACAGAGCGCCAAAAAGTTTATGCGCAGGCGCACATCCTTTTTGCTTCATGATCCTTTATCTGATCCTGTACAATGACTTTTCCTTTCGCATTCTCATCATCCAGAATCAGTTCTCCCAATGCCGGAACCTGAATCCGCCCAGCCGCAGGATTCTTAATGCTGACAACCGGCGTCGTAATCTCTGCCTCCACCTCGGACTTTTCAAAGCAAAGATCCGTATCAATCATTTCACAATTCACAAGTTTCAGATTTCTGCAGTAGCAGAAGGGCTGCGTTCCAATAATCTTACAATCACCTTGATCCCATGCAGCTTCGTATTCGCAATCTCAATATGAGCCGAATACCAAAGCGCCGCCCTGCACAACTCCGTCATTTCACTGTCTCGAATCGTCAGCCGATGATCGTGCCAGAAAGGATAACGCAGATTGCAGAATTGCATACTTCATACCCTCTTTCTACTGTGGTATTATATTCCAGTCATTCTTTGGTATCAAATACTTAAATCGAATGCTCTGCCATAACCAAAAGCTATAATATCTCACTCAGACTATTTCACTGCGCAGCAAAAGACCTGCAAGCAAAAATGCTTGCAGGTCTTTCTCTCACTCCCCGAGTAGGGCTCGAACCTACAACCCCACGGTTAACAGCCGTGTGCTCTACCATTGAGCTATCGAGGATTATCTTCCTTTTCCGGTATAAGTTCTTCCCTTAT
>DVLE01000019.1 GCA_018715645.1 Candidatus Merdisoma merdipullorum
CCCCAAAGGGGTTAAGGTAACGCCGTTTGTGTGCGTATTCAGTTTTTAACACATTCCCTGTCTATCCGCTGTCCGCAAAACCATTGATTTTATTAGCTTTTTGCCGCTATCGCTATCACACCTCATTATTATCAGCTCCGCAGTAGCCGCAGCGGCAGACCCGCTTTCCCTCCGGGACAGGCATCCATTCCTCATACCGTTCTCCCGCATTCGCCGCGCGGCGGTATGAGGAGAAGACGTCGGAGGAAGCGGCGCCGGAACGGTCTGTATTCGGAACAGAAGCAGACGAAGCGGAACCGGGACGGAATGTACCGGAGGCAGATGAGCCTGAACCGGAAGAACCGCCGGAACGATATTGTCTTTGACTGTAGCTGCTTTTCGGAGAACGGCCGGCAGAGCCTCTTTTCTTTTTGGACGCCTGGCCGACGGCTATGATAATAATGATAAACAGGATAATTTCAAACATATACGTCACCTCGATGTTGGCTGAGAATCATTCTGCCTTTATGATACACGAAAACATAAGAAAGGGAAAGTATATTTTATGAGAAATATCAAGCTGGTGCTGCGGTACGATGGAACCCGCTACAGCGGGTGGCAAAGTCAGGAGCATGAGGATAATACCATTCAGGGCAAGGTAAGCGCCGTTCTTTCCAGAATTACGAGGGAGGAAATACGTCTTGCAGGCTCTGGCCGTACAGACGCCGGGGTACATGCGGAAGGACAGGTTGCAAACTTTAAGACGGATTCCTGGTTTTCCTGCGGGGAACTTCTGCGGGACCTGAACCGGTACCTGCCGGAGGATATAGCGGTCCTGTCCGCGGAGGAGGCGGATGGACGTTTTCACAGCAGGCTGAGCGCGGTACGAAAAACGTATGTCTACCGGATCTGGAACAGTCCTGTTCACAATGTTTTTGAACGGAAATATCTGTACACGGTGGAGCAGGAGCTGGATGAGCGCGCCATGGAGGAAGCGGCGGCCCTTCTCTGCGGTACGCACGATTTCCGCGCGTTCAGCTCCTACCGGAGGGGAAAAAAATCTACGGTAAGGACGCTGGAAACCATTGAATTTGAGAGAAGGGGAGCGGAACTTCGTATCTCTTTTACCGGAAACGGATTTTTGTACCATATGGTTCGCATACTGACCGGAACCCTGATCGAAGTCGGACTTCATAAGAAAAGACCGGAGGAGATGACCAGGATTCTGGAATCACTGGACAGGGAACAGGCCGGTTTTACGGCTCCCGCCCAGGGGTTATGCCTTTTGCGCGTCGAGTATCCCTGAACCGTCACCTTTTTCCGCCTGCTGTATATCATATAGTATTCGGAAAAAGGAGGATATGGTATGAAAAAGAGACTGACCGTTTTCCTGGCGTCTGTGCTGACCGTGTCGCTGCTTGGCGCAGGGCTTGCAGGCTGCGGCAAGGGCAAGGCACAGGAAAGCGAGCTGACTACGGTGACGCTGAACGAGGTGGCCCATTCTATCTTTTACGCTCCCCAGTATGTGGCGATTGAGGAAGGGTATTTTGAGGAGGAGGGCATTGATCTGCAGCTTGTGACGGGGTTTGGAGCCGACAAGACGATGACTGCGGTCCTCTCCGGAGAAGCCGACATCGGCTTCATGGGCTCGGAGGCTTCGATCTATGTCTATAGTCAGAACCCGGATGATTACATCGTCAACTTAGCCCAGCTTACCCAGCGGGCGGGAAATTTCCTGGTATCCAGAGAACCGATGGAGGATTTCCAGTGGTCGGATTTGAAGGGAAAATCCATTTTGGGAGGACGTAAGGGCGGAATGCCCCAGATGGTTTTTGAGTACATTCTGAAGAAGAATAATCTGGATCCTGTGACGGATATGGACATTGACCAGAGCATCGATTTTGGTTCGACTGCGGCAGCCTTTTCCGGCGGCGACGCGGATTTTACAGTGGAGTTTGAGCCTGGCGCCACGACGCTGGAAAAGGAAGGCGTAGGCTACGTGGTGGCGTCTCTCGGCGTGGACAGCGGCTATGTGCCTTATACGGCTTACAGCGCCAGACAGAGCTTTATCGAGGAAAATCCTGAGCTGATACAGGGCTTTACAAACGCTCTGCAGAAGGGCATGGATTATGTTCAGAACCATACACCGGAGGAGATCGCGGAGGTGATCGCGCCCCAGTTCCAGGAGACCGATCTGGAGGACATCACGACGATAGTGACACGGTATTATGAACAGGATACCTGGAAGGAAAATCTTATTTTTGAAGAAGCAAGCTTCACGCTTCTGCAGGATATTCTGGATGAGGCCGGAGAGCTGGAGCAGCGGGTGCCCTATGAAGATCTGGTAACTACGGAATTTGCCGAGAAGGCCGCCGAGCAGTAACGGAAAGAGACAAAGAGCAGACAGAAAGGCAGCCCCGGAGAATGCAGCATATTCTCCAGGGCTGCCTCAGTTTATGCAGAATAATTTTGTTAATCTTTCTGAATGGTGTATTCGTCGAAGACTGTCCAGGTATCCGCCGTATAGGCCTGCATATGGAGTTCCGTGTCCGTCACGTCAAAGCGAAGGGCCACGGGGACATGGGGCTGGTTCTGGTAGACGATGCGATCCTCCGCTTCCAGTTCGCGGTACAGACAGCCGCTGGAAGTGCTGCAGGTAATGTAGAGGGTTCCTTCCGGGTTGACGGCTGTCCCGCCTACGGAGTAATCGTAGCCTGCCAGTGTTTCGCAGGCTTCGTTTACAAAAGCGGTACGGGAGTAGGAATGATCGTGTGCGCCCAGGATCAGATCGATGTCATTGGCATCGGCGATGCGGGCCAGGTATTCCTTGCAGTCGGTATGAGAATTTACCGCGCCTGTATAAGCCGGAAAATGCTGGGCCAGGATACGCCATTTGGTGTCGGGATGTTCTGCTACGATCTGCGCCACATACTGTTCCTGAACCTCGCTGCCCTGGCTGGTGCTGCTGTTCAGAACAATAAAGAGAACGCCGTCCCGGATAAAATAATAGTTGCCGTCCTGATCGTACTGACTCTGCCCCATAGAAGAACGGTTCGGCACGTTAAAATGCTCGTAGAAATACTGACCGCCCGGATGACCGTTCGCTTCTATAGAATAATCATTTGCCACGTCGTGATTCCCAGTGACAGGGGCCAGAGGAATCTGATAGAGAGACTGGTGCTCCAAAAATAGTTTGTAATGTTCCTGACTTCCGAAATCGGCTACCTGATCTCCCAGATGGAACAGGAAAGAGGCATCAGGAACCAGCTCTGTAAGCCCTGTGAGAACGCCGTCCCAGCGTTCGGCCGTCTGTGCGGGCAGCTCCATTTCAGCCTGTCCGATCTGAGCGTCCGCAGTCACCAAAAAGGTCAGGGTATCGGATTCGGCCGGAATCCGGAAGGAGTATTCCGGAGACAGGGCATCTTCATTGCCCACCTGGTAGGTGTAGGTGGCTCCGGCTTGCAGACCGGAGACAGAAGCCTTATTTACATAATATCCTGAAACCGTGGTGGAAGCGAAGGTTTCCGCGTCGACGCTTAGGGTTTCGCCGGTGTCCGCGCAGGTCAGACGGACCTCGCCCTGCGCGGAGGAAGGTGAGAGCCAGTTGAAGCGGATCTCATCCGCGTAAGCGCCTACCTCTAAGGAAAGACAGGTAATATCGGTTGTATCCAAAGCCGCGCTTGTGTAATTCGGGTAAGATGGCGTCTGCAGATCGGCTGTATTCTCCTCGGTTTCGGAAGGTGTAGGAGAAGTCTCTCCCGAAGAATGCTGTATGCCGGTTGCGATTTTCCAGCCAGCCAGACCGAAAAGTACAAGAAGGACTGCGATAGTGGCAAGTATACGAGGCTGCTTTACATGTTTTAGTTTCATACAAATCCTCCTTTATTATCTGAATGAAAAACAATGACGCCAGTATAACACGAAAGTTTTGTCTGTAGAAGCACAAACCAGAGAAATTAAAGAAGCATTAAGAAGCTTTATAAAATATTAATACTTTTTACAGTTTTACCTTATGACAGGAAAATTATGCAAAGGAAATAAATGTGAGGAATTACGGACTCTTGTTTTTATATGGGACAGCGCATATAATAAAAGCCGGGAATCTAAAGGCAAGAAAACCATGTGCCAAAAGAAACAGAGGAGAGAATCATGATAAAAGACATTATGGATACACATACGCATACGCTGGCCAGCGGACATGCCTACAGCACTATTAGGGAAAACGCGGAGGCGGCAGCACGAAAAGGGCTGGAACTTCTGGCCATAACGGAACACGCGCCGCGCATGAGCGGGAGCTGTCAGCTTATTTATTTTCAGAATCTGAAAGTCGTGGATCGCCATGCTTATGACGTAGAGCTTCTGCTGGGTGCGGAACTCAATATTCTGGATGAACGGGGGACTGTGGATTTGCCGGAGAGGACGCTTTCTCAGCTGGACATCGCCATCGCCAGTCTTCATACTCCCTGCATCACGCCGGGAAGCAGGGAATACAATACCCAGGCATGTCTGAACGCCATGAAAAATCCCTGGGTTCATATTCTGGGGCATCCGGATGATCCCAGGTATCCCGTGGATTACCGCGCCCTTGTCCAGGGGGCGAAGGAATATCATGTGATGCTGGAACTGAATGAAAATTCCCTCCGTCCGGGCGGGTCCCGAAAAAATACGCGTCCTCAGGATGAGGAAATGCTGCGGCTCTGCATGGAGTACCGGGTTCCGATCGTCATGGGAAGCGACGCGCATGTGGATACGGACGTGGGACGCCATGAGCTGGCGCACGCTCTCCTGGAGGAGCTGAACTTTCCGGATGAACTGGTGGTGAACCGTTCCGTGAAGGCGCTGAAAGAGATGTTGGAGAAAAAACATGGACTGGCTTCTGGACTTTAAAATTTTACTGTGATAAAATATCAGTAGATTCGGTTCCATACGGGGAAGGATACGAATTGAAAACAGCAGAATAAAAAGGAGAGAATCGTGAATAAGAAGATAAGGACAGAGGCTGTGGATTTTTTGTTTGATGCGATTTTGAGCCTGAAAAACAAGGAAGAATGCTATACTTTTTTTGAGGATGTATGTACCATCAACGAGCTGCTTTCCCTGTCCCAGAGATTTGAAGTGGCGAAGATGCTTCGTGAGCAGAAAACCTATCTGGAAATAGCCGAGAAGACGGGAGCTTCCACGGCGACGATAAGCCGGGTAAACCGTTCTTTGAATTACGGAAACGACGGTTACGATATGGTTTTTGAGCGGATGGAAAAAAAGGATTAGCAGCCGCAGACTATATGGTGGCTATCGAGGAATGGAAAGAAAGCAGGGAGGACAGGACCTTTTGGGCCTGTCCTTCCCCTTTCCTGCAAAAGACAGAGACGTCTAAAAGAGCGTCTTTTTTAATTCCCGGATAAATTCCGGCGTCGTGCCGCAGCATCCGCCGAGAATCGATGCGCCGGCCTGGCGCAGCGTCTTCATGTGCCGGGCAAATTCTTCCGGCCCCATATGATATTCGGCTTCGCCCGTAGCGCTGATGGTCGGCATACCTGCGTTCGGCTTGGCGATCACAGGAATAGACACCCGGCTTCTGATTCCGGAAATAACTGCTTCCAGCTGATCCGGTCCTGTGGAGCAGTTGCAGCCCACGGCGGCCGCTCCCATGGCTTCAAGTTCCTCAACGGCGTCATAAATGTTTCCGCCGAAAAACAGGCTTCCATCGGCTTCTATGGTCAGCGTACAGAAAACAGGCAGTTCGCAGACTGACGCGGCCGCGTCCAGAATCACCATAGTCTCGTTTGTGGCCAGCATCGTCTCCGCAACCAGAAGATCAACGCCTGATTCTGCAAGATAGGTAATCTGTTCCCGGTAAGCATCGTATAAGACCTCGTAGGACATGGGACCTAAGGGTTCCATCAGTTTTCCTGTCGTGGTCAGATCGCCGGCGATCAATGCCTGTCCCCCGGCGGCCTGTTTGCTTAAGCCCACAAGGGTTTTATTTAAGGTTTCGGTTTCATCGGCCAGCTTATATTCTCCGAGACTGACACGGTTTGCCATGAAGGTAGGCGCATAGATAATGTCAGAGCCAGCCTCTACGTATGCCTGCTGCAGCTTTGTCAATGCCTCCGGGTGTTCCGTTATCCATTTTTCCGTACAGATGCCTTTGGGCATCCCGGCCTTCATCAGGTTGGAGCCGGTAGCGCCGTCGAGTATCAGAGGGCGTTTTTTCAGCCGTTCCAGAAGTTCCTGTTTTGTCATAATCTTCTCCTTATCAACTTGAGGTATGCTATCAGTATAATTCAAAAAAAGGGGTACGTAAAGAACAGAAAAAATAGGAGCGGATCAAAGGACTTGCAAGAAAGGGGCTGCCATGATAGAATAAAAGCCTGGAACGCAGGTAAGGCAGGTGTTCGCGGCTGACAGACCGAAAGGTGTCAGGTGAGGAAAGTCCGGGCTCCGCAGGGCAGGACGCCGGATAACGTCCGGTAGAGGCAACTCTAAGGAAAGTGCAACAGAAATGTACCGCCAGGAAACTGGTAAGGGTGGAAGGGCAGTGTAAGAGACTACCGCCCGCCTGGTAACAGGCGGGGCATATGTAAACCCCGTCCGGAGCAAAACCGAAACGAGACGCAAGCCGGCCCGGCTGTCTCAGGTAGGTTGCTTGACTCTGCCGGCGACGGCAGAGCTAGATAGATGAACACCCACGACATAACCCGGCTTATCGCTTTGCCTGCGTTTTAAAAAGGCATAGAAGCTTAAAACAGATTCATGCATAAAAAGGCGCCCGGATGTCATAAAACATTTCCGGGCGTCTTTTGTGCCTTTAGTCTGCGGAGACGTCGTCTTCCGCGTCAAAATCCAGATCGGCGCTGATGTCCTGAGTGTTCAGCGTTCTTCGCTTCCGGCGCTGCTCCTCAGACTTTTCCAGGATGAAATCTTTAATTACCCTTGCGTTTTTGATATGCACAAGTTCCAAACGGGGATGAGTCACGTCGCCTGTGTTGCATACTACGGTACCGAGACCGAAGATGCGCTCTATCAGGCTGGTATTCAGGGTGACGTCCTGAATCTTGTACATATAACAGTCGTTTTCCTTACGGTTCAGAAGTCCTTCGTCTATGGTTACCAGCTCCTCCTTTACCGTGTAGGTGGTGAAGGTAAAGGGCAGGCCGAAGAACAGCCAGCGTTTTCGCTCTTTAAAATCCATAATCTCTCCTTTCCGCCGAAGGCTTTTGGCGTACAGAACGGTTGGCCTTCCTGGGCAGCCGCGGCACGCCGCGTTTATCTACAAAAAGTATACTGGAAATTCAGAAGATTTGCAAAAGATATTTTCAGGTACAGTCTTAAAAGATATTGGTTGAAATCCGGAGGGTTTTGATGTAACATAGTACAGGAAAAGATCCGGGCCGGATACATGGCGTATACGGAAGCCGGATACAGATAAAAAGTGGGAGGTAACTATGAGACATCTTATGAGCCCGCTGGATTTTTCTGTGGAGGAGCTGGATCATTTGCTTGATCTGGCCGGAGATATTGAGAAGAATCCTGCGAAATATGCGCATGCCTGTGATGGAAAGGTTTTGGCGACCTTATTCTATGAGCCAAGTACAAGAACGAGATTAAGCTTTGAATCCGCTATGATTCATCTGGGCGGCCAGGTCTTAGGCTTCTCCAGTGCGGCGTCCAGTTCCGCATCCAAGGGAGAAAGTGTTTCCGATACGATTCGTATGATTTCCTGTTATGCTGATATATGTGCCATGAGGCATCCCAAAGAGGGCGCGCCTATGGTGGCGACTGCGGTTTCCTCAATTCCTGTCATCAACGCGGGAGACGGCGGACATCAGCATCCCACTCAGACGCTTACTGATTTGATGACGATTCGTTCCTTAAAGGGACGGCTTAATCATCTGACCATAGGTCTGTGCGGCGACCTGAAATTTGGCCGGACGGTTCATTCTCTGATTAAGGCTTTGGTTCGTTATGACGATATTGATTTTGTCTGCATCTCTCCGGAGGAGCTGAAGATACCCGATTATATCCGGGAGGATGTTCTGGAGGCGAACGGAAAGGCTTATAAAGAAGTGGAACGGCTGGAGGATGTAATCGGAAGCCTTGATTTGCTCTATATGACGAGGGTTCAGAGAGAGCGTTTCTTTAACGAGGAGGATTATGTACGTCTGAAAGATTTCTACATTCTGGATAAGAAAAAAATGGAGCTTGCACGTCCTGATATGCTGGTGCTTCACCCGCTGCCAAGGGTCAATGAGATCTCCGTAGAGATAGATAATGATCCGAGGGCCGCTTATTTTAGACAGGTACAGTACGGCGTATACGTCCGTATGGCTCTGATTCTTACACTTTTGGAGGTGAATGTGTAATGTCGAATAGTATCTTGAATGTGGGACGGATTTCCGAGGGCTTTGTGCTGGATCATATTCAGGCTGGAAAGAGCATGGAGATTTACAAATATCTGAATCTGGACAAGCTGGACTGCACAGTGGCGATCATCAAGAATGCCCGAAGCGCGAAAATGGGAAAAAAGGATATTATGAAGATAGAATGTCCGATCGATTATATTGATTTGGATGTGCTGAGTTTTATCGATCATAATATTACAGTTAATATTGTAAAGGATGAAGAGGTTGTAGAGAAATCTACGCTGACGCTTCCCAAAGAGATACGCAATATTATCAAATGCAGGAATCCCCGCTGCATTACCTCTATTGAGCAGGAATTGGATCAGGTGTTTATTCTGACCGATCCCCGCAAGGAAGTATACCGCTGCAAATACTGCGAGGAGAAATATAAGAGAAAGTAAAATGCACTTCGTGCAAGGATGTGCAGTTCACGGAGAGAAAATTGCTGCTTTGCAGCCCGCCCGCGCGCGAAGAATTTCGCGAGCGGGCGGGCTGCTGTCAGTCTTCCCGTATATGAAGACGGCTCATAAGTTCGTTCGTAATGGTTCCTGCCTTTTCGGCCATCTCCTCGGCCCTCAGGGTAAAGGAGCCATCGGTTCCAAGAAGAGTGACGCAGTCGCCGGGGCGGGCGTCAGGAATATGGGTGACGTCGATGATAAGCTGGTCCATGCAGATATTGCCAAGGACGCGCGTCCGGCGGCCATGCAGCAGAACAGGCAGGTCCTTGCCGGAAAGACTTCGGGGCAGTCCATCGGCGTAGCCGATGGTGACTGCGGCCACACGCATGGGGGCCTCCGCCCGGAAATGGCGTCCATAGCTTACAGTCTCCCCAGGCTTCAGATCCCGTACAGAGGCGATCCGTGCATGGAGGGAGAGAACGGGACGAAGCGGCACGCGTTCCAGAAGCTTCTGGTCCGGACTGCTTAACAGACCGTACATAGCGATGCCGAAACGGGCGTAATCCAGGGGCAGTCCCGGATAGTTGAGGACGCCGTAGCTGCTTTGCAGATGGAGCTTTCCCGGATCGCAGTCCTTTTCCCGCAGCACCTGTGCAGTACGCAGGAAGGAAGAAATCTGGCTGCGTGTAAAGAGAATGTCGTCGATCTCCTGACTGTCGGCTGCGCACAGATGGGAATACATACCGAGAATCCGCAGCCGTGGCAGCGTGAAAAGAGCGGCCAGGGCATCGATATGCTCCGCCCGTTCTCCGAGGCGGTGCATTCCGGTATCGAGTTTCAGATGTACCTTTACAGGATAGGGGGCTGCAGCGTTCAGCGCTCTGGCATGGGCGCAGTCGACGGCGGTCTGGATCAGATCATAAGAAGTCAGAAGATAAGCTTCCTGGGGCGGCGTATAGCCTAAGATCAGGATCTCTCCTTTGATCCCGGCCTTGCGAAGCTTGACGGCCTCCTGGATCGTGGCTACAGCGAAGGCGCGTATGCCGATGCGGTTCAGATAAGTACAGACAGGCACGGCTCCATGGCCGTAGGCGTCCGCTTTGACGACGGCCATAAAAGAACAGCCTTCGGGAAGCAGGGCCTTCAGACGTTCCACATTCCATGCGAGATTTTCAAACTGCAGCTCCTTCCAGGCGCGCCGCTCCGGCATCAGCCGGAAGATCATGGCGTCGGAACTGATTTTCGTGATCATGATTATCCCTCCTCAGAGACAGAAGAATATGCTTCCTCTGTCTTTCTTTTTTGCATTTCTTTTATCTTCTTCCACAGGACGGCCAGGATCCAGGAGCCTGCGAAAGAGGAAATCGCCACGGCCAGGAAATGGACGACGCTGTTTTCCGTAAACAGGGACAGCCCGGTGATCTTTGCAAAGCCCCTCACCAGGATCAGAAACAGGGGATGAAGCAGGTATACCAAAAGGGGAAAGTCTTTTGGAAGATACTTCATGGGATCCGGACCGTCCGCTTCCAGCAGAATACAGAACAGGAAATACATAAGCGGAACGAGAGCAAGATACATGCTGTCGTGACGCTGTACATCCAGAATCCGAAGAGTAATGCCTTCTGCCAGGAGCAGGGCGGATGAAAGGCCGAAGCCTGCGAGAACCAATGGAAAGGAGGGCTTCGCTTTTTTGTACTGCAGGGCAACGAGGAAGCCCAAAAGTAAAAAGACAGGCGCGAAGAACAGCCCGTTCCTGGTATAGCTGGATACGCGGAAGAGGGTCTGGTATACGGCGTACAGCCAGGAGCCTTCTTTTAAAAAGCCGTAGTAGCTGTCCCCCGGCAGTCCGGCCAGGTACAAAAGGAGTGCGACGGGAATCACAGCCTTCAGAGGAAGAAAATAAAGTCCGGCAAAGACAAGGCAAAAGCCCAGCAGCAGGGCGGGAAGGTACCAGAGGTGGTAAAAGGTACCATCCGTCAGAATCATTTTCAGGATTTCCCCTGGACCTGCGCCCTGGAAATGTCCGGCATAGATGCCTATCGGAAGATAGAGGAGCATGGACGCCAGATAAATCAGGGCGATATGTTTCAGATACCTAAGACCGCGCCCCGGCTGTTCCAGAGCTTTTGGAAGAACAAAAAAGCCTGTTACCATAAAGAAAAAAGGAACCGCAGTGCGGGCGATGATCCGGGTAAGCACAAAGTCCGCCTCCGGACTTACGGAGGTCAGAGGCGAGGTGTGGATCATGATGACAAACAGAGCGGCCAGGAGCTTGAAGCCGTTTATGGCAGGATAGATGCGTTTTTGCGTAAGAGTTTTTCCTGTCATGGTTACCTCCAAAGCGTGACGACACAGCCGCCCGTGTTGGTTCCGGACACCTGGAAGGGCAGGCTGGAGGGCAGCGTCAGACTTACAGAGCCGTCGGCGGTATTTACCCTCTGGTAAAAGATCTCAAAGCTTTTGTTCTGTATTTCGATTTCCAGGTGAGGGCCTTCCGCTGGATAGCGACTGAGATAATCGATGTATTCTTCCAGACAGAGGTCCCTTTCTTTCATGACTGCCGCGTGAGGGATTCCCACATAACGGAAATGCCAGGGTTCCGCCGCGATACCTGTAATATCTTCCTTGTGTTCCGGATAACGCTGAATGAAGCCGTAAGAGATCATTTTTTCCCGGAAGCGTCCGCAGACGCCGTCTTCCGGAAAATACGGACGGATAAAATCCACAGGCTCCCGATTCAGGGCAAGATCGATGGCAAGACCGGTCTGGTGTTCGCTGCAGTCCGGAAGAGCCACGTAGTCGCGGGTAAATTCTTCTCCATGCCGCTCAAGAGAAGAGGCGTAAATCTGCTTTTGCTCCGTGAGCGTGCGATAGCCGCTGACTGGAATCAGCGAGGCTCCGCAGCCAAGAGCCGTAAAGAGATTTTCCAGAACGAGGGCGGTCCGGCGCTCAAGAAGAACTCCGGATCCGAAAAATGGCGTCAGCCTGTCAGGAGCCACACTCTGAGGAAGGGGATGACGCGCGTTGATCAGCAGCAGGCTGCCGCGAAGAAGGGAGTCCTGCGTCAGCATGATGGTCTTCATGGCTCCACCGCCAGACGAATCAAGGCGTCTACAATCTCCTCAAAGGTCATGCCGATGGCTTTGAGCATGCTGGGATAACGGCTGTGTGTGGTAAAGCCGGGAATGGTGTTTATTTCATTGAATACGATACGCTTGTCTGGCGTAAGGAACATATCGACGCGTGCAAAGCCTTTGCAGGACAGAATCCGGTAGATGCGGGAGGCTGTCTTACGTATTTTTTCTGCGGTTTCCGCGTCAATACGTGCAGGGCAGTGAATTTTGGAGGTTTTAAGCGTATATTTTTCCGTATAATTAAAGAAGCCTGAGGAGAGCTCGATCTCGTCCACCTCTCCAACGATAAGACTTGTGTTTCCAAGTACGGCGCAGCCAACTTCAAAGCCGGGAACCGCTTCCTCCACAAGTACGGAATCGTCGTGGGTAAAGGCCAGAGTGATGGCGTCTTCCAGTTCGCCCGGCGTTTCGATGCGGGTGATGCCGAAGGAGGAACCGGCCTTTACAGGTTTGACGAACAGAGGATAATGCAGATGTTCAGTCATGGAGAACTGTTCGGCTTCCGTAGGCATCCGGCGGAACAGAACGGATTTGGGAACCTCGATGCCATCCAGGCTGACCAGAGTATGGGCCAGATACTTGTCCATACCAAGCACGGAAGCCTTCATACCGCAGCCTACGATAGGAAGGCCGGCCAGTTCGCAAAGTCCCTGTACGGTGCCGTCTTCCCCGTTTTTTCCATGCAGAACCGGGAATACGGCATCCAGATGAATCAGCTCAAGTCCGCCGGTCCGCATAAGAAGAAGACCATGGTCGGTCCGGTTGGGAGAGAGCATCGCCGGCAGGCAGTCGGCGGAAGCCCAGGTATCATCCGGGATCCGGTCAATATCACCCTCATAATAAAGCCAGGTGCCCTCCCGTGTGATCCCAATCAGGTGAGCCTCATATCTTTCCTGGTTCAAGTGCGTAATGACGGAGTAGGCGGATTGCAGGGAGACTTCATACTCCGTAGAGCAGCCGCCGAAAAGAATTGCAACAACAGTCTTAACCTTTGGTATGTTCATTTCCATATATAACTTCCTTTCTCTTCTTACAGTATAAGATAACAGGGTGACAAGGCTGTGACTTTTCCGTGACAGTTTTGTCATATAAAAAGGCCCCGTTACCTATATTGTAGCGGGGCGTAAGAAAGGAAATCTATAGATTCCGTGATGGTCGCCTTAAGAAATCCTTGCGATATATTTAGTTATTTTTGAATCCTCTATCGGATTCCGGCCAAGACTGCGCCTCCGTCTCTTTTCCTGACGGAGGCCCGGCGGGAAGCTCAATCGTGAACACGGTTCCTTCCTCACCGCTTCTGGCGAAGATACTTCCTTTGTGAGCTGTGACAATCTCCTTCGCGATGGCAAGTCCCAGGCCTGCGCCTCCGGTAGCCGAGGAGCGGGCGGTATCCAGGCGGTAGAATTTTTCAAAGATGGAATCAAGCTGCGCGGGAGGAATCTTCGGTCCCTGGTTCGTAAAGGTAATGCAGACTTTTCCATTTTTCTCCTGGGCTCGGATCTCTATGGCTGTGTTTGGAAAACTGTAGGCCGCTGCGTTTTTCAGAATATTGTTGAAAACACGGGCGAGCTTATCCGGATCGCCGGGAAGCACCAGATCCTCCGGCACATCCAGATGAACCGTCTTTCCGCCGGGAGACAGAATGGGATAAAATTCTTCAGCCATCTGCATCAGCATATGTGCAAGGTGGATATTTTCCAGATTCAGAGGAATACTTTGCAGATTGAAACGGGTAATATCAAAAAATTCATTGATGAGCTGCTCCAGACGGTAGGCCTTGTCCAGAGTGATAGACAGATATTTGGCCCGCTGTTCCAAAGGAAGATCCGGAGCTTCCTTTAAAAGCTCCAGATAGCCGATGACCGAGGTCAGAGGCGTACGGATGTCATGAGCCAGATAAACTACCAGATCATTCTTTCGCTGCTCAGCCTGGCGTGCGTCGCGTTCGCGTTTCTCAAGAATGGTTTTGGATTCATTCAGCTTCAGCTCAAGAAAACCCATCTCCGGAGACAGGGTGATCAGTTCGGTTTTTTCATCCAGCAGAGCGTCACAGCCTGCGGAGATTTCGTCAAAATACTCCCTTACCCAGCGCAAAGAGAAACGAAACACGATGATGAGAGCGATAATAATGGCTCCGGCGATGATGGCGTCCAGATTGTTGCGGAACACGGCTTCATAAATATACAGGGCGTCGGAATATTCCAGACGAAAGACACCGGTCAAAAACGCGACTACAGCGTCTCCGAAACGTCCTCTGATTAATTCGCGCAGCAAAAAAACGGCCCCGATGGAAATCAGAACCAGGGACAGCATTTTGCGCGTCATCTTTCGCTCGAAGAGGACGTAGCTGCTTTTTCTTACGTTCCTTTTACTCAATTTTATATCCCACTCCCCATACGGTTTTGATATATCTGGGTTTTTCGCTGGAATCGTGCATCTTTTCCCGGAGATGACGGATGTGTACCATGATAGTATTATTGTTGCTGCTATAATACTTTTCTCCCCAGACGTCGTAGAACAGCCGATCTGAGCTTACGACCTCGCCCCGGTTCTTACAGAGACTCCAGAGAATGGCAAACTCCGTAGGCGTCAGGGACAGAGGCTTTTCATCCAGAGTGCAGGTATGATCCCGCTTGTTGATTACCAGGCCGGATATGGAGATGCAGTCCGGATCGTCCTCCCGAAGCGAGGCAGTATTGTATTTGGTAAAACGTCTTAACTGGGCCTTAACTCTGGCGATCAGTTCCAGGGGGCGGAAGGGCTTGGTCATGTAATCGTCCGCGCCCAGGGTAAGTCCGGTGATTTTGTCGATCTCCTCGTCTTTGGCTGTCAGCATTATAATAGGAAAATTCTGAGTTTCCCGGATCTTCTGACAGATAGTAAAGCCGCTCATGTCCGGCAGCATTACATCCAGCACGGCCAGATCCGGCGTCTCCTCCTCAAGCCATGCCAGGGCGTCGCTGCCATTATAGAATTTGTATACTTCATAGGCTTCGTTGGTCAGATATAATTCTATCAGATCAGCGATTTCTTTTTCATCATCCACTACCAGGATTTTTGCTTCTGTCATTGCAACGCTCCATTCTCTTGTATCTGGTATAGCAGAAAAGGCAAAATCCCCTTTCCTGTTATGGTCATAGTCTGCTTTCTACTCCAGTATATCAGAAAATGAAAGAAAAAAATTTTAAAGTTTTGTGAAAAAATCTTAAGAAATTCTGTCTGTCCGTCTGCCGGTCAGAATACGTTCATACAATAGCCCGGTCAGGAACCAGACCGGAGCGTAGTCCAGACGGATCAGTCCCTGTATATTCCAGCGGGAATGGCTGTAATCCCAGGGACACATGTCATGTTTTTTCAGAAAGCTTCCTGTGAGATATTCTGTCGCGAAGATAGCGCCTGCATAGACGCCGCCCCGCACCCAGAAACATTTTTTCCGGAGGAGATGTGAAACCGGGGTCAGAAAGGCTGCCATTCCATAGATGGGAAACATCCAGATAGAAGACCGGCCTTCCAGCTTCATCTTTCTTTGCCGGAAGGATGAAAATCCGGTCCAAAGGATTTCCAGGCACCAGCCGGTAAGTCCGCAGAGAATAAATTTGTTCTTCATCATAAGTGAAGTATGTACAGGAACAGCAGGGATTATACAGGCTTTAGTTTTTGCTTGACTGCCGCTGTATCTCTGTTGTACAATAATTCCTGTCAGTCATTAGGCGGATATGGCGGAATTGGCAGACGCGCTGGATTTAGGTTCCAGTGGGAGACCGTGCAGGTTCGAGTCCTGTTATCCGCAGTTTCAGTGAAATTTTGAAAAACGAGTCTGAGAGTTCAGCAGGCACAAATGCTCCCGTTATTCCTGAATGGAGCATTTGTGCCTGTTTTCTGCGAAAAATATGATTTATCCGGCAGGGAGACTACCTTTTGTCAATCTTATCGTGAAAGACTTCTTTAGGAGGCTGCATGAGCTGTTCTGGTTTGGAGATACAGCTTTTAATCTGTTTAAAGCCTAAGGCGTAGAGAAAACCGTCGCAGATGCGTTCGTCTACGACGAATTTCATATTCAGATAAGTCTTCCTTTGAAGAACGCCATGGCGATCCAGCTCATGGACGGTTTCCTTGGTGCCGATAGCTCCAAAAATGGAGATGGTTCCAAATTCATAAATATGATGGTAGACAGGCTCCATTCCGATAGACCCCATATTCGTGATAAAAAAGCTGGAGTGGAAGGGGCTCAAATCCGTGATTTTCTTTGGAATCCACCCACGGCGGTCTAAGAATTTCAAAAGGATAAATACAAAGGAAATCAGAAAGTTGGGAATCAGGCTCAGAGCCAGTTCCAGCTTGTCAAAGTCGTTTTTATTCTCATCCTCAGCCACTTTTTTCGTACGGTCAATGGGGTTAGCCAGAGATTGGATTTCATTTGAAACCTCTTTCAGCGTAGCTTCCATTTCAAAGCGCGGCATAATGGTCGTGCGCTCGCTATCCCTTTGCATGCCTTTCATGACTACCATCGACCCCTTCATTTCATTGCGGGCATAGATATTGCTGCGCTGGACGAAACGGTTCAACTCTGGGACCTGGGAATAGGTGCGGACAATCGCGGCGAAGATAATATGATAGAGTGTAAGTCCGGGTATTTCTCCCTTACGCATCTGATGCAGAAAATCCTGTGTATGTGTAATATCAATGCGATCTTCAAACAAAACCCAACTGTCAGATTTACTTTTCATAATGAAAGGAATCAGCTTGCTCATTGGATCCAGATTCCTTACCAGAAAACCGTCATTCCGGTCTCCCCAGCGGCGTTTTCTTCCTTCTAAAGGCTTCATCTTTTTTGCTCCCCTCTTATGTTTGGACCTATTGTATACTATAAAAGAAAAGCTTGTCAACCGGAAACCGGGTATTTCCTCTTGTCCCCAGGGTTTATCTGTGATATAGTGATAGCGTTAATGTATGGAAAACACGCTGTTTTCCGTACATTGCGCTTGAAATAAAGGAGGCATTGAAGCATGGCGCTTTGGAAAAAATTGTTGTCATTTGCGCTTGTCGGCGCTCTTGCTGCGGCTGCGGGCGGCTGCGGGAGCAAGGAGCCGGAAAGCGGCGAAATAGAGATGGAAGTCGAGGTTGTGGAGACGGAGCCTGCGGAAAATGCCGTAGAAGTTGTTTCTGATCTGGAAACTACGATTACCTGGTGGACTTATCCGATTTTTGTTCAGGATGAGGGCCAGAATGATGGAACTTATGAGCAGACGCTGATCCAGGAATTTAACAAGAAATATCCTAATATAACGGTTGAGCTTCGGGTGCTGGATTATACGGACGGGCCGGATCAGATTCAGAGTCTGCTTCAGTCGGCGGAGGGAGAGCTGCCCAACGTGCTGCTGGATGGACCCGGACGCATCAGTTCTTATGCAAAGGCTGGGGTTCTGGCTGACATCAGCGATATGTTTACGGAAGAGGTTACTTCCGATATGGTGAGCGAAGGAATTTTAAGCGCATGTACGAACGAAGACGCATATGTGATGTATCCTTTAAGCGGTTCCAATTATGTGATGGCATTTAACAGATATATGATAGAAGGCTCCGGGGCTATTGAACTGATGAACCGTGAAGGAGCCTGTACCTGGACGACAGAGGCGTTTGAGCAGGTATTGGAGCGGCTGAATACTTCCGGATTTAACAGCGGTATGTTATACTGCTCCGGAATCGCGGGGGACTATGCGACGCGTTCTTTTATTACGAATCTTTATGACGGCAGTCTGATGAATGAGGATATGACGGCTTATACCATGGACAGCGAAGAGAACCGTCAGGCTTTGTCGAAAATCAGGGAATGGATGGAGAAGGGCTGGATTCTGAACGGTTCAGGAGCCTCCGGAGCAGACGCGGTGGAATCCTTTGTAAACGGGGACAACTCCTACTGTCTGCTGTGGAGCCTGCCCCAGGCTATCAGTAATGCGGAAGCGCTGGCAGAGAATGGGGTGGAGGTAGTCGTGATGCCGTATCCCTCGGCGGATGGAGTTCCCTCGCTGGAATATATGCTGAACGGCTTTTGCATATTTAATAACACGGATGCGGACAAGGTACAGGCGTCCCGTTATCTGGTAGATTTTCTCTGCAATGATGAGTCTGTGGCCGCGGAAAACGTGGTTCGCAGCGGAGCTTTTCCGGTCAGAACGTCCATGGGCGACGTATATGAGGGCAATGCGGAGGCTCAGCTCTATGAGGCGCTGATGCCGTACAGCGGGACCTACTATAATAAGGTAGAGGGATTTGAGAAGATGCGTGTCTACTGGTATCAGATGGAGGCGGAGATTCTCAATGGAGAATACAGCGTTGAAGACGCTACGGACAGCTTTGTGGAGTATGCCAACAAAACGCTGGAAAAGGATGAAGGAGCAGAAGGAGAAGAAGAATGAGAATAGGTATTCGCGGCGGCAGGATTCTGGATCCTTTGAGCAATGCGGAAAAGAAAGCGGATATTTTGATTGAAGACGGAAAGATAGCGGCCGTCGGAGAGCCGCTGGAAGAAGGCTGCTGCGATCGGATTCTGGAGGCGGAAGGACTGGCGGTCGCTCCGGGTTTTGTGGATGTGCATGTACATTTCCGGGATCCGGGACTTACCTATAAGGAAGATATTTTGACAGGAGCCAAAGCCTCAGCGGCCGGAGGGTATACCACAGTGATTTGTATGGCGAATACCAAACCGGTGATCGATAATCCGGAAACGCTGAAGCTTGTGCTGGATAAAGGAAAGCAGACGGATATTCATGTGCTGTCCTGCGCGGCAGTGACAAAGGGCATGCAGGGAAAGGAGCTTACCGATATGGAGGAGCTGCGCCGTCTTGGCGCTGCGGGCTTTACGGATGACGGAAAGCCGATTCTTGATGAGGAGCTTCTGCTGGCAGCCATGGAAGAAGCGGTTCGCCTGAATGTTCCGATCAGTCTGCATGAGGAGGATCCGAAGTATATCGCGGACAATGGCGTCAACCGCGGTATTATCTCCGAAAAGCTTGGCATCGGCGGTTCGCCTGCTGAAGCGGAGATTACCATGGTAGAGCGCGACTGTCTTCTGGCGGAGAAGACGGGGGTGAAGCTGAATATTCAGCATATCAGCACGGCGGGAGCAGTGGAAGCCGTGCGCCGTTCCAAGCAGCGTGGCTCTCATGTGACAGCCGAGGCCGCGCCTCATCATTTTACACTGACGGAGGATGCGGTATTAAGCTTTGGAACGCTGGCAAAGATGAATCCGCCTCTGCGGACGGAGAGCGACAGACTGGCCGTGATCGAAGGACTGCGGGATGGAACCATCGATATGATAGCCACCGATCATGCGCCCCACAGCGCGGAGGAGAAGTCTTTGCCGCTGACGGAAGCTCCCAGTGGAATCATCGGTCTGGAGACGGCTCTCGCCCTTGGCATTACCCAGCTTGTGAAGCCCGGATACCTGAGCCTGCTGCAGCTTATGGAGAAGATGAGCCGGAATCCTGCCCGCCTTTACGGTCTTCCCTATGCGGGAATTGCGGTCGGGGCTCCTGCCGATCTGGTGCTGTTCGATGAAAATGAGGAGTGGACGGTTCAGAGATTTCATTCAAAGGCGTCAAATTCCCCGTTTTTGGGGAAGAAGCTGACGGGACGCGTCCGTTATACGGTTTGCGGTGGGAAAATTGTATACGAGGCAGAAGGATAGAAGAAGGAAGAAAAAGGTGTATCTAAAGCAGCGGTCGGCTTAGCTTTGGGATACACCTTTTTTAGCGTCGATGCACCAGGGGACAATACGCCTCAGCCTTGTATATCGACGTTATCTTCGATGAAATGATATATCACGTCACAGAGTCAGGTCTCTTTCGCGAGGAGATACTTCTTGAAACGCACATATTCACGGATTTCCTTCTGTGTATCCGGCGGAAGGGATTTATAATCCATAAGCATTTTTGCTTCGGCGCCGTTCAGCCGGATCAGACTGTTGTCAGGAGTCAATGCGCTGTGCTCCCGGACAAAATTTTCCGATGCGGAGGACTTGGAAAGATCTCCGTAAAGCAGATAGTCAAGCGAGATGTGATAAAGGGCTGCAAGATTGCAGAGGGTGTCGGCGTCAGGCATCCGTCTTCCGTTTTCATAGATGGAATAGGTCTGACGCGCCACATGAATCTGACTGCTGACGTATTTCTGAGAATATCCATAAGCTTCGCGCAGACTGCGCATGTTTGCAGCCAGTTTCGATTCAGACATTCCGCTTGCTCCTTCCGAAAAATTGTGGCATTATTATACCAGCTTCCAGTCCTTAATATTCGCAATGGAAGAAAACGTAGCGTGTACAGTGAAATGTGTCACTGAACAATGACAAAACTAAAATTTTTTCTGACTTAAGACGCTGTTGTGGTATTCCGCAGACCAGGTGACCTCCTCTCCGAACCAGTCCGGGGGAAGAAAGGCGCGGGCGGCTTCCTCTGTAGGAAATTCAACTTCCGCAAGAATGAGCCCCTGAAAAGGAGGTTCAAAGATGTCAAGCTCTATAGTGAGAGCTGCGTCGAGAGGAATCAGGTACCGCCGCTTGCAGATTACATTGCCGTCAGCCTTGGCTTTGAGATGCTCATAACTTTCGGCGGTCAGCGGCAGATTATATTCTTCCCGGCTCATGAGACCTTTGGATTTGTAGGTGAGCGTATATTCCTCATCGCTTCTCCGAACCCGGACCACAGGCTCTGTACAGAGATATGCCTGTTCCAGCGTATGAAAAGGAAACTTTTCCAGATCTTCGGGAAGTTTCTGAATCAAAAATTTGCGTTCAATTTCCATAATGTATGACTCCCTTCCGCCGCGCGTGGCGGCTTTTTTGTGCAGGCGTCTGCCTTTGGCTGACAAGGGCGCCCATGGCGCAGATCCTGGTAATGATATTTTTAACATATCATACTGGATAATTCAATGATAATTTGATACAATGTAAAAAATAAACTGATAAAGAGGAGGAGACAACATGAAAAAAGTAAGCATTTTTCTTGCGGAGGGGTTTGAAGAAGTAGAGGCGCTCACGCCCGCAGACCTGCTGATGCGGGCAGGCGCGGAGGTAACGCTGGTGTCCATCGGCGATAAGCTTGAAGTGGCGGGAAGCCATGGAATCACCTTTGTGGCGGACAAGCTGTTTTCTGAAATGGATTTCTCAGATATGGATCTTCTGCTTCTGCCCGGCGGCATGCCCGGAACCCTGCATCTGAAGGAGTACGAGCCCCTGCTTGAGCTTCTGAAAGATTTTAACGGACAGGGCAAAATGATCGCGGCTATCTGCGCGGCTCCTACAGTCCTTGGAAAGATCGGTCTTTTAAATGGAAAGAAGGCCACCTGCTATCCAGGCTGTGAGGATGGTCTGACAGGCGCCGAGACGCTGACAGACAGAGTCGTAGTCGATGGTAATATTACGACGAGCCGCGGCGTCGGAACGGCGATTTCCTTCGGACTTTCTCTGATTGCGCAGCTTTATGATCAGAAAAAATCCGACGAGATTCGGGAGGAGATCGTATACGGACATGGGGTGTCCGAGGCATAAGCTTTTCTTTTTGCAAACAGAGCATTGCCGAACCAGCGCGCGGCGGCAGTTCCAGTCATTCCCAACATAACTCCAGGCTCGGCTGTACACAATAGGAGCATGGAGGTGATACAGATGACAGAACAGTCCAAGTCAAATCAGATGGCAGTTCCGGAGGCGAAAGCAGCTATGAATCGCTTCAAGGAGGAGGTTGCCAGCGAGCTGGGCGTGCCTTTAAAGGAAGGCTATAACGGCGACTTGACTTCTGCTCAGGCAGGTTCCATCGGAGGCGAAATGGTTAAGAAAATGATCATGAAGCAGGAACAGCAGATGAGCGGCAAGTAAGAATAAAAGAAGAATTGAAGAAGTAAGAAAAGACAGATTAAAATCGAACACAAAACGGTTCCCGGTGTGCAGCAATCCGCATACCGGGGACTGTTGTTTTTTGCAGCCGCTTAGCGCTGCTCCGTCGGCTGAGGGTATGCAGATAAACAAAAACATAACTAAGAATTTACATATCCTTAACCTGTTCGTGATAGATAGAAAACATAAGCAGGTGATAAACTAAAATTAATTAGCATTTATCATTTGAAAAGATAACAAGAATCGGCGGGGAGAAATGCAGATGAAGATGAGACGGTTTGCAGGTTTTGTCATTACCGCTCTGGCGGCGCTGGCGCTTTGCGCCTGTTCGGGCAGAGGAGGGGCCCGGCAGGAAGAAAGCGGTTCGGAAGCGGATACGGTTCTGGGGAGCGGGAGAGTGACCTTAAGGATTCTTTCGGGCTCGGAAAATCAGGAGCTGGAGCCTGTTTTGGAGGATTTCTCCAAAGAAAGCGGGATTCAGATCGAAATGACCTATCAGGGTTCTCTGGATATTATGAGAACACTTGAGCAGGAACAGATCGACTATGATGCGGTCTGGCCTGCCAGCAGTCTGTGGCTGAACGTGGGAGACACACAGCACAGGATCAAGCATACAGAGTCTGTCTCTATCTCTCCCGTAGTGTTTGGCATTCGTCAAAGTCTGGCGGAGGAGCTGGGATTCGTAGGAAGAGAGGTATCCGTCCGGGATATTCTGGACGCCATAGAGAGTGGAAAACTCAGGTTCTGTATGACCAGAGCCACACAGTCCAATTCAGGAGCCAGCGCCTATATTGGTTTTCTGTATGCCTTGTTGGGAAATCCGGAGATGATTACCATGGAGGATCTGGAAAACAGCCGTCTCCAGGCAGAAATACAGCAGCTTTTCTCCGGGGTTGATCGATCTTCGGGAAGCTCCGACTGGCTGAAGGATATGTTTCTTGAGGGCGGCTACGACGCTATGGTAAATTACGAATGTCTGATTATTCAGACCAACGAGGAGCTGGAAAGCCGGGGAGAAGAGCCTCTTTACGTGATATATCCCTATGATGGGCTCACGCTTGCAGACTCGCCGCTGGGTTATGTTGACGGGGGAGACGATGAGAAGGAGGAAGCCTTTCTAAGCCTTCAGGAATATCTTCTTTCTGATGAGGTTCAGAACAGGATACAGAGAACAGGGAGACGTACCGGATATACAGGAATCTCTGAGGAAAACAAGGATGTGTTCCGGACTGACTGGGGAGTGCAGCCGGATCGGGTACTGTCTACGCTTAGGATGCCTTCCGCAGAGGTTTTATTTGAGGCGCTGAATCTCTATCAGACAGACTTTAAAAAGCCTTCTCTGAATATCTATTGTCTGGATTATTCCGGGAGCATGGCCGGAGAAGGGAACCGGCAGCTGGTGGCGGCCATGGAGCAGCTTTTGATCCAGGAAAACGCCAGGAAGAATTTTCTGCAGGCGTCCAATGACGAGATCAATGTCCTGATTATGTTTGACGATCAGGTGCTTGCGGAATATACGGCCAAGGGTTCGGGAGAGGAATTGGAGGCGCTCTACACTGAAGTAAAGGAACAGGAAACGGGTTCGGGAACTGATATGTACGTGGCGGCGTCTGAAGCTCTGCATGTGTTGGACAGCTACGATCTTTCCGCTTATACGCCTGCGATCATTCTGCTGACGGATGGGCGCTCAGGAGGCTCTTTTGATGTTTTTATGGAGCAGTACGAGGAGCTGGGAGAGGATATTCCTATTTTTTCGATTATGTTCGGTGATGCGGATTCAGAGCAGGCGGAGGAACTGGCCAGTGCCACGAATGCCCGTGTGTTTGACGGCAGGGAGAATTTGACGGAAGCGTTCAGAAAGGTAAAGGGATATAACTGATGAAGGAAACGATTACGATCTGGATCGCGACGCTTATTTCCTGCGGGGTCTTCCTGGTGTTCTTTTTAAAGCTGGGCTGGGGGATTTTCCCTTCGGCTCTCCTTTGCGTGGGGCTTTACGTGGGGTTAAGCTTTGTCCTGAAACCGCAGAAAAAGCTTGGAGGAATCAATATAGAGAGGCTTCAGGGCGGAGAGGAACTCCGGAAGCTTTTGGATGAGGCGCAGGAGGATTTGAGACGAATCGGCAAGGCCGCCAAAGAAATCTCCAATATTCAGGCAAAAAGAGATGCGGAGGCTCTGGAGGACGGAGGATTGAGAATCCTGGAGTACCTGGAAGAAAATCCTGAGAAAATCAATATGGCGCGCCGTTTTTTTACATATTATCTGGATACGGCGGCCGGGCTTTTGGAGAGGTATGTACAGCTCCAGGAGACGGGGCTTCGTACTCCGGAGGTCACAGAAGCGATTAAGAGGACGGCCGGCGCGCTCCCTACGCTGAATACGGTTTTTGAGAAGCAGTTTACGAGATTGATGGAGGGGGAACTGCTGGACGTGGAGGCAGAGATCAACCTCCTTGAAAATACACTGAAAATGGAGGGCGGAAAGTGAAGGCGAAACTTACAGGACTTGCGGTTCTTCTCCTTGTGATTTTGCTGGCAGGCGCATATTCTGTTTTGAGTAAAGGCACAGAAACTACGGAAATCACCGGATATGTGGGCGGAGAAAAAATAGGGCTTCTGGAGGACGAGGAAGTTCAGAAAGTGATTCGGGAAAAGTATGGTATAGAGATAGATTATTCCAGAGCGGGGTCCATTGAAATGGTGACGGAGGACCATACGGGCATGGATTATTTGTTTCCATCGAGCCAGACGGCGCTGGAATTATACGAGGAACAGTATGGAAGCCCGGTAAAAAGTGAGATTGTATTGAACACTCCGATTGTGCTTTATGCCAGGGCGGCTGTGACGGACGCTTTGCTGGAGGAGGGAATCGCATGGGAGGAGAACGGGAGCTGCTATGTTGACATGGAGAAGCTGGCGGCCTGTATTGAGGAAGGAAAGGCATGGGCGGATATTGGACTGTCGGAACTTTACGGCAATGTGACTGTGGCGACTACGGATCCGACGAAATCCAATTCAGGCAATATGTTTGCAGGACTTTTAGCGAATACGTTATATGGAGGAACGGTCGGGGAAGCAAATGTAGAAGAGGTGCTTCCAAGGCTTCAGACCATTTTCCGGAATCTGGGATATATGGAAAGCTCTTCATCAGATCTTTTCGATCAGTTTTTGAAAACAGGAATCGGGGCGAAGCCCATGGTGGCCGGCTATGAGAATCAGCTTCTTGAATTTTCCGCCGAAAATCCTGATACCTGGGAACAGGTCAAAGATGATATTCGAATGATGTATCCAAGTCCTACGGTGTGGTCGTCCCATATATTCATTGCTCTGGACGAGAAGGGTGCGAATGCTGTGGAAGCCCTGCTGGACGAAGAGGTTCAGAGGCTTGCCTGGGAACGGCATGGCTTTCGTACCGGGATCGGCGGTTCCGCCGCAGACACAGGGAGCTTTGGCGTGGATGGCGTAGCCAGGGAGGTCACCCGCGTAATGAACATGCCGGGCGCAGCTGCAATGGCGCGTATTATAGAGGCTTTGCAGTAGAAAATATGAGAGAGCTTCGCCGCCGGAGTTTTTTGGGCGGACAGCGTAAAGAGGAGGAAGTTTTATGGCAGAACAGATTAATCTGGAAACGCTGACAAAAAGAAAAAACGGGCAGACCGTGTCCGCGGCAAATCAGGAAGATACGCAGGTACAGCCGGAATTTGAGATAGAAACGCTTACTCCGGAGCAGAAGCGCCGGGCGGAGGAAATCAAAGAAAGTATTGATCTGCTCGATTCGCAGGCGGCGATCCAATACGGAGCGGGCGCTCAAAGAAATATTTCAGGTTTTGCCGACAACATTTTGGCGCAGGTGCGCAGCAAGGATGGCGGGCAAGTGGGAGAGCTGATGTCTGAGCTTCTGATAAAGGTGAAGGACGCCGGAGTGGATAAGCTGGGCGAAGACGGTTTTCTGGACCGGATTCCCTTATTCCGGGACGCTTCCCGCAGTCTTAAAAAATTTATGCAGCGATATGAAACGCTTGAAGTACAGATAGATCGGATCGAAGGAGAGATGGACAAAGCCAGGATGGAACTCTTAAAGGACATCGGCATGTTCGACAGCCTGTATGAGAAGAATCTGGAATATTTTCGCGAACTTCAGATCTATATTGCGGCAGGGGAAGAAAAGATTGCCGAGACGCGGAACGAAACGCTTCCTGCGTTGCGCGCCGAAGCGGAGGCGAAGGGTGATCCCATGAGCGCTCAGCTTGTAACGGATTTTGAGGATACGGTGAATCGTTTTGAAAAGAAAGTGCATGATTTGAAGCTGAGCAAGATGATTGCCATCCAGACCGCGCCGCAGATCCGGCTGATCCAGAATAACGATAAGCTGCTGGTGGAGAAGATCCAGACGGCTGTTCTGAATACCATTCCGCTCTGGAAAAGCCAGATTGTCATTGCGCTCGGACTGAACAGGCAGCAGGGAGTGCTGAGAATGCAGCGCGAAGTGACGGATACGACCAACGCTCTCCTTCGGAAGAACTCTGAACTATTGAAGCAAAATACCGGGGAGGCGGCCAGGGAGTCGGAACGCGGTATCGTGGATATTGAGACCCTGAAAAAGGTGAACCAGGATCTGCTTGAAACGATCGAAGAGACGATTCGGATTCAGCAGGAAGGGCGTACGGCAAGGCTAAACGCCGAGGCGGAACTGGCGGGTATCGAAAATCAGCTGAAATCCATGCTCCTGACAGCCAGGAATACCAAGTAGGCTGAAACAATGCAGAGCGGAAAGTCTGAGAAAAGAACGATTCATGCGGATTGTTCTTTTCTTTTTTCGGAGCATTTTCTGTCACAGGTACTTGATTTTTACAGAAGCCCCATGCTATACTATTACAATGACTGTAAGTATGTGCTCTTTTGGGCAATCGGAATGCGGCGTCTCCGGTCAGGAGCCGGTTCCCGCCGCATCAGTTCTTGACAGTCCTGATAAGGTATACAATTTAAGGAGGAAAATAGAAGATGAGTTTACAGGTGGAAAGATTGGAAAAGAATATGGCAAAGCTTACGATTGAGGTGTCGCCCGAAGAACTGGAAGGCGCTCTTCAGAAAGCTTACCTGAAGAATAGAAAGCAGATTTCCATTCCGGGTTTCCGTAAAGGCAAGGTTCCGCGTCAGATGATCGAGAAGATGTACGGACCGCAGTTCTTTTATGAGGATGCGATCAATGAGCTGATTCCGGAGGCTTATGAGAAGGCCGTAGAGGAGTGCGAACTGGAGCTGGTATCCCGTCCTTCAGTGAGCGTGGAGCAGATCGAAAAGGGTAAGCCCTTTATCTTTACGGCTGAGGTTGCCGTGAAGCCGGAGGTAACGCTTGGAGCATATAAGGGAATCGAAGTGGAAAAGCAGGATACTGCGGCTACCGACGAGGAAGTTGACGCTGAGATTAACAAGGAGCGCGAGAGCAATTCCAGAGCGATCACGGTAGAGGATCGTCCGGTGCAGGATGGCGATATGACGGTGATTGATTTCGAGGGCTTTGTGGATGGCGTTCCGTTTGAGGGCGGCAAGGGAACGGACTACCCGCTGACCATCGGATCCGGCGCGTTTATTCCTGGCTTTGAGGAGCAGCTTGTAGGGGCCGAGATCGGCAAAGAGACAGAGGTGAATGTGACCTTCCCGGAGGAGTACCATGCAAAGGAGCTTGCCGGAAAGCCGGCTGTATTTAAGTGTACGGTAAAGGAGATTAAGGTAAAGGAGCTTCCGGAGCTGGATGATGATTTCGCTCAGGATGTGTCTGAGTTTGACACC
This sequence comes from Candidatus Merdisoma merdipullorum, assembly GCA_018715645.1. Taxonomy (GTDB): domain Bacteria; phylum Bacillota; class Clostridia; order Lachnospirales; family Lachnospiraceae; genus Laedolimicola; species Laedolimicola merdipullorum. Next base: position 27,586 of record DVLE01000019.1, read on the forward strand.
CTTGAGGAGTACAGAGCAGACGTACGGAAGAAGCTGGAGGAGAAAAAGGCAGCTTCCGCGAAGGCAAAGAAAGAGGACGCCGTAATCGAGAAGATCATTGAGGGCGCGCAGATGGAGATCCCGGATGCGATGGTAAAGACGCAGGCGGAGCAGCTTGTGGATGATTTTGCCCAGAGACTGCAGATGCAGGGGCTTTCCATGGATCAGTATATGCAGTTTACAGGCTCCACGGTAGACGCTCTCGTAGAGCAGTCCAAGCCGCAGGCGCTTAAGAGAATCCAGAGCCGCCTTGTTCTGGAGGCGGTTGCCGCAGCAGAAAACCTGGCGGCTACCGACGAAGAGGTAGAGGCTGAGTACAGCCGCATGGCAGAGCAGTACAAGATGGAAGTAGAGAAGCTCAAAGAGCTTCTTGGAGAAGCTGATACAAAGAATATCAAGGATGATCTGGCAATTCAGAAGGCCATTGACCTGGTGACAGAAGCGGCTGTAGAAAAATAAAGCCGGCAGAGACAGAAAGGAAATGACTAATATGATGAATATGAGTTTGGTACCTTACGTCATTGAGCAGACCAGCAGGGGAGAGCGTTCCTACGATATTTATTCCCGCCTGCTCAAGGACAGGATTATCTTTCTGGGGGAGGAAGTGACAGACGTATCCGCAAGTCTGGTGGTGTCTCAGCTTCTGTTTCTGGAGTCTGAGGATCCGGGAAAGGATATTAGTCTGTATATCAACAGTCCGGGCGGTTCCGTGACCGCAGGCATGGCGATCTATGATACGATGCAGTATATCAAGTGCGACGTATCCACGATTTGCATGGGTATGGCGGCCAGTATGGGAGCCTTCCTGCTGGCAGGCGGAGCGAAGGGAAAGCGTATGGCGCTGCCTAACGCGGAGATCATGATTCACCAGCCTTCCGGCGGAGCCCAGGGGCAGGCCACGGACATCAAGATCGTGGCGGATCATATTCTGAAGACGAAAAAGAAGCTGAATGAAATCCTGGCGGCCAACACAGGACAGCCGCTTGAGGTGATCGCAGCCGATACGGAGCGCGACAACTATATGAGCGCCGAGGAAGCTGTCGCTTACGGACTTATCGACAGCATTGTGACAAAGAGAGCATAAAAAGGAAGAATGTAAATGGCCAGGATTAGTGATGATAAGATAAGGTGTTCATTCTGCGGGAAGACAGGGGACCAGGTACGAAAAATGATTTCCGGCCCCAGCGGAACCTATATCTGCGATGAGTGCGTAGAATTGTGCGCGGAGCTTATCGAGGAAGAATTTGAGCAGGATGAAATGAGCCAGGGCGAGGAAGAGATCAATCTCTTAAAGCCCAAGGAGATCAAAGAATTTCTGGATGAATACGTGATCGGCCAGGACGATGCCAAAAAAGTCCTTTCCGTGGCGGTGTACAACCACTATAAGAGAATCCTCGCGATGGATGACAAGAAAAATACGGACGTAGAGCTGCAGAAGAGCAACATTCTGATGCTTGGGCCTACGGGCTCCGGAAAGACGCTGCTGGCCCAGACGCTGGCGCGGCTTCTGAACGTACCCTTCGCGATCGCGGACGCGACCTCTCTGACGGAGGCCGGCTACGTGGGCGAAGATGTGGAGAACATCCTGCTGAAGATTATTCAGGCGGCGGATTATGATGTGGAGCGGGCGCAGCACGGTATCATTTACATTGACGAGATTGACAAGATTACAAGAAAGTCTGAAAATCCGTCGATTACACGCGATGTGTCCGGAGAGGGCGTGCAGCAGGCTCTTCTAAAGATCCTGGAGGGAACCATTGCCTCCGTGCCTCCCCAGGGAGGAAGAAAGCATCCGCATCAGGAGCTGATTCAGATTGATACGACAAATATTTTGTTTATCTGCGGAGGAGCCTTCGAGGGACTCGATAAAATTATCGAGCGCCGAATGGATCAGCGGACCATCGGTTTTGGAGCTGAGCTTGGCAAGCCCAATGAGGAGGACAATGTAGGGAAGCTGCTTCGCAAGCTTCTTCCGGAAGATTTGGTGAAGTTTGGCATGATTCCGGAGTTCGTGGGGCGTGTGCCTGTAACGGTGGCGCTGGACGCTCTGACGAAGGAGGATATGGTACGGATTCTGGTGGAGCCGAAGAACTCTATCGTAAAGCAGTATAAAAAGATGTTTGAGCTGGATGGCGTGAAGCTTTCTTTTGAACGGGAGGCGATAGAGGCCATTGCGGAGCAGACCGTTAAGCGCAAGACGGGAGCGCGAGGACTTCGTGCGATTATGGAAGGCATTATGCTGGACACCATGTATGAGATCCCGTCGGATGACAGTATCACGAATTGTATGATCACGAAAGAAGTCGTAAACGGAACGGGCAAGCCTGTGACGACGAGCAACGAGATGAGATTCCGGGCGTAACCCGGAATCTCATTATTTGTTAGGCCAAGGGCCTGTTTCCATTGTGGAGTTTTTCGTGTTCCGAAAAACGGAACTTTGGAAACAAATAAACCACCTGCTATGCAGGTGAGTCAGGAACGCTTTAGCTTACAGTAAAAAACCTCCTATGATACAATAATACTGGTTCGCCAACCGCATTAAAGCACCAAGGAGGTATCCATATGGATAGTAGTAGTTTATCACATACGAAATGGAATTGTAAGTATCATCTTGTATTTGCTCCCAAATACAGGAGAAAAATTGTATATGGTCGATTAAAACAGGATATAGCCAATATTTTAAGTATGCTGTGCAAACGAAAGAATGTACACATAATAGAAGCTGAAATCTGTCCAGATCATGTGCATATGTTAGTAGAAATCCCACCGAGCATGAGTGTATCAAGCTTTGTGGGCTATTTAAAGGGGAAAAGTACATTAATGATATTCGAGCGACATGCAAATCTCAAATATAAATATGGGAATCGTCATTTCTGGTGTCGTGGATATTACGTAGATACTGTAGGGAAAAATGCGAAAAAGATACAAGAGTATATTCAAAATCAATTAAAAGAAGATTTAGAATATGATCAAATGACACTAAAGGAGTATATAGACCCGTTTACGGGTGAGCCAGTAAAGCCAAAGAAGTAAGGAAGAGCCTTCAA
>DVLE01000020.1 GCA_018715645.1 Candidatus Merdisoma merdipullorum
AGGGAGCAGATAGGAAATATATAAACTTGAAAAAACGAACTCTCAGTTGTATGATTGAGAAAATGAGTCTGGAACCATTTCACTTTGGGAACAATCTTTTTCATGTCAACTGACAATTCGTTTACTTCATCTCACTTATCAGAGATATTTGCACAATGATAAAAAATGAGTTATAATGCAACTATGATCTTATTCTCGGTTGACAGGGGTATGTAGAATCAAACCGGATTCCGGCATTTGAAAGAGCGTATGTCCTGGTCGACTGAGGGTTCAGTCCGCTGATGTATCTGGCGAGATTCCCAAAGAAAAGCAAGCTGCTGAGTAAGAAGAATGAATTTGATGTGTGAAAAACATCATGAAGAATAAATCAGGAGGATGGAAAATGACACGAGAACAATATGAATCACTTCCGCTGGCGGAGCTCAAGGAGATAGCGAAGGCCAGGGGGATGAAGCGGACTTCGGCCATGAAAAAGGGCGACCTGGTTGATTTGATGCTGGAAAAGGATAAAGAAGCTGAAATGCAGAAAGAAAACGCAGAGCGGCCGGAATACCGCGAAAAGAATGAGCGGGCAGGCAAAGCGGAGAGCTATAGTAAAACTGAGCGGCCGGAGCGGGCAGACCGGCATGAAAAAACAGAGCGCGCGGACAGACAGGAACGCAAAGAGCGCGTCGAGCGAGCAGACCGCGCAGAGCGAACAGAACGCACGGAGCGAACAGAGCGAACAGAGCGTGCAGAGAGAGCGGAACGTCCGGAGAGAGTGGAACGCGCAGAACGGACAGAACGCGCGGAGCGTACGGAGAGGACAGAGCGTCAGGCGGCGCCGGCACAGGCGCAGGATATGGCGAGTCTGGACAGCGGACAGGTAGTTACGGGAATCCTGGAGGTGCTGGCGGATGGCTACGGATTTATCCGCAGCGCCAATTATCTTCCGGGGGAAAACGACATCTATATCAACCCTGCGATGATTCGCAGATACAATCTGCGGACCGGAGATATTCTCTGCGGAAATGTGAAGGTAAAGGCGCAGACGGAAAAATTTGCAGCCCTCCTTTATTTGAAATCCATCAATGGCTGCCGGCCTGAGGACGCGGCAAGGAGACGAAATTTTGAGGATTTGACGCCGATTTTTCCAAATGAGCGGATTCATCTGGAACGTCCGGGCGGAAGCATGGCAATGCGCATCGTAGATCTGATTTCCCCGATTGGAAAGGGACAGAGAGGCATGATTGTGTCCCCGCCGAAGGCAGGAAAGACGACGCTTCTGAAGGACGTGGCAAAGTCGGTTACACGCAATCACCCGGAGATGCAGCTTTTGATCCTGTTGATTGACGAACGGCCGGAGGAGGTTACCGACATCAAGGAGGCTATCGAGGGGCCGAACGTGGAGGTGATTCACTCTACTTTTGACGAGCTTCCGGAGCATCACAAGCGTGTGGCTGAAATGGTGATTGAGCGGGCCAAGCGTCTGGTGGAGCATAAAAAGGATGTAATTATTCTTTTGGACAGCATCACGCGTCTGGCACGGGCCTACAACCTTACGGTTCCCCCCAGCGGACGTACGCTGTCGGGAGGTCTTGATCCGGCGGCCCTGCATATGCCCAAGCGGTTTTTTGGAGCGGCCCGGAATATGCGCGAGGGCGGCAGCCTTACGATCCTTGCCACAGCCCTTGTGGAAACGGGAAGTAAGATGGACGATGTGATTTATGAGGAATTTAAGGGAACAGGAAATATGGAACTTGTCCTGAATAGAAAGCTGCAGGAGAAGCGGGTATTTCCGGCCATTGATATTCCGAAATCCGGTACGCGGCGCGAGGATCTGCTTTTGACCGAGGAAGAACTGGAAGCCATTGAGATCATCCGCAAAGGGCTGAATGGACTGAAGCCGGAGGATGCGGTGGAGAATGTTCTGAATATGTTTGCGCGTACCCGCAACAATTCGGAGTTTGTACAGACGGTAAAGAAAACAAGATTCATATAAATTCGGGAAACTTTTCCTTTTCTCGTTTTGTGTCGTGTTCAGCGGAAACCGGTGATGTTATCATTAAGCTGAAGAAGGGGAGTGGCTTATGAGACAGGAACAGGTTGGAAGATTCATTGGAATTTTGCGCCGGGAAAAAGGCATGACGCAGGAACAGCTTGCCGGGAGACTGGGAGTGAATCACAGAAGCGTGTCGCGCTGGGAAAACGGACATTGTATGCCGGATTTCTCTTTGCTCTGGCCGCTTTCGGAAGAATTGGGAGTCAGTGTACAAGAGCTGCTGGAAGGACGCAAAAATGAGACGGGCGGGGAAGAAGAAAATATACTGGCTCTGATTTTGCGGCTGGCTGGCAGAGAGCAGCATAGGAAAATGAGACGGGTGCGGATGCGCTTTTCGGCGGGATTTTTCTGCCTGGCGGCTGTCTTGTTCCAGTATCAGACAGACTGGCTTTTCTTCCTTCTGGGGGCGGAGAGAGCGGAACATGCTACAGTTCTGCTTATACTGTTTGGGATTGGCCTTGGGGCAGCAGGATTTTGGAGTACAAGGCAGGATGCGCTTCCTGATATGGAGTGTCTGGAAGTTTGGACGGGAAGATGCCGTATGAAAACAGTGGAGGAAATGTTTTGTTTTGTGAGCAGACGGCAGGAGCTTGAACGAAAAAAGTACAAAAAGGTATTGGGGGAAGTTGCCGATGCCCTGAATACAGCGGAAGCCGTAATTTTTGCAGCAGCAGGAACAGAGTATTCCAGAAATGGACTTCCTATGATGTGGCACGTGGCTGTTGCGGTTACGGAGGAAAGACTCCTGATAGGTGGAGAGAGAACAAAAGGGATGCTGATGACGGAATTTGTGACAGAAGCGTTTGCGCTTTCCGATGTGACTGCTATAGAATATGGCAGCGGAATTGTACCAGAGCTGGTGATTAAGACGGGGACGGATGAAATCACAATAGGTATGGAAAGCCGAGAGACAATGGAACGCGTAGGGGAGGAGCTTCAAAGTTTTCTCCCTTCCCTTCACAACTCCGCCGCCAGGCGTCCATAATCCGTGCAGAAAATCAGAAAACAAACATATATTCTGGTTGAAAACCCGCATCATCTGTGATATAATCTAAAAGCTGTTGTATGGGCAGCTTAACTGCAGGGACTTGCAGGGATAGTCCGGGGTATCTTGCTGTGGATTCATCGGAGCAGCATTGACCGGAAATATGGTAACAGAAGTTCACAAAATATGAATAAAGAGGTGAAAATCATGAGGGAAGGAATCCATCCGGAGTATTATCAGGCAACCGTAACCTGCAACTGCGGCAACACTTTTGTAACAGGTTCCACGAAGAAGGACATTCACGTTGAAATCTGCTCCAAGTGTCACCCATTCTATACAGGACAGCAGAAGGCTGCGGCGGCTCGCGGACGTATTGATAAATTCAATCGTAAATATGGCATCACGAAATAAGAAGTGTGAGCAAGGGGTGAGGTTGGACAATCTCACCCTGTTTTTTTCCGCGGATAATGTCAGGCCGGATAGGAATATGGCAGCGGCATAGGGAGTTTGAGTTGCCGCCGGGGATGCGGCGCGTTTCCGTGGATATGTAGTTATGGAGGATAAAAGCATTGATGAAAGCAGCGGGAAAGTCTTCGGGGATCGGAGGACAGGCCGTCCTGGAAGGTATCATGATGAAGAATCAGGATGTGTACTCGGTAGGGGTACGCAAGCCTGATGGAGAGATAGAGGTACATCTGAGTACGTATGAGGGTATCGGAAATAAGAAGCTGAGGAAAATTCCGATTATCCGCGGCGTGATAAGCTTTGTGGATTCCCTGGTTCTGGGGATGAAGTGCCTGACCTTTTCCGCCAGTTTTTATGACGAGGAGGAAGCGCAGCCCTCAAAAGCGGATACGCTTGTTCAGAAGTTGTTCGGAGAACGGGCTGAACAGATTGTGATGGGGATCACGGTAGCCTTCTCGATCGTAATGGCAGTGGCTATTTTTATGGTGCTGCCCTACTTTGCGGCGGCGCTGCTGCGCAATGTGATTGTGTCGGATACGGTTCTGGCCGTGATCGAGGGCGCCATCCGCCTGCTTCTTTTTATCGGCTATGTGCTGCTGATTTCCCTGATGAAGGATATTCAGCGGGTGTTCCAGTATCATGGGGCAGAGCATAAATGCATCAATTGCGTGGAGAATGGTCTGGAACTGAACGTGGAAAACGTGCGAAAGAGTTCCAAGCATCATAAACGCTGCGGAACCAGCTTTATGCTGATTGTCATGGTGGTCAGCATCATTTTCTTCATCTTTATCCGTGTAGATTCTCCGATTCTGCGCGTGGTATTCCGTGTGGCGCTGGTTCCCGTGATTGCAGGCGTGTCCTATGAGTTTATCCGGCTGGCGGGAAATACGGACAATAAGCTGGTGGGAATCCTGAGCCGTCCCGGTATGTGGCTGCAGGGCCTTACCACGAAGGAGCCGGACGACAGTATGATAGAGGTGGCGATTGCCGCTGTGGAAGCTGTATTTGACTGGAGGGCATACCAGGGCAGAGAGCCGCTGGATACAGAGCAGGAAGCGAACGCTGACCAGGAAAATCAGGGTGCCTGGGGACAGGAGGAAGAAGCCCAGGATGCACAGGCCGGAGCGGAGTCTGAAGAAATAGAGGAAGTTTTGGAAGCGGAGTCTGAGCCGCAGGAGATAGAGGAAGTTCTGGAAGCGGAGGATGAGCCGCAGGAGGCAGAGAAAGTTCAGGAGGCCGGAGCTTGACGCAGCGGGAAGCCTGCCGGAAAGCGGCAAAGAGGCTTTCACAGGCGGGCGTGCCGGAGGTGGAGCTTGACGCCTGGTATCTTCTGGAATGGAGCTGCGGTGTCAGCAGAAGTCATTATCTGGCTTATCCGGAGGAGGAGCTTTCCGGAGAGCAGGAGGAACGCTTTTTTAAGGCTGTGGAAAAGCGGGAACGAAGAATTCCGCTTCAGCATATCACGGGAGAGCAGGAGTTTATGGGGCTTTCCTTTCTGGTCAACGGACAGGTTTTGATTCCCCGCCAGGATACGGAGATTCTGGTGGAGGAGGCCCTGAAATACCTGAAGCCGGGAATGCGGTTTCTCGATCTGTGTACCGGATCGGGATGTATTCTTCTGAGCCTTCTGCATTTTTGCCCCGAAGCACAGGGAATGGGGAGCGATCTGTCTGTGGGGGCATTGGAAACAGCCGTACGGAACAGGGACAGGCTCGGACTTTCAGCAAAGCTTGTGGAAAGCGATCTGTTTGACAGGATAGAGGGGCGTTATGATTTGATTGTGTCCAATCCTCCCTATATCAGACGGGAGGAAATCTCCGGCCTGATGGATGAGGTGCGGCTGCATGAGCCTTTTATGGCGCTTAACGGCCATGAGGATGGGCTGTATTTTTATAAGGAAATAGCAAGGATGAGTCCCCGGTATCTGAAGCCGGGCGGTATGCTCCTTCTGGAGATCGGATGTGCTCAGGGAGAGAGCGTGGCCGGGCTTCTCGGCGAGGCGGGCTTTGATGAGATAGAGACGATCCGGGATCTGGCCGGACTCGACCGGGTGGTGCGGGGGCGGCTGGCGTGCCAGTGAGGATTGGCATAAAAATGATGGAGGGAAAAATATGTTTGACAAGCTGGATGATCTGCTTCTGCGTTACGAGGATCTGATGAATGAGCTGAACGAACCGTCTGTGGTAGGCGATCAGGAGCGGTTCCGGGAGCTCATGAAGGAGCAGAGTGATCTGCAGCCGATCGTGGAAGCTTACAGTGAATATAAGAAATGCAAGGAGACCGTCGAGGAAAGCCTTCAGATGCTGGAGGAGGAGAACGACGAGGAGATGCGGGAAATGCTCAAGGAGGAGCTTTCCGACGCGAGAAGCCGTATTGAAGAACTGGAGCATACGTTAAAAGTGCTGCTTCTCCCCAAGGATCCCAACGATGATAAGAATGTTATCGTGGAGATCCGCGCAGGAGCGGGCGGAGACGAGGCCGCTCTGTTTGCGGCAGAGATCTACCGGATGTATGTGCATTACGCGGAAAGCCGCCGCTGGAAGGTAGAGGTCATGGAAGCGGATGAGATCGGAATCGGCGGAATGAAAAGCGTGACCTTTATGATTCAGGGACAGGGCGCTTACTCTGTGATGAAGTATGAGTCCGGCGTACACCGGGTTCAGCGTGTGCCGGAGACGGAATCCGGCGGCAGAATCCATACCTCGACCATCACCGTAGCGGTGATGCCGGAGGCAGAGGAGGTGGATGTGCAGATCGATGAGAAGGACATCCGTATTGACGTCATGCGTGCTTCCGGAAACGGAGGACAGTGCGTCAACACAACGGATTCTGCCGTGCGTCTGACTCATTATCCGACGGGAATCGTGGTCTACAGCCAGACGGAAAAGTCGCAGCTTCAGAATAAGGCAAAGGCGTTCGCGCTTCTGCGGGCCAAGCTGTATGATATTGAGTGCCAGAAGGCTCACGATGCCGAGGCCGAGGCGAGGAGAAGCCAAATCGGTACGGGAGACCGTTCCGAGAAAATCCGAACCTACAATTTCCCACAGGGACGTGTGACAGATCACAGAATCGGACTGACACTGTATAAATTGGACAAAATTCTGAATGGAGATATTCAGGAAATTATAGACGCATGTATCGCTGCGGATCAGGCAGCGAAGCTTGCAAAGATGAATGAGGAGTAAGCCGGAAGCTGTGGAAAATGCCTATGGGTGAGAAAACGACGGGACGCAGGAATATGAGAAGCCAGACCATCGACGCGATCAAGGGGGCTGCCATTCTTCTTGTGATGGCAGGCCACGTCCTTGTCTGGAATCACATGGAGGACGGCTATGTCTACGATGTGATTAAGGTAATACAGATGCCTCTGTTCATTATGGTCAGCGGCTATTTGTGCGGGCTGGGGAGACGCGTGGAAAGCCTGACGGATTATGGAAAGATTCTGGCGAAGCGGGCGCTGGCTTATCTGACGCCCTTTTTCTTCTGGATTGTACTGCTGCATCCGCGAGCGCCCTTTTCCAGTGTCGTGGAGACGCTGTTTGACCTGGACAATGGTCTCTGGTTTCTGATGACGCTCTTTCTTCTGACTGTGATGGTTTATACGGCCCAGCTTGCCCAGAGCGCGGTCAGAAAGAGAACGAACGATCGTGCGGGGAAGGCGGCGTTCTGGATCGTGTATCTGGGACTCGCGGCCTTTGTGGTATTGGAAACCCTGCTTGGCTGGGAGTTTTTAAGTCCGGGACTTACAAGGCTGTATCTGCCCTTTTATCTGACAGGGTATCTGGCCGGGGAATACCGGGAATGGCTGAGAAAAATCCCGGCTTTTCTGGAAAAGCTTTTGTGCGCGGCAGCGCTCCTTGGGCTGATTGGAATGGCGGTTCTCTTTGACCTTCAGGATGTGAGTACGCTGTTTTTGCTTGGACGGCAGCTTGCAGCCTCCTTTCTTGGCTGCCTGGGCGTAAGTCTCCTGGTGAAATTCTGCAGAGACGGACGCGTAAAGAGGGGATTGGCATTTTTAGGCGGCTACACGCTGGAGATCTATGTGCTGCATTTCCATTTTGCCACGATTTTGAATCCGGGCAAGACCTATGAACTCTATACCTGGGAGGGATTTGGCTTTGCGGTCGCCTCCTTTTTCGTGATGAGCCTGATCACGGCCGTGATTATCATTGTTACAAAGAAATTCTGGCTGCTGGACTTTCTGCTGTATGGTAAGTTCAGAAAAAGGAGAGCAGAGAAGGCTTCGGGGAAAGACCCGGAGCAGTAGAGGGAGGACGTTATGGGATTTACTTCACTGGCCTTTCTGGTATTCTTTCCAATCGTACTGGCTGTGTATCTTCTTCTGCCGGGCAGATTCCGCGCGGTCTGGCTTCTCGCGGCCAGCTATGCGTTCTGCGCGAGCTTTGGCCTGTCTTATCTGCTGGTTCTTCTGGGCTCTACCCTTGTGACCTGGCTGTGCGGCCTTGGGATAGAGAGGGGAAGGACGGAAGAAAAGGAGTCTCCCTCAGGGGAGGACGTTTTGTCCGGAAGCAATTCCCGCGGAAGACTTCTGTTTTGGGCGGTTATTGCCTTTCATGTGATTGCTCTCGGATTTTTTAAATATAATCGGCTGGGGCTTTTGCTCCCTGTGGGAATCTCTTTCTATACGTTTCAGGCTATCGGCTACCTGGCGGATGTGCGGAGCGGAAAGACCAGAGCGGAAAGAAACCTGTTGAATTTCGCGCTGTTCCAGGCATTCTTTCCGAAACTGGTGCAGGGACCTATCGAGCGGAGCGGCAATTTGCTGGCGCAGATCCGGACGCTGCCTGAAAAAAAAGTACGGGATTCGGAACGTATCCGAAGCGGCGGCCTGCTTCTTCTGTGGGGACTTTGCGAAAAGCTTTTGATCGCGGATCGGATTGCGATTCCGGTGAACGCGGTCTACGGCCAGTTCGGACATTTCGGAGGCGTGGAGATTGCGCTGACTACGGTTCTCTACGCGTTTCAGATTTACTGCGATTTCGCGGGATATACGGATATTGCCAGGGGAGCGGCGCAGATGCTTGGCTTTGAACTTCTGAGCAATTTCAGACGGCCCTATCTGGCGGATTCTATCCAGGATTTCTGGCGTCGCTGGCACCAGTCCTTAAGCTCTTGGCTCAGGGATTATCTGTATATTCCCCTTGGCGGCAGCCGAAAGGGACAGCTTCGCCGTGCTGTGAATCTTATGATTACCTTTCTGGTCAGCGGCGTCTGGCATGGCACAGGCTTTCATTTCCTGGCCTGGGGAGGGCTGCACGGCCTGGGACAGATTGCGGAGATAACAGGAAAAAGGCTCTTTCAGGGAAAAGAGAAGCAAGGGGGCAAACGAGGCCTTCCAAAGTTCGTGAAGCAGATTCTCGTCTTTCTCTTTGTGGATCTGACCTGGATGGTGTTCCGCGCCAATTCTGTCGGAGATCTGAGAGGAATGCTGTGGATCATCGTGACGGACTTCCGGCTGAAGGATTTCGCGGGCATGCAGCTTACAGGTTTTGAATGGCTGCTGATTCTTTTGGGAATCCTGGCCGTGGTATGCAAGGATCTGGCGAATGAGCGGGGAATCGCGTTCCGCCAGTGGATTCTGAGCCGGAATGCGGTCTGCCGCTGCGCGATCTATACGGGGCTGGTTGCAGCTATAGTGATTCTGGGCGTCTACGGGGCCGCTTATGATACGAGCCAGTTCCTGTACACTCAGTTTTGACGGCGCTGTGGAAAGGAGGGAGCAGCCTGTGAAGGAGAAAAGTAAAGGAAAGAAAAAGAATACCGTTCTTCGGTTTTTCGGAATGGCGGCCGCAGTGCTGGTCCTGACGGGACTTTTGGTAAAGGGCTGCAATTATCTTCTTGTGGACGACGCCTCAAGCTATACGCGGCTCACGATGCATGAGCTTTACGAGACGGCTGACAGCGGAGAGAATATTGATACCTTGTTCCTGGGAAGCTCCCATTGCTTTCGGGCCTATGATCCGCAGCTTTTTACGGAGCTTACGGGAGAGAGCGCGTTCAATCTGGGATCTTCGTCTCAGAATTACGACACCTCCTACTATCTGCTGCGGGAGGCGGCCAGATACAATGATCTGGAAACCGTCTATCTGGATATGCATTACAAATTTCTCTTTGTAGACAAGAAGGATCGGGATCTGGTCCAGGCCAATATCATGTCCGATTATATGCGTTTTTCCCTCAATAAACTGGAATTTCTGCTGACAACATCGGAGGCGGGGGACTACACGAACCGTTTTCTGCCCTTCCGCAGAAACTGGCAGAAGCTTGGCGATCTGTCTTACCTGAAGGAAGTCTGGTCAAAGAAACGAAGCGAGAGCTATCAGGAATATGAGCCTGTGGTTCAGGGAGAGGAATACTACGTGGGACGCGGCTTTGTCTGGTCGGACGCCAAGCTGGATGCCGAGGAGATTACCTGGTGGGACAACTTTGCAGACGTTCCGGAGGATATGGACAGCGACGTAACCTATACGCTGGACTATATCGGCCGGATCGTGGAGTTTTGCCGGGAGGAGGGGATCCGCCTGGTGTTTGTGACGGCGCCCAGCTTTGACAGGTATCTGGAGGAGATAGGTCCCTATGATCTGGCTCATCAGTATATCAAAGAACTGGCAGAGGGTTACGGAGTGCCTTATCTGGACTTTAATCTCTGCAAGGATGAATATCTGAACTTAGGTCAGGAGAGCTATATCGATGTGGATCACCTGAATGGAAAAGGGGCGCAGGAGCTGACAACGCTTCTGGCAGATCTCTCTGCTCCGCTTGCCGAGGCGCAGAATGCGCAGGAAACTGCCGGAACAGATGCAGATCCGGTTCAGGAGTTCATTGACGAATATTTCAACGCATGGTATGATTAAGTAATGGTTCAGAGGGATCTGGACCGTGAAAGTGAGGAAGTTCACGATGAAGATCATGGCAAACCGGATGGACCGGGGTTTTTTCCGGTATCAGCAGGAATTTGAAGCGAAGGCTCTTGAGGTGCTGCGTTCGGGCTGGTACGTTTTGGGAAATGAAGTAAAAAGCTTTGAGGAAGAATTCGCAGCCTATACGGGAGGAAATTACTGTGTAGGACTTGCAAGCGGTCTGGACGCCTTGTGGATCGCCTTTCGTCTTTTGGGAATCGGTAAAGGAGACGAGGTCATCGTCCAGGGAAACACGTATATCGCAAGCGTGATGGGGATTACGATGAACGGGGCGACGCCCATTTTCGTAGAGCCCAATGAATACTATAACATAGATGTGTCAAAGATTGAGGAAAAAATCACAGAGCGCACCAAGGCGGTTCTGGTGGTTCATTTGTACGGCCAGGCTTCCAATATGGCCGCTGTAAAGGCGCTGACAGAGAAGTACGGGCTGAAGCTCGTGGAGGACTGCGCTCAGTCCCATGGGGCCTGCTTTGAAGGACAGATGACAGGAACCTTTGGCGACGTAGGCTGCTTTTCTTTCTATCCTTCCAAGAATATCGGAGCCTTCGGAGACGGGGGCGGCGTGATTGTAAAGGATAAGTCTCTTGCGGAGGACTTCCGGGTATTCCGCAATTACGGAAGCGAGAAGCGGTATTACAATAAGGTTGTGGGTGCCAATTCGAGATTGGATGAGCTGCAGGCAGGTCTTCTGCGGGTGCGGCTGCGTCATGTGGAAGAATGCGAGGAGGAGCGCCGTCAGATTGCGGACAGGTATTTGAAAGAGATCCGGAATCCGAAGCTTCTGCTGCCGGGCGTGCAAAAGGGAGCCACCGCTGTCTGGCATCAGTTTGTGGTACGCTGCGGACAGAGGGATGAACTTCAGAAATATCTGGCGGAGAAAGAGATCGGAACGATTATTCATTATCCGATTCCGCCTCATTTATCCGAAGCTTACAGGTATCTTGGCTATGAAAGGGGAGCCTTCCCGATCACAGAGCAGTACGCGGACGAGGTATTGTCCCTGCCGATGTACAACGGGATGACAGAGGAGGAGCAGACCTATGTGATCGAGGCGCTCAACGCGTTCTAGGATGTGGAAAGGGAAAGCAATTTTGATGATTCAGGGAGAGAAACTATGAGTATCAGGGAACAGTATAAAATTCTGGAGTTTGGCGATCTGGGAGACGAGAGAGGCAAGCTGGTGGTTGTGGAAGGAGATATGGACATTCCTTTTGAGATTAAGAGGGTATTCTATATGTATGGTTCCGACAGCAGCGTGATCCGCGGACAGCATGCCAACCGCAAGTCGGAATTTGTGCTGATCAATGTAAGCGGATCCAGCAAGGTTCGCGTGGATAATGGCTTTGAGGAGGAGATCATCGAGCTGAACAGACCGAGAATGGGACTTTATCTGCCTACGATGGTGTGGAAGGATATGTATGATTTCAGCGAGGATTCGGTGCTTCTTGTATTGGCCAACACCCATTACGACGGCGGGGAATATATCCGCGATTACGACGAATATCTGAAGGAAGTAGGAGGAAGCCGCAGGCGATGAGCAAGCTTTCAATTATTGTTCCTGTATATTGGAACTCGGACACCCTGATGCTTCTCTATCAGGATATGAAGGAGAAGATTCTTCATAAACTGGAGGAGTATGAAATTGTATTTGTAGACGATGGCTCCGGGGATAATTCCTGGGAAATCATGAATCAGATCCGGGATATGGATGAGAACGTCCGCCTGGTGAAGCTTTCAAGAAATTTTGGAGAGCATGCTGCGATTCTGGCAGGGCTTTCCGTATGTACCGGCGACTGCGCGGTCACGAAGCAGGCGGATCTGCAGGAAGATTCCGAACTGATTCTTCAGCTCTACGAGAAATGGAAGGAAGGCAACAAGGTGGTTCTGGCCGTTCGTTCCGACCGGGACGAGGGGGCTGTGCAGAAGTTTTTCGCCAACCTTTACTATACCATGACGCGTAAGCTGGTGGCGAAAAATATGCCGAAGGGAGGCTTCGACTGTTATCTGCTCGACAGACAGGTGATAGAAGTACTCCTGATGCTGGATGAGAAAAACTCGGCGTTAACCCTTCAGGTACTCTGGGTGGGCTTTAAGAGCGAGAAAGTTTATTTCCACCGAAAGGCCCGCGAGATTGGAAAATCACGCTGGACCCTTTCCAAGAAGGTGAAGCTGGTCATCGATTCCATGATGAGCTTTTCCTATTTCCCGGTAAGGTTTATGTCCTTTCTGGGTTCGGTCTATGCGGTGGCAGCTGTAATTTGGGCCATTGTACTCATGGTTCAGCGCCTGAGCGGCATCGAGGATATGGCGGGCTGGACGTCTCTTATGGTGCTGATGCTGTTTTCCTTCGGCGTCATCATGGTGATGCTGGGACTGCTTGGCGAGTACATCTGGCGTGCGCTGGATGCGTCACGAAACCGTCCGCCTTTCCTGATAGATGAGACGAAGGGATTTGACGAAGAAAAAGAGTAACAGAAGCAAAAGGAGTAGGGCGAAAAGGCAATACTCCTTTTTTGATGCCAAAGTTCCGATATGCAGGTTCACAATGCGGAAGCTCAAGTCGCGTTCGGTATCCTCTCCGCCAATAGAGAGACTGCCATGGGGATAGAGATCGACGCGGCTGCAGTCCTGGGAACCAAAATGGATATAGTTCTCGCTGTCCTGAGAAACGGGTTCAATGGAAATGGTATAGACGGTATTTCCGTCCGGGATCACGGGCTCAAACTGGATTCGGTAGGCGAGATCGTACCCGGTCTCACTGCCGAGAAGCGTGCCGTCATAAAAGACGGAACCATGTTCGTCCGAGAGCGTGATATGGTAGACGGAGGAATTATTTTCCCTGTCCGGGTTGCCGTAGTAAAGATCCAGGACGTTGAATTCTCTGTCTGCCTCAAAGGTCTGGGTCCAGGTCTGGCCGATTTCCATAGCCGGACCGGCTTCCGCGTTCGTCTCCATATGCTGATTTACCACAAAGTCTGAAAGAACGCGTTCCTCGGCTGCAGTCGGGGAGAACCGTACGGCCAGAAAGATTCCGCAGGCGGCGAGGCAGACAAAGGAGAGAACAGCCGACGCGCGGGAAAAAAGACGCGGTCTCTCGGAAAACCATGTGCTGGAAGAGCCGATGGCGTCGGCGCAGAGCGCATAGGAAAACGGCGCAAAGGCAATGCTGTAGAGAGGGGACGCCTCCCAGAACAGGTGAAACATCATACCGCCCAGAAGGTTCAGAGCCAGAAGGAACATACCGTCAGGCTGACGCGCGCCGTCGCTGCCGGATCTGGCTTGGTGTCTGCGTACAAGGGAAAAGACGCAGTACAGGCTGACCAGGAAAAGCTGCAGGCATCGGAACATCTGAGCGTAGGAAGTCAGGAATACGGATTTGCTGCCTATAATATAAGGATGAAGAAAATTAAAATCCGAGCAGAGGGCGTTTTCCGCAGTGAAGGAATCGGTTCCATCCGCCCAGCAGTTCAGCAGCTTGGCAAAAATCAGACGGATATTTCCGGAAAGTCCGTTTTCAGACAGACGCTCCATGATGACAGAGACCGTGCCGGACAGCTTTTCTTCCGCTGTGGGAAGGGAAATGGTATAGGTCAGATCGTCTCTGTTGAAGCTTCCGTCTCCCCGGCTTCCCATCATCATAAAGTGGGTGATCGGGAGGGCCGTGTCCGTGGTGTCAAAGGGAACGTAATGGGCGACGATTCCCTTCCAGGCAAAAAAGGTGAGAACCGTAGAGAGAACGAAGACCAAAATAGGACGCATATGCTTTTTCAGACTTCCCTTTTCGTGACGGACGCTCCAGAACAGCGCGATTGCGATATAGGCGATAAGCGAGGTCGCCCGCACCTTGAATCCCGTGATGCAGAGGACGCCCAGCAGAAATGCGAGAAGGCATTGTTTCCGGAACGAAGCTGAATCGCGGATACACAGCCAGATCCACACGGCCGCGCAGGCGAACATCATAGAGGTGGTAGAGGTATAGTAGTAGGGAGACCAGACGTAGACGTAGGGCGTCAGGGCGCAGAGAAACAGGAAAAGGACAGAGTCCGCCTTTCCCCGGAGCTTTCGTATGGACAGGAAAATAAAAAGCAGGGACAGGTCCAGAAAGAACATATTGAAAAACTGGACCGCGCGCATGAAGCAGGAAGAAGGGAGACCCAGAAACTGCATCAGGCTTAAGAACCAGTAGGTGATAATCGTCAGTCCATAATTATTCGGAACCTGTGTAAAATAGCCGCCTGCGAGCGTCTCGGAAAATTGGTGAGTATCGAGCATTTCCACGGCCTGATCGAGGATCCAGTAGGCGTCGTAGCGGATATTGCCGTGCATCAGCAGGATAAAAGCAGTCTGAAGCGCGAGAATCAGAAGCCAGATCAGGATGGCGCCCCGATCCAGGAAGCGTTCTGTTCTGCCGGCCAGAAAGCGGCGGGCGAACAGGAACAAGAGCAGCAGGATGAGCGCGCCGAAGAAAATGGGAACTCCCGTTACGGCGTGAACCAGAGTATAAGCGTTGAAAAGAAGCAGAAGTCCCAGGGCGACCCAGAGGACAAGTTTATTCCAGACAGTTGTTTTCATAGTTGCAACATTACTCCAATTTGTTTATAATAACGGGAGAAGCTCCGTCTAATTGAGGGTAGTATACCATTTTACGGGATGGAGTTCAAGTAGATAGCGGCAGCGTGACGGGAGAGAAAAGAACATGGATACGTTGTATCTGATCATGCCGGCTTACAATGAAGAAGTCAATATAGAAAAGGTGATTGACGACTGGTACCCGGTCGTGGAAAAGACGGGAGAGAACAGCCGGTTTGTCGTTGTGGACGATGGAAGCAAGGACAGTACGTATGAGATTATGAAAAGAGCTGCCGGAGAACGTCCGCAGCTCATTCCTCTGACAAAGGCAAACAAAGGGCATGGGGCGACCGTGCTTTATGGATATTATTATGCGCTGGAGCAGGGAGCGGATTATATCTTTCAGACAGATTCGGACGGACAGACGAATCCGGAGGAATTTTGGGAGTTCTGGAAGCAGAGAGAGCAGTATGATATGCTGATCGGACACCGCTGCCATCGGGAGGACGGCGCGAGCCGTGTGTTTGTGACAAAGGTTCTGAAGTTTGTCATCAGGCTTTGCTTCGGCGTCTCGGTTACTGACGCCAATACGCCGTTCAGACTGATGAAGGCGGAGACGCTGCGTGAGCAGATCGGACAGATTCCGGAGGATTTCAATCTGTCGAATGTGCTGCTTTCCGTGATTTACGCGAAGAAGGGGCTGAAAGTCCGCTATCTTCCAATCAGCTTTCGCCAGCGTCAGGGCGGAGTCAATTCTATCAATCTCAGAAGGATTGCCGGGATTGGCTGGCAGGCTGTAAAGGATTTTCGCAGTATCAACAGGGCGCTGAAAAAAGGGTAGAAAAACAAGGAAAAGCGGAAAAAAGTATGGATAAAATTTCGGTGATAGTTCCCTGCTATAACGAGCAGGAGGCAATTCCTATTTTCTATAGTGAGATCACAAAGACTGCAAAGAAGCTTTCGCAGGCAGAACTTGAGGTCATTTTTATCAACGACGGTTCCAAGGACTCCAGTCTTGCCGAGATGAAGAAGCTTGCCAAGGCGGATTCACGGATAAAGTATCTGAGCTTCTCCCGGAATTTCGGGAAAGAGGCCGCCATGTACGCGGGACTGACCTATGCGGATGGCGACTATGTGGCGATCATGGATGTGGATCTGCAGGATCCGCCGTCCCTTCTGCCGGAAATGTACCGGATTATCACGGAGGAGACTTACGACTGCGTGGCGACGAGACGGGTGACGCGAAAAGGGGAGCCTCCGATACGCTCGTTTTTTGCGAGACGTTTTTATGCCATGATGCACCGGTTATCCAAGACGGAGATTGTGGACGGCGCCAGGGACTACCGGCTGATGACGAGACAGTTTGTGCAGGAGCTTCTGCGGCTTGGCGAATATAACCGTTTTTCCAAAGGACTGTTCGGCTGGGTGGGCTTTGAGACAAAGTGGCTGGAGTATGAGAATGTGGAACGAAGCGCAGGAGAGACAAAATGGTCCTTCTGGAAGCTTTTGATTTACAGCATCGACGGAATCGTGGGATTTTCTACTGCGCCTTTGGCCATAGCTGCATTTCTGGGCGTATTCTTCTGCCTGGTAGCATTTTTGGCGCTCTGCTTTATCATCGTGCGGACGCTGTTGTTTGGCGATCCGGTATCAGGCTGGCCGTCTATGACCTGCATCATCATTTTTATCGGAGGAATCCAGCTTTTCTGTATCGGAATCCTGGGCGAATACCTTGCCAAGACCTATATGGAGACAAAGCGCCGCCCGATTTTCATCTGTAAGGAGACGAATATGGAGAAGACTGCGGAGGAGAAAGAATGAAGGGAAAATATGTGAAGCCGCTTTTGATTGTCCTGATTCTTGCGATTGCGGGCATGGCGGGCTGGAATATTTACCTGCAGAGAGAGCTTTATAAGTATAAGCCGCAGGTGGAAGCCTATCTGCCGGAGGATGTCTATGTGGCTGTCGGCAGCACCATCGAACTTTATGACGATCAGGTGGTATGGTCGGGAATCCGCGACGGCTATTCCTGCAGCTGGGACTGCCAGATCGGGGAGAATCTGGAGGACCGCTTTTCCGTTACGGGAAAGGAAGAACAGATCGGGGATTATCCTCTGACACTGACGGTTTATGATTACAACGTCAATGAGGTGCTGACACTTTCTTCTACCCTTCATGTGGTGGAAAAGCTGGAGGGCGAGTATTCCATTATGAATATGGGGGATAGCTTGTCTGATGGAAAGGAGTGGTACCGGACAATCTACCATTTGTCCGGCGATCAGATCACCTTTACCGGCACAAGGGGCTGGACCCGTTACAGCCATGAGGGGAGAAGCGGATTCTCGGCTCAGGACTATCTGGAGCCGACGGAATACTTTTCCGAAGGCGTCAGCGAGGGGGTTCAGCCCTTTTATGATCCGGTTCAGGAGATGTTTGACTGGAACTACTATAAGCTGTACACAGGAAAGGATCCGGATGTGATCCAGATATTCCTCGGAACGAACGGGTTAAGCGACGATCCCAGCGGCACGGTGGACGCCATTGCGCAGATGGTAGATAATATCCGGCATCACGACAAGGACATCCCCATTTATATCGTAAATACGATTTACTGGGCGGATCAGGAGACTATCGGCACCATGGTGCGCCAGGATGGAACGGCCTTTCTTCAGGGAGAATTTAAGAACCGCGCCGATAAGCGGATTATGGACTTGATGCAGGCCATGGCGAAAGAGTTTGACGGAAAGCGGAATGTCACGCTGATCCCGCTGGCGCTGATGCACAACAGTGCGGAGAATTATGAGGCCGGAGACGCTCTGCACCCCGGAGAAGCAGGCTACGAGCAGTTTGCGTCTGTCATGTACAGCGTGTACTGCGGAACGCTGCCCGCGATGCTTGGAGAGAGCGGCTGACAGAAGGCGGCGAAAACAGAACAGGGAGGAAACTGAACATGACTAAGGCGGCAAAACTGGCGGAGGCTCCCCTCAGGCTTTACAGAACGCTGCTGCGTTTCTTTGAAAAATATTACTGGGTGTTTTTTGCGCTGGCCTGCCTGACGCTGGCCTTTTTCTGCTTCCGCTGTCTGGACGTGCAGTATGTGGATTCCTGGGACGAGGCGCGGCACGGCGTAAACGCTTATGAGATGATACAAAACGGCGATTATATCCGCCATACTTATAACTATCAGACGGATGACTGGAACCTGAAGCCGTCTGTCAGCTACTGGGGAATCATCCTGGGCTTCCGGCTTTTCGGCTACAGTGTTCTGGGACTTCGTTTTGTCTCAGCCCTTGCTTATCTGCTGGCGGGAATCGCCTGTGCGCTGGCTGCCAAGCGGTACAGCAAGGAGGCCTCGATTCTGGTACTGGGCTTCTTCTGCGCCAATGAACGTCCGCTCTCGGCTCATCTTGCGAGGGCAGGCGACGCGGATTCTCTGTTTTTTTTATTTTTCACGCTGGCCATTCTCGCCATGCTTCGGATACGGGAGAACCATAAACGCCTGTATTTCTGCGGACTGATGTTTTCCCTGGCTTTTCTGACCAAGAGCTGGCACGCGGGAATGATAGCCGTTGTGGGAGGACTTTATCTGCTCGGCGCCGGCGAGCTGTTCCGGCTGAAGGCAAAGGAATGGGGTTTCTTTTTACTCTCCGTTTTCGCTCCATTGCTTTTGTGGTTCGGCTGGCGTTTTACAAAGGATGGCTTCTTCTTTTTGGAACAGATGATCGAGGTGGATCTGCTGGCAAGGACGGGAAGCTCTAACTTTGAAGGACATGAGTATCCGTTTTCCTTTTACTACGATATGGTATTCGGGGATGCGGCCTTTATCTACCGCTGGCTGATTCTGATCTGTGTCGTGGGAATTGCCGCCGGGCTGATATGGATGTGGAAAAAGAGAACCTGGAAGAAGGAAGCGCTGCAGGATGCCTTCGGCATTTTGCTTTGGTTCTTTGTACCCTTCCTGGGCTTTTCACTGATTCGTACAAAGCTTATCTGGTACTGCTATCCCTGTACGGCGCCTCTGGCTCTCGGCGCCGCGATCTTTCTGGGAAAGGCTCTCCGCTTCCCGCTTGCAGTCAGGGAAGAAGGCGAAGGCACGGCCGCGAGAAAACTGGCCTTTGGCTTTGGAGCCTGGATACTGGCGGCGGCAGCCGTTATTTTGACAGGATATTTTATGTGGAATTCGTACCTGCACGTGATTCGGGAGGCTCACGGCGATCCGTTCCAGCTCTTTATCCAGGAGAGCGCGGACCGCGATTCGGAGTATGCGGGAAGCAAAGCCTATGTCTTTGTACCCGGCGAGGATCCGGAGGAAATCGGAAGCTGGGATCAGAATATGCTGTTCCTGGCGGAAATCAGCGGAGATTTCCACTGCGAGAACGGCGGTGTGGAAGGCTTTCTGAAGGAAAAGGATCCGGCGGTTCTCTATGTGGACGCCGCCCGCTATGAGGAATATGGACAGGAGCTTTCCGAATGCGAGATTTTGTACGAGAACGGAAGCTATTTCCTGCTGGAGAATTGAGTAGATTCTGAGACGTATGCACGTGTCAGTGGAAGCTGCGCCGCAGGCCGAAGACAAGGCCGGCGGCGAGCAGCAGCATCGCGGAGCAAAGAACAAGATACTGTTTGAGACTGAAATAAGTGGTGACCTCGTATTCGTAGACGGCGAATGCCAGGTCGCCTTTTTCGCGTTCTTCACCTGCGACGGTCAGGGAGCCGCCTGCGTACATATCGCAATTTTCCGTATTGTAGGAGAGAAATTCAAGACTGTCCTCCCCGTGGATATATCCCGGCGATATTTCCAGCGTGTAGACGGTGGGACCGTCAGGAATGATCTCGTCCAGGATAAATTCATAATTGCTGGTCTGATCGACCAGACCGGAAAGGAAGCGATCGTTTTCGTAGATCACGGCGCCGTTTTCGTCAGTGAGCTTCACGGTAAAGGCGGACTGATTATAAGGACCTACGGTATTGATCGCGCGGATGGATATGCGGTTGAAGGGCTTATCGGCTGTGAAGGTCTGTACATAGCTCTGGTCATAGGAGCTTACATAGCCGTCAGAGCCTCCTGCGTATTGGTACTGATTTACAGAGTAATCCCAGGCTTCGATAGGCGTGTCCACCAGTTCTTTTTTGCCGAGAACCAGGAGGATGGCCAGAACTGCGAATCCGGCCGCGCCGCCGATCCAACTCTTTTTCAGCACAGGCTCAGAAGCCTCACTCCCTGCCAGGGAATAGATGCCGTCGGAGAGCAGAATCAGGCAGAGGAAGGTAAAGCTGATGCTGTACAGAGGATTCGTCTCCCAGATCAGATGAAAAGTCATACAGCCAAGGACGGTAAGCTGGATCAAAAACATGGGCGGGAGAACTTTGCGCTTTTTCAGGCGGACAAAGGCGGTAATAGCGCAGATGCCCATGACGAGCATATTCAGCGCGCGGAAGGCCTGGGAATACAGCGTGAGGAAACCGCTCTTGTCTCCGAGCAGATAGTCGTAGGCTTTGCTGTAGCGGGCGTAGCTGTTCTCTGCCAGGTAGCTGTCGGTTCCGTCCACCCAGGTGTTCAGAAGCTTCCGTCCGGCCAGAGAAATAAGCCCCAGGGGTCCGGCCTCAGAAATCCGCTCTTTTAAAACTTTGAGGTCTGCCTCAATTTTCTCCTCCTTGGTCTCAAAACTGGAGGTGTAAAGCTCGTCGTTCTGATCAAAGGCGCCGTCCCAGCGGGCGCTCATCATCACCCAGTGAACCATAGGGAAGCCTGTGTTCTTATAATCAAAAGCCACGTAGCGGTTTACGGCTGCGGAAAAGAGACCAAGGGAGAGCGCGGCTGTCAGCAGAAAAGCAGCTCCGGGCAGCGCCCAGGATCTCACTCTGACTTTCAGAAGGGAGAACAGCCCGTCCTTCCTCTGCCTCCAAAGGCGCAGAACAAGATCGATACAAACGGCGATCAGAGCGATGACAGCCGTAGCCCGCAGCTTAAACCCCCAAATTACAAGAATGCCAAGAAGGGCGCAGAGAAAGATACGCCGTCTTGTCTGTGCCATGGTCTTGGATACGCGGTTCTTTGCTTTTGCGGAAACGCTGCTCTGCGCATCCGTATCCGGAGACTTTCGCAGACGCAGATACAGATAAAGAATCCCCATAAGGAAGGGCATGGAGGTGGTGGCTGTATAGAAATAGCCGCTCCATACATAGGAAAGCGGGCAAAGTACGCAGACCGCCAGATAGAACACAGCCGGCCGCTGTCCCTTCAGCTCGCGGAAAATCAGGTAGCCCAGCCAGATAGACAGGGTGATGCAGCCCACATTCACGAGCTGGACCGCAGGCATAAACCAGGCCTCCGGTACGCCGAGATTAGACAGGAGCAGCAGGAACCAATAGGTCAGGATCGTCAGCGGATAATTGTTGGTGTAGCGGGCGAAATAGCCTGTCTCATAGGTGCCGGAAATCGTGTGGGTACGCAGCATTTCCACGGCCATATCAAAAACCTTCAGCTGATCGTAGCGAAGCTGCGGCTGAATGACAGCCAGAAATACAAGCTGTCCTATGGCCAGCAGGAGAATGCAGAGAAAAGAAAGCCGCTTCAGACTTTTTTCCGGAAGCCTGCGGATCAGGCGGGCGAGAAGAACGAGGGCCGCGCACAGAAACAGGGCAAAGACCAGAACAAATAAAATCTGTACAGGCACTGTGTCAAGCTCCCTCAGCCAGGAGGCGTCCCAGCGCCAAAAGGCAAAGATTCCAATATAAAGGCTGAACAAAGCCAGCAAAAGAAGCGAAATCGTGTACATCAAAACCTCCGAAAAGGCGGCATTCCGGCAGCCGCCCGGCACAGATAAGGCCAGGAACGTAAACGCACGGACAAAAACCGCATATTTCTTATAGAATAGCGCAAAAAAGAATGACGGTCAACCGCGGAAACTAAGGGTGGCTGTCTGATTGTTCCTCTGTTATAATGTCGATAGACATTATAACAGGCCGAATGGCATCCGGAGCGGAGCGTTCATGTCCGAAGGACATGGAATAATGTCGATAGACATTATAACAGGCCGAATGGCATCCAAAGAGGGGAGAATGCGTGGAGATGAAGGGAAAAGGTACATATGAGCTTTGAACATTTACAGATATACCTGGCGCCCATGGAAGGAATCACAACTTACATATACCGGAACGCTCAGGCGGCCGTATACGGCCGTCTGGATAAATATTTTACGCCGTTTCTGGAGCCCCATGAGAAGCGCAGTTTCAAAAAACGGGAACTGCAGGAGATCCTGCCGGAGCATAACAAGGGACTTTTTGTGGTCCCTCAGATCCTTACAAACCGCGCGGAAGGATTTCTGGAGCTGGCGGCTGCCCTGAAAGAGTTTGGCTATGAGGAAATCAATCTGAATCTGGGCTGTCCCTCCAAGACTGTGACGGGGAAGGGAAAGGGAGCAGGATTTCTGGCCTTTCCAAAGGAACTGGACCGCTTTTTGGACAGGGTGTTTTCCGGGCTGGGCGCGGGAATGAGGCTGTCGGTGAAGACACGGCTGGGTGTGGAGAGCCCGGAAGAATTTCCGCTCCTTCTTGATATTTTCAACAGTTACCCTCTGGAGGAGCTGATTGTGCATCCCCGTGTACAGAGAGACTATTATAATAACGGTCCGAATTGGGAGGCATTTCGCGCCGCGCGGCAAAAAAGCCGGGCTCCGCTTTGCTACAATGGAGATCTGTTTACGCGGAAAGATATAGAGCGGTTCCGGACAGAATTTCCAGATACAGAAAGACTGATGCTTGGCCGGGGCATCATCCGGAATCCGGGGCTTATGGCAGGGGAAGAAACGCGGGAGGAACAAAAAGAAAGATTCCGGCGCTTCCACTCCCTTGTTTTGGAAGGATACCGGGCATGGGATATGGGCGACAGAAACGTGCTGTTCAAAATGAAGGAGCTGTGGTTTTACCAGATTCGGCAGTTTGAGGACGCGGAGAAGTACGGAAAAAAGATAAAAAAGGCACAACGGCTTTCAGAATATGAGGAGGCTGTGGAAGAACTGCTGGGAATATGCAGAATGTGCCGGACGCCGGACGATACAAAAAATAAACCTTGAGTATTTCCAGGTTTTTGGTATAATAAATTCATATAGAAAAAGCCTTTCCAGAATAGAATATACAGGAGAACGGAAAGGCTTTTTACTGCTGTCTGTCAAAGGAGAGCAGCAAGGAAGATACTGAAAACTGACATTCAAAGCAAGGAGTAAGTTATGGGAAAGTATTTCGGAACCGACGGCTTCCGCGGAGAGGCCAATGTGAAACTGACCGTGGAGCACGCTTTTAAGGTAGGAAGATACCTGGGCTGGTATTACGGGAGAGATCACAAGGCCAAGATCGTGATTGGAAAGGATACAAGAAGAAGCAGCTATATGTTCGAGTATGCGCTGGCGGCAGGTATCACTGCGTCAGGCGCGGACGCGTATCTTCTTCATGTGACCACGACGCCCAGCGTATCCTATGTGGTGCGTACGGAGGGCTTTGACTGCGGAATCATGATTTCTGCA
This sequence comes from Candidatus Merdisoma merdipullorum, assembly GCA_018715645.1. Lineage (GTDB taxonomy): Bacteria > Bacillota > Clostridia > Lachnospirales > Lachnospiraceae > Laedolimicola > Laedolimicola merdipullorum. Next base: position 23,527 of record DVLE01000020.1, read on the forward strand.
AGCCATAATCCGTTTCACGACAACGGCATCAAGGTGATCAACGGTCTGGGACACAAGCTGGAGGCCGAGGTAGAGGAAAAGATCGAGGCGTATATCGACGGCATGACAGAGGAGAGGCCGCTGGCGACCGGAGCCGACATCGGACGTACCATTGACTTTTCGGCAGGGCGGAACCGCTATATCGGATACCTGATCTCCCTCCCGACACGTTCCTTTAAAAATATGCGGGTAGGACTGGACTGCGCCAACGGCAGCGCGTCCGCGATTGCAAAGAGTGTGTTTGACGCTCTGGGAGCAAAGACCTATGTTATCAACAATGATCCGGATGGAACGAATATCAATACGAACTGCGGTTCGACGCACATCGAAGTTCTTCAGAAGTATGTGAAGGAAAATAAGCTGGATGTGGGCTTCGCCTATGATGGAGACGCGGACCGCTGCATCGCTGTGGATGAGAACGGAGACGTAGTAGACGGCGACAAGATCATGTACGTCTGCGGAAAGTATATGAAGGAACAGGGCGCTCTGAAGGACGACACGATCGTAACCACGGTTATGTCGAATATCGGTCTCTACAAAGCCTGCGACCAGGCAGGAATCCGCTATGAGAAGACTGCCGTGGGCGACAAGTATGTCTATGAGAATATGACGAAGAACGGTTTCCAGCTCGGCGGAGAGCAGTCCGGCCATATCATTTTCAGCAAGCACGCCACGACGGGAGACGGTATTTTGACCTCCCTGAAGGTGATGGAAGTTATCCTGGAGAAAAAGGCTTCCCTGGCGACGCTGTGCTCTGAAGTACGGATTTATCCGCAGCTTCTCCAGAACCTGAGAGTTCAGGATATGGACGCGACACTGAACGCACCGTCCGTGCAGAAGGCTATCTCCGACGTGGAGGAGCGTCTGGGAACGGAAGGCCGTGTTCTTGTAAGAAAGAGCGGGACGGAGCCGCTGCTGCGTGTGATGGTGGAAGCGCAGACGGATGAGCTCTGTGAGGAATGCGTACTGCATATTATCAACGCAATGAAGGGCGTATAAGCCTGAGTATAAGGAGGATAATCATGAAAAAGACAGCTCTGGTAGTGATGGCGGCGGGAATCGGAAGCAGATTCGGAGGCGGAATCAAGCAGCTTGAGCCGGTAGGACCGAATGGAGAGATCATCATGGACTATTCCATCTATGATGCAATGGAGGCCGGCTTCAACAAGGTCGTATTCATTATCCGCAAGGATCTGGAAAAGGATTTTAAAGAGATTATCGGAAACAGGATTGAAAAGCTGATCGAGGTGGAATATGCGTTCCAGGAGCTTGACAATCTCCCGGAGGGATTTGAAAAGCCGGAAGGAAGAACGAAGCCCTGGGGAACCGGCCAGGCAGTGTTAAGCTGCAAGGGACTTATCAAGGAGCCGTTCGCGGTGATCAACGCAGACGATTATTACGGAAAGGAAGCCTTCGTTAAAGTACACGATTATCTGGTGGAGGATCACGAAGCCACAGGCAAGTTCGACTTCTGTATGGCTGGTTTCATTCTGGGAAATACGCTCAGCGACAATGGAGCCGTGACGAGAGGCATCTGCCAGGTGGAGAACGGCTATCTGACGGATGTGGTAGAGACGGGCGGCATCGAAAAGCTGCCGGGCGGCGGCGCAGGCGTGCCGGGTGAGGACGGAAAGCTGGTGCCGATAGATGCCAACGGGTATGTATCCATGAATATGTGGGGCCTGACGCCGGATTTCCTCGACGAAGTCGAGACTGGCTTTAAGAATTTCCTTTCCAATCTGAAGCCTGGCGATATTAAGGCGGAGTATCTGCTCCCCTCTATCATCGGAGGACTTCTGGAGGAAGGCCGGGCTACCGTAAAGGTACTGGAGACCCATGACAAATGGTTCGGCGTAACCTACAAGGAAGATAAGCAGTCTGTTGTGGATTCATTCAAAAAGCTGATCGCAGACGGCGTATATAAGGAAAAGCTGTTTTCCTAAGAACAGAGGAAGCTTTGCAGCCGTAGCGCACGGCAGAGCGGAGGCAGGGATACAGCCGTGATTTTCAGGGAAGGGTAAATGGTGAGGGGCGTGCGGCTCCCGGCCTCCGGCCGGGAGAACGGCGCTCTTTCAAAGATAAGTAAATAGCAGTTATAGAAAGTGTACGGAACAGCCTAGATGAAGAAATTCATACAGGCTGTTTTTACTTGCTGTTCGGTTGCTTTAAAATTATGCTTTTAATAAAATTATTATTTATTTGGGTTTTATAAAAATTATATAGAATATTACAGCAAATGATAATAAGGAACATGACCGCAGACAGCTATCAAACATAAAAAAATCGCAATATACTCTATATTGCGAACTGATTACAAAAAGAACCAGCCGGACATGCTGAGAAAGGAGAAGGGTACCTTCTGGTGTGATTGCAGAATCCATGGGAATACCACAGAAATACTTGACTCATATCGGGATAGTTTTAAAAGTCGGACAACTTTATAGAGTCATACTCTGGTGCGGCACATCAGAAATAGAAAATACACAAGGAGGAAGGAGAATTACACTTTACGTTCCACAGGCCTCTTAATTCTATCTTAATACCAGCATTGCCATCTTTATAGCATAGCAAGGTTCTTCATGCTATAATAAATTATCTGATGCGAGGAGGAATGCAATGTTGGAAAGTTATCAAGCGCAAAATCAAGATCGCTCAGGCTCCCCTCAAAAAGGACTCTTAAAAATCTTTTTTGGATACGCTGCGGGTGTTGGCAAGACTTATGCTATGCTGGAAGCTGCCCATCAGGCTCAAAAAAGAGGGGTAGACGTTGTTGTAGGCTATATTGAACGGCATACCCGCCCCGATACACTGGCGCTGCTGGAAGGACTGGAACAGCTACCTGAAAAAATTATTGAGTATAAAGGTATCGCGCTTAAAGAGTTGGATTTGGACGCCGCATTACAGCGCCATCCAAGTATTTTGCTGGTGGATGAGCTTGCCCATAGCAATGCTGCCGGGTGCCGCCATTCCAAAAGATACCAGGATGTGGAGGAACTGTTGCGGGCTGGTATCAATGTGTATACCACCGTCAATGTTCAGCACCTGGAATCCTTGAATGATTTGGTAGCCTCCATCACACACATTGCTGTCAGCGAGCGCATCCCTGATTCGGTTTTTGATTCCGCCGACCAGGTGGAGCTGGTGGATATCGAGCCGGACGACCTGATCCTGCGGCTGCAGTCCGGAAAAGTATATCAAAAGCAGCAGGCTTCCCGCGCCTTGGCTCACTTCTTTACAAGAGATAATTTGGCGGCTCTTCGTGAAGTTGCTTTGCGCCGTACCGCTGACCAGCTGAGCAAAAAGGCTCAGAAGGCAGAAAATGAAATTACCGCCAAGGCGGGGGAACACATCCTGACCTGTCTTTCCAGTGCGCCATCCAATGCAAAGGTGATACGCACAGCGGCCCGTATGGCCGAGGCTTTTCACAGTGGCTTAACGGCGCTGTTTGTGGAAACTCCTGAAACCAAGGAGCTTAAGGGAGAAAACCTGAAACGCCTGCGGGACAATATGCGTCTGGCGGAACAGTTGGGGGCGCGGATTGCCACCGTGTACGGGGACGACCTGGCTGTACAAATTGCCGAATATGCCAAGGTCAGCGGCGTTACAAAAATCGTACTGGGGCGTGCAAACCACCGCACGGCACTTTTTATGAAAAGCAAGCCGCTGGTGGACCGGCTTACCAGCATGATGGAGGATGTGGACGTCTATATCATCCCTGATGTCCAACCGCTATATAAGAAAAAGAGGGTGCTGTTCCACAAACCGGAACAAGAATTTAGCTGGAAGGATCTTGGAAAATCTTTACTGCTCACCATTGCTGCCACAGGCATAAGCTTTTTGTTTTATGAACTCGGCCTGCGGGAAGCGAATATTATCATCGTCTATCTGCTGGGGGTTCTGCTCACAGCGGTTTGGACAAATGGGTATATTTACGGGATTTTGGTTTCGTTGCTGAGCGTAGTCTCCTTTAATTTTTTCTTTACAATTCCGCGTTTTTCCCTGACGGCGCTTGATCCGAACTACCCGGTCACCTTCCTGGTGATGCTGCTTGCAAGCTGTCTTTCCGGCTCCCTTGCAACCCGCGTAAAGCGGCAAGCGCGGCAATCGGCACAACGTGCCTATTATATGGAACTGCTGATGAATAGCAATCAGAAAATGCAACAAGGGCAAAGCGAGCGGGAAATCATCCAGATTGCTGCGCAGCAACTTCAATCCCTTCTGGATCGTCCGGTCATGTATGCATTATTGGAAAAAGAGCAGAAAATCTGTTTCCATGTAGTTCCCGCTACTGAAACAGAACAGGTTATGGGAAGAATAACGGCAGAAGAACTGGGGGTGGCGGACTGGGTGGCCAAAAACGACAAGCACGCAGGCGCCACGACCAACACCCTCTCTCATGCACAGAACCTATACCTTTCCGTCCGCGGCAATCAGGAGGTTATGGCGGTGGTCGGCATACCAGCCAAGTTTTATCCACCTTTAGATGCTTTTGAAAAGAACCTGATAATCGCTATTCTGGATGAGTGCGGCCTGATTTTGGAGCGCCGAAAGTTGCGCGCCGAAAAACAGGCTGCGGAAATGGAGACGCAGCGTGAACAGCTCCGTGCCAACCTGTTGCGGGCTATTTCTCATGACCTGCGCACACCGCTGACCGGTATCAGTGGCAATGCCGGTGTGCTGATGGAGAAAAGCTTTTCATTGGACGAGAGCAAAAAACAGGAAATGTACAGTTCCATCTATGACGATGCCATGTGGCTGATCAACCTGACGGAGAACCTGCTTTCTATCACCCGGATCGAAAACGGCACCATGCCGCTGCGGCGGGGGGCAGAGCTGATCGACGATATTTTTCACGAGGCGCTTTCCCATATAGACCGCCGGGCTGCAGAGCACGAGATCCACGTGGAACTTGCGGACGATATGCTGATGGCCAATATGGATGCCCGGCTGATCGTACAGGTCGTCATCAATATCGTGAACAACGCCATCAAGTATACGCCTGAAGGTTCGGATATCTGTCTGTCAGCTAAAAAAGAAAACAGTCTGGTCCGCATCGAGATCGCCGATAACGGCCCTGGCATATCTGACGAGGCAAAACGGCGTTTGTTCGACATGTTCTACACAGCGGATACCGGCAGCGCTGGAGCGGACAGCCGGCGGGGCCTTGGGTTGGGACTGAGCCTGTGCAAATCCATTGTGAAAGCGCACGGCGGTTCGATTACCGTTCATGATAACCAGCCGCACGGAGCGGTGTTTTCCTTTACATTACCTTTGGAGGAGGTGAAGATTCAAGATGTATAAACCGAAAATTCTCGTGGTAGAGGACGACCCTGTTATCACCAATTTGATCCGCACCACTTTGGATACACAGGAATATCAGTATCACACTGCAAGAAACGGCACAGGGGGGATACTGGACGCTGTTTCCTATAATCCCGATGTTATCATTTTGGATTTGGGGCTGCCCGATATGGACGGTGTGGAGATTATCCGCAAGGTTCGCGGATGGAGCAGTGTTCCTATTATCATCGTGAGTGCACGGAGCGAGGATCAGGACAAGGTAGAGGCTCTGGATGCCGGAGCAGACGACTACCTTACAAAACCATTCAGCATTGACGAATTTCTGGCTAGGCTTCGTGTAGCCCTGCGTCGCAGCCGAATCGACCAGACTGCCGTGCCCGCCCAGTCGTCTCTGTATCAAAATGGAGAATTGCGTATCGATTACGCGGCAGGATGCGCCTATATGGAAGGAAAGGAGATCCACCTGACCCCTATTGAATATAAGCTCCTGTGTGTACTTGCAAAAAATACGGGAAAGGTCCTAACGCATAATTATATCCTGAAAGAAGTATGGGGAACCGCCCTTACCGCCGATATTCCTTCTCTGCGCGTTTTTATGGCCACCCTGCGCAAGAAGATCGAATGTGACCCATCCGCCCCCAAGTATATCCAAACCCACATTGGCGTTGGGTATCGAATGATTCGGCAATAAATTCCGTTTTTCTGAGCCGCCCGCTTTTGCGGGCGGCTTTTTTGAGTATGACGGGCACGCCGTCAGTTTGTGGTAAAACCCACAAGGGGTAGCTGCCGACGAACCCCATAGCAAGTATCTGAAAGCAGGAGTTATAACGCCGCAGGGCTGCGAGGAAACAAAACAATGGATGAGGAATTGGGGACAAGAGGCAGGGTTAACTGCCATGTCCTTGGTTCCATGAAAACAGTAATGACAGAGACAGACGCACATTTTTACCGGGTCTTTATATGTTTTTAATCCTTGCCGGGAAATGTTAAGCGCACCTTCATCGCTTATATGATAGGATTCTCTCCAGGAAAGCAGAGAGGAGGATACATTTATGATGGATTGTGTTATGCTCGCAGTTCTAACAGGGTGTATTGGTTCCATTATCTTGCTGATTGACTGGTGTCAAAAGCAAGTGGATAGAAGCGAGTAAGGAGAGAGAATCATGACTATTTTAGGAATCATTGTTTTACTGTTGGGTGTTTATTTGGTCTACGCATTGCTTCACCCGGAAAAGTTTTAAGACCAGCAGGAGGGAAACCAGATGTTACAAATTGCCTTGACCATTTTTATTTATTTGATTCTGGTCATTTCGGTGGGGATTTATGTATACCATATCGCCGCTGGAAAACATACCTTTGCCGACCCGGTATTGAACCGGGTAGACGGCGTTATTTATAAAATTTGCGGTATCAACCCCCAAAATAACATGAACTGGAAAAAGTATGCTGTTTCCTTGGTGGCGACCAACGGGGTCATGATGCTGATGGGATATCTTGTTTTGCGGATTCAAAGCATTGGGCTGTTCAATCCGAATGGAATTGGAGGCATGGAAGAATCGCTCTCCTTCAATACCATCATCAGCTTTATGACCAATACCAATTTGCAGCATTATTCCGGCGAGTCGGGACTGTCCTACTTGTCGCAGATGTTGGTCATTATTTTCATGATGTTCGTGTCCGCCGCCAGCGGGTATGCCGCGTGCATAGCTTTCATCCGTGGCCTGGCAGGCAAGTCGAAGGATAACGTCGGCAACTTCTTTTCAGATCTTGTCCGTATTACGACCCGCGTGTTGCTTCCATTTTCTATCGTCGGTGGCCTGTTGCTAGTGTGGCAGGGAGTGCCGCAGAATTTTTCCGGGAATGTGGTGGTAGATACCATTGAGGGAACAAAACAGGTAATTGCCATGGGGCCGGTAGCGGCTCTGGAAATCATCAAGCATCTTGGTACAAACGGAGGCGGATTTTTGGGCGCGAATTCGGCAACGCCGATTGAGAATCCGACAATCCTTTCCAATTTGATTGAACTGTATTCCATGATGCTTTTACCTGGAGCCTGCGTGATCACCTTTGGCAAAATGGTCCGTGACCGTAAGCGTGAGCTGGCGGTTGCCAATATTTCAGATGACACAAACATTGCAATATCTAAGAAGGCGCACAGGAGTCTGACTGTCTGGATGTATGGACGTGAAGGGCGCAGCATCTTTGCCGCAATGGGGATTCTGTTCCTGATTGGACTGGGAATCTGCTTCTGGGCAGAAAGCCAGGGCAATCCGGCGTTGGCCGGTGTGGGACTCAGCCAATCCATGGGGAGCATGGAGGGGAAAGAAGTCCGATTCGGTGTAGCTCAGTCCTCTCTGTTTACAACGGTCACCACTTCGTTCACGACCGGTACCGTCAACAACATGCATGACACGCTGACGCCGCTGGGCGGTATGATCCCCATGCTTCATATGATGCTCAATGTGGTATTTGGCGGCAAGGGCGTTGGCCTGATGAATATGATCACTTATGCTATTCTGGCTGTGTTCATTTGCGGCTTGATGATCGGGCGCACGCCGGAGTATCTCGGCAAAAAGATCGAAGGGCGGGAGATGAAGCTGGCCGCCTTGTGCATCATCATTCATCCTTTGCTTATATTGGTATTCTCGGCGTTGGCGGTAGGCACATCGGCAGGATTGGCCGGCATCACCAACCCCGGATATCATGGACTTTCACAGGTACTCTATGAGTTTGCCTCTTCCGCAGCCAACAACGGCTCCGGTTTTGAAGGGCTGGCGGACAATACGCTGTTCTGGAATATCACCACAGGCATCGTCATGTTCTTCGGACGGTATCTCTCGATGATATTACAACTTGCGATTGCAGACTCGCTGATGAAAAAGAGGTTTGTTAACGAATCGGCAGGCACGCTTCATACGGATACCATGAGTTTTGCAGTTATTTTGGTATTTGTTGTCTATATTTTTGCAGCGCTGACCTTCTTCCCGGTGCTGGCGCTTGGCCCTGTTGCCGAATATTTGACCCTTTGGGCATAAGGAGGAACCGTCATGAGTAAAAGGAATCAGAAGCTGATCACGTCTGAAATTTTTCGCCAGGCAGTCATCGGCTCCTTTACAAAGCTGAATCCTGTCTACATGATGAAAAACCCCGTCATGTTTGTTGTGGAGATTGGCTTTTTTATCACACTTATACTTTCATTTTTCCCCGGCTTATTTGGGGATAGCAGTACAGGCACGAATATAAGGGTGTACAACATTATCGTCTGCGCAGTGCTGTTTGTCACCGTCCTGTTCGCAAACTTCGCGGAGTCGGTGGCGGAAGGCCGGGGCAAAGCGCAGGCTGCTAGCCTGAAAAAGACGCAGAAGGATACCAAAGCCCGTCTGTTACTGGAGGATGGTGCAGAGAAAACAGTTCTGTCCAGCGAATTGAAAAAGGGCGATGTGGTTTTGGTAAAGGCTGGCGAGATTATCCCCGGCGATGGAGAAGTCATTGAGGGTATTGCTTCGGTAGACGAGTCGGCCATCACAGGTGAGTCCGCTCCGGTGGTACGGGAATCAGGCGGCGATTTCTGTTCCGTGACCGGTGGCACGACCATTGTGTCTGACTGGCTGAAAATCCAGATTACTTCCGATGCGGGCAACAGCTTCCTCGATCGAATGATCGCGCTGGTGGAGGGCGCTTCCCGCAAAAAGACTCCCAATGAAATCGCCCTCAGCACCCTGCTGGTATCGCTGACGATTATTTTTCTGATCGTCATTGTGACGCTGTATCCGATTGGACTGTATTCCGGGGTGCAGCTCCAGACTTCAACCCTGATTGCGCTGACTGTCTGCCTGATCCCCACCACGATCGGCGGGCTTCTCTCCGCCATCGGTATTGCAGGTATGGACCGTGTGACCCGGTTCAATGTCATTGCCATGTCTGGCAAGGCCGTGGAAGCCTGTGGTGATGTAGACACCATGATTCTGGACAAAACTGGCACTATCACCTACGGCAACCGTCTGGCCGCCGATTTCTTCCCCGTAGGCGGCGCCTCCCGCAGCGAATTGATCCGTTGCGCCGCACTGACCAGCCTGCACGACGATACCCCAGAAGGAAAATCTACGCTGGAGCTTGCCCGGCGTCTGGGTAATACCAGTCAGGATGCTGCGGGTGCCGAATACATTGAATTTACGGCTCAAACCCGGATGAGCGGCGTGGATCTGCCCGACGGCACAAAGGTGCGCAAAGGCGCCTCCGAGGCCATTGAGAAATATGTGAAATCCCTGGGAGGAGCGATTCCCGCCGACCTGCATGAACAGGTCGATAAAATTTCCAGCCTTGGCGGTACGCCGCTGACGGTCTGTGAAAATAACCGGGTTTTGGGAGTTATTTATCTGAAAGACACTGTGAAGCCTGGCATGGTGGAGCGGTTTGAGCGTCTACGCGCCATCGGCATCAAGACCATTATGTGTACTGGTGACAATCCGCTGACTGCAGCGACTATCGCCAAAGAAGCGGGCGTGGACGGTTTTATTGCAGAATGCAGGCCGGAAGATAAGATTGATGTCATCAAGAGGGAGCAGGCGGAGGGCAAAATCGTTGCCATGACCGGTGACGGCACCAACGACGCGCCTGCGCTGGCACAGGCGAATGTGGGTCTTGCCATGAACAGTGGCACCACCGCGGCTAAAGAAGCCGCCAATATGGTGGATCTGGACTCCGATCCCACGAAGATTCTGGAAGTTGTGGAGATTGGCAAACAGCTTCTGATTACGCGGGGCAGCCTAACGACTTTCTCCATTGCCAACGACATTGCAAAGTATTTCGCCATCATCCCCGCCATGTTTATGATGGCAATCCCACAACTGAGTGTTTTGAACATTATGCGTCTGGCAACGCCGTACAGTGCGATTCTGTCGGCACTGATTTTCAATGCCATTATTATTCCCTGCTTGATTCCCCTGGCCATGAAGGGCGTAAAATATCGGCCTATGTCCTCTGGAAAGCTGTTGGCAAGGAACATGCTGATTTATGGTCTCGGCGGCGTCATAACCCCATTTGTGGGGATTAAGATCATTGATATGTTGATTGCACCGTTGCTTACAGTTATTGGCACGGTCGGATTTTAAGGAAAGGTGAACATGTGATGAAAGAATCTGTCAAATCTGTATTTCATGGTGCGCGTCAGATGATCGGTATCACAGTCATTCTGATGCTGATCTGCGGGCTTCTGTTTCCCTGTGTGCTGACAGGTGTGTCTGCGCTGATTTTTCCCTATCAAGCAGGTGGAAATCTGCTCACTGTTGACGGGCAAACGGTTGGTGCGGAGTATGTAGGCCAGGAATTTACCGAAGATTATTATATGTGGAGCCGCCCGTCTGCATATCATTACAATGTTTATGTGGAAGGTGAGGATGGAAAACCGTACTACAATGATGGAACCGAGTTTCCCGGCATCAGCTCCGGCTCCAACAACTATGCGGCAACCAATCCGGCGCTGACCGAACGTGTAGAGGCAGACATTGAAGCGTTTCTGGAAAAAAATCCTGATGTAAAGCGGGAGGATATCCCCACCGATTTACTGACGGCCTCTGGTTCCGGCCTTGACCCGCACATTTCCCCTGCCTCCGCCGAAATACAGATTCCCCGGATTGCCAAGGCATCCGGGCTTACGGAGGAAGAAGTCAGGGATATTGTAAAAGAAAATACCCAGGGAAAAGTTCTCGGCATCTTTGGTGAGGAGACTGTCAATGTGCTCAAGGTTAATGTTGAGATCGCACAGAGAATGGGTATTTTGTGACAGGGAGGAATGGCTATGGAGGAGATGCACTGTTTCAAAGAATCACAGCGGGTAGAAATCCCTTCTCCCGATTTTAAGGATAACATCACGCTGAAAATCTTGCTGCAATTTCTGTGCGATCTTTGCACCTGGGCGCACACCGCGCTGGTCACCAGCGTTGGCATCAAAAAAGATGCGCATAGCATCTATTTCCTCTTTCGTGATTTTGCGTTTTCAGAACAGGATTTCTGGCAGACCTTTGGCGGGTACATGGTTGTGCTCCACTCAAAGTGGAAAATAGACATCTTTGGCGCAGAGCTCTCTTCGCAGGAAACGGTGGAACTGTCGCTTGATCAGAAAAAGGAAACATTTTATGCTGTTCAAAAAACGGTTTCTGGGTGTTATGCAGACAGTATCCGCTCTCTTTGCCTGCGAATTCAATGCGCCAGCAAGGAGGAAGCTGCTTTAATGGAGTTGCTCTGGCAGAGAATGGACCGGCAAAGCGGAGTCCTTGTGGCGGAGTGGGATCTGCGCGAAATTTTCGAACGGGAACACATCCCGTGGGTGCAGCAGAATACTTGCTACTGCTACGGAAACATCTCAGAAGATCAAGAACAGCAAAACTATCTGGGGTTTTCTCCTTCCCACAAAAAGTCAATCTCTGGCTACGATTTTTGGAGAACGGAGTTGATTATACGGAATTTGAATGGCTTTATAGCGGAATTTTAAAACAGAATCTGAACGACCGGACTGAATGGGAGCTGGCTATATATGTAGCCTTGAACCAGCTGGACTACACTTTGAAAATATCCGAATTAGAATTTGAACTATATGATGGGGAAGGCGAACGTCGCTATTTCAGTTTTGACAGTGAACAAAACGCCCAGCGAGTTTTTCTAAAGCTGCTATTTCCGTTAAACATCTGATTTTAACACGCTTCGCTATTTTTCAAACAACGCCAAAATCAAAACAAATGCGAAAGGACAGGAATGGTATCACCACTCCTGTCCTTTATCTTTTGAGAAATCAGTTGCTCTTTCTGCACCAGTTTTTTGACCTGTCCTCTTATTTCCCGGAGCAGGGCGTTGTCGGCCTTGATCTGTCGGCTCAGTTAACACAGAGATATGCTTTTTCGGTTTTGTATTGCCATTTTCCCTTTTCATTCAGCAGGCGCACATCACTTATGCAGTGGCGGTTGTAAATAAAGGGGACCTGGAAGTAAATGGGAAATATCGGGGAACCGGAGAGGGTGATGTGTCTTTGCATAAAATCCAGGCGTTTTTCTTTAGCGGCTGTTAATGGCTTGTCTGAATTTTTTTTGAGATAATAGTTGTGAGATAAGTATTGGCGCGTTATACTGATACCAGTCAGGAGGTGAACAAATTCACTAATCAGGGCTACGGCCTTGCATAGAGCCTATGAACGGCTGTATAATAGGTGATATGCGGATGGAGAAAGACGCCGTTCGTATATCAGAGATCCTGCGGAAAGGTCCGCGGGAAATGAAATGGCAGAATTAAAGGAGACTTATGGAAATCAAGATGAAGCGCCCGGAGCTAAGCGACCGGGATCTGATAAACAGCTATTTGAAATATGCAGACACGAGAAGCTGCGAGATGACCTTTGCCAATACGTATCTCTGGTCGCGTCATTATGGGACAGGTTTTGCGATCGTGGAGGACATGCTGGTGTTCGGAGAAGTGGACGGAGTGTATTCTTATACCTACCCGGTAGGACCAGGTGATCCAAAGGCCTGTCTGGAAACGCTGATGGCCTGGTGCGAAAGGAATCAGGCGCCGTTTCAGCTTCACAATGTCACAAAAGAAAATTTTGAGGAACTGGAACGCCTGTATCCCGGAAGATTCGACATTCGTTATGAGAGGGATTATGCCGATTACGTTTATGAAACGGAAAAACTGGCGAAGCTGTCGGGGAAAAAATATCACAGCAAAAAGAATCATGTAAACAAGTTTATGAATCTCTACCCGGATTGGAGTTATGAGCCCATCACGAAAGATAATGTGGAGGAATGTTTTCAGATGGCGCTCCGCTGGCGGGAACTGAACGGCTGTGAGGCGGATGAGGAAAAGCACGCGGAGATCTGCGTGACGCTGAACTTCCTTCGGCTTTTCGACGAGCTTGAGATGCGCGGAGGCGCCCTGCGGGTAAACGGAGAGATTGTGGCCTTTACGCTGGGAGAGCCTGTGGGGATGCGCCAGGATACGCTGGTGGTCCATATTGAAAAGGCGTTTTCGGAAATTCAGGGAGCCTACGCGGTAATCAATCAGCAGTTCGCTCTCCATGAAGGAAAAGGCTTCCAGTATCTGAACCGTGAGGACGATGTGGGAGAGGAAGGACTGCGCCAGGCAAAGTTGTCGTACAAGCCGGTATTTTTGATCGAAAAAGGAGTTGTAAGAGAGCGCGGTCTTTTGTAAGATGAGAGGAGTCATGAGTTTATGAAAAAATGGGAGGAAAATGTCCGCAAGGTGGTTCCCTATACACCGGGAGAGCAGCCGAATCAGCCGGGCATGATTAAGCTGAATACCAATGAAAATCCATATCCGCCCGCGCCGGGCGTGCAAAGAGCGCTTGAGGAGCTTGAGGCGGAAAGCCTGAGGCTTTATCCTGATCCGGCCGCGTCGGAGCTTGTGGCTGCCCTGGCGGAGTATTATGGGAAGGAGAAGGAGCGCTTTTTTGTGGGCGTAGGCTCGGATGATGTGATAGCGATGGCTTTTCAGACCTTTTTCCATTCCGAAAAGCCGATTCTCTTTCCGGACATCAGCTATTCTTTTTACAGCGTATGGGCGGACCTTTTCCAGATCCCTTACCGGCGTCCGGCTCTTGACGGGGACTTCCGGCTGGTAAAGGCGGATTACTTTAAAGATAATGGGGGAATCATATTCCCGAATCCCAACGCGCCTACGGGGATATACATGGAGCTTGAGGAGGTGGAGGAGATCCTTTCTCACAATCCTGATTCCGTCGTGATCGTGGATGAAGCCTATGTGGACTTTGCGGGTCCTTCTGCCATGGAGCTTGTGGACAAATATGAAAATCTCATGGTTGTCCAGACTTTTTCCAAATCCCGTTCCATGGCCGGGATACGGATCGGTTTTGCGTACGCGCAGCCGAAGCTGATTCGTTATCTGAACGATGTGAAATACTCTTTCAATTCGTATACAATGAATCTGCCTTCTCTGAAGCTGGGGGCCGCTTCCTTAAAGGACAGAGCTTATTTTCAGGAAACTGTGAGTAAAATCGTGTCTACAAGGGAGCGTGTCAAGAAGGAGCTTTCCAGGCTGGGCTTCACCTTTCCCGACTCTAAGGCCAATTTCATTTTTGCTTCTCATGAAAGCTGTCCGGCAAAGGAACTGTTTGCGGCGCTTCGAGAGAAGAATATCTACGTGCGCTATTTTGCGGCTCCGCGGATAGAGAATTACCTTCGTATTACGGTAGGGACGGACAGGGAAATGGATGAATTGCTGAATTTTCTGAGAGCATATTTAAACAGGCGCCCTTGTTAATCGGGGGGCGGCAAAAGGAGAGATGTCAGGTGGGACGCCTGGAAAAAAAGCTTTACTTTATTTATAATCCTCTTGCCGGAAAAGGAAATATCCGGGGGAAAATGTACGGGATCATACAGACGCTGGCGGCCGCGGACTATGAGCTGACGGTCTATCCCACGCGGGCTGCCAGGGATGCCATCGAGCGCATCCGCGAGCTTCCGGAGGATTATGATCTGGTGGTTTGCAGCGGAGGAGATGGGACGCTGGACGAGGTGGTCACGGGAATGATGCAGCGGGAGCACAAGCTTCCCATCGGATATATTCCGGCAGGCTCCTGCAATGATTTCGCCCGTTCTCTGCAGATCCCGAACAACATGCAGCAGGCGGCGGAGATAGCCGTATGGGGAGAAAACTTTGCGGTAGATATAGGTTCTTTTAACGACAGGAACTTTGTGTATGTGGCGGCGTTTGGGATTTTCACGGACGTATCCTACTCCACGAAGCAGGAGATGAAGAATGTGCTGGGACATATGGCTTATATACTGGAAGGCATGAAACGGCTTACGAATGTCAAGTCCTATTACATGAAAGTGACGAGCGAGGAGATGAGCTTTGAGGGGGATTTTCTGTTCGGAATGGTGACAAATTCCAGGTCTGTAGGGGGCTTTAAAAGCATAGTCGGAAAAAATGTAGTTTTTGATGACGGCATCTATGAAGTGACTTTCATCCGGAGGCCCAGGAATCCTCTGGAGCTTCAGGAGATTCTGGCGGCTCTGACGATTTCCCAGATCGATACGAAGTATATGTATTCCTTCCGAAGCTCCCGGATCGAGGTAGAAGCAAAAAAGCCGGTCCCATGGACACTGGATGGTGAGTTCGGAGGGAAATACACCAGAACGCTAATCTCCAACAATCCTCAGGCTGTGGAGATCCGGGTGGCTTCAGAGGTGCTGGAAAATCTTCGGCGGGAGTAAAAGATTAAAACTTGCATCTTGAAAGAATTTAAGATAATGTAGTAAGAAAAAAGATATGGGAGAGAATGAAATGCCGGAAATGACCATGATTTCAGAAATATTCGGAGAAAACGTATTCAATGATTCAGTAATGGAGCAGCGGCTTCCGAAAAAGATCTACAGGGAGCTGAAGCAGACGATCCGCGAGGGCAAGGAACTGGATTTAGCCGTGGCGGACGTGGTGGCTCATGAGATGAAAGAATGGGCTCTGGAACAGGGAGCGACACATTATACGCACTGGTTCCAGCCGCTGACGGGGGCGACAGCGGAGAAGCACGACGCCTTTCTTTCTGCGCCGAAGCCGAACGGCAAGGTGCTGATGGAGTTTTCCGGAAAAGAGCTGGTAAAGGGCGAGCCGGACGCATCCTCCTTTCCGTCCGGAGGCTTACGGGCTACCTTTGAGGCCAGAGGATACACGGCCTGGGATTGTACTTCGCCCGCCTTTGTGAAAAAGAGCGAGGATGGATCGAGAGCCATTCTTTACATACCGACGGCCTTCTGTTCCTATAAGGGAGAAGCCCTGGACCAGAAGACGCCGCTTCTTCGTTCCATGCAGGCTGTAAATAAACAGGCGCTGCGTCTGCTGCGTCTGTTTGGTAATACGACCTCTCACAAGGTGACGCCCTCCGTGGGAGCGGAGCAGGAGTATTTCCTTGTGGACAGGGAGAAGTATCTGAAGCGCAAGGATCTGATCTTTACAGGAAGAACGCTGTTCGGAGCGATGCCGCCGAAAGGGCAGGAGCTGGATGATCATTATTTTGGCGTAATCCGTGAGAGAATTGCCGATTTCATGGACGATGTAAACAGGGAACTCTGGAAGCTGGGTGTGTCAGCCAAGACACAGCACAATGAAGTGGCTCCCGGACAGCACGAGCTGGCTCCCATTTACGCAGAGTGCAATGTGGCGGTAGACCACAACCAGCTCATTATGGAGACTCTGAAAAAGGTGGCTTATCAGCATGGCCTTCAGTGTCTTCTTCATGAGAAGCCCTTTGCGGGAGTGAACGGTTCCGGAAAGCATAATAACTGGTCCCTGACGACGGACGATGGGATCAATCTTCTCGATCCGGGCAAGACGCCTCATGAAAACGTACAGTTTCTCCTGGTGCTGACCTGCGTTCTGAAGGCTGTGGATACCCATGCGGCGTTGCTGCGGGAATCTGCCGCTGATGTGGGAAATGATCACCGTCTGGGCGCAAACGAGGCTCCGCCTGCGATTATCTCCGTCTATCTGGGAGAGCAGCTTGAGGATGTGCTGGCTCAGCTTATCAGCACAGGAGAGGCGACTCACAGTCTGAAGGGCGGGCATCTTCATACCGGAGTGCGTACCCTCCCGGATTTTGCCAAGGATGCGACCGACAGAAACCGTACTTCGCCTTTCGCGTTTACCGGAAATAAATTTGAGTTTCGTATGGTAGGTTCCAGAGATTCCGTAGCGGAGCCGAACGTAGTGCTGAATACGATTGTGGCCGAAGCCTTTTCCGATGCCTGCGACGTGCTGGAAAAGGCCGAGGATTTTGATATGGCGGTTCATGATCTGATTAAGAAATACGCTTCCGAACATCAGCGTATCGTATTCAACGGGAACGGATATTCCGAGGAGTGGGTGGAGGAGGCCGGCCGCAGAGGTCTGCCGAATATCAAAACCATGGTGGAAGCCATCCCTGTGCTGACGGAAGAAAAAACTGTAGAGTTGTTTGAAAAGTTCGGCGTCTTTACCCGTGCGGAGCTGGAGTCCCGTGCGGAGATTCAGTACGAGACTTATTCCAAGGCAATCAACATTGAGGCCCGCTCCATGATTGATATTGCCAGCAAGCACATCATTCCCGCCGTGCTGCAGTATACGACGGCTCTGGCTACTTCTGTCAATCAGATACGGGAAGCCTGCGCCGAGGCGAATATCAGCGTACAGATAGAGCTTTTGAAAGATTGCTCTTCTCTGCTGGCCGCGACCAAGGCGGCCCTGAAGGAGCTGACCGAGGTTACGGACATCGCGGTGACAAAGGCGGAAGGCCGGGAAAGAGCCGTATATATTCAGGAAACTGTCGTGCCGGCTATGGAGGCGCTGCGCCGTCCGGTGGATAAGCTGGAGATGCTGGTGGCAAAGGAAATGTGGCCGATGCCTTCCTACGGTGATTTGCTGTTCGAGGTGTAAGTCTGCAAACTTCGTGCAAATTTCCTGAAAAAGACTGCGGAACAGGGGAAAAAATGTTGAGATTGTGAAAAATTGCGAGATTTCCATTTTCCGCTTGCTTTTTAAAAAAATTTCGTGTATGTTATAAAAAGATATTACATACAAAGTGAACAAGGGCGTTCCAGAGAATACTGGAACGCCCTCTTTTTGTGTTTCGGAACAGACAGAAGCCGGCTTTAAAAGAGACACAGACTGTCGTGTGGTATCAGAAAGGTGGAGAATATGATGAGCGAGTTTACGAATGTATCTGAAATTTTTGGTTCCAATGTGTTTAACGATGCCGTGATGCAGGAGCGTCTGCCTAAGAAAGTATATAAAGAACTTAAGAAGACGATTCAGGAGGGCAAGGAGCTGGATCTGGCTACGGCTGATGTGATTGCTCATGAGATGAAAGAGTGGGCCATTGAGAAGGGAGCCACCCATTACACTCATTGGTTTCAGCCCATGACCGGCGTGACCGCTGAGAAACATGATTCCTTCATCAGCGCTCCGGATGAGAGCGGAAAAGTACTGATGAGCTTTTCCGGAAAAGAGCTGATCAAAGGCGAGCCGGACGCATCCTCCTTCCCTTCGGGCGGCCTGCGAGCCACCTTTGAGGCCAGAGGCTATACAGCATGGGACTGCACTTCTCCGGCGTTCGTAAGGCAGGATGCGGCAGGAGCTACTCTTTGCATTCCTACGGCCTTCTGTTCCTATACGGGAGAAGCTCTGGATCAGAAGACGCCGCTTTTGCGTTCCATGGAGGCGATCAACACGGAGGCACTTCGTCTGCTGCGTTTGTTCGGAAACACAACGTCCAGGAAGGTTACGCCGTCGGTGGGACCGGAGCAGGAGTATTTCCTGGTAGACAAAGCCAAGTATCTTCAAAGAAAGGATTTGATTTACACAGGCCGTACTCTGTTCGGAGCGATGCCGCCGAAAGGTCAGGAGCTTGAGGATCACTATTTCGGAACCATCCGTCAGCGTATCGCTGCCTTTATGAAAGAAGTGAATGAAGAGCTCTGGAAGCTGGGCGTGACTGCGAAGACCCAGCACAACGAGGTAGCGCCGGCACAGCATGAGCTGGCTACCATTTATACGGAAGCGAACGTGGCCGTCGATCACAACCAGATCGTGATGAAGACGCTGAAAATGGTAGCCTGCCGTCATGGTCTGCAGTGCCTGCTCCATGAGAAGCCTTTCGCGGGAGTAAACGGTTCCGGCAAACATAACAACTGGTCCATTACCACAGACGATGGCATCAATCTTCTCGATCCGGGTACAACGCCCCATGAGAACATCCAGTTCCTTTTGGTTCTGGCCTGCATCCTGAAGGCCGTGGATACCCATGCGGATCTGCTGCGTGAGTCTGCTGCGGATGTGGGAAACGATCACCGTCTTGGAGCAAACGAAGCGCCGCCCGCGATTATCTCCGTATTCCTTGGCGAGCAGCTTGAGGATGTGGTGGAGCAGCTGATCAGCACAGGCGCCGCGACTCATTCCAAAGAGGGAGGAAAGCTTCAGACAGGCGTAAAGACGCTCCCGGATCTGACGAAGGACGCTACGGACAGGAACCGTACTTCACCCTTCGCCTTCACAGGAAACAAGTTTGAGTTCCGCATGGTCGGCTCCAAGGATTCCATTGCGGCTCCGAACACGGTGCTGAATACCATTGTGGCTGAGGCGTTTTCTGAGGCCTGCGATGTGCTGGAAAAGGCCGAGGACTTCGATACGGCGGTTCATGATCTGATTAAGAGCTATCTGACAGAGCATCAGAGAATCATCTTCAACGGAAACGGATATTCCGACGAGTGGGTGGAAGAGGCAGAGCGCAGAGGACTTCCGAATATCAAGTCCATGGTGGACGCGATTCCGGCTCTCACGGCCGACAAAGCTGTGGCCCTGTTTGAGAAGTTCCATGTATTTACGAAGGCGGAGCTGGAGTCCCGCGCGGAGATTCAGTATGAGACCTATGCGAAGGCGATTAATATCGAGGCAAAAGCCATGATTGACATTGCAAGCAAGCAGATTGTACCGGCTGTCGTGAAATACACGAAGCTTCTGGCTGATACGGTAAATTCTCTGATGGCGGCCGGAGCTGTGGCGAATGTACAGATTGAGCTTTTGAATGAGACCTCTGCCCTGCTTTCTGAGACAAAGGCGGCTCTTGCGAAGCTTGAGGAGCTTGACGGAAAATCAGAGGAGATTCCGGAAGGAGCAGAATTGGCTCATTACTTCCATGATGAGGTCTTCCCGGCTATGGAAGCGCTCCGCGCTCCGGTTGATAAGCTTGAGATGATCGTGGATAAGGAAATGTGGCCTATGCCCTCCTACGGAGATCTGATGTTTGAAGTATAAAGAGCAGAAGCAAGAGTAGAATCTGATATTCGGTATAAAACATAGAGAGCCAGGTGTTCTTCTGAAAAAAGGCGCCCCAGGAAAGAGACTGTTTACTCTTCCCTGGGGCGCTCTTTCATGATTTTTTCATTGCCGCCCGTTTCCTTAAAGTCGGATCCAGGATCTTCTTGCGGATTCTGAGGTTTTTGGGAGTGACCTCCAAAAGCTCGTCCGTGTCGATAAATTCCAGGCATTGTTCCAGGCTTAGGATTCGCGGAGGCGTCAGCTTGAGAGCCTCGTCCGCGCTGGAAGAACGGGTATTGGTCAGCTTCTTGGTCTTGCAGACGTTCAGTTCGATGTCCTCGGCTTTGCCGTTCTGACCGATGACCATGCCTGCGTAGACCTTTTCTCCCGGTCCGATAAAGAGGGCGCCGCGTTCCTGGGCGTTGAAAAGGCCGTAGGTGATGGCCTCTCCTGCCTCGAAAGCGATGAGAGAGCCCTGCTTGCGGTACTGGATGTCTCCCTTGTAGGGAGCGTAGCCTTCAAAGCTTGTATTCAGAACGCCGGTTCCCTTGGTATCGGTCAGAAATTCTCCGCGGTATCCGATCAGTCCTCTGGAGGGAATCAGAAATTCCAGGCGGGTGGAGCCGCTTCCGTTGCTGTGCATATTGATAAGCTCTCCCTTACGCTCGCCCAGCTTCTGGATGACATTTCCCGCATAGTCGTCGTCCACGTCGATATAAGCTCTTTCCATGGGCTCCAGCTTCTTACCGTTTTCGTCTGTGCGGTAAATGACCTCGGCTTTGCTGACTGCGAATTCATAGCCTTCCCGGCGCATACTCTCGATCAGGACGGACAGATGCAGCTCGCCGCGGCCGGAGACCTTGAAGCATTCCGTAGAATCCGTTTCCTCTACCCGGAGGCTGACGTCTGTGTTCAGCTCCCGGAAAAGGCGGTCGCGCAGATGACGGGAAGTCACGTATTTGCCTTCCTGTCCGGCAAGCGGACTGTCGTTAACCATAAACTGCATGGAGATGGTCGGTTCGGAGATTTTCTGGAAGGGGATTGCCTTCGGGTTTTCCGGAGAGCAGAGGGTATCCCCGATATGAATATCCGCAATGCCGGAGATCGCGACGATGGAGCCGATGGTAGCTTCGGCTACGTCTACTTTTTTCAACCCGTCAAACTCATAAAGCTTGCTGATTTTTACTTTTTTCAATTTGTCGGGGTCGTGGTGGTTTACGATCACCATTTCCTGATTGACATGAATGGTCCCGTTGTCCACCTTTCCGACGCCGATGCGGCCTACGTATTCATTGTAGTCTATGGTACTGATCAAAACCTGGGTTCCAGCCTCCGGATCTCCTTCGGGAGCAGGAATATAGTCGATAATCGTCTCAAACAGAGGAGCCATATCCTTTGGCGTGTCTGCAAGACTGCGTACAGCGTACCCCTCTTTTGCAGAGGCGAACAGGAACGGGCAGTCGAGCTGCTCGTCGGAGGCTTCCAGATCCATCAGAAGCTCCAGCACTTCGTCCACCACCTCCATAGGCCGTGCCTCCGGCCGGTCAATCTTATTGATGCAGACGATAACCGGAAGATCAAGTTCCAGAGCCTTGCGCAGCACAAATTTGGTCTGGGGCATAGAACCCTCAAAGGCGTCTACCACAAGGATTACGCCGTTTACCATTTTCAGGACACGCTCCACTTCGCCGCCGAAATCGGCATGTCCCGGTGTGTCTACAATATTAATCTTTACACCGTGATAGGTGACAGCCGTATTTTTGGAAAGAATCGTAATACCGCGTTCACGTTCAATGTCGCCGGAATCCATGACCCGCTCCGCGACCTCCTGATTGGCGCGAAAGACGCCGCTCTGCTTTAGAAGCTCATCTACCAGAGTTGTCTTGCCATGGTCTACATGGGCAATAATTGCAATATTTCTTACATCTTCTCTTTTCATAATAATTTCCTCAATCATTGATTTCATCAATTTATACATTTTATCATATTCCGCAGTAAATACAAGCAAAATAAAATTTTTTATGGAAATTGGTTCTAAAAATGGAAAACGGGACATATATATCTAAATGAAGTTCCGTCGTAAAGGGGATAATGCGCCTTAGATGCCGGAATGAAGCAAAATACAAAGGTCCTGGCCGGCAAAGCGGAAGCTTGCGGTCAAAGGAGAAGAAGGGAGAACAAAAGTTATGTCAGATAAGGTCATTGAGAACAATCAGGTGTCTGTAATCGGAGAAATTGTGTCAGGCTTCGCATTCAGCCATGAGGTATTCGGGGAGGGCTTTTACATGGTGGATGTGCTGGTCCGCCGCCTGAGCGACTCGGCGGACGTGATACCCGTTATGATTTCCGAGCGGCTCATCGACGTGGCGGAGGATTACACAGGAGAATTTATCCGGGTGTCGGGACAGTTTCGTTCCTACAACAGACATGAGGAAAAGAAAAACAGGCTGGTGCTTTCCGTCTTTGCCAGAGAGGTAGAGTTTCTGGAGGAAGAAGTGGAAAACGCCAAGACGAATCAGATCTTTCTGGACGGTTATATCTGCAAGGCTCCGGTATACCGGAAAACGCCCCTTGGGCGGGAGATTGCGGATCTGCTGATTGCCGTCAACCGTCCCTATGGAAAGTCTGATTATATTCCCTGCATCTGCTGGGGAAGGAACGCCCGCTTCGCATCCGGCTTTGAGGTCGGCGGCCGCGTGCAGATCTGGGGAAGAATCCAAAGCAGGGAATATGTGAAAAAGATAAGCGAGACCGAATCTGAGAGACGCGTGGCTTACGAGGTGTCAGTCAGCAAACTGGAATATGCGGAGTAAGTAATGGATTGCCCTGTAACTATTCAGCCCAGGCCGATTCGCCTTGCATTTTATGAACGATTGGTGTATGATATAGGCAATTATGATACCTGAATCTGGAAAGAAATCCTTGAGTCTTGCCTGAAAAGGGTACATGGGAGAGAAAAACACTGAATTCACAGGCCTGCAGGCGCGGGCGGGAAAGGAGTGTAGAATGGGGAAAGGACGCGTAACCATATTCTGCGGGGGCGGAAAGGGAAAGACTTCTGCAGCTTTGGGACAGGGTATCTTTGGAGCCAGCGCAGGGAAATCCGTCATTATCATTCAGTTTCTTAAGGGGAAAATGGGGGAGAGAATCGACTTTATCAAAAGACTGGAACCGGAGATCAAGGTGTTCTGCTTTGAAAAATCAGAGAAGGACTACCAGTCGCTTTCACCGGATGAGCAGCAGGAAGAAATCATGAATATTAAGAACGGCCTGAATTTCGCAAGGAAGGTGCTTACTACAGATGGCTGTGACATTCTGATTCTGGATGAGGTCTTGGGACTTGTAGACAAGGGAATTATCACGCTGGATGAATTAAAAGCGCTGCTGGAGGCCGGCGATGGAGATATTGAGCTGGTGCTTACAGGCATTCAGATGTTTGATGATTTGTATCCTTATGCAGACGATGTGTTTCGGATTAATACGCTGAAGTAGCGGCATCGGTTGACAAGGGTGCGCAGCTGTGTTATTCTGAAAACAGAGAGTTGATAATTGAATCATGGGCGAGATAGAGGTTGCGTTTTCCAGGAGTACCTTTTCGGATATGGCAGGCATAGACGAAGAAAGGGGAAAGGGGCTGACGCCGAAAGAGGTCGTTTCCTGCGGGCGGTTTCTTGGGCATGCCGTGAAGAACGGTATGACTGTCATCAGTTTCTGATGGGGCGCTATCCAGAGAATACAGGCATAAAGAATTTGATTCTTTCGGGGCGTACCTCAGAAGGTACGCCCTATTTGTGTGCGCGAAGCCTGTGAGCCGGGTTTTGAAAGACCTGGCGGTACATGGCTCATTGCTGAAAAATGAAAAATGAACAGAAAACAATTCCCCGAAGAGGGGATAAAGGAGGAAGGACCATGTCTATTTTTAAGGGATCAGCGGTAGCGATTATTACGCCGTTTCAGGAAAATGGAGAGATTAACTTTCCAAAGCTGGCGGAGATTCTGGACGATCAGATTGCAAACCATACGGATGCCATTGTAATCTGCGGGACGACGGGCGAGTCGTCCACACTGACTCATGAGGAGCATCTGGAGGCAATCCGGTTTACGATTGAACATGTGGCAGGAAGGGTGCCTGTCATTGCCGGAACCGGCTCCAACTGTACGGAGACGGCGATTTATCTCTCCAAAGAGGCGGAGAAATATGGAGCGGACGCGTTGCTGATTGTGACGCCCTATTACAACAAGGCGACGCAGAAGGGACTGATTGCGCACTATACGGCTATCGCAGAAGCTGTGAATCTGCCGATTATCATGTACAACGTACCGTCCCGGACGGGCTGCAATATCCTGCCGGAGACTGCGGCTTATCTGGCGAAGAACGTAAAGAATATCGTAGGAATCAAGGAAGCGAGCGGAAATATTTCTCAGGTAGCGAAGCTGATGCAGCTTGCCGGAGGAGAGATCGAGCTTTATTCCGGAAATGACGATCAGGTGGTTCCCCTTCTGGCTTTGGGAGGTCTGGGTGTGATCTCAGTACTCTCCAATGTGGCTCCGCAGCAGACACACGACATGGTTATGAAGTTTCTGGAGGGAGACGTGGCCGGAAGCCGCGAGATTCAGTTGAAGGCTCTCCCGCTGGTAGACGCGCTGTTCTGCGAGGTCAATCCCATCCCGGTCAAAGCGGCCATGAACCTGATGGGATGGAATGTAGGGCCCTTGCGGATGCCGCTTACGGAGATGGAGCCGGAACATAAGGAGAAGCTTAGAAAAGCAATGACAGAGTTTGGAATCGAGGTTAAATAAATGACAGATATTTTGCTTCACGGCTGCAATGGCCGTATGGGACAGATGATAGCAGGACTTTTGAAGGACGACAAGGACGCGCGGATCGTGGCGGGAGTGGACGCCTATACAGGCACGCCCAATCCCTTCCCGGTCTTTTCAAAAATTGATGACTGCGACGTGAAGGCGGATGTGGTGATTGATTTTTCCAACGCAGGAGCAGTCGACGCGCTGCTTGACTACTGCACGCGTACAAAGACGCCGGTTGTACTCTGTACGACGGGACTTTCAGAGGAGCAGCTTGAAAGGGTGGAGGAGACTGCCAGAGAGATCGCGGTACTCAAATCCGCCAATATGTCTGTGGGCATCAATCTTCTGCTGAAGCTTTTAAAGGAAGCGGCTCCGACGCTGGAAGCCGCAGGCTTTGATATTGAGATTGTGGAAAAGCATCACAACCAGAAGCTGGACGCGCCCAGCGGCACGGCGCTTGCCCTGGCGGACGCCATCAATGAGGCGTCCGGAGACGCGTATACGTATGTCTATGACAGAAGTCAGGTCCGGCAGAAGCGTGACAGCCGTGAGATAGGTATCTCGGCGGTTCGCGGCGGCACGATAGTGGGAGACCATGATGTGATCTTTGCGGGAACAGACGAGGTCATTACCTTTGAGCATAGAGCATATTCCAGAGCCGTATTCGGAAAGGGCGCCGTTCAGGCGGCAAAATTCCTGGCAGGAAAGCCGGCTGGAAGATATGATATGAGCGACGTGATCGGTTAGAAATGAGCTGAGGCTGGAAGCGCTGCTGAACAGATGGAAGCATTTGTTCGGCGGCGCTTTCCTGTATAGGCCCTCTTTTCGCCGGTTGTGGTGCAAGATTAAATATGTTATACTTTGTGGGATAAGAGCTGCCCCCAGGCTTACACGGGCAGGAAAACGCCATCAAAAGATGAGAACGAACGATGTATACCAGAGAAATTACTGATTTTGATATTGACCAGATTGCCCGTTCAGGTCAGTGCTTCCGCCTGCGTCCTCTTACAAAGGACGCGTATTCTCTGACTGCTTTCGGAAAGTATCTGGAAATCAGCCAGAAGGGAACGGAGGTCGCCTTTTCCTGTACGGAGCAGGAATTTGAAGCTTTGTGGAACGGGTATTTTGATCTGGACACAGATTATGCAGGCTTTAAGAAGGCCATAGATCCGGAAGATTTTTATCTTCAGGAGGCGGCCCGGACAGGAGGAGGAATCCGGATTCTGCGGCAGGAGCTATGGGAGACGATTGTGACCTTTATCATTTCCCAGCAGAACAATATTCCGCGGATCCAGAAGTGCGTGGACGCGCTGTGCAGAGAGTTTGGGGAGACGGTTCTTAATTTCCGTGGAAACACTTACGATTTATTCCCTGAGCCTGAGGCGCTGGCAGGCACTTCGGAGGAGAGGCTCCGGGAACTCGGACTCGGCTACCGGGCTCCTTATCTTGTAAAGACGGCCCGCATGATCTGCGAAGGAGAAGCAGACCTTTGCGAGCTGCCTGCGCTTGACTATGAAGCGGCGAAGGAAAGGCTGCTGAAGCTTTCCGGAGTCGGAAGCAAGGTGGCGGACTGTATCTGCCTCTTTGCCCTTCACCATATTGAAGCGTTTCCTGTGGATACGCATATCAAGGCGATGCTGAAGCGGTATCCGTCAGGCTTTCCCTTTGAACGGTATCAGGGCTTTGCAGGGGTTCTGCAGCAGTACGCCTTTTATTATGAACTGCACGGACAGGGCTGAGAGCAGGCGGCGGATCTGTATCGTACGCCCTTGTCAATTCAGGGTAAGGAGAATGAGACTATGGCAGTGAGAAAGGAAATGGTTCTGTATTATACGCCAGAAAAGACGGCGGAGGATCAGAAGCTCAAAGGAGTGTTAGTCCGGCTCGGCATCCGTATCCGCAATATCGGAGCGGAACAGGTCGGCCAGAAGGTTGGGTTTCTGGCCGGGATTCCCGGATACGAAGAACAGGAGCCGGACGGGGACGTTCTTCCCGTGATACCGGAAAAAATGCTGGTCCTGTATGGCTTTGGGGAGCGGAGACTGCATGAAATGCTGAACCAGCTCCGCAGAGCGAAGGTGCCGCCGGTGGCTTTAAAGGCTGTTCTGACCGAACACAACTGCGGCTGGACCTTTTATGAGCTGTATCAGGAGCTGTGCCAGGAGCATGAAAAAATGACCGCCGGGGACAGAGCCGATCATGCCGGAATCCCAACAGAAACGGATATGGAGGGGGATGCAGAATGAAGATAGAAAAAGTGACTTTGATTGGCCTGGGGGCTATGGGCGTGTTTTTCGCGCCGCGACTTCAGAAAGGGCTAAAGCCCGGAGACTTCCGGGTTCTGGCGGAAGGGGAGAGAAAAAAGAGGCTGGAAAGCCAGGGCGTGACGTTGAACGGCGTCAATTATCGCTTCCCCATTGTGGAGCCTAAGGAAACAGGAGAGCCGGCCGATCTGATAATTATGGCGGTCAAGGATATGGGGCTTGACCAGGCGATTCGGGACATCGCGAACCAGGTGGGAGAGCATACGCAGATTCTTTGCGTCATGAACGGAATCGAGAGCGAGGAACGAGTGGCGGCAGCCTATGGCTGGGACCATGTGCTGTATTCCTTTATGCGGGTATCGATCGTCATGGATCAGGGAGTCGCTGATTTTGATCCGGAGGCGGGTTTCGTGCATTTCGGTGAAAAGAACAACGAGACGTATACGCCGCGGGTGGAAGCCGTGAAGGAGGTTTTTGACCGCTGCGGCATTCCTTATAAGATCAATACAGATATGCTGAAGGGCATCTGGTTCAAATACATGGCGAACGTAGGGGAAAATATGACCTGCGCTCTCCTTGGCATTCCTTTCGGAGCATACCGGACCCAGGAAAGCGCCAATATTATCCGCCGCGCGGCCATGCGTGAGGTAGCGGCTATCGCACAGAAAAAAGGAATTTCAATCGGTGAGGCGGAGATCGAGAAGCAGGAGAAGGTCGTCATGAATCTTCCCCCGGAAAATAAGCCCTCCACTCTTCAGGATCTGGAAAGAGGGCGTAAGACAGAGGTGGAGATGTTCTCCGGAACGGTTGTCCGGCTGGGCGAGGAGCTTGGCATAGACACGCCGGTGAACCGGGTGCTTTACCATGGGATTAAAGTGCTGGAATATAAAAATGAAGGAAAAAAGCATGAATAAACAGGAATTTCAGAAAAAGCTGGAGGCATTGGGAAAACTGGCCGGAGAGAAAGAGAATCGTCTGCGCGCGGAAGAAGTAAGAGATTTTCTGGAAGATATGGAATTGACAGAGGAGCAGTTTCAGCTCGTATTTGCGTATCTGGCTTCGCGCCTTGTGACCGTAGAGGGCTACGTTCCTGCGAAAGAGGAGGCGCCGGAGGAGGAGGCGGTTTTAACGCCTGAGGAACAGGAGTTTCTGGAACAGTATCAGAAAGAATTGGAGTATATTTCTTTTCTTGAGGAAGAAGAACTGTTCGCCCTGTGCCAGGAGGCGGAAGAAAGCGGCGATGGCGGAGCGAAGGCCAGACTTACGGAGCAGCTTCTGCCGGAGGTGCTGCGGACAGCCAGAGGCCTTTCAGGACGCGGTCTTCCGCTGGGGGATCTGGTGCAGGAGGGGAATATTGGCCTGATGCTCGCTATGGAGGCCCTTGGCATCCGTCCCGAAGAAATGACGGCTCTGGATTATCTGAGACAGGAGATTCGGACTGCCATGGAACAGGCTCTTGAGGATCAGCAGACAGAGCGCCAGGCCGGAAATCTCCTGGCTGAGAGATTGAATCATCTGAGCGACGGCATTAAAAAACTGTCGGATGAGCTGGAACGAAAGGTTTCTGTGGAGGAGCTTTCCGTATTTATGGATATGCCTGTAGAGGAGATAGAAGATCTCCTGAAGCTGGCCGGAGAAGGAACCGGCGAGGAGGGCGAAGATACAGAGGAAGGACAGAACTGAGATGTTTTTTGTATTCGGAGTGAATCAGGGACAGAAGGATATAGGAAGCTTCGGGCCTGTCATCTGCGGCTGCTGCGGCAGATATGGACGTTACCAGGTGTACATGACCTATATGTGTCTGAGCCTGTTCTTTATTCCCGTATTGAAATGGGGAAAAAGATATTATGCGGAAACCTCATGCTGCCATAGTCTTTATGAGCTGGATCCGCAGGCAGGCCGGAGGCTTCAGAACGGACAGCAGACTGAGATCCGGCCGGAGGAACTGACGCTGATCCGAAAGGGCGGCGGTTTCTACGGCGGCGGAGCAAATCAGACCTGGGAGCAGGCCGGAGGCCGTACATCCAGGCTTTATTGTCCCGCCTGCGGATATGAGACGGAAGAAAACTTTGCATATTGTCCGAAATGTGGCGAGAGACTGGTGGGACGTCCATAGACAGGAGTCGATTTGCTAAAGTAAAGAAGTACGCCGACGCCAAAAACGCCGCAGTATACAAATCCTGCTTGCCTGGATTTGTATACTGCGGCGTTCCGCATGATATGCTTCTGTGTGTTTACGCTACTACAACCACATTGGTAGCCTGCGGTCCGCGGTTTCCCTCTGTGATGTCGAAGGTAACGGACTGGCCTTCCTCCAGAGTCTTGTAGCCGTCAGCTACGATGCCGGAGAAATGTACGAATACATCCTCGCCATTCTCAGTGTTGGTGATAAAGCCATATCCTTTTGTTCCGTTGAACCACTTTACTGTACCCTTGTTCATAAGATGCCTCCTGTTGATAGATAAAATAAAATAAGTAAGGCGCGTATATCTATCCGAAAGACAAACACCTGGCGGCAAGCCTCCAGGTATCTGCTCCCCGCGGCCGACGACGGAGGAATGTGCCTGCACATTCGCCCGGTCTGCAGTTCGCGGGAATAAAAAACACATGTTTTTGTAAAGCATCAGAATGAATGATGACTTACAAAAACATGTGAATCAACCTTCTTCAAAAATACACTTAACCGTAAGCTCACTATATCCTAAAAACGGAAAAAAGTCAAGGAATATTCCAGTGAAAACATGTTAAATTTGCGTGAAAAAAATATTGACAGTATACGATTAAATCTACGTGATTGAATTTGAAAAAGGTACCCTTGTCAATTAAAGCCGGCTGAATGCAAACTGGCAGTTTTCAGGCTCCCGGAAATGTAGTAAAATAAAAGGCGAATTGATCTTTGAATAGAATGAACAGCAAAGCCTCTGCCGGCGTGTCCGGCAGCAGGGAAAGGATAAGAGACATGACAAAGGAAACGAGACAGAAATATAAGCTGCTGCAGGAAAATATAAGGGAGCTTGGAAGCGTGGCCGTCGCCTTTTCAAGCGGCGTGGACTCCACGTTTCTTCTGAAGGCGGCTCATGAGGTTCTGGGAGATAAGGCTGTGGCTGTCACAGCCAGAGCCAGCGCCTTTCCGAAGCGGGAGAGCGGCGAAGCCGCCGCCTTCTGTGAAAAGGAAGGGATTCGCCAGATTGTGTATGAGTTTGACGTGATGAGCGTAGACGGCTTTTCCCAAAATCCGCCGGATCGCTGTTATCTCTGCAAGCGTGCCTTGTTTGGGAATATTCAGCGCCTGGCCGCTGAAAACGATTTGGCCTGGGTGATTGAGGGCTCGAATATGGACGACAATCAGGACTACCGTCCCGGACACAGGGCTATCGCCGAACTTGGCATCAAAAGCCCCTTACGCGACGCGGGACTTACGAAGGCGGAGATCCGGGAGCTTTCCCGTGAACTCGGCCTTCCGACCTGGGATAAGCCCTCCTACGCCTGCCTGGCCTCCCGCTTCGTCTATGGGGAGGGGATCACGGCGGAAAAGCTCTCCATGGTGGAACGGTCCGAGGCGTATCTGATGGAACAGGGCTTCCGCCAGATGCGGGTGCGCGTTCATGGAAATCTGGCCCGCATTGAGGTTTTGCCGGAGGATTTTGAACGGCTGCTGGATCCGAAGCTTCGGCTTGGGATCACAGAAAAGCTCCGGGAATATGGATTTTCCTATGTCAGCCTGGATCTTGCCGGCTTTCGCAGCGGCAGTATGAACGAGACGCTTTCTTGAGGGAGATTATCTATGAAATTCGTACATCTTTCGGATCTGCATCTTGGCAAACGTGTCAATGAATTTTCCATGCTGGAGGATCAGAGGCACATTCTGGGACAGATTCTTGAGATTATAGAAGCGGAACGGCCGGACGCCGTTCTGCTTGCAGGAGACATTTATGATAAGTCTGTGCCGCCTGCGGAGGCGGTACAGCTTTTTGACGATTTTCTGTACCGGCTGTCCAGCGGAGGGCATCAGGTCTTTCTGATCAGCGGCAATCACGATTCACCGGAGCGGCTGTCCTTTGGAGGAAGGCTTATGGACAGAAGCGGCATCCATATCGCGCCGGTATACGGCGGCCATGTGGAGCCGGTGACGCTTCGGGACGAATATGGGGATCTGGCTCTCTATCTTCTGCCTTTTCTCAAACCGGCGCACGTACGCAGGTTTTTCCCGGAGAAGGAGATCGCCTCCTATACGGACGCGGTCCAGGCGGCGGTGGAGGAGATGAATCCGAACAGAAAGATAAGAAATGTGCTTGTCACCCATCAGTTTGTGACGGGAGCCGGACGCTGCGATTCGGAGGAGATTTCCGTGGGCGGAACCGACAATGTGGACGCTTCCGTTTTCGACGCTTTTGACTATGTGGCTCTGGGGCATATTCACAGTCCACAGAATGTAGGAGAGAGCCGGCTGCGCTACTGCGGGACGCCTTTGAAATATTCTTTTTCCGAAGCAGGCCACGTAAAATCGGTGACGGTAGCGGAGCTTGGAAAAAGGGCAGAAGGGGAGAGGGCCGAACTTACCATACGCACCATACCCCTTTCTCCCCTTCACGATCTGCGGGAAATCCGCGGAACCTATATGGAGCTTACGGCCAGGAGTTTTTATCAGAACGAGGAGAAACATGGAGATCGGGAGGACTATCTGCATGTGACGCTGACGGATGAGGAAGATGTGCCTGACGCCGCGAGTAAGCTGCGGATTATCTATCCGAATCTGATGCGCCTTGATTATGACAACCGGAGAACGCGGGCAGGGGAAGAAACCCTGGAGGAGATGGAGACTGGACAAAAGACGCCCCTTGCTTTGTTTGAAGAATTTTATGAGCGGCAGAATAATCAGCCCATGAGCGCAGAGCAGCGTGCCTTTGCGGAAGGGCTCATTGAAAAGATCTGGGAGGACGAGGGATGAGACCGCAAAAGCTGGTGATTTCCGCCTTTGGCCCTTATGCGGAACGGACAGAACTTGACATGGAACGTCTGGGACAGGGAGGCATTTACCTGATCACAGGAGATACGGGAGCGGGAAAGACGACGATCTTTGACGCCATTGCTTATGCGCTCTACGGGGAGGCCAGCGGCGAAAACCGGGAGCCTGGGATGCTGCGCTCCAAATATGCGGACGCCGGGACGCCGACTTTCGTGGAATTGACCTTCTCTTATGGGGAGAAGGTATATACGGTGCGGAGAAATCCTGAATACGAAAGACCTGCAAAGAGGGGCGGAGGGACAACCTTGCAGAAAGCCGACGCGGAGCTTGTGATGCCGGATGGCCGGGTGATTGCGAAGGTGAAGGAAGTGAACGCGGCGATCCGGGAGATCCTTGGCGTGGACAGAAATCAGTTTTCCCAGATTGTGATGATCGCTCAGGGAGATTTTCTGAAGCTGCTTCTGGCAGATACCAGGGAACGCCAGGCGATCTTCCGCGAACTGTTCCGCACAGGCAGGTATCAGATTCTCCAGGAACGGCTCAAGGAGGAGACGGGAAAGCTTAGGGAACGGTGCGCGGCAGAGAAAGCCAGCGTGTCTCAGTATATCCGCGGCGCAGCCTGCGATCCGGAAAGCGAGTATTCCGGGGAGCTTGAAAAGGCAAAAGAGGAAGCGCTTCCTCTGGCGGAGATCCGGGAGCTTCTGGAAGCTGTTTTGGATCAGGACAGGAAGGCGCAGCAAGAAGCGGAAGACAGGCTTCAGAGGACGGAGGAGGAGCTTTCAAGGGTAAGCGAGGAGCTAGGCAGAGCCGGAGAGCTGGAGCGATCCCAAAAGGAGCTTGAGCAGGCGCGAAAGGAGCGGATCGCCGCCGCGGAGAAGCTTGCGCAGGCAAAGGAAAAATGGCAGGAGCAGCAAGGCACGAAGCCAGAGCAGGAGAGACTTCAGACGGAGCTTTCCGCGATCCAGGCGGAGCTTCCCTCTTATGAGCGTCTGGAGGAACGGCAGAAGGAGCTGGAAGGGCTGGAAAGAGCGGTCCGGGAAGCCGGTATGAAGCAGAAAACACTCTCCGGGCAGCAGGAACGGCAGGCGCTTCACCTGGAAAAACTCCGTGAGGAACAGAAGACATATGCCCATGCCGGAGAACTGAGAGAACGTCTGGTCAGGGAGCGGGAGCAGGCAAGGCAGAAAAGGGATGAACTGAACGCCTTCGCAGGAGAGCTTAAGGCTTACCGGAGCCTGGGAGACGAGCTTTGGAAAGCGCAGAACGCTTATCGGACAGCGGCAAAAGAGCTGGAAGAAAAGGAAGCGGTTTACCGGGAAAAGAACAGGGCCTTTCTGGATGAGCAGGCGGGGATCCTGGCGGAAACACTGGAAGATCAGAAGCCTTGTCCGGTCTGCGGCTCTGTGACACACCCCTCTCCTGCCAGAAAGTCAAAGAACGCGCCCACGGAAGACGAGCTGAAACGGGCGGAGCAGGAGTTCGCGAAAGCACAGGCAAAGGCGGAGAAGGCCAGCAAGGAGGCCGGCAGCAAGGCGGGAGAGGCGCAGGCGAAGGCAGGCTATCTTCGGGAACGTCTGGCAGGCATTCTGGGCGTGACGGAAGGGGCGGCGGACGCTCTGCCGGGACAAAGGGAGTTTTTAGTACCTGGCGCGCCCTGGGAGCAGGAGCTTTTTAATCGCTTTGGCGGGCTGGCGCGGAGGCTTTCGGAACTTGAAGGGCAGATAGAGAGAGAAGACGCGGCTCTGAAGCGGAGAGAAGAACTGGAACAGGAGCTTCCGCTGGAAGAAGAAAAGGGAAAAAGACTGCAGGAGGAGCTTTCCGCTGTAAGGGAGGAAGCGGCGGCTCTGGAAAGCCGCAGAAGCGAGCTGGCTGCCCAGAGAGAGGAGCTTAGGAAAAGTCTGCGTTTTGAGAACAGGCAGCAGGCGGAGCGGGAGAAAAAGAGGCTGGAAGAACGAAAAAGGGATCTGGAACAGGCGATTGAGGAAGCGCAGAACGTCTGCCGGGTTCAGGAGCAGGAACTGGCGGGGCTTGATGGACGGATCGCTCAGCTTCAGGCGCTTCTTAAGGACGCTTCCTTTCCTGATGGGAGAGAACTTGCAAAAAAGCAGAAGGATCTTCAGAGCGAGAGGAATCGCTGCACAGAGAAACAGAAGGAGCTTCACGCCCGAATCACTGCAAATGAAGCAGTCCTTCGGAATATGACGGTACATGCAGGAAAGCTGGAAGAACTGGAAAAGCGTCTGGCCTGGGTGCGCGCTCTCTCAAACACGGCCAATGGAAACCTGGCCGGAAAGGAAAAGCTGATGCTGGAGACTTATATCCAGACCACATATTTTGATCGGATGATTCGCCGGGCGAACCTCCGTCTGCTGTCCATGTCGGGCGGTCAGTATGAATTGAAGCGGAGCCGTGGAGCCGGGAACAATAAAAGTCAGAGCGGTCTGGAACTGGATGTGATCGATCATTATAATGGGACAGAGAGAAGCGTCCGCACCCTGTCCGGCGGAGAGTCCTTCAAGGCTTCCTTATCGCTGGCTTTGGGCCTCGCGGACGAGATTCAGTCCTCAGCCGGAGGCATTCGCCTGGATACAATGTTTGTGGACGAGGGCTTTGGTTCTCTGGACGAGGAGTCTCTGAAACAGGCCATTCAAACCCTTGCTGAACTTGCAGGCGGCAACCGTCTGGTAGGCATCATTTCTCATGTGGGGGAACTGAAAGAACGGATCGACAGACAGATCGTCGTGACGAAGGACAGGACGGGCGGCAGCAGGGTACGGCTGGAGTGCTGACTGAAAAATATATGCCCCGCGGCAAATGGAAGGGGGTCATAAGAAAGTAATATTGCTTTTTGCAGGAACGGCATGGCTTCGGTCATGTCGTTTCCTGTTTCATTAGTTCGTCCACGGGGATAAAGCCCACAAGGTCATAGGAGATGCGGATGCCC
>DVLE01000021.1 GCA_018715645.1 Candidatus Merdisoma merdipullorum
CGGGAACTGCCTGCAAAGCATCCGATCTCTTTCCTGGAAGGCCCCTATGAGCCGGAGCGCTTCTATGAGATGGCAAAGGGACTGGAGCGGGAACCGGAGGGAGGGGAGCGCTGTGCCCGTTGTTACCGCCTGCGGCTTTTGGAGGCGGCTCAGATGGCCCGCGCGGGAGGCTTCGACTATTTTACGACCACCCTTTCCATAAGCCCCTTAAAGAATGCGGAAAAGCTCAATGAGATCGGCGCCCGTCTGGCGGAGGAATACAAAGTCCCCTATCTGTTCAGTGATTTCAAGAAGAAGAACGGATATAAGCGGTCCACGGAGCTGTCGGCCGAGTACGGCCTTTACCGTCAGGATTACTGCGGCTGCGTGTTCTCGCTGCGGGAGAGAAGGAAGGATTCTGAAGGGAATTCTTGAATCTGAAAATGAAGTATGCTATATTTACACTGACAGTGTCAGTGTACAGGTACCCTTAATGGAAAAGGGCAGGGAATCCTGCGGCGCAGGATTCCCTTTTTTGTTTCATTAGGAAAGACCGTGTTACGTTAATGTGTGAAAGCGAAGTAGAAAAAGGTCTTTCCCATGAAACAAAATGCACTTCGTGCAAGGGTGCGCAGCTCGCGGAGAGGAAATTGCTGCTTTGCAGCCCGCTCGCGCGCGGAGAATTTCGCGAGCGAAATTCTTTTTTGTATACAGGGACTGATTAGTGGGAAAAGAGAGGAAATACATATGGCACAGCTCTGGGGCGGACGTTTCACCAAGGAGACGGACAAGCTTGTATACAATTTTAACGCTTCAATTTCATTTGATAAAAAGTTTTACAGACAGGATATGCAGGGCAGCATGGCCCATGTGCGGATGCTGGCAAAGCAGGGGATTTTGACGGAGGAGGAAAGAGACGCGATCCTTGCTGGGATCGAAGGAATTCTCGCCGACGTGGAGAGCGGAAAGCTTGAGATTACGGATGAATATGAGGATATTCACAGCTTTGTGGAGGCTGTGCTTATCAGCCGGATCGGGGAGCCGGGAAAGAAGCTTCACACGGGACGGAGCCGCAACGATCAGGTGGCTCTTGATATGAAGCTTTATACGAGAGATGAGACGGAGGCTATCGACGGCCTTGTGAGAGAGCTTCTTCTGGTGCTGCTGCGTCTGATGAAGGAGCATACGGAGACGATCATGCCAGGCTTTACCCATCTTCAGAAGGCCCAGCCGATCACGCTGGCGCATCATCTGGGCGCTTATTTTGAGATGTTTAAGCGGGACAGAGGACGTCTCGGCGACATCCTTGAAAGGATGAATTACTGCCCGCTGGGTTCCGGAGCCCTGGCAGGAACGACCTATCCCCTTGACAGGGAATATACGGCGGAACTTCTTGGCTTTGCGGGACCTACGCAAAACAGTATGGACTCTGTATCGGATCGGGACTATCTGATCGAGCTTCTGTCGGCGCTGTCCACGATTATGATGCATTTAAGCCGTTTTTCTGAGGAGATCATCATCTGGAATACGAATGAGTATCAGTTTGTGGAGATTGACGATGCTTACAGCACGGGAAGCAGCATCATGCCCCAGAAGAAGAATCCCGACATCGCGGAGCTGGTTCGCGGCAAGACGGGGCGCGTCTACGGGGCGCTGATGTCGCTGCTCACTACGATGAAGGGACTTCCGCTTGCTTATAATAAGGATATGCAGGAGGATAAGGAGCTGACCTTTGACGCCATAGACACGGTGAAGGGATGTCTGGCGCTGTTTACCGGAATGCTTGACACCATGAAATTCAACAAGGAAGTCATGGAAGAAAGTGCGAAGAAGGGCTTTACGAATGCCACGGATGCAGCCGATTATCTCGTAAATCACGGCGTGGCCTTCCGGGACGCCCACGGCATCATCGGCCGCCTCGTGCTGTACTGCATAGAACAGAACAAGGCGATTGAGGAGCTTGAGCTCTCAGAGCTTCAGAGCATCAGTCCCGTTTTTGAGGAAGACATCTACGAGGCGGTCAGCATGGATACCTGCGTCAATAAGCGTCTGACGCTGGGAGCGCCCGGAAAGGCGGCTATGGAGCAGGTGATTGCCCGGAATGAGGCATGGCTTTCGGAGCACCCGGCACTCGGCGGACAGAATGAACAGTAATACGGCAGGCCCGGAGTGAAGGATGCGAAAAAAATACTTGCAATTTTTTGAAAACTGCGGTAGTATACTCTAGAACAAAGACATTTGTCCGTGATATAAAGACATAAAAGAGGAGAATATGAAAAATGAGTGAGAAGCTGAAAGTTGGAATCTTAGGCGGAACCGGAATGGTAGGACAGAGATTTATCTCCCTTTTGGAGAACCATCCCTGGTTTGAGGTGGTGACGATTGCGGCCAGCGCAAGAAGCGCAGGAAAGACCTATGAGGAGGCCGTAGGCGGCCGGTGGAAAATGGATACGCCGATGCCGGAGTCTGTGAAAAAGCTTGTGGTGATGAATGTAAATGAAGTGGAAAAGGTAGCCGCAGGCGTGGATTTTGTGTTCAGCGCCGTAGATATGACAAAGGATGAGATCCGTGCCATTGAGGAGGCCTATGCCAAAACAGAGACACCTGTAGTCTCCAACAACAGCGCCCACCGCTGGACGCCCGACGTTCCGATGATGATTCCGGAGATCAATGCGGATCATGCCAGGATTATCGAGAAGCAGAGAGAGCGTCTGGGAACGAAGAGAGGCTTTATCGCCGTGAAGCCGAACTGTTCCATCCAGTCCTATACGCCGGCTCTGGCTGCCTGGAGAGAATTTGAGCCTTACGAGGTAGTGGCTACGACCTATCAGGCAATCTCCGGAGCAGGCAAGACCTTTAAAGACTGGCCGGAGATGGTAGAAAATATCATCCCCTATA
This sequence comes from Candidatus Merdisoma merdipullorum, assembly GCA_018715645.1. Lineage (GTDB taxonomy): Bacteria > Bacillota > Clostridia > Lachnospirales > Lachnospiraceae > Laedolimicola > Laedolimicola merdipullorum. The sequence goes on from DVLE01000021.1 coordinate 2,878, forward strand.
TCGGCGGTGAGGAAGAAAAGAGCGAGAAAGAGCCTCTGCGTGTGCTTGGAACCTGCGAGGATGGCGAGATTAAGCTGGCGGAGGAACCGGTCATCACCTGCCAGTGTATCCGCGTGCCCGTGCTGAACGGACATACGGCGGCTGTATTCGTAAAGTTCAGAAAGAAAGCGACGAAGGAGCAGTTGATCGAGAAGCTTCGTTCCTTTAAGGGAGCGCCCCAGGAGCTTGAGCTTCCCAGTGCCCCGAAGCAGTTTATCCAGTATCTTGAAGAGGATAACCGTCCTCAGGTGAAGCTGGACGTAGACTATGAGAAGGGAATGGGCGTATCTATCGGCAGACTGCGCGAGGATCATGTGTATGACTGGAAGTTCGTAGGCCTGTCTCACAATACGGTTCGCGGCGCTGCCGGCGGAGCCGTACTCTGCGCGGAGCTTCTGAAGGCTCAGGGCTATATCGCTGCAAAATAAGCGTCCGGGCAGAAGCATTTCAAGGCGCCAGGAGGCTTCTAAGAGAAAAGCGAGAGATTATAGATGAGAAAGAAAGGTGTAAAAATGGTCATTTCTGCCGCAGGAATGGCCATTTGCCTGTTATGCGGCGGCTGTGCCGGATTCCGGGAGGAAGCGGATGCCGTGCCGAGACCGGCGGCGGAAACATTGGCGGAACTGACCGGAGAGGTTCAGGAGGAACAAGAGAGACAAAGGCTTTGGGAGGCGGAAGAACGGCAGCGCAGGCTCGCCTCTTACCAGACCAGCGCGTCGGGGACGATAGTGGAGGAGGAACTTTCCGGGGAAGAAATCGACACGTTTTTTTATGCCTCTGAGATCCCGGATGAGGTGTTTGCACGCATGAGCGGCGTGTCCTATGTGGAAAATGACGATATAGAACTCTCGGAGCTTAGGTATCTGCGTATGCTTTACGTAGGCTTTGACAGGGAAACCCATGTGGGCGAAATGGTGACGAATGTCCGGATCGCCGATACGGTTCTGGAAATTTTCCGTATTCTCTATGACCATGGCTACCAGATAGAGAAAATGCGTCTGATAGACGACTATGGCGGGGACGACGATGCTTCCTGCCTGGACAATAACACATCCTGCTTCAATTATCGTGTGGTGGCCGGAAGCACGACGCTGTCCCGTCATGCCTACGGCATGGCCATCGACATCAATCCCTTCTACAATCCCTATGTGACCTACGAGAACGGTGAGGAGCGGATTTCTCCGGAAGGAAGCGACGCTTACGCGGACCGCTCTTCGGACTTCCCGCACAAAATAGGCGGAGAGGGCGAGCTTTGTCTGGAACTCTTTAAGGAACGGGGGTTCACCTGGGGAGGCGACTGGCGTACGCTGAAGGATTATCAGCATTTCCAGATGTCGGATTCGTAAGACGATCAGACGAAATTTTTCAAAAAATAAAGGAATATTTGTAGCAAATCCTGTTTTTCCTTCGTTATAACTTATAGAAAGAGAAAAAGAGCGGAAGGGTGTACGAAGGAGGAGTGGGCATGAGAAAAGGATATAAGACCTTTGCTGCAATGTGTATGCTGCTTTCAGTTCTTATGCTGGCGGGCTGCACAGATAAGGACGAGGAGGCATTGGCGGAGAAACCGGTGATTTACCTGTATCCGGAGGAGGCGCAGGAGGTCAGCGTCCGGCTGGATTACGAGGGAGAGCTGTTCTGTACGTATCCGGTCTATGAGGATGGCTGGAATGTGATAGCAAGGCCGGACGGTACGCTTCAGGACTTGCGGGATGGACAGCAGTATTCGTATCTGTTCTGGGAGGGCGTTTCCGATATAGAGTATGATATGAGCGAAGGCTTCGTGGTGAAGGGAGAGGATACGGCGGCTTTTCTTCAGGAAAAGCTGGCGCAGCTTGGTCTTACGCCATCGGAATACAATGAATTTATTGTCTACTGGCTTCCGAAAATGCAGGAAAATCCATGGAATCTCATTACCTTCCAGACAAGCGTGTACACGGAGTATGCGGCGCTTCACATCACGCCGGAGCCGGACAGCGTCATCCGGGTATTTATGGCATACCAGGCGCTGGATAAGCCGATAGAGGTACCGGAGCCAGTCATCACCACGCCGGAGCGGAAGGGCTTTACCGTCGTGGAATGGGGCGGAACAGAGGTTACCCTCAGTTGACAAGGACACACGCGGAGCGAAAAGCAACACAGTATAGCGCTCCGCGCGTTGGCATAATTTTTCTAAAAAATGTCAAAAAATAGTTGATTTATCCTGAAACTTGTGCTATTCTGTATCTGTCAGCCAGATCTGCGCTGATTCAGAGGGAGAGTTTCTCTCCGGGATTCCCGATTGAAAAACAAAGTCTTTTGCTTTCTGCTTGACAGCAGAGAGAAAATATAATAAGATAGTATGCAGAAAAACGAACAGACATTCGATATAAATCTGGTAGAGGGATAAGGAGAAGTAAATGGTTAAAGAAGAAAAGCTGAAAGCGCTTGACGCGGCGCTGGCTCAGATTGAAAAGCAGTTTGGAAAAGGCTCTGTCATGAAGCTTGGCGACAAGGGAGCGAATATGCAGATCGAGACGACGCCTACGGGCTGTCTGAGTCTGGATCTGGCTCTGGGACTGGGCGGGATCCCCAAAGGGAGAATCCTGGAAGTTTACGGACCGGAGTCCAGCGGTAAGACGACGGTCGCCCTTCATATGGTTGCCGAGGTGCAGAAGCGCGGCGGCATCGCAGGCTTTATTGACGCGGAGCATGCGCTGGATCCGGTGTACGCGAAGAATATCGGAGTAGATGTGGATAATCTCTATATCTCCCAGCCGGACAACGGGGAACAGGCTCTTGAGATTGCGGAGACTATGGTACGTTCAGGGGCCGTAGACATCATTATCGTGGATTCCGTGGCGGCGCTGGTGCCGAAGGCTGAGATCGAAGGCGATATGGGAGACTCCCATGTAGGTCTTCAGGCGAGACTGATGTCTCAGGCTTTGCGGAAGCTGACGGCTGTCATCAGCAAGTCAAAATGCAGCGTGATCTTTATTAACCAGCTCCGTGAGAAGGTGGGCGTAATGTTCGGAAATCCGGAGGTGACGACGGGAGGCCGTGCGCTGAAGTTCTACTCTTCGATTCGTCTGGATGTACGCCGGATCGAGACATTGAAGCAGGGCGGAGAGATTGTGGGCAACCGTACCCGCATCAAGGTGGTAAAAAATAAGATTGCTCCTCCGTTTAAGGAGGCGGAATTTGACATTATGTTCGGCGAAGGAATTTCCAGAGAAGGGGACATTCTGGATCTGGCGGCTAATACAGGCGTCGTGAACAAGAGCGGAGCCTGGTACGCCTATAACGGCGAGAAGATCGGTCAGGGACGCGAGAACGCGAAGCTGTATTTGAAGCAGAATCCGCTGGTCTGCCAGGAGATTGAGGAAAAGGTAAGGGAAGGTTTCGGTCTTGATTCTGCGAAGCCGGAAGGTGAAGCGGGGGAGAAAGACAGCAAGGATAAAGCTGCGGGAAGGTCCGCGGAGAAGTAAGCGGTGAAGGGACATGAGACAGAGAGAGCCGGGAAAAGAGGCTGAGAAGTCGGGAGACATCAAGCGGGCCAGGCACAGAGCCCTTCATATCCTGGAGCGCAGCGACAGGACGGAGCAGGAGCTGCGCACGAAGCTTCTGCAGAACTATAAGCCGGAAGCGGTAGAGGATGCGGTGGCCTACGTAAAGCAGTATCACTACCTGGATGATATGCGGTACGCGGTGAATTATCTGAACAGCCGCGGACGTGTCAAAAGCCGCCGGCAGGTAGAGCAGGAGCTTCTCTACAAGAAAGGGATCGCAAGAGAGACGCTGGAGGCGGCCATCCAGGAGGCGGAGCCTCAGGATGAGAGGGAGCAGATTCGTCTCTGGATGGAGAAAAAACAGATCTGTCCTGAGACAGCCAGCAAGGAGGAGCTGAGACGTTTTTACCTGTTTCTGATGAGACGTGGCTTCCGAAGTGAAGATATTTTGAGCGAGTTCCGGATTGCGGCCGGCTGACGCGATATACAGGCAGGCGCCTTCGCAGCCAGTTCTCCTATACCGGGATACGAACGATACAGCGGGCATCCGGCTTTTGCAAAGAAATTTGCAGGGCCGGATGCCCGCATTTGTACGTCAGGCCGCCTGAAGAAGCTGAATACAGAGAGGAGCCGGGACTGGGAAAATTTTCTGAGCTGGGGGAGCTTTGGCGTGTTTGGGAAGGGCGAAATTTTTACAGATGTTTCAGTGAAAAAAAGGAAGTTAGCTTGACATAATGCAAAAATAAGTATAGAATTTAAATGTTGTATGTTGCACTTTGCTGACAAAAGTTATGTGGCTGAAAGGGTGTCGGCAGAGTATGGATTTGTACAATGAAAACTAAATAAGGAGGTGCTCCTGTGCCGTTTTATGTTCCGATAATAGTTGCACTTGTGTCAATTATAGTTACGGCTCTTGTGACGACTTACGTGCGGAAGACGATGATAGAGAAAAAAGTCGGAAACGCGGAAGAAAAAGCAAGGGAAATCATAGATGACGCATTAAAGGTTGCAGAACGGTCCAAGCGCGAAGCTTTGCTGGAAGCGAAAGAAGAATCGCTGAAGACAAAGAACGAGCTGGAGAAGGAAACGAAGGAACGCAGAGCGGAGCTGCAGCGTTATGAGCGCAGGGTTCTGGCAAAAGAGGAAGCTCTTGACAAGAAGTCAGACGCGCTGGAAAGACGGGAAGCAAGCTATGCGGCCAAAGAAGAGAAGCTGGCGAAGCAAAGCGCTGAGCTGAATAAGCTTCAGGAAAAAAGAGTGCAGGAACTGGAAAGAATCTCTGGCCT
>DVLE01000022.1 GCA_018715645.1 Candidatus Merdisoma merdipullorum
CAAGGGCATACTCGCCTCCAGCGGCCGTTTCGGCGCCCTGCAAGGCGCTTGAACGACGCGTACTGGACGTACGCGGAGTGAAAAGCAACACAGCAGGACGCCGAAACAGCCCTGCTCTGACCGAATATGCCTTTGTCAATTATGGGTAAGGCTCTACATCTGTAACTGCGACCAGAATAAGCGGCAATCTACATCTGCTTTCTGACAATCCGGTATTCGTCCCCGTACTGAAAATAGGGGCAGGCGTGAAAGCTCCCCTGCAGAAACAGACGCATCTCATCCTCGTCCAGATCCATTTCACAGACATAGTAGCCGTAATCCTCATCATACACATAGTTGCCGCAGAGCTCGCAGTTTGCGGCTTTTTTCTTTCCTGTCATCAGACGCTCCTCCCCGGATACAGAATCCTCTGCATATTTCTTTTCATTTTCTCAGAAAGATGCGTATACTGGATCAGCTCCTCTTCATCAAAACCTCCAAATCTTGCTTCGTCAAAATCCTGTTCCACAAGAGAAAGTTCCTCCAGTACAGGAGCTGCTGCCGGCAGAAAGGTAATTCTGATCTTCCTGTCCTTATCGCCCTTCTCCTGCTTATTCTTATCTGGGCGCTTCTCCTTCTTCCCCTTTTTCTTCTTCTCCTTTTCTTCCGTCTTTTGAGACGCAAGCTCCTCCTGCCGGATCAGTCCCCGCATGGAAAGCCGCTGAAGAAGCATGGTAAGCGTACGCCGGGATATTCCTGCAAAATCCGCCAGTTCTCTCCTGCTTACAGTCTCTCCCGAATGGTTCAGACACAAAAGAAGGGACGCCTCGCTGACTGTCAGATCACTTTTCAAAGCCGCCACTTCCAGATACCGTTCCAGAAGCTTCCTCCCCCTGTAGATTTCAGACAAAGGCCCCTCTCCGGCGATCGCCTCAGCGCTGACGCCGGAACGCTCGTCGCCCAGCTTTTTCGTTCCGGGAAGAAGCGGAATCCCCACAATTCCATCGCCGGCCGCGTCTATCAGAAACCGGTACACCTGAATCCGTTTCTTTTGGTACTCCTCCTCGTCCAGCACTTCTTTATAAAAGCTGTGATAATATTCAAAAACCGTGAGCTTCATCTGAATGGTTTTTGCCAGACTGTTTCCCTGACTGACCAGGGAACCCTTGCGCTTCACATAATAATACACAGGAGCGCGAAGCGCACAGAACCGCTCCGCGTAGCGAATGTATTCCAGATTAAACATGAAGTCCTCGCACCAACTGATGTCCGGATTCATCCGAAGCCTATGCTTTCGTATCAGCTCCCGCCGGTATAGCTTATTCCAAAGCACTCCATAATAGAAATCTGCCGGATTCTCCATCATATGGGCCGCAAACTGTTCTCTCGTCAGCGCCCCGTCCTCCTCGATGTCTCCCTTCTGGGATACCCGCTCTCCTGCCACGCGGTAAAAGTCTGAGATCACCAGATCGCAGCCTTCCTCCTCAGCCAGACGCACCATAAGCTTTGTGGCGTCCGGCGTAACCCAGTCGTCGCTGTCCGCAAACTGCAGCCACCTGCCGCGCGCATTTTCCATAGCCAGATTGCGCGCGGCAGATACGCCCTCGTTTTCCTTGTGGATCACACGGACACGCGGATCTCTTTGCGCGTACTCCTCACAGATGGCTCCTGAACTGTCCTGGCTGCCATCATCCACCAGAATCAGCTCAAAATCTGTATATTCCTGTCCAAGTACGCTCTCCACACAGCGGCGCAGATACTCCTGCGCGTTATACACCGGAATGATAATGGAAACGGTCGGATTCATAGCCTCTCCTCACACAATTCTCTTAAATTTCTTTTCAATCTCCTGCTTCGTCATAGAGATAATCGTCGGCCTTCCATGAGGACAGTTGTAAGGATTCTCAAGGGTCAAAAGCTCCTCAATCAATGCCTGCGCCTCAGACATACTCATGCGCTGGTTGCCTTTGACCGCCGCCTTACAGGACATGGACGCGATTTTGTGGAGAACCAGCTCCGTATTCTTCCCATTCACATATTCCAGACTGTCCAGAAGTTCCAGAAACAGCTCTTTTTCCGCCAGTCCATACAGATTGGCCGGAACCGCGCTGACCGCATACTCTTTGCCGCCAAAAGGCTCTATCTCAAAGCCAAGCTCTGTAAAATATTCCTGATACTCCGCAAGCTTCGCCGCCTCCTGCATGGTCAGCGTCAGAATCAGCGGCGGACTCACCATCTGTGAGGTGATTTCTTTATTCGCCAGGCTTTTTACCGTACGCTCATAGAGTACTTTCTCATGAGCCGCGTGCTGGTCAATCATATAAAACTTGTCCTCAAACTGCACAAGCCAATACGTCTCAAACAGTTGTCCGATAATCCGGATGTCTGATTTGGTAGCCGGATTCAAAAGACGGCTTTCAAAGAGGTCAAGCTGCTGCGCCTCGTAGCTTCCTTTTTCCCGGAGAACCATCTCTTCCTGCCGCACAGGCTCTGGCCTCTGTCCTTCTTCCTGCAAAGGCTCTGATTTCGGTTCTTTCTCCGGCGAAGCTTCCGCCGTATCTTCCTTCTTCTGCCGGAACTCCTCCGTTACCCGTTTACGCATCTGAGACAGAAAATATTCCAGATTTCTCTCCTGCGGCGTCGCTTCACCTGAAGCTTTGGTCGATTCCTGGCCGTTTTTTTCCTGCTGCAATCCCGGAAACTCTGGCTCTGGCCTCTGCTTTGGCTCCGGTTTTTGTTCCGTCTCCTCCTCGGTCAGCTTCATCTCCGGGATCAGCTCCTTTTCCATAAGTCCCTGGCGGATTGTCTCCCGGACAAAGCGGTAAAGCTGTTCCTGGTTTGAAAAGCGAAGCTCCATCTTAGTGGGATGGACATTTACGTCCAAAAGACTGCCGTCTATGGTAAAATGGAGAGCCGTAAAGGGATATTTATGCTGCATCATAAAGGTGCGATAGCCCTCCTCGATGCCCTTCGCTATGAGATTGCTGCGGATGTACCGTCCATTGATGAAATAATTCTCATAGCCCCTGTTTCCTCTGGAAATCACGGGCTTTCCAATAAAGCCTGTGACGCGCACCGGTCCCTCCGCCGCGTCTATCTCAGCCAGATTTCCGGCAATCTCCCGGCCATAGATATGATAAATCACATCCTTCAGGTTGTGGTTTCCGGAGGTATGAAGCTTTGTCTGCCCGTTGCTGATAAACTGAAAAGAAATATCCGGACGCGACAGGGCCAGCCGTTCCATGAGTTCGCTCACATAGCCTGCCTCCGTCATCGGGGATTTCAGGAATTTCCGTCTGGCCGGTGTGTTGTAAAAAAGGCTGCGGACCAGGAAGGTGGTCCCTTCCGGCGCCGCCGTATCCTCCAGCCGCTTCTCCACGCCGCCCTCGATCACATAGCGCACGCCTGCCTCGGCATCGGCCGTCTTTGTAATCAGCTCCACCATCGCAATCGAAGCGATGCTTGACAGAGCCTCTCCGCGAAAGCCCAGAGAAGATACGTGGAACAGATCCTCCACAGCGCGGATCTTGCTCGTGGAATGACGCAGAAACGCGACCGCCACCTGATCCCGGTCGATGCCGCTTCCGTTGTCAGTGACACGAATCAGGGAAGTTCCCCCATCGCGGATCTCCACAGTGACAGCCGTGGCTCCGGCATCGACGGAATTTTCCACAAGCTCCTTCACCACAGAGGCAGGCCGCTCAATGACCTCTCCCGCCGCGATCTGATCTATCGTTTTCTGATCCAGTACCTCGATTCTTCCCATGGCCTCACCACCTGTTCCTGATCTTGTTCTGCAGTCTGTAAATCGTGTTCAGCGCGTCCAGCGGCGTCATATTTCCCAGATCCATGTCGCGGATCTCCGTGATAATATCATCGTCTTTTACCGTGTCAAACAGGGAGATCTGCTCCATATCCATCTCCATTTCCACGGGGGCCACCTTTGGCTTCAGGGAAATATCCGCGGCGCTCAATTCCTCCACAAGCTCCTTCGCGCGCTGAATCACCGGATCGGGAACTCCGGCCAGCTTCGCCACCTGAATGCCGTAGCTCTTATCGGCTCCGCCCCGGATAATCTTCCGCAGAAATACAATATCGTCTCCCTTTTCCTTGACGGCAATGCAGTAATTCTTCACGCCGGAGAGCGATCCTTCCAGCTCCGTCAGCTCATGGTAGTGGGTGGCAAAGAGCGTCTTTGCGCCCAGAATCTTCGGATTGCTGATATATTCTATGACTGCCCAGGCAATCGCCAGACCGTCGAAGGTGCTGGTTCCCCTGCCGATCTCGTCCAGGATCAGAAGGCTCGCCGGCGTGGCGTTTCTCAGGATATTCGCCACCTCCGTCATCTCCACCATAAAGGTACTCTGTCCGGAGGCCAGGTCATCCGAAGCTCCCACCCTGGTAAAGATGCGATCCACGATGCCGATCTTCGCTTTCTCCGCAGGCACAAAGCTTCCTATCTGTGCCATCAGCACGATCAGCGCCGTCTGACGCATATACGTGGACTTTCCCGCCATATTCGGTCCTGTGATGATCGAGATCCGGTTCTGTCCATTGTCCAGGAACGTGTCGTTGGGAATGAACATATCGTTTTCAATCATCCGCTCCACCACAGGATGACGGCCTCCCTTGATGTCGATGACGCCCTTCTCGTTCATTACGGGCCGCACATAATGATTGCGCTCCGCCACGAAGGCCAGGGACGCAAACACGTCTATCATTGCCACTGCTTTGGCCGTGCGCTGGATCCGCAGCACCTGGGAGGCAATCTTTTCCCGCAGTTCACAGAACAGACCGTATTCCAGTGAGGTAAGCTTATCCTCGGCCCCAAGTATCGTATCTTCCAGTTCTTTGAGTTCCGGCGTGATATAACGCTCCGCGTTGGTCAGCGTCTGCTTGCGCATCCAGGTATCCGGCACCATGTCTTTATAGGAATTTGTAACCTCCAGATAATAGCCGAATACTTTATTAAACTTGATCTTCAGGTTTTTGATACCCGTCTTATCCCGCTCCTCGGCTTCCAGCTTGGCAAGCCAGCTCTTTCCCTCCGTCTTGGCCTTCCGGTAGCGGTCCACATCCTCATGATAGCCATCCCGGATAATATCGCCGTCCCGGATCGAGATGGGCGGATCCTCCTGAATCGCCTGGGCGATCATCGACTGAATATCAGACAGCACATCCAGCTCCTCCCGAAGCTCACACAAAAGCGGCGACTTCAGATCCTCCAAAAGCGTCCGGATATGGGGAAGCATTTCCAGCGATGTGCGGAACGCAATCAGATCTCTTGGATTGGCCGTCTGGTAACTGATACGCCCAATCAGACGTTCCAGATCGTAAATAGGATTCAAATATTCCCGCAGTTCTTCTCTGGTAATCACATGCTCGTTTAATTCCGCGATCGCTTCATGCCGCTTTTCGATCTCTGTCCGGTCGATCAGCGGCTGTTCCACCATACCGCGCAAGGTACGCGCGCCCATAGCTGTCTTCGTCTTGTCCAGCACCCAGAGAAGGGAACCCCTTTTTTGCTTTTCCCGCAAGGTTTCCGTAAGCTCCAGATTTCTGCGGCTGGAGCTGTCGATGATCATATATTTCCCGATCGTATAGGGCTGAAGATGCGTCAGATGGGAAAGGGTTGTCTTCTGCGTCTCATAAAGATATTTCAGAAGCGCCCCCGCCGCTATCGTGCCGCAGCTTAAATCCTTTAAGCCAAGCCCGGAAAGATCCGCCAGTCCAAAATGCTCAAGCAGCGTATTCCGGCACAGTTCATCGTCGAAATACCAGGCTTCCAGCGGATAGACCGCGATCCCAAGCCGGAACCGCAGATCCTCCAGATCCACGCCGCTCATGGAAAAGGCCTCGTTGCAGACGATCTCCGCGGGAGCGAATTTATTGATCTCATCCAGCAGCTTGCGCTCGGAATCCACCTCTGTGACAAGATAATCTCCTGTCGTAATGTCCGCTGTAGATATGCCGTACCGATCCGAGAGGTAGACAATGCACATCAGATAATTGTTCTTCGTCTCGTCGGCCGCGGTCAGATTCGTGCCGGGAGTGACGATGCGCACCACGTCCCGCGCCACAAGTCCCTTTGCTTCCTTCGGATCCTCCATCTGCTCACAGATAGCCACCTTGTATCCTTTGGAAACCAGCCGGTTCAGATAGCTCTCCACAGCATGATAAGGAACGCCACACATCGGTGCGCGTTCCTCTAATCCACAGCTCTTTCCCGTTAATGTAAGTTCCAGTTCTTTCGATACGAGCTTCGCATCGTCAAAGAACATTTCATAAAAATCGCCGAGGCGATAAAATAAGATACAGTCCTTGTACTGCTCCTTTGTCTTCAGGTACTGCTGCATCATGGGTGTAAGTTCCGCCATGAAAATCCATTCCTCCTGGTCGTTACACCGTCTCAGCTAAGACTTACAGCCCTGCTGCTCAGCTGTTGCTTGAAACGGTTCCTGTCTCTGCGTCCACCATCACAACGGCTCCGCTCTTTAAGATCTCCGTCGCGTTGGCCGCGCCCACAATAACCGGAATGTCAAGCGTAAGCCCCACGATCGCCGCATGGGAATTGGCCCCTTTCTGCTCCACGACAAGGCCGGAGGAAGTCTTGATCTGCTCCACCATCTCATTGGTAGTCTCCGGAGCGACAATGACATCTCCCGCGCGGAAGTTCTTCTTAAGCTCCTCCGCGTCCTTTACCACGCACAGGGAACCGCATACCTTCTTCTTCGTAATTCCAGTTCCGGTTACCAGTATCCTGCCTGCCACCTGGACCTTGATCAGATTCGTCGTTCCGGTAATGCCAAGCGGTACACCCGCCGTCAGAACCGTCAAGTCTCCCCTCGACACAAGTCCTGCCTTCTCCGCGGCTTCTACCGCGCGGCGGAACAGAGCCTCAGCGTCATCCTCCTTATCCAGGAGCAGGGGCTGAACTCCCCAGTACAGGTTCAGTTGGCGACAGACATAATCGTCCATGCAGCAGCCGATGATCAGGCAGCCCGGATGATGTTTGGAAACCATTCCCACCGTTCTTCCTGATTTTGTAACCGTAATAATCGCAGCCGCATGCAGATCCACCGCCGTCGTACAGGTCGCGTGAGACACAGCGTTCGTAATGTCCGGCCGATCCATGATCGTACGCCTCTTAAAGCGGGCGTCATAATCAATATCCGCCTCTGTACGAATCGCTATCTTCACCATGGTCTTTAACGCTTCTACCGGATACTGTCCGTTGGCCGTCTCGCCGGAAAGCATAATCGCGCTCGTGCCCTGGTAAATAGCGTTGGCCACATCCGTCGTCTCCGCACGGGTGGGACGCGGATTCTTCATCATGGAATCCAGCATCTGGGTGGCTGTGATCACAGGCTTTCCGCTCTCAAAAATCTTCTGGATCAGCTTCTTCTGAATCACCGGAACATCCTCAAGAGGAATCTCCACACCCATGTCGCCGCGGGCGATCATGATTCCGTCGGATACCCGGAGAATCTCGTCGATATTCTCCACACCCTGCAGATTCTCGATCTTTGCGATAATCTTGATATGCTGGCAGCCCTTTTCCTCCAAAATCCGGCGGATCGCGAGAATATCATCCGCAGTTCTGGTAAAGGAAGCCGCAATATAATCAAAGCCTTCTTCGATTCCAAAGACAATATCATCATAATCCTTCTGGCTGATAAACGGCATACTTAAGCTTACGCCAGGCACGTTGATTCCTTTTTTATTGGAAATCGTGCCGCCGTTTTCCACGACGCAGTAGATCTCCTTTTCCGTCACCTTGCTGACTTTCATGCCGATCAGACCATCGTCGATCAGAATCGAGTCGCCCGGCTTTACGTCATGCACCAGTTCTTTATAGGAGATAGACACAATCCCCTCGTTTCCAAGAATATCTTCCGTCGTCAGGACAAAGCTCTGTCCCTTTTTCAGTTCGATCTTACCGTTCTCCAGCATTCCGGTCCGGATCTCCGGTCCCTTCGTGTCCAGAAGGAGGGCCACAGGAAGATCCAGCTCCTCACGGACCTTTTTCACCAGATCCAGCTTACCTTTCTGCTCCTCATAGCTTCCATGGGAAAAGTTCAGTCTTGCCACATTCATGCCAGCCAGCATCAGCTCCCGGATGACCTGCTCGCTCTGAGAAGCAGGTCCCAATGTACAGATAATCTTCGTCTTTCTCATCTTCATACGCTTCTTTACTCCACTCCATTTGGTTTTGTACAATTTTTTTCCTATTTCTTCATTTACCAGCCTATTATAGCACTGACGAAAGACCTCCGTCAAGGCTGCGGAAAATCAGAACCAGATATAGGAGGAAACCGCGCTTATATATTCTCCTTCCACGGTCCCCGCCGTATCCGGCAGATATTCTCCGTTTTCATCCAGCAGACGCACCTGCAGCGTATTGCGCCCGCCGTCAGAACGCAGCGCGCTCTCCGGAATCCGGATCTGCGCCTTTCCTTCCGACAGATCACATAAATGAAAATACGTGCCGTTTAACTGAGCAGATATGGCCGCACAGCCGCTTTCCTCCACAGATACAGAGATCAGAACCGTCTCGTTTTCCGTGTCATGTTCCGGCTCGCCGATGACAATAGTCTCAGCCTTGCCGCAGGTACCAAGCGATCCGGCCAGCGTATCCACAGAAGCAAACTGTTCATCCAGCCAGTCCAGCCGTTCCCGTATCCGCTCCTTAAGCTCTGCGATCCCCTCGTCAAAGGTCTGGCCCTCGTACAGCCCCATGCTGCCGCCCCAGCGCGCGTCATTGGCCAAAGCCGCCGGACGAAGCGCCTGCGCATACTGATCGAGCTTTCCGCCGTCCATGACCAGCGCCTCCAGGACTGTACCGCGTATCTCCAGCCAGGTCTCCTGCAGCCGCACCAGGAAATAGGGATCCCGGATCAGGCAGCGGTTCCACTGCACAGTCTGGTAATAGGCGTCCGCCGCATAGAAATCGCTGGTTGTCTGCCACTCCTCTGGCCTCCAGGTATCCTCCACAGACATACTGCCGCCCCAGGCCCAGTCATAATCCCAGGCAGGTCCCATATAGTAAGGGCCTTCAGTGTCCTTATAGAGAAAAACACTGTTCTTCATGGCGTCATAATTCATAGTCAGCTCGCCAAGCAGAAAATTGATGATGAGAGAATCCATATCGATAAGCTCCGAATAATGATAGCCATCAAACGAATCCGCCGAAAATTCCGTCTCCTTATAGATCACGCCTTCCCATTCATAAGTGCCTTCCTGTCTGCCGCCTTCCTCCGCCACCTCATAATAGGTTCCATCGCTGTGATAGATGAAGTCTGTGTCGTGAAGAGCATATTCCAGCGCCTGAAGCTCCGTACGGATAAAACAGTTCAACTCCTCCCAGGTCTCCCCCGCCGCCGGACTGTTAAAATAAATGGGCTGGCTGTAGTTTGTCTTCAAAGCCGGATCCTTTTCCCACAGATCCATCTCCAGCAGGACTCCTCCGGAGACCTCCGGCAGCGTATCCACCTCCAAATAGTCCTCTATCTGAAATTCTGTCGGATAAGAAGTGCCTTCGCGCCCGTTCCACTCCTCAAGCCGCTCCGAGACAAAGACGCCCGTATCCAGCCAGGAAAGATCCGTCTTCAGCTCCTCCTCCAGAATTACCTGCATTTCCGCCTTTTTCTCCTGCTCCATGTTTTCCTGAATATCCAGGGCATCCACGATCCTTCCCGCCGCCTCGTCCGCGACGCTTTCCCAGTCGAACACATCGACGCTGCCTTCACTTATGCGCACCTGCTCGCAAAGCTGATATACCCCGCAGTATTCCCCGTTGTATATCAGCGTTACCTGCCGGGACTCCATATAACAGTCCGCTCCCATATCCCTCGACAGTTCATAGACCAACTGATTGCGCAGCAGCGTCGCATCGATGGCATTGGCAAGCAGCACCCAGTGACGTCCCTTTTCCATACCCAGAAGCTCCGCTTTATCCTCCAGGCGCAGCTTAAAGGGATGCTTGGCAAGCTCCGAAGTGCTGTTTCCCCGAAGATGAAATGTGAGCGCTCCATCATACAGCTGGTCAGGAGTATAGCCTTCCCCGGTCAGCCTCATATACCCGGCGGCGTCCTCCTCTTTTTCCACATCGTCATAGCCTGTGCCGCTGTCCAGATACAACACAGGAAGCACGCTGTAGTACAGCCAGTCTTCAAAAACGCTGCCATCCCTCAGCCTCACCCGCACCCGGATAAACTGTTCTTCGTCGCCTTCCTTTGGAGTATAGGAATGGAGGCGGGACGCGCAGGACACCTCCTCATCGCCCACATACCAGACGCAGCTTTCCACATCTCCTGGCCTGATGTTCTTACTGTCCAGTTCCAGCGAGCGCCCCTGGGCGGAGGCGGAAGAAAAAACCGCGATCCCCGGTTCCGCTTCCCGACGGTACAGCCTGATAAACAGCACAAAAAGCAACGCTGTCAATACAAACAGCGCCGCTCTCTGACACAGCCGGTAGTTGAAAGACCCTCTTTCTTTCATATCAGTTTCTCATCTGCTTTCTAAACCAGTCCTTTGATAATATCAAAACAATCAAATGTGGCGAAATAGTCCTTTGGTGTCTCAGCCCGGCGGATAAGCTGAACGCTTCCATCTTCCTTCAGAAGCAGCTCCGCCGACTTAAGCTTTCCATTATAGTTGTAGCCCATTGCATAGCCGTGGGCTCCCGTATCATGAATCACCAGAAGATCCCCTTTCTCGATCTTCGGCAGCTTCCGGTCTATCGCGAATTTGTCATTGTTTTCACACAAGGATCCAGTCACATCATACGTATGATCACAGGGCTCGTCCTCTTTTCCCATGACCGTGATATGGTGATAAGCCCCGTACATGGCCGGACGCATCAGGTTCACCGCGCAGGCGTCCACGCCAATGTATTCTTTATAGGTGTGCTTCTCATGGACTGCCTTTGTCACCAGACAACCGTACGGCCCCAGCATAAAGCGTCCAAGCTCTGTATAGATCGCCACATCGCCCATACCGGCGGGAACGAGAACTTCTTCGTAGACCTTACGCACGCCCTCGCCGATCACGCGGATATCATTAGGCTCCTGATCGGGACGGTAGGGAATACCGATGCCGCCCGACAGATTGATAAAACGAATATCCGCTCCCGTCTCCTTTTTCAGACGAACCGCGAGCTCAAACAGCACCTTGGCAAGCATCGGATAATAGTCGTTCGTCACCGTATTGCTGGCCAGGAACGCGTGAAGCCCAAAACGCTTCTCTCCCTTCTGCCGCAGCACACGATAGGCGTCGAAAAGCTGCTCCTCCGTCATGCCATATTTTGCGTCGCCGGGATTGTCCATGATGTCGTTGCTGATCTGGAATACCCCGCCCGGATTGAAGCGGCAGCTAATGGTCTCCGGAATGTATCCCAGCGTCTTTTCCAGAAAATCAATATGGGTGTAGTCGTCCAGATTGATGATGGCCCCAATCTTCGCGGCATAAGCAAATTCTTCCGCAGGAGTATCGTTGGAGGAAAACATGATGTCCTCTCCCCTGATCCCCAGAGCGTCCGAAAGCATCAGCTCAGTCATGGACGAGCAGTCGCAGCCGCAGCCATATTCTCTCAAAATCTGAATCAGGAACGGATTCGGCGTCGCTTTCACAGCAAAATATTCTTTGTAGCCCGGATTCCAGGCAAAGGCCTCCTTCAAAGCCCTGGCATTTTCCCGAATCCCCTTTTCGTCATAAAGATAAAAAGGCGTCGGATAGGTCTTTGTAATTTCCTGCAACTGTTCCAAAGTCACAAATGGTTCCTTTTTCATCTGTATCTGCTCCTTTTTATACGGTCTTTCTCATTTTCCTCGACTTTTCCTTGACTATTATAAACATATTTTTTATTATTTGTATAACGAATAATTTTGATTGTAATAATCGCTTTTTATGATTATTATGCGTCCGCTTCGCAAGGCAGTCCGCCATAGGCGTTCCGTCCTGCACAGACGCAAGGAGGAGCCATGGACACACAAAATCTGAAGACCTTTCTTACGCTGGCCAGCGTGAAAAATTTCACGCAGACGGCCCGCCTGATGTATATTGCTCAGTCTACGGTCACCAACCGCATCGCGGAGCTTGAAAAGGAGGTCGGCAAGCCCCTCTTTAACCGGAGCAAAAAGAGCATTACGCTGACCAGAGAAGGCGCTCTCTTTCTCGATTACGCAAGGCGCATCCTTGATCTGGAAGAACTTTCAATCCGGGAACTGAACTCCCCTGCCTTTTCCCGCACGCCCCTTCGCATCGGCACCACCAATACCATCTACGAATGTTACCTGGAGCCCGTACTTCTGGATATGCTGAAAGGAGAAAACGGATACGCCATTACCCTTACCATCAGCCATTCCGTCAGCCTGCTGGAAGGCCTGCAGGATGGTCTTTTTGACCTCGCTTTCACTTATCAGCCCCTCCAAAAGTCCGGTTTTCACTGTCACCGTTTCCATACCGACGAACTGCTGCTGGTCACTTCTCCCGAAAATATCCGCTTTCATAAAACAGTGCGCAAGGAGGAGCTTTCTTCCTTAAACTATCTGTTCTGCAACTTTGCGCTTCAGGAGGTCGGACAGTTCATCCGCGAACTTTTTCCGCCCCTGTACCAGTTTCCCTTTGAGATCGACAACAGTACCAAGCTGATTCAGTATCTTTTGAAAGGAATCGGCTGCAGCTTTCTTCCCGAAAGCCTGGTCCATCCTTATCTGGAGGACGGCTCCCTGTCCGTCATCCGCCTCCAGGACTTTGAAGCGCCCCGTATCAACTGTTACCAGTGCTTTCCAAAAGGACGGGAGCCTGCCATTTTACTGTAGGCTCCCGTGTTCCCGCCAGGGAACTCCCCTGACCGTCCCTTTTATTTGCAGCCGCAGGCTCCGCCATTCGTATCAAATGCCGGATTGAAGGCGTAGAAGTTATTCGCGTTCAGCTTATCCTGGACGATGCGGAGCGCTTCACCGAAACGCTGGAAATGCACAATCTCTCTGGCCCGCAGGAAACGGATCGCGTCCGTCACGTCGGGGGAGTCCGCGCAAAGCCGCAGAATATTGTCATAAGTGATCCTGGCTTTCTGTTCGGCCGCCATATCTTCACTCAAATCCGCAATCGGATCGCCTGTGGATTGGAACATGGCTGCGGTAAAGGGCGTTCCCGAAGCCGCCTGGGGCCAAAGGCCCAGGGTATGATCCACATAGTAATCTTCAAAACCGCTGGCTTTCAGTTCCTCCATGGTCATATTGCGGGTAAGCTGATGCACAATGGTTGCGATCATTTCAAAATGCCCCAGTTCCTCGGTTCCTATATCAGTAAGCAAGGCCATACATTCCTTATACGGCATCGTGTATCTCTGGGACAGATAACGCATCGAAGCACCCAGTTCCCCATTGGGACCTCCATATTGTGTTATGATCGCTTTCGCAAGCTTCGGATTCGTTTCCTTGATGTGAATCGGATATTCCAGTCTTTTTTCATAATTAAACATGGCTTTTTTTATCCCTCCTTCCTACTGCCAGGGCCACGGCTGATCCACCCAGTTCCAATACGCGTCGCAGTGATGCGCATGAGCGAGCGTGAGGGGGCCGTAGGTCTTGGAATATTCTTCTACCGCTTCCTGATAGATGCGGTTATGCTCCTTAAAGTAGGAAAGCGCCTCTGCATCGTCGGGATGTGTATCCAGATACAGGGACGCGTCTACACAGGCGAATCCGGCGAGCATCACCCGCTTCATGAGCTGCTGCCTGGAAAGGCCGCCTGTATTGCAGGAAGAATTTCTCTGGGTTTCCTGTACCATCCGGGCAGCGGAATTCCCCTGCTGCATCTGTCCATAAGAACCGTTCCTCATGTTCATCTGAGCGTTCGCGCCGTTTCCTCTCATCTGCATCTGAGCGGCTCCTGCATTCCCACGTGTCTGCTGCGGCTGCTGGCAGTTTCCGGTATTACCGCGCATCTGCTGCGGCTGCTGGCAGGACATACCGGAACGTCCCTGCTGCCCGGCACAGTTCTGATTCTGCATCATCTTGCCACACCCCGCTTTCCAAGAAATGGTTTATTCAGTTCAGGAAATATGGTTCCGCACTGGAGGGCCTTTTCCAGCTCATAAGTCTGTCCCCAGAACTGCCAGGGCACATAGGCCATGGCCAGCGGCATGCTCTGCAGGGCTTCTCTGGAACAGCCCCTTCCCGACATTGCCTGATTTCGACAGTCTGCCATAAGAGACTCCTTTCAATTCTTTGTTCCAGATTATCTTATGTAAAAATCCCGGATAAGTGAGAGACAAATGCCGCGCCGTCCTCATCCTGTCGGATGAGTGACGGCGCGGCGCTCTCTCCCTTGATACCGGAATACTCCCGGTTATACGATGCTTCTCTTTTACAGAAATTTTTAATTCCTCTCTTTTTCCACATATACCAGGCCAAAGGCTCCCGGTCCGATATGCGTGCCTATAGTGGCTCCGATCTGAAGCCGTTCCGCGAAGCGGATGCCCTCTCTTGCAAGGCGTTCTTCAAAAACTTCGCTGTTCTCCGTACCGTAGCTGTATATGGAATAGGCCGGAAAGCTTTCATCCATGGGATGCTCTCCTATCCATCTCAAAATCCCGTTGATAGCCTTATTCTTTCCCAGAGCCTTTCCCACCACACCAATCTCTCCCTCTGTGGTCACGGTAATCACAGGCTTCAGGCGGGCAATATCCCCGACCGCCGCGGCTGCTTTTCCGATCCTTCCGCCCCGGCGCAGATATTCCAGCGTGTCGATCATAGCCACCACTTTAACGCGGGATTTGAACTTCTCCAGCCTCCCGGCAATCTCCGCTGCCGACAGTCCATCGCGCACCAGCTCCAGAGCATAGTCCGCCATTACCTTGATGTTATAAGTGGCAGCCCTGGAATCCACCAGGAAAATATGATCCTCATAGTCCGCCATTTGCCGGGCAAGCTGGGCCGTCTGATATGTACCGCTTAAATGAGAGGAAAGCAGGATACAGACCAAATCGTCCCCCTTTTCCTTCATCTCCTGAAAGATGTCGAGAAACACCTGGGGAGACGGCTGGGACGTCAGCGGAAACTCTCCGCTCGCCTGCAAGATCTCAAAAAAACTGTTTTTGTCCAGATCAATTCCATCACGATACTGCTTACCCGCCAGCTCGATCTGAACCGGCACAAACACAAGCCCTTTTTCCTGAATCTCCTCCTGGCTGTAATCAGAAGAAGAATCTACGAGTATCCTTATCATTTTATTACCTCATCCGCCATATCCGAGATCAATGTAAACAGCCCTATGATTTCCTCCGCGCGCTGCCTTCCCACTTTATCCAGCAGCATTTCTACGTAACCAAGGATCCTGTCGTGCTCCCTCTCGTAGACTTCCGCCTGATCCATATTGAAGGTAATATAGACCTGACGCCGATCCTGCCTGGAGCGTGTACGAAAAATCAGTCCCTTCTTTTCCATGCTGTTCAGAGTTCTGTTCATCTGAGACTTCAGCATCCGTGTCTCGCTGCACAGATCCGTGGCCGTTAGAGATTCCGGGACGCTGCTGTTCTGATTGCGGTATAAAATTCCGCAGATCAGGAGCTCGTTATACGGCAGCTCTCCGGCCATCCGCACATTATTGACAGTCGTAGTAAGCCGAAGCCAGGCGTTCAGCACATCGTCACTCGAAACATTCATCTGAGGCTTCTCCTTTCCCAAAATAGTAACGTCTTCAGGCAGAGCGCACACTCTCTGTCCCGACCATTTTGTTCACAGCGTGAACTATTTATATAGTATACTATTTCAGGCTTATGTTTTTGTCAAGACATATTTGTCTTCAACGCCGCTTATTTCCAAACTTTTCTCGTTTTCACCCGCTATTTTTCTACGGAAAATTTATACCCGGCCTTCACCCGATAGATGTCTCCCGCTTTTACGATCGTTGTCTTAAAATTATCATGATGGGTAGCGTCCGGAAAATAGTGCGCCTCAAAGCAGGCCGCGCTTCTCACACCGTATACTTTTCCGTTCTTTCCTCCCTTTTCATCCACCAGGGCATTGGAGGTATAGAACTGCATTCCCGGCGCGTCTGTACGCACTTCCATGCGAATGCCGCTCTCCTTTGAATACATGCTGGCGCAAAGCGTATACTCTCCCTCCTGCTTCATCACATAGTTGAGATCATAGCCGCCTCCGGCCTTCAGTACTTCGTCGTCCTCATCGATGCGCGCCCCGATAGCCGTCGGCGTGCGGAAATCCAGAGGCGTACCCTCTACGCTCCGTATCTCTCCGGTCGGAATCAGCTTCGCGTCCGCGGGCGTAAAGGCATCCGCGTCAATCCATACAATCTGATCCAGCACACTGTCGGATTCCTGACCATCCAGATTAAAATAGGAATGATTTGTCAAATTGAAGACCGTATCCTGATCCGCCTTTCCTGTGTAGGAAAGCAGAAGCTCATTGTCATCCGACAGGGTGTAGGATACTTTTATCTCCGCATTTCCCGGAAAACCCTGATCTCCATCCGGACTGTACAGGGAAAACTCCACCTGATTGTCGTCTACGATCACGGCCTTCCATACGCGCCTTCCGTATGCCGGCTCCCCGCTGTGCAGATTGTTCTCACCCTCATTCTTCTGAAGCTCATAAGTCTTTCCGGCGATAGTCACCTGCGCGCCTCCGGTCCGGTTCGCGTTCCGTCCGATCACGGCGCCGAGATTGGGACCGTTCACCTCATAGCCCTCCAGGCTTTCATAGCCCCAGACCACATCACGAAGCTTTCCGTCCTTGTCCGGCACATAAAGCCTGTCGAGCACCGCTCCGTAATTTAAAAGAACCGCTTTTACCCCGTTCGCATTTTCCAGAATGTACTGCTTTACCTGCTCTCCATTCTTCGTCACACCATAGTCCTTCACCAAAATACTCATAAGCTTTCTTCCTCCACGTTCTGGGTTCTGCAGCAGAAGACGCCGCCGGAACCCTTTTCAGGCTTTTGCCGCGCAGGGAAAAATCACCTGTACAGTAAAAACGCCCCTATGTCCATGATAGGCCATAGAGGCGTCTCCCGTCAAGCAGAACAGCCTTTTAATTTTTCTTAGCTCCTCTTAAATACAGGAACCAGTATGTAATACCGATCAAAGCTCCGCCGATGATATTTCCAATCGTCACAGGCAGCAGATTGTTCACAAGGGCCGCTCCCCAGTTTACAGCCGCGTTGCCTACGCCATACGCGGAATTTGCGAAGATTCCCGCAGCCAGATAGTACATATTGGCAATGCTGTGCTCAAAGCCGCCCAGCACGAAAATCATAATCGGGAAATAAAGTCCCATGATCTTGCCGGGTACGGTCTTTCCCGCAAAGGACATCCAGACCGCCAGACATACCATCATATTGCAGATAATTCCACGCAGCAGGGCATCCGCAAAGCTTAAGCCCACTTTTCCGTTCGCCACTGTCATCATCGTGTCAAGCAGCGCGCCGTCCACCTGAGAAGGCGTATGGCTGTATACAACCAACAGGGCCAGAATAATGCTTCCCGCAAAGTTTCCAAGATATACGAACACCCAGTTGCGAAGCACGCCGGAGAATTTTACTTCCTTCTCCAGAAACGGAATCACCAGGAGGCAGTTGCCGGTAAAGAGCTCGCTTCCTGCGATCAGTACGAGGGCAAGACCTGCCGGGAACATACACGCGCCGACCAGCTTTCCGAGATTTCCTCCAATGGTCGCTGTGGCCGTCTGGTAAGCGATAGCTCCGATTCCGATAAAGATACCTGCCATGATGCCGAGAATAAACAGCTTCAGGATAGGCGTCTCCACCTTCTTTTTGCCGATTCCCACATAATTTTGTGCAATTTCTGCCGGTGAATTCATGATTCGTTTCCTCCTTTATCCTCATAAAGCTGACGGCGAATCGCTGCAGCGTCCCGCCGCCTTAAATTTGTTAAAATTATAACACTCTCATGAGGAGCAGACTATCGTACTATCTGTAGGAAGATTTCAGCCCGGCAGACAATCGATTATTTCACATGCTCATGGGTAAACAGATGATCCTGGCAGTATTCATAATTGCCGTTGCACTTGGAACAGAAACGGAACACCAGATCGTCCCCGTCTTTCTCCGTGCGTCCGCAGATCGCGCATTTATGAGTGGACGCGTTTTTCTGTCCCTGCTGTACACTCTTGGCATAAGTCCGTCTGCGGTACACCTCCTTCGGGTTGTATCGGCGCATATTGCGCATACCGAAGAAGAAGATCAGGAAATTACCCAAGGACAAAAGCGCCGTCAGGCTGTAGGCAGGCTCAGCAACCACTCCGATGCTCAGCAGCGCTATCTGCATGGACGGCGTCAGGAAGTCCGCCAGGAATCCGGCCACAATCGTCAACCCGAAATACACGCCGTAGATTCCCGCCAGCACCTTGGCGCGAATGGGAATGATACCAAACAGCAAAAACTGAAGATTCGGATAAATGGCCGCAAAAGCAAAGAACAGAGAGTTGTTCAGATAATACGTTCCGAAATACACGCCGTAATTCACTCCAAAGATATACTGGCAGACAAAAGCCGCCACGATATGAAGCAGAACTCCCATGAAATAGTAAAGATTAAAACGGAACGCTCCCCAGTTCGCCTCCAGGGCTTTTCCCAGAGAATAATACAGATACATACTGATCAGGAAAAACAAAAGCCCCGTACTGGGCGGATAAATAATAAAGGTAATCAGTCTCCAGATCTGCCCATGCATAATCGCCACAGGGTTCAGAGACAAATAGTTGAAATAAAACGCAGGAGCGAAGGTCAGGATAACATATCCGAGGGCATACAGAATAATAATATAATACATCAGATTGTGAATCGCGTAACGGCCAAATTTCTTTTCCAGCTTGTCCAGCAGGTTCATGTTGATTTCTTCCTTTCTTCCATAATGGAATTCCGGAGCTTTTCTTAAGCCCCGGAATCCTCCGCATAAGATCACAGATTCATTATAGGGGAGCCCTATTTATTTGTCAACCGGCATCCCTGTTCCGGAAGAAGCGTCGTCCTGCCTGTAAGGCGAAACAGGACGGAACCTTGCGGGAATACAGATCTCGTCTCCAATCTGAAGGTTATAGATATTGATATATGGATTTGCGTAAAGAATGCCCCAGAGCGGCACATGGTAGCGGCGGCTTAAACGGTAAAGCGTATCTCCCTTCTGCACGGTATGAAGAAAGCCATGGCACTGCTGCATAACAGAACCTCATCCCTTCCTTATCTTATATATTGTACTATATGCTGTTTTGCAAGGCTTTGTGTTATGCGCAAAATCACGGGAAATCGGCTGTATAGTTTATATTTTTTTTATTTGCTTTCATTTTTTTACTGTCGTATAATGAGAAATGATGTCTGAAAACCTTTTAATATAGAAAGAAAAGGAGGTTGCGGACTATCCGCGTAATACATATGAACAGTATGAATACATATACATTGGGAATCGACATCGGTTCCACTACAGTAAAAATAGCGGTTCTCGACCAGGATAACCAGCTTTTGTTTTCAGATTACGAGCGTCATTTTGCAAATATCCAGGAAACGCTTGCCGCCCTTTTAGAAAAGGCGGAAGGAAAGCTTGGCGATCTGAACGTATAT
>DVLE01000023.1 GCA_018715645.1 Candidatus Merdisoma merdipullorum
AAGAAATTTATGTCTGATAAAGAAAAAAATGATTTGTTCTATGTATGTTCCCTCATTGAATATATCGCCCGCCAGACAAACAACAAACGCCGGGTAATTGTGGAGGCCATGGGCGAGACCGGGGTCAAAAAGCAGCTGCATGATGCGGAGGTAAATCACTGCCTCTCCTTTGAACAGGTGAGCGATGAGCTGATTGCGCAGTACAACATACCAAACGGCAATTTTGATACGATCACCGGCTGCAAATACTCCATCCCCAGTTTTCTGGATATCGGAAAGCTTTACAGCATTATGATAGAGGACTGTGCCCGGCCAGGGGAAGAGGCCGCGGAACTCATCCGTATTTTCAGTTCCTTTATCAGCGACGAGATATCCAACTTCAAAACAGGGCTTTACTACGAGACTCCCAGCTACTTAGAATGCTCCTACCGCGAAGGCCGCCTGCTGGACTAGACCTGTAAAAAGCGGGTGCCGCCTCCCTCACGCAGAAGGAAAGCAGGCCCCGCCCCTTCACATTTTCACTCCAACCATTTTCCAGCAGCGCGCCGTGCGGCTCTAATACCCAAACGCCAACGCCCCGCCGTCCACCGCGTAATCCTGCCCGGTGATATACTTCGCGCCGTCCGACACCAAAAACAATGCCATCGCGCCGATATCCCGCGTATCTCCAAACTTATGCACCGGCATCCGGGAGAGAATCTTCTGCTTTCTCTCCGCATCCATCACCTGCTTGTTCATCTCCGAAGGGAACCAGCCCGGCGCGATGGAATTTACCGCGACATTGTCATTGGCCCACTCGATAGCCAGGCCCCGGGTCATGGCGAGAACCGCCCCCTTGCTCGTGCAGTAGGGAACCACCTCGGAGAATCCCAGATGGGCGGACATCGAGGAGATATTGATGATCCGGCCCATGTGCGGCGATTTTTTCAAATAGGGATAGCACAGGCAGGAGAGCTGGAACACCGCCCGCACATTCACCGCCTGAATCCGGTCAAAGTCCTCCATCTTAAAATTCTCCGCCCGGCACTTCACCGTAACGCCCGCGTTGTTGATGAGAAAGTCAATGCCATCCTTCTCGCCGATCTCCTTCACCTTTTCCTCCATCTGCGCCCTGTCGCAGACGTCCGCCTTCACGTGGATAATATTTTCATGGCAGTATTCCGCCGGATCCTTGAGACCGCCCGTCCGGCTCAACGCGTAAATCTTCGCGCCGGCCTCCGCCAGCACATTGGCCGTACCCAGCCCGATTCCGCTGGATGCCCCGGTGATAATTCCTGTCCGTCCCTTTAAATCAAACAGTTCCATGTCTCTACTTCACCTCTTCCATATACTGATGCAGGAATTCAAACCCCCATCCGTTGCCTTCCCGAAGCTGCGCGTATCCGTTGTCAATCACCATGGGATTGTCAATGATGGCGTCAATCCAGTCAAAGGACTCCGCGCCGTAGGGATTGCGCACCGTAGCCAGCAGAGGCACGTCATAATCCTTATAATAATGAGGCAGAACCGGAATATTGTAGGCGTCTGCCAGCGCCGCGGAGCGGATCCACTCCTCTACACCGCCCAGGCGGATGATGTCCGGCTGCCACAGATCGATGGCCCTCCGGCCGATCAGCTCCCGCAGAGCCACGGTGTTGTACTCCCGCTCGCCCATAGCCAGGGAAACGCGCGTCTTGCTGTGAATGGACGCATAGCCCTCAAAATCCGTGTTCACAACCGGTTCCTCGAACCAGTGAATATTCAGATGCTCCACCGCGTTGACCAGCTTGATGGCCGAGGGAACGTCCATTCCCTGATTGGCGTCCATCATGATTTTCAGGTCATTTCCCACAACCTCGCGGACCTTGGTCAGGCGCTCCACGTCCTCATTCATATCCGGATGGCCCACTTTAATTTTAACGGCCTGGAAGCCGCGCTTCTTGTAGTCCACGACCTCGTCCACCAGCTCCTGCTCCGTGTAAGAAATCCAGCCGCCGCTTCCGTATACCGGAATCTTTCTCGTGTGGCATCCCAGAAGCTTCCAGATGGGCTGCTTTAAGGTCTTTGCCCAGGCATCCCACAGAGCCACATTCAGCGTGGCCAGCGCCCAGCGCTGCAGGCCGTACATTCCAAAATACTCGGACTCGACCTCATAATCCTTCTGAATATCCTGAGTCTGGTAAATACAGTAGCTGCGCTCCTCAATAAATTTCTTGAGATCCTTCAGCGCCCCTTCAATTGCGTTCTTCGAATAGTGGAAAGAAAGAAGATATCCCTGTCCGACTACCCCTGCCCCGCTTTCCACCTCCAGAACATAAAAGGCAATCTTTGATATATCATGTGTTGCGTCCGCAATTGGCTTTGTGATTTTCGACACCGCGCTGTAAATCCGGACCTCTTTTATTTGCATATCATCCATGCCATTTTCCCCTCTCTGATATATTTATATTTGAATGGTATCACCTTTAAATATATTTGTCAACACTGTTTCCGCATTTTCTTTTATTTTTATGTGCTATTTTGCTAACATTTTTTTCAATATTTCCAACTATTCATGCATTTTTATGACTTTTTAAAGCAGGAACTCTTATTAATTTCCCAGTTAATTGATATATCAATATTTATATTGTTAATGTTTTATCATAAATACCCTATACCCTCTCGTTTTTTCTTGCATTCATCCCCTTTGTATAGTATAATAATTTCAGATTTTCACATTGTGATATATCAGCAATACCGTTTTTCCCGTTTTTC
>DVLE01000024.1 GCA_018715645.1 Candidatus Merdisoma merdipullorum
ATGACATGATGACAGGCAGAACAGAGCGTCACCAGATCCTGGCCCTTTTCCTTCGCGTCGTTTAAGGCGCGGACTGCCGACAGCTTTGTGGCGATTTCGTCCGAAGCCAGAGGATAGACAGCTCCGCAGCACTGCCACTCTTCAATCTCCTGAAGCGTAAAGCCCAGCGCCTCTGCTGACATTCTGGCGTATCGATCCAGGTCCTGCGCCTTGTTCTTCAACGTGCAGCCCGGATAATAGCTGTACACCATTTGACTACCTCCTTCTTTCCATTTGATAAATTTCTATCAATTTTTCAACATTGTATCATGTCGTCATTTTTTTAACAACCCCTTCCGGGGATTTTTTTATGGTTTTTTCTAAACTTTTTATACAAAATGTTATATTCTGTGTTATTTTTTCATCCATTTTTGTTAAATCCCAGTGTTTTTCTGGGAATTTTTATCGACTAACTCTGTAGTTTTTCCCTGTATATGTTAATTTGTTAACTTTATTGTCAGTCCTTTAACAGATAAATCGGATAGGGGAAGCTGCTTCCTCTATCCGGCTGCCGGGTACAGCACGCAAAAAAAGAAGCATGGATCTGTCCCCAAATCCACGCTTCTTTTTATTTGCCATCTGTCGTTTTATATTATGTTAAGAATACACAACAGCCGCTTCCGCTTAGTCGTTCGCAACCACGTCCGCGATAAAGTCTTTCAGGACCTTTGCAGAATGTCTCAGAGCCACCAGCTCCTCATCCGTCATGGAAATCTTCAGGGTTCTGGCAATACCCTCGCCATTGACTACGCAGGGAAGGCTGATGGTAGAGCCTGCCATGTCGCCGTAGCTCTCATCCAGCACATGAGCAACCGGAAGAACAGTATTCTGATTCTTCAGAATAGACTCCACGATACGGAAAGCTGACATTGCGATTCCGTCAAAGGTAGCGCCCTTCAGAGAAATAACGTCTGCGCCTGCGGTACGCGCCTTTGTGGCAATCTCCGTCTTTACTTCCTCTTTCTCTTTCTCGTCTGTGGGAAGGAAATGGTCGATGGTCTCGCCTGCTACGTTTACGCTGCTCCAGATCGGAACCTGGGAATCGCCGTGCTCACCAAGAATGTATCCCTGAATATCACGGATATCCACCTTGCAGCGGCGGCTTAAGAGATAACGGAAACGCGCCGTATCCAGAGAAGTACCTGTTCCGATGACGCGCTCTGCCGGAAGTCCTGTCTCCTTCTGAATCAGATAGGTATTGACATCTACCGGGTTGGATACAACGATAATCAGAGGATTCTTTGCATATTTCATAATGTTCTGCGCAATGTCTCTGGCAATACCTGTGTTCACCTTTGCCAGATCCAGACGGGTCTGTCCTTCCTTACGCGCAACACCTGCAGTCACGATGATGATCTTCGCGTCTGCACATTCCTCATATCCGCCCTGCTTGATACGTACCTGGCTGTAGAAAGCTGTACCATGGGAAATATCGAGGGCCGCACCCTTTGCCTTCTTCTCATTTACATCGATCAGAACGATCTCTCCTACCTGCGCGCGCAGCATCAGAGTGTAGCAGATGGTTTCTCCTACGTTTCCTGCTCCGATCACAACGATCTTGTTTGATGTCTCACTGTTCATACTCTGTTACCTCTCTCTCGTTTACGTATTGTAATTGATAATTTTTCAGCAATCCACTGTATTATAGCACGTTGTTAAAGTAGTAACAAGCCCTAAAATAAAGTTTTGTATTTTTTCACGTACATTTTACATGGCTTCTGCCATTTTCTTTCTTCTCCTCAAATTCACTGCAGAGATAACGGAAAAATTTCTCCGCAGCCGGCGACAGGCGGTTCGCCCTATGCCGCACCAGCTGCACGGTCCATAGAATCTCCGGCTCTTCCAGAGGCAGCGCCTTCACTCCGCCGGTTCTGATATACTCCGTCACAAAATCAATGGTGACGCTCAAGCCCTGCTTCATTGCGCACAGCTCATGGCAGAAGCCAATGTCACCGGTCTCTGCCACAATCTCCGGATATACGCCCGCGTCCATACATTTTTTCCGGAACACCTCATAAATCCGGAAATCATTTCCCTCCATAATGAGAGGCTCGTCCTTCAGATCCTGATAGGTGAGACGCTCCCGTTCGTACAGCGGATGTCCCTCATACACCAGAATCCTGATACAGCGGGAAAACAGATCGATGCTCTCATATCTGTCTCCAAACGGCTCCTCCCCCTTCACCAGAAGCCCTATCTCGTAATCGCCTTCAACCAACTGCTGCTCCGCCTGGAGATCCGGGTATTCCCTCCACTGCAGATGAATCTCCGGGTACTTCCTTTTAAATTCCAGAATTCTGGAATAAGGCAGAGCCGACAGAGCCCCGTAGCTGCACACCAGGCGCAGGGCTTCCTCATCCCCGTAAAGGCTCCGCACCTGAAATGCCGTCTGATGCATGCTTTTCAGAAGCTTTTCCGCCTCCTGGTAAAAATAGCTTCCGGCCCTGGTGGGCTCCAGCCCCTTCACAGAGCGTTCAAAGAGCCTGACCTGAAGCTCTTCCTCCAGCGCGTAAAGAGTGCGGCTTAAGCCCTGCGGCGAGATATACAGCTCCGCAGCCGCCTGCCGGATGCTCCGCTTCTCATAGATTTTTCGATAATATTCCAGTGTTTTGAAATCCAAGGCTTCTGTTCTCCTGCTCCGTTTTTCGCGCAAAAAAGCTATACCGTTTCCAGTATAGCCTTTTTGAAAAAAAAACTGTAAAGCTCCGCTTATTTTTCCCCGGTTTTCGCCTATTTCGTTTATTTCTTCCGTTTATTTCTCCCAGCCCCCGTCCATGCGGACCACTGCCTTCAGCGCAGTTCCGTTGCGGGAATCCGCAAAGGCCTGATTGATGTCCGCGAAGGAATAATATTTGATGAGCTTATCTACCGGGAATCTGCCCTGCCGGTAATACTCCAGCATTTTCGGAATAAAGACCTTCGGCACAGCCGCTCCTTCTATCACGCCGGAAATAGTCTTTCCCTCTGCCATCAGCTCTCCGAACATAT
>DVLE01000025.1 GCA_018715645.1 Candidatus Merdisoma merdipullorum
CAAGGGCATACTCGCCTCCAGCGGCCGTTTCGGCGCCCTGCAAGGCGCTTGAACGACGCGTACTGGACGTACGCGGAGTGAAAAGCAACACAGCAGGACGCCGAAACAGCCCTGCTCTGACCGAATATGCCCTTGTCAATTATGGGTATCAGAATATGGAAGACTTTCGGCAGGAGTCCTCGGTGAAAACCTGGATCACGGGAATTGCTCTGAATGAATGCAGAAACTGCTTCCGTTCCGGGTGGTTTCAAAGAGAGCGGAACACGATGCCGGAGAAGGCGCCTGAGCGTGTTCCGGAGCTGGATTTTGCAGAGGAACTCGCAAAAAAAGAGACGTTGACCGCCCAGTTGAAAAAGCTTCCTGCCAAGTACAGAGAACCGTTGATTCTTTATTACTATCAGGAACTGAAGGCAAAGGAAATCGCCGAAATGCTTCAGATCAGCGAGGCTGCGGTTCTGCAGCGGCTGAAACGGAGACGCGAGAAGCTTAAGTGGGAACTGAAAGGAGAAGTGCCGTATGACAGATATAAGGAAAGTTTTGAATGAAGAATTGAAAGAGCTGAAGCTTGAGGAAGGCTTTGCGGAAAGAATTGTGCGGATGTCGGGAGAGAAATTGGAAGCCGCAGAAGGAAGAAAAGGTTCTGAGGACAGAAGAAACCTGTTTCCTGGGAGATTTCCGGCAGCGGCCGCCGTGGCTCTCGCCATTCTGGTTGTGGGGACGACGGCGACCGCAGGCTATCTTATCAGAAACCATGTGACCGTGAACGGGGAGGCTGTCGCCGGAATGGATGAGCTGGAAAGGAAGATGATTCCGGAGATCTCCGGACTGGAGGAAGGCTCCGTGGAAGGAGTATATGAGAAACAATACGACAGCTATGAGATGTTGAAGGAAGAACTGCAGCTTCCGCTTCTGGATACGGAATATGCAGAAGGAAATGAGAAGATGCAGATCAGCTACAGTACGGACAAGGAGTATTTTTCAAGAATCTTTGTGGATCCGTACATTTTGGGGGATGTCAGAGAATTTCAGGAGAATCCGGATGGATACGGCTATTCCTGCATGTCAGGGGAAGAATATGTGACTCCGATCAGTATGTATATCAGTCTGATAACGACGGATTCCCAGGAGGCAAACGGCTATGCGTCCGGGTACACGGGAATCGAACTCCTGGAACAGTATACTTCAGCCCAGGGCTATCAGGTGACAGTTCTTGGCGAGGGAGAAAGGGAGCCTTCGGAACCGGCCTTCTATACGCTGCTGTTCGTGGCCGACGGCATCCAGTATGAACTGGAAGGAACGACCAGCCTGGAAAACATGAAGGCAATCGTGGATTCCATGAAATGAAAGCTCCCGGTGAGAATTATCTTTTGTGGTTTTCTTCGTAATCCTTCAGGGAGGCCAGGGCCTTCGG
The DNA here is from genome assembly GCA_018715645.1 of Candidatus Merdisoma merdipullorum. Lineage (GTDB taxonomy): Bacteria > Bacillota > Clostridia > Lachnospirales > Lachnospiraceae > Laedolimicola > Laedolimicola merdipullorum. Next base: position 1,412 of record DVLE01000025.1, read on the forward strand.
AGCCAGAGGCACAAGGACGATCATATTGAAGATGGTCATGAGCCCCACACCGATGTCGCCGAGATCCCAGACGGCCTGGTAAGCGGCCAGGCCGCCGATAAAGAGCATGACGAGGGCCAGGACCTTATAAAGAGTCTGGGAAAGCCAGTTGTCTCCGAACAGGTAGGCAATATTTGGCCGGGCATAAAAAAGGATGCCGATAAAGGTGGAAAAGCTGAACAGCCAGAGAATTATAGCGATGAATACGACGCCAAATTCTCCGATGTGGTACTGCATGGCAGCCTGCAGCAGATCCATACCTTCCAGTCCCTGGGTTAAGGAGGAGGGCGTAAGCAGCATAATCATTGCGGAACAACTGCAGATCAGAAGGGTGTCGATGAAAACGCCGAGAGCCTGCAGGAGTCCTTCCTTGGCGGGATGACTGATGTCTGCCGCGGCTGCTGCGCAGGGAGCGGAGCCGCTTCCCGCCTCGTTGGAGAAAAGGCCTCTTTTAGCTCCGTTCATGATGACGGCGCCGATTCCTCCGGCCACAGCCTGGCGGATGCCGAAAGCCTCCAGAAAGATGCGTTCAAATACAGCGGGAATCTGCCCGATATTCCGGATAATGATAAAGAGGGTGATGGCAAAGTACAGTCCGGCCATAATCGGGACCATAATATCCAGTACCTTGACGGTAGCGTTTTTGCGCAGTACGATGACGGCAGCCAAAGCTGTCAGGAAAATCGTAGTCCAGATAGGCGGGATCTGAAAAGCATTTTCAAAAGCAGAGGAAACGGAATTTCCGATGACCTGGCTGATGCCGCACCAGCAGAGAAGGCCGGAGAGGGCAAACAGCACGGCGACGGAGGACCGCTTTCTTCTGCTGTTCTTTTTTATGAAGAAAGCATGAATATAATAGGCAGGACCGCCGCGGAATCCTCCGTAGAGCGGATCTTTTTCTTTGTAAAGCTGAGCCAGGGTAGCTTCAATAAAGGCGGTGGAGGAACCCAGCAGGGCGATGAGCCACATCCAGAAGACGGCGCCTGCGCCTCCGGCGGAAATGGCGGCTACGACGCCGATCAGATTTCCCATGCCTACTCGCGTGGCCGTGGAGACGATCAGAGCCTGGACGCCGGAGATAGCTCCTTTTTGAGAAACATGTTTCTTTTCCAGAGTAATGCGGATCATTTCTGGGAAAAGGCGGAAGGGAAGCCCTTTGGTTCGGATGGTAAAATAGATCCCGGCAGGAACCAGAATCAGGACCAGAAGCGAAAGCCCAAGGCTGCTGCCGCCGGGCAGAGGCAGGACGAGCAGATCTCCCCAGAGAAGATTATAGAAAAAGGTAATGAGTTTCACAGTAATTTCCCCCTTTATGACTTGTGACGCCTGAAATTTTAGTATATAGTATAATAAAAGATTTGTAAAATAGATAATCAGGATATATTAAATCGAAGAATTAGATAATATTTTGGCCGACATTCCCACATCCTTGTCAGCCTGGAACGGGCTGTCTGGGCAGCGGAGGAATAGACAGGAGGGAACTTATGGATTTTAAGAATCTCAATACCTTTATCCATGTGGCGGAACTGAACAGTTTTACGAGAGCGGGAGAAAAACTGGGATTTTCCCAGTCTACGGTTTCCTTCCAGATCAAGCAGCTTGAGAGGGAACTGGGAACTCAGCTTTTTGAGCGGATTAACCATACAGTGGTTTTGACGGAAAAAGGGAGAGAGGTTTTAAGTTACGCGCACCAGATTCATAAACTTACTCAGGAGCTGGAGCATACTCTTCAAAATGAAAGCGCTGTGTCAGGAAGGGTCCGGCTGGCTATGGCGGATTCTCTCTGCGACGATATGCTTCAGGAGAAGTTTGGGGAGTTTCACAGAAAGTATCCTGGCATTTCTCTGAAAATCATTACTGCGGGGACCGAGGAAATGTTTCGCCTTCTGAATCAGAACGAGGTGGATGCGGTTCTTACCCTGGACAATCATATTTTTCATGCGGAATATAGAATTGCCAGGGAGGAAAAAGCAGGGATACATTTTGTGGCGTCCGCATCCAGTCCGCTGTGTGAAAGGGAAGAATTGCTGGCCGCTGACCTGCTTGGCGAGTCCTTTATTCTGACGGAAAAGGGGATGAGCTACCGCCGTCTGATGGACGAGAAATTCGCGGAGCTTTCCATGGAGATTCAGCCGGCGTTGGAGATCGGAAGCGCCGGTCTTATCTGCTCCCTGGTAGAGCAGGGAGCAGGGATTTCCTTTCTTCCGGATTATGTGACCGGAGAAGGAGTCCGTTTGGGCCGGCTTCGATACCTTCCGGTAAAGGGTTTTGAGATTGAGATCTGGAAGCAGCTTTTATATCACAGAGACAAATGGGTTACACCTCAGTTGGAGTCTGTGCTGCAGTACATCGCTTTGCGTGAGTTCCGCTGAAAGCGCAGCAGGATAAAGCCTGCCAGCAGTCCTGTCAAAAGAGAGGTTCCCGCAAAATTCATCCAGATTCCTGTAAGACCAAGGGGCCACAAAGCTGCGATCAGAAGAACCGGGAAGATCAGGGCGAAGGACAGAGAGATGACGGAGGCTCCCAATGGATTTTCTACGGCGAGCATATAGCTTTGTACCGCAAAAGAAAACCAGCGTGTCAGGTAGGTCAGTGCAAAAAAGCGTAAAGCAGTGACGGCCATGGCAAAGTATTCCGGCGCTCCATTGCCGACGAATACTCCGGCAAGAACGCCTGGAAGGAAGAAAATCACAGCGGAGGACAGCAGGGATACGATTGCGCTGGCAGAAAAACAGCAGCGTTCAATGGCGGATACGCGCTTCCGGTCGCCTGCGCCCCAGTTGAAGCTGACAGCAGGCTGAAGGGAATCGCACATGCCATAGAGGAGAGGCTGGATAAAACCTTCCACGTACATCAGGATGCCATAGACGGAAACGGCTGACTGACCGCCTACGCGAAGCAGGATGGTATTCATCAGAATAGAAGTAATACGTCCTGCAATATTATTCAGAAAGTTCGGGCTTCCGCAGGAGACGATCCGGCGTATCATGGCCAGAGAGAAGCGCGGTCTGCAGAAGCGGAGCTGAAGTCTTCCTCTGGTGAACCGGAAAAGAGCAATCAATGCGCAGGTCGCCATACCGATGCAGGTGGCAAGCGCGGCTCCCCAGATTCCAAAGCGCAGAAAACGTAAAAAAGTAAATTCCAGTCCGGCGATCATGGCGGACATCAGGATATTCAGAAACATGCTGAAACGGATCTTGCCGCAGATACGAAGGTAATTGTCCATCGCGAAGACGATGGTCGTCACAGGCGAACAGAGGGCGTACACTCTCATGTAGCTTACGGCCTCGGCCAGAAGAACTCCCTCTGCGCCCATAAGCCGCATCAGAACAGGGGCCGCCGCAAAAAGCACGGCGCCGATGGCCAGCCCTGTGCCTACAATCAAAAGGCAGGCGCAGGAAAAGATATTATTGGCTTCTTCATCCTTTTTCTTTCCGAGATTCATGGCGATGGGTACAGAGGAGCCTACGCCGATCAGGTCTGCCAGGGCAAAGTTGATGATGACAAAAGGCATGGCAAGGTTCAAGGCGGCGAAGGACGTCTCTCCAAGAATCTGTCCCACCAGCATTCCATCTAAAAGCTGGTAAAGAGCGGAGGCCAGCATACTGACGGCGCCGGGAAAGGACGCGATAAAAAACAGTTTGAGAGGCGGGGTTTTTGCGAATAATGTCTTGGATTCCATAGGTCTAACTCCTTGTTTCACTTTCTGTCTGTATGTTTTCAAATTCCTGCTGGAGATTGGCTGTGAAGTATTCCAGCGCGTCGATAAATTCCGGAGAAAATCTCTCCAGAGTACGTTTCATTGCATGTTGTTCTGCTAAAAACAGCGAATCAAGTATGGTATGGGCGTAAAGACGCCCTTTTTCTGTAAGGATGATGTTTTTTTCTCTGGAATGCGTTTCCCGGCTCAGAGCCACATATCCGTTTTCCATACATTCCCGGACAATGGTGTTCAGCGTGGTCTTCGGAAGCAGATATTCCTCGCAGATTTGCTTCTGAGAATGTACCTTTCCGTCTGCGAGCGCGTAGAAAAGCGTCAGTGTGTTGTCTTTCACATGCAGGATTCTGGCGCTGTGGTAGTAAAGTCCGTCTATAATATTAGTGCAGCTCCAAAGCCTGTTGATATAATCCCGTTCCTGATTCAAAATACCTTCCCTTCTGCGGAAGCCAAAACACTTCCGTCTCCTGTTTTTTGCGAAAATTTCAGCTGTCAGATATTAATCCGAATTCGTACCGAAGGCCAGTATAATACGAATTCGGATTAAAGTCAAGGATTAAAGTCAAGAGATATTGTTCTTGTCAGAAAGTATTCATTTCTGATAAAATAGAATAGATTGGCCGGAGGAAGGAATGTCTAATAAAAAATTCTGTTTTTATGAGAAAATTCTGATTCTCAGGTTATAATACAAAAGAAGCGGACAGGAAATACAGAACGATAGATACCCTTAATTGACAAGCATATAGAAAACCATACAGGGAGAAATGAGAGGAGACGAAAGGCCGCAGTGAGGGATTTTGAGGCAGAAGAGCGGATAAGAAGGGCGCTTCGGGCGCGCAGACGGGCAGAGATAAGAAGGAGAAAGAGGCGGAGGGCAAAAATAAAGCGGGCCTTGGTGCTCGCCGGAACGGGGTTATGCCTGGCGCTTATCATAATGGCAGGCGTAAGTCTGGTAAAAGGGATTGCGGGGCGATACGCCCAGGCGGCGGAGACTGCCGAAGAACAGGGAAGCGGAAGCATAAGCGGAGCGCTGGCCATGACGGAAGGCATCCAGAAGAATATGCAGGAGATACTGGCCGTAACGGCAGAGAATGGAGAAGGAGGCGAGACGGTCGAAGCCGCGGCCGTGCCGGCCAGCTATGCCATCGGCGGACAGGATACGGCGGCCGCGCTGACAAGCGGCGAGGTGATGAGTACCAGAGCCCTTCTGGTAGATCTGGATACGCGAACGGCGATAGCGCAAAGAGGAGCTTCGGACCGTATTAATCCTGCGTCCATGACAAAGATCCTGACGCTTCTGGTGGCTGTGGAGCATATCACGGATCTGGACGACACGTTTACGATTACAAGGGAAATTACGGATTACAGTTACGCGAACGACTGCAGCGCCGTGGGATTTGAGGATGGCGAGACTGTGACGGTTCGGGATCTGTTGTACGGCACGATTCTGCCCTCCGGCGCGGACGCGGCGGCGGGGCTTGCGTTCTATGTCTCCGGCTCTCTGGAGGGATTTGTGGACCTGATGAACCAGAAGCTTGAGGAGCTGGGGCTGTCTGACACGGCTCACTTTACGAACTGTGTGGGGCTATACGATGAGAATCATTACTGTACTCTTTATGATATGGCGGAGATTCTGGCCGCCGCGATAGACAATGAGATCTGCAGAGAGGTTCTGTCCGCTCATATCTATACTACATCGGCCACGGAGCAGCATCCGGAAGGGCTGGAGATTTCCAACTGGTTTCTGCGCAGGATCGAGGATAAGGACACGCATGGAACCGTGGTCTGCGCCAAGACGGGATATGTGGTGGAGTCTGGAAACTGTGCGGCGAGCTATGGCGTCTCCAACAACGGAAAGCAGTATATCTGCGTGACGGCCGACGCCCATAGCAGTTGGCGCTGTATTTATGACCATGTGGCTATCTATCAGGAGTATACAGAGTAGTTTCAAAAGATTTGACTAATCGGAGGAAACTCCTTATAATGAAAGCTGTGATTTGTTGAAAAAGGAAATTTCAGGAAAGGAACGGCTTGAATTGATTGATGCAGAAGGAACTGGATTATTTCACGATTGAACATTCATACGGCGGAAACCAGGACTGGTTCCTGGATCCGATGATGAGGATAGGCGGCTGCGCGGCGGTGACGGCCTGTGACAGCAGCATCTATCTGGATTGCTATAAGGGAACGAAGGGACTCTACCCTTTTGAGAAAACGGCCCTGACCAAAAAGGATTATATCCGGTTTGGGATGAAGATGAAGCCCTATCTGAAGCCAAGGCGCGGAGGAGTGGATTCTCTGGATATTTATATGGAAGGCTTTGGACAGTATCTGGCGGACAGCGGCTGCGGCTCGCTTACCATGAGGCCGCTTCCGGGAACGGAGGAGTGCAGCCGGGGCAAGGAAGCTTTTGTCTCTCAGATCGATAAGGGATTTCCGGTACCCTGCCTGCTGCTGAAGCATAAGAATCCGTTGTTTAAGGATTACGTATGGCACTGGTTTCTGCTGACCGGCTATGACACGGCAGGAGATAACTGCATGGCCAAAGCCGTTACATACGGAGAATGGCAGTGGCTGGATATGGACGAGCTGTGGGACACAGGCTTTGAGAAAAAGGGCGGCCTGATTCTGTACGACTGGGCCGCAGATACAGAGGAGGAAAAGAAAGAATGAGCATCAGAATCGGAATTTTAGGATATGGAAATCTGGGACGCGGCGTGGAGTGCGCGGTGATGCAGAACCCGGATATGGAACTTCGGGCAGTCTTTACAAGGAGAAAGCCGGAGGAGCTGTCTGTCTGGTCGAAGACGGCCAAGGTGTGCAGCGTGTCCGAGCTGGAGAGCTGGAAAGATGAGCTGGACGTGCTGATTCTCTGCGGCGGCAGCGCTACCGATCTGCCAAAGCAGACGCCGAAGTACGCGCAGTATTTTCATGTGGTGGACAGCTTTGACACCCATGCGCGGATTCCGGAGCATTTCGCGGCTGTGGACGAGGCGGCGAAAAAGGGCGGCAAGGTGGCCGTGATTTCTGTGGGCTGGGATCCGGGCCTCTTTTCTCTGAACCGGATGTACGCGAACGCGATCCTGCCGGAAGGAAATGACTATACTTTTTGGGGACGGGGCGTAAGTCAGGGACATTCTGACGCCGTGCGCCGCGTGCCGGGGGTGAAGGACGCAAGGCAGTACACGATTCCTGTGGAAAGCGCGCTGGAGGCTGTACGCGCCGGAAAGAACCCGGAGCTTTCCACGAGAGAAAAGCATACGAGAGAATGTTTTGTAGTGCTGGAGGAAGGAGCTGATCCTGCAAAAGTTGAGCAGGAGATCAAGACCATGCCCAATTACTTCTCTGATTATGATACAACCGTGCATTTTATCAGCGAGGAGGAGATGAAGCGTGATCACAGCTCCCTGCCTCACGGAGGCTTTGTGCTGCGAAGTGGCGTGACCGGACGGGAAAAGGAAAATCATCATCTGATTGAATATACGCTGAAGCTGGATTCCAATCCGGAATTTACCTCCAGCGTGCTTGTGGCTTACGCGAGAGCCGCATACCGCATGGCGTCTGAGGGAATGTCCGGCTGCAAGACAGTCTTTGACATTGCTCCGGCCTACTTAAGCGCAAAAAGTCCGGAGGAACTTCGCGCTTCTATGCTGTAAGCAGGGCATACTGCGAAGGAACGACGTGGTCAGGAGGCAGAGCATTGGACAGAGCGGCGATAGAAGAAAAAATCACACAATTTCCCATCTGCGAATATGCCTTTATCCGGCCGGAGGAGATCCCGTTTTCGGAAAAGGTGCGGTATATCTGTGAGACGGAATGCCCAAGATACGGGACCTCCTGGTCCTGCCCGCCTGCGGTGGGAACCGTGGAGGAGTGCAAGGCACGCTGCCTTGCGTTTACAGGCGGCTTTATCTTTACAACCGTATCGGAAGGGGCCGATCTGGAAAATATGGACGCTATGCTGGCCATGCGGGGCGATCATGAGAAAATCACCCGTCAGATCAAGAAGATTTTCCGCGAGGAATGCGGCGATGTGGAAGCCTTTTCCACGGAATCCTGCGCGATCTGCAAAACATGCAGCTATCCGGACGCGCCCTGCCGCCACCCGGAGTATATGTTTCCGAGTGTGGAAGGGCAGGGAATTCTGGTGACGGAGCTGGCGGAAAAGCACGGCCTCACATTTTTGAACGGCAGTGATGTGGTGACCTGGTTCAGCCTGATCCTGTACAGGGAACAGGATGCGTCTGCCGGCAAGGAGAACAGCTTATGAAAACGATTTATTTTGAAAAGGATATTCCGCGGATCCTGGCTACGAAGTTTGCGGCGCGTTTTTTCAAACCGCTGCTTTATACGGGACTGAACGCGGTGAAGTACAGGAAAGATATTCCGAACGCTCCGCTTCCGGGGCCTGACTGGGTGCGGGTGAAAAATATTGCCTGCGGCGTCTGCGGGACGGACGTAAGCTTTTTTCAGGCGACCACGGGGACGGCGTCGGCCTTTGAACCGATTCCGGGTTCGGCCAGAACCTACCTCGGTCACGAGAATGTGGGCGTCGTGGTGGAGACGGGACCGGAGGTCCGGGATCTGAAGCCAGGGGATCGGGTGACGATCCGGGAATATATGTCCGGCTGCGGCAATAAGGGCATCAAGCCTCCCTGCAAATACTGCGCGGAGGGCAATTATAATCTGTGTCTGAACTACGGAGAGCCAAGCCCCCTGAAGCTTCCGGATACAGGAGCAGGGATGGGAGATTATTTTCTGGCGCCCCGTCAGCAGCTTACAAAGATCCTGGATGAGCTTACGGACGATCAGGCCGTGCTTTTGGAGCCTTCCTGTGTGTCGGTTCATTCGGTTTTGCTGGATCGTCCGGAGAAGGGTGAGAAGATCCTGGTCTACGGCTGCGGAATGATCGGTCTTGGAATTGTCCAGGCTTTGAAAATCGTCCAGCCGGACTGCGAGGTCTGGGTGACGACGCGCAAGAAAGCCCGTCAGCAGCTTGCGAAAAAGCTGGGAGCCGATCATATTCTGTCCGGCGATATTTATGAGGAGACTGCGAAAGCCACAGGCGGAAGCCGGGTTTATCAGGGAATGAACAAAAACCGGATGTTTTTCGGCGGCTTTGACCGTGTCTATGACTGTGCCGGAGGCGGGAAGGCCAATACCCTTTGCTGCCGTCTGCTGCGGCCGCGGGGCACCTATATGAAGGTAGGCCATCACATGACTTCTGTTTCCTATGATGAGACTCCGGTCTGGTGGCAGGAGTTGAAAATCATCGGTGTGGACGCCCACGGCATGGAGGAATGGCAGGGCAGACGCCTCTATACCTTTGATCTGGTACAGGAGTGGATGCGGGACGGACTGTATAAGACCGATGGATTTATTACCCACCGCTTCCCGCTGGATCGATATAAGGAGGCTTTCGCTCTGGCCCTTAAGAATCCGCCGGAGCTTATCAAGATTGTGCTGGAATGCAGATAGCGGTCATACCGCGGAAGCGTAACGTACCGGCGTACTGTACGGACGTCAGGAATAGAAAACGGAAAAACAACATATAGTAGAGGTAAGGAAAGCAAAGGTCCGGGGTTTGGTATGAGCTTTAGGGAACGTGCATCGGACGCTTTGAATCTGCCAAAGGATCTGACGCTCGGAGCGGTGATAATGACCATTACCGGCAAACATGAGGCTTATGTGGAAAACTACATGAGCCTCATTGAATATACGGAATGTCTGATCCGTATTCAGACCAGGACCTGCAAGCTGGAGATTCACGGCATGCATTTGGATATTGCTTATTACACCAACGATGAGATGAAGATCACCGGAGAGATACAGGAGGTGAAATATTGCTGATTTCATTCTTCCGCTATCTGAAGGGGTATGTGCGGATTCGTCTTAGCGGCTATTCGCCGGAGCGGTTCCTGAATCTGTGCAAAGCCAGAAATATAGAAATCTGGGATCTGAGGAGCAGCGGCCTTACCTATGAAATGAATCTCAGCGTCCGGGACTTCCGGAAGCTGAAACCTCTGCGGAAGAAGGCGCGAGCTCATGTCGTAATCACGGAGCGTCACGGCCTTCCGTTTTTTTTGTACCACAACCGAAACCGGAAAATGTTTCCCGTAGGGGTGCTGCTCTGCGCGGCTTTTTTGTATATCATGTCCCTGTATATCTGGAATATCCACATAGAAGGCAACTATTCACGGACCACCGATGTGATTCTGGACTATCTGGAGACCGAACAGGTGGTGCATGGAATGCCGAAAAGCCAGGTGGATTGCAAAGAGATTCAGTCTATGATCCGGATTGAATTTCCTGATATTATCTGGGTATCCGCAGAGGTGAAGGGTACCCGGCTGATCATCCGTGTCCGGGAGAATATGGATACGGATACGGCGGGGACTTCAGAGGAGGAAAGGGAACCAAGCGATCTTACCGCCTCCCGTCCGGGGATCATTACGAGCGTCCTGGTACGAAGCGGCAAGGCGGCGGTGCAGCCAGGCGACGAGGTAGAGGAGGGAAGCCTCCTGGTCAGCGGGCGGATCGACATTTTGAATGACAGCGGAGAGATCACCGGCTATCAGTATACGGCCGCGGATGCGGATATTTACGCCAGAACGGAGTATGAATACCAGGATGAGTTCCTTTTGTCCCACGAAACCCGCCATTTTACGGGAAAGAAACGGTACGGTTTTTATCTGCGCCTGGGAAACCGCAGTCTGACTTTTAAGAGAAGACCGAAATTTTCTGCCTATACGACGCTGAACACGGAGTATCCTCTGAAGCTGACAGAGAACTTTTATCTGCCTCTTTCCTTTGGAACCATTGCCTATGAGGAGTATGAAACCTATATGGAAAACTACACGGCGGAGGAGGCCAGACTGCTTGCGGAGGAGAATTTAAATGAGTTTCTGGAAAATTTAATAGAAAAAGGGGTTCAAATTGTTGAAAATAATGTTAAAATAGAAGTCGGCAATAACACCTGCAGGGCTGCAGGCACCATCGCGGCGCTGGAGGAGATCGGAACTGCCGTTCCCACAGAGATTCTGGAAGATCCAGTGCAGGATACGGCCGGGGAGGAGAAGTGACAGCTTCCCGGTTCCCGGCGCGGACGATAATGAAAAGTAAGAGGAGCAGTGCATTTGAGTAACATTGAGGAGAAGATTCTGGATGTCCCGGCCGAACATGAGAGCAATGTGTTCGGCCAGTTCGACAGCCATATCAAAAAAATAGAACAGACGCTGCGGGTGTCTGTGGTGGCCAGGGATGGAGCGGTGAAGATTCTGGGACCAGCCGGGAATACCAGGCAGGCGGCCAGAGTGTTTGAACAGCTTCTGGAGCTTTCCCGCCGGGGAAATGTGATCCAGGAGCAGAATGTAGACTATGCCCTGGCTTTGTCCATGGAAGGACAGGAGGAGGCGCTGGTAGAGATTGATAAGGACCTGATCTGCCATGCCATGAATGGAAAGCCCATCAAGCCCAAGACGTTGGGCCAGAAAAAATATGTGGACATGATCCGAAACAATATGATTGTATTCGGAACGGGGCCTGCCGGGACAGGAAAGACCTATCTCGCCATGGCTATGGCGATCACGGCTTTCAAAAATAATGAGGTGAGCCGGATTATACTGACGCGCCCGGCTATTGAGGCGGGAGAAAAGCTGGGCTTTTTGCCAGGCGATCTGCAGAGCAAGGTGGATCCCTATCTTCGGCCGCTTTACGACGCTCTGTATCAGATAATGGGCGCGGACAGCTTTTTAAAGAATATGGAAAAAGGGCTGATCGAGGTAGCGCCTCTGGCCTATATGCGAGGGCGTACGCTGGACAATGCCTATATTATTCTGGACGAGGCCCAGAACACGACGCCGGCCCAGATGAAGATGTTCCTGACACGTATCGGCTTTGGCTCCAAAGTGATCGTGACAGGCGACGCCAGTCAGAAGGATCTTCCTTCAGGTACGCGCTCCGGCCTGGAAGTGGCCATGAAGGTGCTGGCAAAGGTAGAGGATATTGGGTTCTGCGAACTGACCAGCAAGGACGTGGTGCGTCATCCGCTGGTGCAGAAGATCGTACAGGCCTATGAAAACTATGAAAGAGCCCAGGAGAAAAAGAACTCCAGAAAGGAACGCTATGACAGTCAACGTAGAAGATGAAAGCGGTCTGACGCTTCCGGGAATTGATACGAAAGAGACGGCGGTGCGGGTGATCGAGGCGGCTTTGGATTACGAGGGCTGTCCTTACGAGGCGGAAGTGAATCTGCTTCTGACTGATAACGCGAGGATCCGTGTCATGAACAGGGAATACCGGGGGATAGACCGTCCTACGGACGTGCTGTCTTTCCCTATGCTGACTTATGAAACCCCTTCAGACTTTTCGGCCGCAGAGCTTCATGAGGCGGACAGCTTTAATCCGGAGACGGGAGAGCTTGTCCTGGGAGACATTATTATTTCTGTGGAGAAGGTCACGGAGCAGGCTGAAAAATACGGACACAGCAGGGAACGGGAGTATGCGTTCCTGATTGCACACAGTATGCTGCATTTGCTCGGATACGATCACGAGGCGCCCGACGAGGCGCTTGTGATGGAGCAGAAACAGGCTGCCATTCTGGAAAGCCTGAATATTTTACGTTAGAGGAGGCTTTTCAGATGAAAGGAAAATATCTGGGACTGACGCTGCTTGTCTGTCTGCTGCTGTCGGCAGGCTGCGGACAGGCTGAGGCAGGGCAGGAGATGGATTTCAACACGGAGGCCGAGGTGATCCCGAAGGACGAGATGGAGCTTCAGGGAGCGGCTTCTGAGACAGAAACGACGAACGAACGCCAGGTGGTGGACGGAAAGATTCAGAGCTGGTTTACGGGCGAATGGATCGACGAGGAGCTGGGCACTCAGCGGCCGCTGGCCATTATGCTGAACAACACTTCGGCAGCCCTTCCGATGTCGGGGGTGTCGAACGCTTCTGTCATCTACGAATGTCCTGTGGAAGGCCGAATTACCCGGTGGATGGGGATTTTCGAGGACTGGAAGGATCTGGAACGCATCGGCTCAGTTCGGAGCTGCCGTCTTTACTATCTCCATTTTGCGCAGGAGTTTGATTCTGTCTACGCTCACTTCGGACAGGCCAGCTATGCGCTGGATGCTCTGAACAGCGGAGAGTTCGACGTACTCTCCGGAGGAACGAAGGGCATCGAGAAGCCGGTTACGGCCATGTACGACCGGATTTCCCGTCCCGGAAGGGCCACCGAGCATACGCTCTATGCTTTCCCAAGCGGGATCGAGCGGGATATTGAGAAAAAGGGCTACAATATGGAGATGCCTGAGGATTACGAAGGAAAATTCAAGTTTGCCGAGGACGGGGAGATCGAGGAGTACGAGGGCTACCCGGAGGCCACTGTCTTAAAGCCCGGAGGCGTTGGAGGAAAGAATGGCTTTGGCGGTGTGAAGGCTACCTTTGAATACAACCCTTCAGATCGGCTGTATTACCGTTCCACCTATGGCAATCCTCATGTGGACGAGCTGACCGGAGAGCAGGTGGCGGTGACGAACGTCATCTTCCAGTACTGCGACGGCAATGTTCTGGACGCCAAAGATTATCTGCATTTTGCGACTCAGTCTAACGGAAATAAGTGCATTGTATTTACCAATGGGAAGATGATCGAGGGCTACTGGAGCAATCCCGGCGAGCTTGGGACACCGGCCCGGTATTATGACGAAAATGATCAGGAGATCACATTAAATACGGGAACCACCTTTATCTGTATCATCTGGAATGACTATGCGGACGATGTGGTGATTGAATAGTAAGGAAGCGGTACGATGGGAGAAAAGAAAGGCACGAGAGTACGTTCCAATTATATCATGCAGGGCAGCATTCTGGCGGCGGCGTCCATTATCAGCCGGATTATCGGAATGCTGTACCGCCTGCCTGTCACAAATATCATCGGAGACCAGGGAAACAGCTATTATTCCGCGGCTTATGAGGTCTACAATATCATTCTGCTGATTTCCTCCTACAGCCTTCCGCTGGCCGTCTCCAAGGTAGTGTCTGCGAAGGTGGCTTTGGGAGAACACAGAAATGCCTGGAGGTCTTTCAAGGCGGCCATGTGTATGTCGCTCGTGGTAGGCGTTCTGGCCTCTGCCCTGACCTTTTTCGGGGCGGGCTTCTTTACGGGAACTCTTTTGAACACTCCGGAGAGCGAGCTGTGCCTGAAGGTGCTGTCTCTGGCCATCTTTGTGATGGCGATTATGGGCGTTCTGCGGGGCTATTTTCAGGGCATGGGAACCATGATGCCTACGGCTGTGTCTCAGGTCATTGAGCAGATCGTCAATGCGGTCGTCAGCATAGTTGCGGCCAGTCTTCTGTATTCCTACGGGACATCCCTGGACGCTGCAGAGGGCGTCACAGAGGGCACGGGAGGAGCGATCTACGGAGCGGCCGGAAGTACCCTTGGCACGAGCCTTGGAGCGGCGGCCGGCCTCGTATTTCTGATTATTGTGATGCTGATGTACAACCGGGTGCTGCAGAAGAATCTGCGCAGGGATCATGTAAGTGAGGATCAGAGTTATGGAAGCATGATCCGGATCCTGGTACTTACGATTGTGCCGGTGATTTTAAGTACGGCAGTCTACAATATCAGCGGCTTTATCGATCAGGGCGTCTTCAAGTTCCTGATGCTGGATCTCCAGAATGCGGACAAGGAAATGGTGGACGTATACTGGGGTATCTACGTGGGAAAATACAAGCTTCTGACCAATGTGCCGATTGCTGTGGCCTCCGCCTTATCCGCATCCACGATCCCGGCCCTTACAAGGGCGCGGATGGCAGGAAACAAAAAGGAGATGTGCCGGAAGACGGAAGGCTCTATCCGCATGGTAATGCTGATCTGCGTTCCCAGCGCCTTTGGTCTTACGGCTCTTGGAGAGCCGATCCTCGATCTCCTGAACTGGAATACGGATAAGTCAGCGCCGCTTATGTTTCTCATGGGATCTTCGGCAGTGATTTTCTATGGGCTGTCTACGCTGACCAATGGAATTTTGCAGGGCATCGACCGGATGCAGATTCCGGTGCGCAATGCGGTGATTGCTTTGGCGTCTCATCTCCTGGTCCTGGTGGTCCTGGTGCAGTTCGCCGGAATCCATATCTACGGCGTTGTGATTGCCTATCTGTTTTTCGCGCTTCTGATGTGCATTTTGAATGGCGTCGCCATCCGGAAGTATCTGAATTATCGTCAGGAGATCAAAAGGACCTTCCTGATACCGGGAGTGTCTTCTTTGATCATGGCTCTTTCCGTATGGCTTCTCTATACGCCTCTTGAGGGGGCGCTGGGAAATAAGCCGGCCACGGTTCTCTGTCTCCTGCTGGCCGTTCTGATCTATGGATTTTTCATTCTGTTCCTGCGGGGCGTTACCGAGGCGGAGCTTCTGGCCTTTCCGAAGGGGCGTCTGATTGTGAAAGCACTGAAAAAGATTCATCTGATTTAGAAAAGTATTTGGGGTTTTGCTATGAAACGATGGGGGAAGTTTTTCAAAAAACAGAAGGGATTAAGGGTACTGTCTGGCCTGCTTCTGGCGGCGTCTGTGGGAATATCCGGTATTCCCTCGGAGGCCGGAACAAGAATCAAGGGGGACGACGGCACAGGACCTGTGCTGGTGCTGGGAGCGGATCTGAGCGAAGCCCAGAAAGAGGAGGTTCTCGATCTTCTCGGAATAGATTCCAGGATGCTGGCTCAGTGTAAGGTTCTCACGGTTACGGGAGAGCAGGTAAGAGAATATCTGGAAGGCGCTTATCCGGAGGATGCGGTGGAAGAAACGGCGCTTTCCTCGATTTTGATTCGGTCGGTCCATGAGGATGTGGGGCTTCAGGTCTCCGTTCAGAATATCGGCTGGTGTACGGCGGAAATGTATCAGAGACTTCTGAGTGAAGCCGGTCTTTTGAGCATTGAAGATGAGCGGCTTGATGTGGAAGTAAGCGTGGCTGCGCCTTCCGGGGGCAGCCAGGGGACGGCGGCTCTGGTAGGCGCTCTTTTTGCCTGCGAGGAGATACGGGATCAGGATATTCACGAAACCACGGAGGAGCGGGCCTTAAGTCTGGCTCTGGAAGCAAAAGAAGAAGCTGTGGAGGCGGGAAGCGAGGACAGCCAGGCAGACGCCGTGGATTTGATGAAAATAGAAGGGATTGGCAGTCCGGAGTCAGGCGAGGTGAATCTGGCCACGGGACAACTGTATCTGGAGCAGACGGATTTTCCGGGAGGAGAGGAAAGCCCCATGGAATTTACCCGCTACTATCTGTCTCCGGGCCATGTCCAGGACAGGGAAGGTAATTATACCGGACTTGGAAACTACTGGGCTCATTCGTATTTTTATTATGCGGATATTTTTCGCATGAACGTGATTATTTATTTTCCGGACGGAAGCACGCAGAACTGGTATCAGGAGTACCGCAGAGGCTGGCAGACCAGCGACGAGATTGCCTACACGCTGGAGGAAACCGGGGAGGACTTCCTGCTGACCGGGCCGGAGGGAGAGAAAGTGCTTATCGGCAGCGACGGCTGGGCGAAGGAGATTACCAGGCCCGATGAAAGCGTTGTAGAGCTTTCCTATGAGGACGGCAAGCTTTCCAGAGTGACGGAAGGGGAAAATTGGCTGGAATTTGAATTTGCTGGGGACTATATCTCGTCGGTGACGGACAGCGCGGGAAATACGGTCAGCTATGAGCAGGATAGCCTCGGAAATCTGGTCTCTACGCAGGGGGAGGAGTCTTCCTGGCTCTATGCCTATGATGAACACAGAAACCGGTACACGGGCAGCAATCTGACGCTGATGACCGATGGGGCCGGGACGGCCCTTTTGGAGGCGAAGTTTGCGGCCGGCATCGAGGTGGGCGACGCCTGTCAGGTAAGGTCTATGAAAGCTGCCGGACAGCCGGCCTTTTCCTTTTCCTATCGGCCTTATGACGGGATTAATATCTGTACCGAGGAGAACGGCAACTCTCTGGTCCTTATGTATGAATGGCTGGTGGGGGACGTCTACACCTGGACCTGGTACGACGCCCAGGGAAATGTGATGCGCAGAGAGACCACCACTGACTAAAGTTTTCCTTTTTTGTCCATACTAACCCCAAAGGAGGGTTTTTATGGCGAAGAAAATTCTGGCCGGATGTCTGGCCGCAGTCGTTTTCATCGGTCTTGCCTGGTATGCCGGTTTTCTTCATTCGGAAAAGCTGGCGAGGAGGGAGCAGTCGGAGCTTTGGCAGGAGCTGGAGAAACTTGGAGAGCGCATTCGGATTCAGGAGGAGTCGGAAGCTGAAGCGGCGGAGGAAAAGGCGGAAGCCTCAGTGGATCCTGAGGGAGTCGTGAATGAAAATGAGCAGGAGAGTCATGAATATTATCTGGTGGAGGAGGACGGACGCGTCACCATTTACCGGATTGACGGGACGACGCTCTTTGAATATACAGGCATCACGGTAGATTCGCTTCCGGAAAAGCTGGGCGAGGAGATCTCCCAGGGAAAGCGGCTGAGCGGAGAAAAGGAGCTTTATGATTTTTTAGAAAATTATTCCAGTTAGGCGCGAAGGAGCGCAACGTAAATCTTGCTATTCCCGGACAAATAGTGTAAAGTATAGAAAAGATGAAGGCTTGGGTATTCCTGGCCTGAGTCAGAGACAAAACGACAAATAAGGATGACGGAACATGAAGGATAAGATACTGGACGCACAATACAGGTCGGAACTGAAAAATAAAAAACGTATCGTGGTTAAGGTGGGAACTTCCACACTGATCCATGCTGAGACCGGAGGACTGGATCTCATCAAAGTAGAACATCTGGTGAGAGAACTCACAGATCTGCGCAACAAAGGCAAGGATGTGATTCTGGTCACGTCTGGGGCTATCGGCGTAGGCGGCAAGGCAGCCGGTCTTACGGAAAAGCCGGACAGAGTGCCCTTAAAGCAGGCGTGCGCGGCTATCGGCCAGGCCAGGCTTATGATGATTTATCAGAAGTTTTTTTCGGAATATAACCAGGTGGCGGCGCAGATTCTGATGACGCGCAATACGATGCTGAACGCGAGAAACCGCAGGAACGCCCAGAATACTTTTGAAGAGCTGCTGTCTCTGGGGGCGATCCCGATTGTAAACGCCAACGACAGTATTTCTACCTTTGAGATCCTGCACGGCGACAACGATACGCTGTCGGCTGTGGTGGCTTCTCTGGTGGGAGCGGATCTTCTGATCCTTCTTTCGGACATCAACGGTCTTTATACGGATAATCCGAATACGAACCCAAATGCGGAATTTGTACCTTTCGTGGATACGCTGGACGATGAGCTTATGGGAATGGGAAAGGACTCGGTAAGCAGCGTCGGAACCGGGGGAATGGCCACCAAGCTGATTGCCGCGGAGCTTGCCACCTCGGCGGGAGCCGATATGGTGATCGCGAACGGAAGAAACATGAATGTGATTCATAAGATTATGGATGGGCAGGCCTATGGAACCTTCTTTTGTTCCAGCCAGGACGATGCCTTTGAGCTGAAAGAATTTCTGGAGGAGCATTTTCATGACTAAAGCCGGTATGATACTGGAAGGCGGCGGAACGAGAGGGGTGTTCACCGCCGGAGTTCTGGATTATTTTATGGAACAGGGCCTATATCTGCCCTATGTGATTGGCGTGTCGGCGGGCGCCTGCAACGCGGTGGATTACGTGTCCCGCCAGCCGGGAAGAATGAAGGTATGCACGATTGATTTTCTGGAGGCGGGAAGTTATGTGGGGCTGCGTTCCATGCTCCGGACCCACAGTCTGTTCGATATGGATCTGATCTTTGACGTATTCCCGAACAAGATCATTCCGTTTGACTATGACACGTATTTTTCGTCGGGAACCACCTGTATTCTGACGGCTACAAACTGTCTGACCGGAAAGGCGGCTTATCTGACGGAGACTTCAAATAAAGAGAGGCTTATGGCGATCTGCAGGGCGTCTTCCAGTCTGCCTGTGGTGTCCCAGATGGTCTATGTGGATGGCATCCCGATGATGGACGGAGGACTTGCGGATTCTGTTCCGATTCGTAAGGCCCTTCACGACGGCGTGAAGAAAAATATCGTAATTCTGACCAGACAGGCGGGATACCGGAAGGCTCCGGCGAAGAAAACGCTGAAAATGGCTCAGATTATGTATTCCAGGTATCCGAACCTGGTCAGAGCTCTCAAATACAGGTATTATTATTACAATAAGACGATGGAGCTTCTGGAGGATTTGGAGCGCAGAGGTCATGTGTTTGTGATACGTCCCCAGGTGCCGGTAATCAAAAATACTGAGAACCGTGTGGAGGTTCTCACCGATTTCTACAATCACGGCTACGAATACGCCAAAGATATTTTTGAGCAGGCGGCCTCCTATCTGCGCTGGGATCCGAAGACTGCGGAACCCACAGCTAATCCGCATAGGACTGAATTAAAATAGCAAGGAGAAGAACCGGATATGGATGAACAGAAGATTGCCCGTATCAATGAGCTTTACCGCCGTTCCAAGGCGGAAGGTCTGACTGACGCCGAAAAGCAGGAGCAGAAGCTTCTGCGCCTTGAATATATCGAAGCGATCCGCAGTAATCTGCGCAGTCAGCTTAACAATATTGATATTGAGGAAAAGGACGGAAGCGTCTACAATCTGGGAGAGAAATATGACATCGAAAGAAAACGCAAAGGAAACTAAAAGCCAGGTTTTTGCCGGGGGAGCCTCCAAAGCGGCGAAGAAGGAGCTGCGCAGGGAGATCCGGAGTCTTCGGGCAGCCCATACCGACGGGGAGATCCACGCCTTAAGCCGTAAGGTTTTGGAACGGGTGACGGAACTTCCGGAATACCGGAAGGCGGATACTCTTTTTATCTATGTGGACTGCAAGCATGAGACAGAGACTGCGGACTTGATCCGAAAGGCGCTGGCGGATGGAAAAAAAGTGGCAGTGCCAAAGGTGCTTGGCCAGGATATGCGGTTTTTCTATATCAATTCTCTGGAAACTGATCTGGAGGACGGATATTTCGGAATCCGGGAGCCTTATGAGAGAAATCCGGCGGATCATGCGGCGGATTCGGAAGGAAGCCTGATGGTGATGCCGGGCGTGGCGTTTGACGAAAGCAGACATCGGATCGGCTATGGCGGAGGCTTTTACGATCGCTTCCTGGAAGCGCATCCGGGACTTCCCACGATAGCCCTTGCTTTTGAATTTCAGGTGAGGGCGGAGGTGCCGTTTGAGAGCTTTGATATTTTGCCCGGCAAAATCGTGACGGAGAAACGGGTGATTTCATAGAATACAGCGCGCAAAGCCAAAAGGCGGAGCGCGGGAACAGGAGGATAGGAATGACGGCATTGGAGATCATCGGACAGAAGGCGAAGGAAGCGGAGCCAAAGCTTCGCATACTGGACAAAGCCTGTAAGGATGAGGTCCTTTTGCGCTCGGCGGATTACCTGGTGCAGGAGACTGCTTTTATTCTGAAAGCCAATGAGCAGGATATGGAGAACGGCAGAAATAAAGGGATGAAGGAAGGACTTCTGGATCGTCTGAAGCTGACGGAGGAGCGGATCGCCGGAATGGCGGAAGGACTTCGCCAGATAGCGGCTTTGCCGGATCCCATAGGGGAGATCATTTCCGAGTGGACGCCGGAAAACGGACTGGACATCAAAAAGGTCCGGGTGCCTCTCGGCGTGATCGGCATCATCTACGAGGCGCGGCCCAACGTGACGGCGGATGCCTTCGGTCTGTGCTTTAAGACGGGCAATCCTGTGGTTCTCCGGGGCGGAAGCGACGCCTTTTATTCCAATCAGGCTATTGTAGAGGTGCTGCAAAGGACGCTCACAGACTGCGGCTGTCCCGCGCAGGCAGTGCAGCTTCTCGCGGACACCAGCCGGGAGACGGCTTCCGCCTTTATGCGGCTGAACCAGTACATAGATGTGCTGATTCCAAGAGGAAGCGCGGGGCTTATCGCTACCGTCGTGAACAACAGCACGATTCCCGTCATAGAGACAGGCTCCGGAAACTGTCACATCTATGTGGACGAGGATGCGGATCTTCAGATGGCGGTTGATATTGTATACAATGCCAAGACACAGCGGATCGGCGTCTGCAATGCCTGTGAATCTCTGGTGGTACACAGAAAAGTCAAGGACGCTTTTCTTCCGGCGCTGGCAGAGCGGCTTTCGGAAAAGAAGGTGGAGCTTCGCGGAGACGAGGCGGCCAGAGAGGCGGTGCCTTCCATGACGGCGGCCACTTCGGAGGATTGGGGAACGGAATATCTGGATTATATTCTTTCTGTGAAGACGGTAGACAGCGTGGACGAGGCCATTGCTCATATCAACTGCTACAATACGGGGCATTCCGAGGCTATCATCACGGAGAACAAGGAACATGCGGAGCAGTTTTTAAGGGAAGTGGATGCGGCCGCAGTCTATGTCAATGCGTCCACCCGGTTTACGGATGGCTTTGAATTTGGCTTTGGGGCGGAGATTGGAATCAGCACCCAGAAGCTTCACGCAAGAGGTCCTATGGGACTGGAGGCCCTTACCTCTTATAAGTATGAAATCTACGGAAACGGACAGGTAAGGGGGTAGACAGTCCATGAGAGTGATTGCGGGAACGGCCCGGAGCATGCCTTTAAAATGTATCGACGGCCTGGATACGCGTCCCACGACGGATCGGATCAAAGAAACGCTGTTCAATATGCTTCAGTCGGAGATACCAGGCTGCCGGTTCCTTGATCTGTTTGGAGGGAGCGGCGGCATTGGCATCGAGGCCCTCAGCCGGGGAGCGGATTATGCGGCCTTTGCGGAGAATAACCGGAAGGCTTACGAGTGTATCATGGCGAATCTGGCTTTTACGAAGCTGGCGGACCGGGCCAGGGTTTTCTTCATGGATGCCCTGGGAGCGCTGCGTGTTTTGGAAGGTGATGCTCCCTTCGACCTGATTTTTCTTGATCCGCCTTATGGGAAGGGACTGGAAAAAGAGGTCCTTTCGTACCTTGAGGATTCCGGTCTGGCGGATGAAGATACGACGATCATCCTGGAGACGGATCTGAAAGAAGATACGGACTGGATAAGCGATTATGGATTTACCGTGAGAAAAGAAAAACGATACAAGACAAACAGACATCTATTTATAGAACGTATGAGGGGAACGAATGATTAGAGCAATCTATGCAGGAAGCTTCGATCCGGTTACCAACGGCCACCTGGACGTGATCATCCGCGCGTCCAGAATCGTGGACGAGCTGGTGGTTGGAGTTTTGAACAACCGGGCAAAATCTCCGTTGTTTTCTGTGGAAGAACGTGTTAATATGTTAAAGGAAGTGACGAAGGAATATCCCAATATCAAGATCCATTCCTTCACAGGACTTCTTGTGGAATTTGCAAAAGAGTGCGAGGCTCATATTATTGTGCGGGGCTTAAGGGCGATCACGGATTTTGATTACGAGCTTCAGATGGCGCAGACCAACCGGATTATGAGTCCGGATCTGGACACACTGTTTTTGACGACCAGTCTGGAGTACGCGTATTTAAGCTCTACGACAGTCAAGGAGGTAGCTGCCTTCGGCGGCAATATTTCCGCCTTCGTACCGCCTTACGTAGAGGAGAAGATCCAGAGCAGGATGCATGAGCTTTACGGAGTATAGAGCCCGGAGAACGGAAAAGCAGAGGAGACAGTTCCGGGAAAGCGGGTATCAGTGAGGAAAGGAGTGCGCAGCATGAGCAGCAAGATTGAGCAGATTATCGAAGAAATCGAGGAATACATCGACGGCTGCAAGCCGCAGACGCTGTCAAAGACGAACATCATCGTAAATAAGGAGGAGATCGAAGAGCTGCTTCGGGAGCTTCGCATGAAGACGCCTGAGGAGATCAAGCGGTATCAGAAGGTGCTCGCGAACAGGGACGCGATCCTGGCGGACGCTCAGGCGAAAGCAGACGCGATTATCAAGGAGGCCAATATACATACGACCGAATTGATAAACGAGCATGAGATTATGCAGCAGGCTTATGTGCAGGCCAATGAGATTATGGCGGCTGCCGAGGCGGAAGCCCAGAAGCGTCTGGACGCTGCCACGCTGGAGGCCAACAATTTCCGTATGCAGGCCATGAAATATACAGACGATATGCTGGGAAATCTTCAGAATCTGATTCGTCAGACCATGGAGGGACATGCTGCCCGCTATGAGTCTATGATGAGTTCTCTGAACAATTTCAGCGAGATTCTTGCGAATAACCGGGCGGAGCTTGCCCCGGCCCTGAATGAGCAGGAGATCAAAGATCTGGACGAGTAAAGTACGGTCATTTCAAAAAAAAGCGGCATACAAGCAGGGCGGATACGGTCACAAAAGCGGCTGTCAGAAGTTTTGCCTTCAGATAGGAGGATAGAGACAGACCGCTGTCCTGTATCATGCTCTGCGTTTGAGCGAACCCGGATAGTCCTCCGAAGGAGGCGCCGCCCAGGATCAGGGCAAAAGAAAGC
This sequence comes from Candidatus Merdisoma merdipullorum, assembly GCA_018715645.1. Taxonomy (GTDB): domain Bacteria; phylum Bacillota; class Clostridia; order Lachnospirales; family Lachnospiraceae; genus Laedolimicola; species Laedolimicola merdipullorum. The sequence continues at coordinate 24,642 of DVLE01000025.1, forward strand.
CAGAGAGGGAGAGCGGTCCTGGCAGTCAGAGAGATCCCGTTGGTGATCTCTAAAATTCCTACAAGCGCGCAGGTCAGGGCAGGAAAAGGACAGGGAATGCCCATCAGAAGTCTTGCCAGCATAGAAAATAGGATGATATAGCAGCCGAGCTTCAATATACTCTCCAGTCCGCTCATGATACAGGCATCTACGATTTTGAAGCTGATTTGAGATCCGGATGTCTTTTTTTCTGCGGCTAAGGACTGGAAGGAGCGGCCCCGGCGCGTCAGAAGAGCGCAAAGGACGGGAGAGCCGAAGACAAGGAGCAGGGCCGGAAGGGCCAGATCCGGACGCTTCAGACTTTTTGTCATACAGAAGCCCACGAGAAAGGCAGGGCTTACATTGTTGCAGAAGCCCAGAAGATAATCCCCTTCTTCGATACTGATATGTCCTTCCCTTACCAGATCTGCGGTTACTTTTGAGCCGGTGGGAAAGCCGCAGAGAAAGCCGGCTGCCAGACAGAAGCAGCCGTCCTTCGAGCAGCCGAAGATCCTGTGCAGGACAGGATAAAGGAAGCGTGTCAGATAAGAAACTCCATCGAGGGCGATCAATAGCCCCGAAAGGATAAAAAAGGGCAAAAGGACAGGAACCAGGGTTTCAAACCAGAGCATCAGCCCGTCTGCGGAGGCTTCCGAAGCGCGGATGGGATCGGTCAGAAGAAAAAAGAGCAGAAGGGCAGTTACCAGTACATACAGGATTTTTTTCAGGAAGGACTTTCTTTTCATCATATACATACTATATGAACGGCAGGAGGCAGATTATGAGGAAACTGGAAGGATTGGAGCCGGAAAAAGTATTCCGGTATTTCGAGGAGTTAAGCGCGATTCCCCGCGGTTCGGGGAACGAAGCGGCGGTCAGCCGTTACTGTATGGAGTTTGCCAGAGAAAGAGGGCTTTCGGCCTGCCAGGATGAGTCGAACAACGTGATCATTACGAAAGAGGCCACTCCGGGTTATGAGGATGCGCCCGGCGTGATTTTGCAGGGACATCTGGACATGGTCTGCGAGAAAGAGGCGGACTGCACGATAGATTTCAAAAAAGACGGACTTCGCCTTGCGACAGACGGAGATTTTGTCTATGCCGAGGGGACGACTCTTGGAGGAGACGACGGCATCGCTGTGGCCATGGCTCTTGCGATCCTGGACGACGACACTCTGGAGCATCCGAAGCTTGAGTGTGTCTTTACCACAGAGGAGGAAACAGGCCTTTACGGGGCGGAGGCTCTCGATGTGTCGCATCTTACGGGAAAGCGCCTGATCAATATCGACTCTGAGGAAGAGGGCATCTTTACGGTAAGCTGCGCGGGCGGCATGGAGAGCGACTGCGTGCTTCCTGTGGAGTATGAGGAGATAGGAGGCTGTTGGTATACCGTTTCTGTGGAAGGGCTTCAGGGCGGCCACTCAGGGTCCGACATTCACAAGGAGCGCGGCAATTCCAATATCCTGATGGGACGACTGCTCTGTTTCCTGGATGAAAGTGTGAATTTCCGGCTTGGAGGGCTTGCAGGCGGCCTGATGGACAATGCGATTCCGCGCAGCACGAAGGCTTGTCTCTGCGTGCAGGAAGAAGACGCAGAGGCCCTTGAGGAGCGTCTTTCCTACCTGGAACACGTATACAGAGAGGAATTTGCGGCAAGCGATCCCGGCGTGACCATTCGCGTGGAGCGGGAGGGGAAAAAGAGCGCCCAGGCGCTGACGCCAAAGAGCGCCGCGCTCCTTCTGCTTTTGCTTCATATGGTGCCAAACGGCGTAATCAAAAACAGCATGGATATGGAAGGACTGGTCCAGACTTCTCTGAATCTGGGAATCCTGAAGCTTGACGAGGATGCGGCGCATCTTATTTTCAGCGTCCGCAGCTCCGTAGAGTCTGAGAAAGCAGAGCTTGGAAGCAGGCTTCGTCATATTACGGAATTTTTGGGCGGCGCCTATACCCAGAAGGGCGACTATCCCGGCTGGGCTTACCGGCAGGATTCTCCGCTTCGTGATACCATGAGCGCTGTCTTTGAAAGGATGTATGGGAAAAAGCCTCTGGTGCTTGCGATTCACGCAGGACTGGAATGCGGCTTTTTCAGCGGGAAGATCGAGGGACTGGACTGCGTTTCCATTGGACCGGATCTCTATGACGTCCATACGACCAGGGAGCGCCTGAGCATTTCCTCCACAAAAAGAGTCTACGAATTTATCGTTGAGGTTCTAAAAGAACTGAAACAGGCATAGAATAGTGGGTAGAGAAAATCTGAAGAACCGTTGAGGTGTTCATGCGGCTTAAGACTGCTTCCTGTGGATTACTGCTGACATGCGTCTGCCTTCTGATTCAGTTTGAACTTGCCTGGCTTTCGGAGCACAGCGCGCGAGAGCAGGCGGAGTCTTCCGTGTCAGAGCAGGCGCGGGAATACTATGAGCTCTACGAGAATATCTGGAAAGACCTGGAATACTTTCCGATTCCCGAATCTACAGAGAATGAGGAGGCGTCCGTTTCCTTTGAAAACAGTTGGCTCTTTGAGCGTACATACGGCGGCTCATACGGCCATGAAGGGACGGACATCATGCCCTCGATAGACAAAAGCGGTTATTATCCGGTGCTCAGCATGACGGACGGCGTCGTGGAAAACGTAGGCTGGCTGGAAAAGGGCGGCTGGCGGATCGGCATCCGAAGCGTTCATGATGTCTATTTTTACTACGCGCACCTTTCCTCCTATGCGGAGGAGTTTGAGAAGGGGGACGTCATTTCGGCCGGGCAGCTTTTGGGATATATGGGCGATACCGGATATGGAAAGGAAGAAGGAACCACAGGACAGTTTCCCGTGCATCTGCATGTAGGCATCTATGTGCGGACGGAGGAAATCCCTGAGCTTGCGGTGAATCCCTACTGGTTCTTAAGATACCTGGAACAGTATAAGCTGAAATGTTCATTTTCCTGAGAAAAGACGCGTGTTTCAGAAACACTGCCCGCAGCCGGAGGGTGCGGGGATTCTGCGGGGAAAAGAAAAAGGAGAGGTTTTATGGAAATACAGTTGTGGCGGGAAATTCTGAACCCTTATGAGCTTGCCGTCAAGGAGCTTATGACAAAGTTTAATCATCTGATCAAGGAGCACAGGGACAGGGGGCTTTATTCTCCCATTGAGCAGGTGGAGGGACGCGTCAAATCTATTTCCAGCATTCTTGAGAAATGCCAGAAGAAAAAGATTGATCTGGAAGACATTGAGGAACGGATCTCTGACCTGGCGGGAGTCCGCATCATCTGTCAGTTTGTGGAGGACATCGACAAGGTGGTGGAGATCATCCGGGGCAGAAAGGATATGGAGATCAAGCAGGAACGTGACTATATCCGGCAGATGAAGACCAGCGGCTACCGGAGCTATCACATGATTATCTATTATACGGTGGACACGCTGGATGGTCCAAAGAGACTTCAGGTGGAGGTGCAGATTCGCACCATGGCTATGAACTTCTGGGCTACCGTCGAGCATTCCCTGCAGTACAAGTATAAGCGGAATATTCCCGACCATATCCGGGAGCGTCTCCTGAATGCGGCGGACGCGATCATCGTCCTGGACAATGAGATGTCCACGGTCCGCAGCGAGATTATGGACGCCCAGATCTCTTTCCAGATCCAGGCGAATATTGTGGCGGATATTCTGAACAATATACAGAACCTGTACAAGGTGGCGAATAAACGTGAGATTCTGAAGATTCAGGATGAATTTTACCGAATCTACGCAATGAACGATATTGACCAGCTGGAACGCTTCGACAAGCAGCTCGATATGATTGCCGAGGGCTACCGGGCGCAGACGCTGGCTATGGAGGACTGATGCAGTTACCGGAGGCTTTCTTAGAGGAAATGAAAGAACTGCTGGGCGGAGAATTTCCGGCCTGGCTTGCAAGTATGGAAGAAGGAGAGAACGATGGAGGGAGCGTGCGGGGCCTCAGGGTAAATACGCTGAAGCTTTCCGCGGAGGAGTTCCAGACGCGCTCGCCTTTTCTTTTGAAGCCCGTTCCCTGGACCAGAGACGGCTTTCGCATCGAGGGCGGAGAAAAGGCTTCAAAGCATCCCTATTATGCGGCGGGGCTTTATTATCTGCAGGAGCCCAGCGCGATGACGCCTGCGGAAGCCCTTCCCATTGAGGAAGGAGACCGGGTGCTGGATCTCTGCGCGGCCCCCGGAGGAAAGGCCACAAAGCTGGCGCAGAAGCTTCGCGGTACGGGGCTTCTGGTGGCGAATGACATCAGCAATTCCAGGGCGAAGGCTCTTTTGAAAAATCTGGAGCTGTTCGGAGCCGGAAACATTCTGGTGACAAGCGAAGCTCCGGAGCGCCTTTGCGGCTATTTTGAGGGCTTCTTCGACAAGATCCTTGTAGACGCGCCCTGTTCCGGGGAAGGAATGTTCCGAAAGAATCCTTCGATGATCCGAGAGTGGCAGGAAAAAGGTCCTGCATATTATGCAGGGCTTCAAAGAGAGATCACAGCGCAGGCAGCCAGACTTCTGCGTCCGGGCGGTCTGCTTTTGTATTCCACCTGTACCTTTTCTGTAAGGGAAAATGAGGAGACCATTCTTGGCCTTCTCCGTTCAGATCCGGGGTTTGAGGCGCTGCCCCTTTTCCGGGATTCGGAGCCGGAGACGGCTTCTTTATTCCAGGGCTTTGCTCCGGGAAGGCCGGATCTGGTGTCCGCCGAAAATGTGGGAGGAGAGCTTTCAGAGGAGGAAACGAAGGCTTTGCAGCTTTGCGCCAGGCTCTATCCTCACCGGCTTGAAGGAGAAGGGCATTTTGTGGCTCTGCTGCGAAAGAAAGGGGAGGGGAACAGGGAAGAAGCTTCACGCTCCATGAAAGCCGCGTCGGCTGTGCCGGAAGGATGGAAGGAATTTTCCAGACAACTGCGCTTCCACGTGCCGGAGTATGCCTTGCGGCTTTACGATGGAAAGCTTTACCTTCTGCCTGAGGAGCTTCTCTCCAGAAATATCCGGGGCCTGCGTTTTCTGCGAACGGGACTTTTGCTCGGCGAAGTGAAAGGAAACCGCTTTGAGCCTGGACAGGCTTTGGCTATGGCGCTGAAAAAGGAGGACTTTTCCTTTTGTATCGATCTTTCCTCGCAGGATGAAAGGGTAATTCGCTATCTTAAGGGAGAGACCCTGGATGTGGAGGATATGGAAAAGCCGTCGGATAAGGGCTGGCGGCTGGTCTGCGTGGACGGCTTTCCGCTGGGCTTTGGAAAGCTGGCGAACGGACGGCTGAAGAACAAGTATTATCCCGGCTGGAGGTGGTAGGATGCGTCTGGACAAGTATCTCTGCGAGGCAGGACTTGGAACCCGTTCTCAGGTCAAGAAGCTGCTGAAAAGCGGCGTGGTTACGATAAATGGCAGGACGGCGCGAAAGCCGGAAGAAAAGATAGAAAAGAGCGATACGGTGGCCGTGTCCGGTAAAGAGCTTTCCGTATCGGAGCAGGAATACTGGATGCTCCATAAGCCCTCCGGTTATGTGTCGGCCACGGAGGACAAACACTTTCCGACCGTCATAGAACTTCTTCCGGAGGAGGCCAGAAGGGATCTCTTTCCCGTGGGACGCCTCGATCGGGATACGGAAGGGCTTCTGCTGCTCACCAATGATGGAAAGCTGGCCCATTACCTCCTGTCCCCGAAACGGCATGTGGACAAGGTCTATTACGCGAAAGTCCGGGGAAAGGTCGCGGAGGAGCAGGTAGAAGCGTTCCGGGAGGGCGTTGACATCGGAGATGAGAAAAAAACGCTTCCCGCGGTCCTTGAAGTCCTGAAATGCGTTCCGGCGGGGGACGCCTTTGAATCGGAGGTCCGCGTGACGCTGCGGGAAGGACGGTATCATCAGATTAAGAGAATGTTCGCGGCTTTAGCCTGCGAAGTCGTATATTTAAAACGGCTGTCCATGGGAAGCCTTAAGCTGGACGAAAGCCTTGCTCCCGGCGACTGCCGGCTTTTGACGGAGAAAGAGACAGAGGCACTGAAGGAGGAGACAGGATGCTTGAGCATGTAAAGGCGGTTCTTTTTGACCTGGACGGAACCCTTGTGGATTCCATGTGGATGTGGACGGATATAGATGTGGAATATCTGGGAAAATATGGATATGAGCTTCCGCCGGAGCTTCAGAAAGACATCGAGGGCATGAGCTTTTCCGAGACTGCCATATATTTTAAGGAACGCTTCAGCCTTCCGCAGACGCTGGACGAGATCAAAGCGGAATGGATCGAGATGGCAAAAGAAAAATATGCCCATCAGGTTCCGCTGAAACCGGGCGCCCGGACTTTTCTCACCTATCTGAAAGAACACGGGGTGCGTTCCGGTATCGCCACAAGCAACAGCCGGGAGCTTTTGAACGCCTGTATGGAGTCGCTGGAACTTGACCGTTACATTGACTGCTGTATGACCTCCTGTGAGGCAGGGGCAGGAAAGCCTGCGCCTGACATCTATCTCAAGGTGGCAAAAAAGCTTGGGGTATCCCCGGCGGAATGTCTGGTCTTTGAGGATACGCCTGCAGGCATTCAGGCAGGGCATAACGCGGGAATCCGCGTCTGTGCCATGGAGGACGGACACGCGGCAGGACAGAAGGAGGAGATCTGCCGCATCGCGGACTATTATATCAGGGATTTTGGCCAGGTATTGGACGGAACTTATAAAAGACTGAAATAGCAGGAGAGGAAAGAGCGATATGCAGGGAAAGGGATTTCTGCCCGCCACGCCGGAGGAGCTTTCGGAGCGGGGAATCGGACAGCCGGATTTTGTCTATGTCATCGGGGATGCCTATGTGGATCATCCTTCCTTTGGTCCTGCCATTATCGGCCGGGTGCTGGAAAGTCATGGCTATACGGTAGCCATGCTGCCGCAGCCGGACTGGAAGGATCCAAGGAGTATTCAGATTTACGGAGAACCCCGGCTTGCCTTTCTGGTTTCCTCAGGAAATATGGACTCGATGGTGAACCATTATTCCGTCTCAAAAAAACGGAGAAAGACGGACGCTTACACACCGGGCGGGCAGATGGGAAGGCGGCCGGACCGGGCGGATATTGTGTACAGCAATCTCATCCGCAGCGTCTATAAGCATACGCCGATTATTCTGGGCGGCATCGAGGCAAGCCTTCGCAGGCTGGCCCATTATGATTACTGGAGCGACAGCTTCAAGCGGTCTCTGCTTCTGGACAGCGGAGCGGACCTGATTTCCTATGGGATGGGAGAGCGGTCCATCGTAGAGATCGCGGATGCCCTGGCTTCTGGGATCCATATCCGGGATCTGACCTTTGTGGACGGGACTGTTTACAAGACTTCCCGTAAAGAGGATATTTATGACGCTGTTTTTCTGCCGGACTATGAGAGTATGGGGAAGGAGAAGCGTCTGTATGCCGAGAGCTTTGCGCTTCAGCAGAAACACGCGGATCCCATTCGCGGAAAGCGTCTGGCGGAAGCTTATTCGGATCACACCTTTATTGTACAGAATCCTCCGGCCAGACCTTTAACCCAGGAGGAAATGGATGAAGTCTACGGACTTCCTTATCAGAGAGCGGTGCATCCTTCCTGCCTGGAGAAAGGAGAGGTGCCGGCCTTCTCGGAGATACGGTTCAGCCTTACAAGCTGCCGGGGGTGCTTTGGAGCCTGCTCCTTTTGCGCTCTGACCTTTCATCAGGGACGGATCATCCAGGCAAGAAGCCAGGAATCTCTGCTGGAAGAAGCAAAGCTCATGACGCAGGATCCGGATTTTAAGGGCTACATTCATGACGTGGGAGGGCCGACCGCGGATTTCCGTCATCCCGCCTGCGAAAAGCAGAGCAGACATGGGGCCTGTCCGGAGCGGCAATGCCTGTTCCCGAAACCCTGTCCGAATCTGAAGGCGGATCATGAGGAATATATTCGGCTTCTTCGCAGGCTTCGCGCCCTTCCGGGGGTGAAAAAGGTCTTTATACGTTCCGGTATCCGCTTCGACTACGTGCTGGCAGATCCGAAGGCGGATATTTTCCTGAAGGAGCTCTGCGAGCATCATGTGAGCGGGCAGCTCAAAGTGGCGCCGGAGCATGTGTCGGACGCCGTGCTGAAGCGGATGGGAAAGCCAGAGAGCAGCGTCTATGCCAGCTTTTGCAGAAAGTACAAAAAGATGAACGAGAGCCTTGGAAAGAAGCAGTATCTGGTTCCTTACCTGATGTCCTCTCATCCGGGTTCCACCCTTCGGGAAGCTGTAAAGCTGGCAGAATACTGCCGGGATCTGGGCTATATGCCGGAGCAGGTACAGGACTTCTATCCGACGCCTTCGACGCTTTCTACCTGTATGTATTATACAGGTCTCGATCCGAGAACCATGGATCCGGTCTATGTGCCGAAGAACCCGCACGAAAAGACCATGCAGCGCGCGCTCATCCAGTACCGGGATCCGAAAAACAGAGAGCTGGTCTGCGAGGCGCTGGAAAAGAGCGGACGTACCGATCTGATCGGATTCGGCCCCAAATGTCTGATCCGGCCAAAAGCGGAAGAAAGAAGTTTTCGCCCATCCGGCGCCTTTACCGCCCAAGCCGGGAAAAAGAAGAAAACCATCCGAAATGTTCACAAGAAAAAGCGATAGGAGAGATACATGAGTCAGTATGAATTGATTGCCCTTGATATGGATGGCACATTGCTGAATAACAAAAAAGAAATCACGCCGCTTACCGTGGAGGCTCTTAAGAAGGCTGCAAAAGCAGGAAAGAGCATCGCTCTTTCCACAGGGCGCTGCCGTCCGGAACTTACGGAATATACAAAGCTTGTGCCGGAGATCCGGTATCTGATATGCACAAGCGGCGCTCTTGTCTACGACCTTCATGAGAAGAAGGAGATTTACAAGCATTCTCTGGAACCTTCTCTGGTAAAGAGACTGTTGGAGTTCGCGATTCAGGAATCGGCCATGATGCATCTTCTGGATCGGGAATCCATCGTCCAGAGGGATCAGTACGAGCATATGGAACGCTACGGTATGGGCGTATATAAGCCCATGTACGCGCGGGTAGTGACGGCCTGGGACGACTTGTACGCGTCTTACTGCGCCGCGCCCTTTCCCGTGGAGAAGGTGAATTTTTATCATACCGGTCTGGAATCCAGGGAACGGAGCAAAAGGCGGATCCAGGAGGCAGGGTTAGACGTGATGCTGGTAAATGCGGAAAGCGCATCTCTTGAGATCTCCGCGGCCGGAGTGGATAAGGGGAAGGGCCTTTTGAAGCTCTGCGAATACCTGGGACTTTCGCCGGAAAAGACCATCGCAGTGGGCGACGCGGACAATGACGTCGCCATTTTGAAGACAGCAGGACTGTCCGTCGCCATGGGAAATGCTTTGCCTCAGATCCGGGAACTTTCCGATGTGTCCGTAGCCGACTGCAATCACGACGGCTGCGCGGAGGCCATCGAGAAGTATTTGCTGGCATAGACTTGGCATAGAGAGGGAAACTTCGTGGAGAAAAAAAGAAAACAGATCGCGCTGGTGACGGGGGCGTCCTCCGGCATGGGAAGATGCTTTGTGCGCCAGATCGCAGCTACGTATCCTTCGCTTCAGGAGATCTGGGTGATCGCAAGAAGGGAAAAGGCGTTAAGAGAATTGAAGACGGAAGCGGAGCAGAAAAGCGGACGGGGGCGTCCGGAGATTCGGATTCTTCCGCTGGATCTTTCCAGGAAACATTCGTTTTCGGAACTTGAGCTGCTGCTTGCAAAGGAAAAGCCCCGCCTCCGGCTGCTGGTAAACGGGGCGGGAGTGGGACAAAACGGACCGGTAGAAAAGCAGGGAGCGGATGGAATCTGCGCCATGACGGACGTAAACTGCCGTGCGCTGACTCTCGTCACCCGGCTTTGTCTTCCGTATATGGAAAGAGGAAGCCGGATTCTGGAGCTTGCTTCTGGCTCTGCTTTTTTGCCTCAGCCTGGTTTTGCCGTCTATGCAGCCTCTAAGGCATACGTGCTTTCTTTTTCCCGCGCGCTCAGGGAGGAAGTGAAAAAGCGGGGGATCTCAGTCACCGCAGTCTGTCCGGGGCCTGTGGACACAGCCTTTTTCCAGGCGGGAGGAATCTGCTTAAGCCCTGTGAAGCGCCGCTTTCTGGCCGATGCGGATCGGGTAGTGGAAAAGGCGCTTAGGGATGCGCGGAAAGGAAAATGTCTGTCCATTTACGGCATTTCCATGAAGCTGGTGTATGCGGCCTCGGCAATTCTGCCGGAAGGGATGCTGGTGAAGATCAGCGCGGCGCTGCTTCGCTGAGGAAACCAGGCTGTTGGAGGTTCATATACTTTTGTCAACTAAGAATACATGAGAGGGGAACAAATGAAGAAATTACAGGATTATTTTTTATATTTTATGTTTTATTCCGTGATCGGATGGATTTACGAGGTCTTTCTTGAGGTTGTGGTATACCGCTGGGGCTTTTCCAACCGCGGGGTACTGTTTGGTCCGTACTGCGTGGTCTATGGCTTTGGAGCGGTCATTCTGCTTTTGACCTTGTCTGGTCTGATGAAAAAGAAGATCAGGATAGGCCGCGTCAATATCACGCCGCTTCTGGTCTTTCTGGGAATCGTGCTGATCACTACGGTCATCGAGCTGGCGGCCAGCTATATTATGGAATTTACCATGGGAGAATGGATGTGGGATTACACCCGCTTTTCCTTCAATTTCCAGGGCCGCGTCGCTCTGAATCCAAGCGTCCGCTTCGGAATCGGCGGCATGGTGATCCTTTATCTGCTGCACCCGCTGGTGAGAAGATTTACGGAGAGGACAAGCCTTCAGGTGCAGAGAGTGACCGCAGCGGTCTGCCTGATTGTGCTTGCGGCGGATTGCATTTATCTGGTTGTTAAAAATTGGCTCTGACAGACGTCAGGGCCTTTTGCTTCGGAAGGAGGAGAAAGAGAACATGAAAAATTATATCGGAACCCTGACAACCCTTTGCTATCTGGAAAAGGACGATAAGCTTTTGATGCTTCACAGGGTAAAAAAGAAGCATGACGTAAATCAGGACAAGTGGATCGGCGTAGGCGGCCATGCGCTTTCCTATGAGAGTCCGGAGGACTGTCTTTTAAGAGAGGTAAAGGAAGAAACGGGACTAACCCTGACGGATTACCGCTTTCGCGGGATCGTGACCTTTGCCCTGAAGGACGTGGAAACCCAGTATATGTGCCTGTATACGGCCTCCGGCTGGGAAGGGGAGCTTGATTACGACTGCCCGGAAGGCGTGCTTGAGTGGGTGCCAAAGGATCAGATCGACAGCCTCGCCCTGTGGCCGGGAGATCGCGTATTTTTTAAGCTCCTTGCGGAGAACCACCCGTTCTTTTCGCTGAAGCTTTCCTATGACGGGGACGAGCTGCAGGAGTGCGCGCTGGATGGCAGGAAGATCGATTGGCGTGGGTTCCTGAGAAATATTTCTTAGTCTGACTGTTTTTTATTGGGCTCTCTGCATTTGCAGGGGGCTTTTTATGCGTAAATAAGGGTCTGTTCTGTAAAACGAAAGAAAAAAATACTACTGTGAGATAGAATGAAGGAAAAAAATTAACAATTCTTGACGGGGGTATAGGAATGCTTTGGTTTGTCGTATTTTGGGCAGCTTTGTTGTTCATAATTGCAGGGATTTTCCTTGTCATCGGAAAGAAGCGCTTTTTTTCAGGACATTCTCTGAATGTGATGCTGATTTTGGGAATCAGTGTGTATCTTGCCAGTGCGGCTCTGGCATTTCCGGTTTACCTGGAGGAAGACACTTTGGTTTATGCCTTTTTGAAGGCCGTCTCTCACGGTATCCGGATGTTTGTGGTGGATACGGCTGTCAGTGATATTACAGACGGACTTGATGTAATTGCTTCGTCGTCTTTGTATGCTGCTTACAAGATGCTCGTGTGCCTGATATATCTCATTGCTCCTTTGTTTACCCTTGGTATTGTGGCGGAATATTTTGGAGAGGTGTCGGCGCTTTTTCGCATCCGCCTGTTCCGGAACAGGAGAAAATACATCTTTTCTCAGTTAAACGAGCGTTCCTGCATTCTGGCGGAGAGCATCGCAGACAAGAATCAAAAGAAGGGAGTACACGCCCTTTATGTTTTCTGCAATGTTGATGAAGAAAAGGCCGAGGATTTTGATACGCTGCAAAGGAGAGTAAAAAGATTCGGCGCCGTCATGCTTACGCGTAATGAGATGGAGCTTCCGTTCTGGAAGCGGCACGGCAGTTTCAGTGAGGATGTTTATTTTGAGATTGGCACGGATGAGGACCGGAATCTTCAGAATGCCATTCATTTGATAGAGAGAGCGAAGGAATGCCTGGATCCGGATGAGCAGGCAAGGACAAGCATCTATGTTTTTTCCAATAAGAAAGAAGCGGAGATCGTTCTGGACGCCGTGGATAAGGAGGAACTGCGCGTGCGTCTTCTGGATCCGGAGGAATCCGCAGTTTATCAGCTTTTGTTCCGGTATCCCCTTTACCGGAACCTTCCGGAACATGCCTCAGAGATAAAGGTGCTGATTCTGGGCTGCGGACGGATAAGTATGGAGGCGCTGAAGGCTGTGCTGTGGTGCGGACAGATGCATTCGCTGGGATTGAAAGTCTATGTGGCCGATTTGGAGGCAGAGCGGATTGAACGGCGGCTTCGTCACGACTGCCCGGAGCTTTTGACGTCGGGACTTTATCATGTGGAATTTAAAAGCTGCGACGTATTTGGCAGCGATTTTGACGAACTGCTGAAAAACGAACTGCAGGACATTACCTATTGCATTCTGGCTCTGAAAGAGGATGAGGAAAATATCTGCGCCGCGATTGATTTGCGCAGAGCCTTTCGTCGTATACATATAGGATATGCGCCCACGATTGCGCTGCGGGTGAAAAAGCAGAGAACTACAGGCGCCGTACGGACGTTAAAGGAAAAAACCAATGTTCCCGGCCAAAAGGATATGAATTATGAACTGATTCCTTTTGGTTGTGAAGATGAATTTTATCATTCAGAGCTTTTGGGTACGGAGGGGTATGAAGCTCTGGCTCTGAACATTCATCTGCAGTACAGCTCGGACAGGAACGGCGTACTGTATGGAGAGGATCAGAACAGGGCAAAGGCGGAGGCTGTCAGAGCATACTATAGCCGCCAAAGCAATATTCGTTCCAGCCGGGCCAATGCGCTGCATATCCGGTATAAGCTGTGGGAGCTTGGCTATGATATGGAAGAAAACGGGGTAGGCGAAGAAGAGGGAAAACAGGCATTTTTGGAGTTCATGCAGCTGACAGAGGAAAAAGAAGTGCTGCACTGGCTTGCAGATGTGGAACATCGACGTTGGATGGCCTTCTACTATACGGAGGGCTGGTGCCGTGCAAGCCTGGAACAGTACAGGCAGTACTGTACGGCATTTAAAAACTATGATCCTCTCGCAAAATGCCATCCTTGTCTGATTCCTTCTCAGGAGCTGGAGAGACTGAGTCAGGACATAGGGGACATTTTTGCGGAAAAAACAGGAGGAAACTACCGGCCTGATTATGTGGGAAGCGATGAAAAGCTGATTCGGTTCATACCAAGAATTTTGCAGGATTATTGGGAGATGACAGGACAGAAATATTGGCTGAAAAAGCGTGGATAAATACAGGAGCCTGGCTGCGGCTGTCTGATTGGATTTTTATACTATTGCAAGGAAAAACCTGTTTATGTTATCTTATTATTGGAATATATGATTTCTGAACAGAGTTGGAGAGAAAAACGATGAGAGCAGCTATCTGTGACGATCAGCCGGAAACATTGGAAGAACTGAAAAAGATGCTTCTGCAGTTTCCGTCTGTCAAGAAAGTACATACGTATTCAGATATGAATACGTTCTGGGCCGTGCTGGAGGACGGCAGCTATTATGATGTGGTTTTTATGGATATAGACTGGAAGCAGGAGGAGACGGGCATTGATTTTGCAGAAAAGCTTTACAGGCAGAATCCGTACATCAGACTGGTCTATGTGACCGCTTATGCACTGGAGTATGTGGAGGATATTTTTCTGAAGAGTGCAAATTTAAGCGGATTTTTAAGCAAGCCTGTAAAACAGGAACAGCTTGCCCGCAATCTGAATAAGATTGAAGAGGAGCGTTCGGAAGTTTTTGGGAAACTTTTGCTCCATTGCCAGAGCAGCCATATAGCGATCCCGTTTCATGATATTCTGTACCTGGAAAGCAAGCTGCATAAAACGAATGTTGTGCTGAGGGACAGGGAGTATTTATGCAACGAAAGAATGGAAAAGCTGAAGGAAAGGCTTGGCGGACAGTTTTTAAGCTGCCATAAGAGCTATGTAGTGAATATGGAATACATACAGGAGTTCCGGGGGAATGAAATCATACTGGTAAGAGGCGATATTATTCCGGTCAGCAAAAGGAGGCATAAGGAAGCCAGGGATCTCTTTTTCAGCTATATTTCGGAGCATATATGAGATAAGTGAGGGAATGAGATTTGCTGACGGTAATTTTAAGTATTCTGGCATACGGGCATGACAGCCTGATGCTTTTGATCTATTACTCAAGAACTCTGGGACGGCGATATTCTCTGAAAATTACGGCGGCAGCCACAGGCGTCTGGTGGGTAATGCAATGTGCCTGTAAGCTGCCTGTCATGTATTTCGCAGATGAATACAGCATGTCAGTCGTTATGATGCTGCAGTGTCTTCTCATGGGAGGCTATCTTTTTTTATGCTATGGTTCTTCGCCTGCGAAAAAGCTGCTGGCTATGCTTCTTGTTACGGTCACTCTGGGGCTGGCGGAAATCACGGCCATATTGATCGCGGAAAATATTGCGGAAGCAGGCAGCAGAGTACTCGAAGCAGGCTCAGAGTTTACTGTGGCGGGAATATTGCTGGCGCGTCCGCTGGCGGTTCTGGCCTATTATCTTGCGTTTTTGATCTGGAGAACTCTAGAGCGCGTAAGCTGGCTGAAGGATGGAAGGCAATGGCTTTGCGTGCTGCTGCCTCTGAGCCAGCTTTTTCTTTTATGGTATTTTACAGAAGTATTCATTGATGGAATGAGACATTTTTCATTTCTTACTGTGGCAGGCGCGCTGCTTTCTATTTTTGCAGACGCCTATATGTTCGTCATATTCGACAGGGCCAGGGAACGGGAGGATATGGAAAAGGAGCTTCGGCTTCAGAAACATCTTTATGAGCTGGAACAAATCCGTTACCATAAGCTTAGGGAATCGCAGGAGGAATTAGAGCGTCTCAGGCACGATTATCAAAATTATTTGCTTCTGCTGCGCGCAATGCCGGAAGGCGGCCATGAGGAACCGGAGGAAGGAGCCAAAGCATGAGGAGTGGAAATTTACTGTTCCTGGTTATTCCGGCCAGTCAGCTTTTGATGATTTCAGGCAATATCTCCGGCGGCCAGCCTCTGGACTTCTGGGGGTATGGAGGCGTGGTCTTAAGCATAGCGGCGGATATTCTGCTGCTTTACGTGCTGCTTTGGGGTTCCCGGCAAAAAGCATTGAAAAAGGAATTGCAGGAACTTTCTTATCTGCAGGAAGCGGAGCATATGCGGACAGAGATGCTGGAAGAAAAGCAAAAAGAGATTTGCGCCATGCGTTCGGATTTTGAAAAAAATCTGGATGAAATCCGGAAAAATCTCAGGCAGGGCGAGAAAGAAGCTGCAGATATTAAACTGAAGAAATTTCAAGAACGCCTGGAAAGCGCCGGTACACCCGGTTATTGTCAGAATACGGTTGTAAACGCTATAATCAGCGAAAAGGAGAAAGAATTTCAAAGGCTGGGGATTAAGACGTCAATCCGGCTTTTGATTCCGCACAGTCTGAATATCGATCCCCTGCATCTGTGCAGCCTTTTTTCCAATCTGCTGGACAATGCTCTGGAAGCTGTGGAAGAGCTTGAGGAGGCGGAGAGGAAAATTCAGATAGACGCAAGTATCCGGGGATCTTACCTGGTTGTGAAGATACAGAATCCGTCCACAAAAGACCATGCGGACAGGAAGCGGCGCAAGGGCAGAGGATATGGAACACAGATCCTTAAAAGTCTGGCCAGAACCTATGATGGCAGCTATCAGGCTGTTTTTGAGAAAGGCTGGTATAAGGCCTTCGTATCTGTGAAAGCGGTATAACTATGGAGACTGATCAGAGAGGTCAGTCTCTTTTTGTGTGGCAGAATCGAAAAAGCAGGGCTAATTATGTAAAAAAATGAACTGATTATGCAAAAAATGTGAATTATCGTTGGCGGCATACTATACTATTAGAATAAGGAGAATAGGGGAAGACGGGGGAGGGCAATCTCATGTTGTATCTGCTAATCGGCGTAGCCGCATTCATTTTGCTGGTGGTCACCGGCGTTTTAATCAGCAACAGAAACAGAATAAAGAAGGACGAGCAGTATCAGGCAGAGCTGAAAGCACGAAGTCAGAGTCTGGACGTTATGCTGAGCAATCCGCGTAACAAAGGGCAGCCGGATGCTGATAAACCGTACCAGCCGTATAAGGTCAGCTACACGGAAGGAAAGAGGGAGGACGGACCCGGAGGGCAGATGTTCCGTCTGGTGGAGAAAAACGAAAGGCTGGACAAGGCCTATCTGTTCAGCCAGGAGGAGACAGCCTATATAGGAGGCCAGAAGGGGGAACTGGTAGTATGGAAAAATTCGGACGGAAAAGATATTTATTGTAAAATCGCCTGCAGACAGGGACTTTACTACATCCGTCCGACGGGCAGAGTATCCGTAAAAGTTACACGGAAGCGTAAGCAGGCTGTGGTCGATCAGAAGGGCGTCTGCCTGAAATCAGGCGACTCCATACAGATTTGCAGTACGGAGCTCTTGTTTGAAATCCTGAAATAGCCGGTCAGAAGAAAACGGGGATTTTTATACAAGGAGGGCAGGAGAAATGAATACTGTGATTTCCGTTTACAGTGAGAAAGCGTATAAAGAATATATTCTTTCCACAGAGAATAATCTGGAAAAAAACATCGTTTTAAAAAAGGATCTGTTCGGACTGAGAGAGAACGTAAGCTTAAAGCTGGAGAGTCAGAACCACCGCTGGCGTTTTATGAGCGGAAAATACAGCGTCTGCAGGGATGAGATCCCGTACGACGGCAGAGAGCTGGCAAGTGAGGACAGCTTTGTGCTGAATACGGCAAACGGAGAGAAGCTGTATATGATGGTGAAGGAAAAAGACGCTCTGCTGTCAGGCTATGAGAAATACAGTATCGGCAGCGTCGGGGCTGTTACCATCGGAAGCGGTCAGGGAGACATCCGCTACAGCTATATCTATCATGACCGTCAGTGTGTGTCAGACGTCCATGTGAGGCTGATCAAGCAGGGAGAGAGCTGGATAGCAGAGGACAGAAGCACGAACGGGACATTTCTGAATAACCGGCGTCTTTTCGGAAGCCAGCGCCTGGAGTATGGAGATCATATCGATATATGGGGCCTGGAGCTTATCTTTTTGCAGGATGTGCTGGCTCTCAATCCGGACAGTCACGCACAGATTGAAAGTTCTCTTCTGCATATCTGGGAAAATGCGGATGAGTCGGAGGCCGGAAATGTTTATGGCGGATATGCCAAAAGGCTTTATCACAGATCGCCGCGCAATATGGAGCCTTTGGATACGGGGGAGGTAGAGATTGAAGCTCCTCCCGCGCCGAAAGAGGAGAACGACACGCCCCTGCTTATGCAGATAGGACCGGCGCTTACCATGACGCTCCCGATGCTTCTGGGAAGCGGAATGGCTGTGGTCGGCAGCACCATGTCCGGCGGAATCAGCTCCGGCTTTATGTATACCGGCCTGATCACGGCGGGCTGTTCAGGAGCTCTTGGCGTTTTCTGGGCGATGAAAAATATGAATTACGCGGAAAAGCGGAGAAAACAGGAGGAGCTTAGAAGATTCGAGGCGTACAGTCAGTATCTGCTCAAATGCACGGACAGAATCAAGGAAAAGTATGAACACAATATGCGGATCCTGAATGTCAGATACCCTTCCGTGCTTCAGACCATTGGCGATGGAGGGAGAATCCCTGATGAACTGTGGAGCAGAAATATCAGTCACGAAGATTTTCTGTATTACAGGCTGGGACTGGGAGATATTCCGTTTCAGGCCTCTGTTGTCGTACCGAAAGAGCGGTTTACCCTGATTCAGGATAATCTGGCGGAAAGGCCTGCGAGGATCAAAGAAGACTATTCCATGCTCCGGCAGGTTCCGGTAGGCATTGATCTGCAGGAACACCGCCTGGTGGGTATCGTCGGCGGAGACAATAAGGCAGGCGCTTATCCGATCGTCTATAATCTGGCGGCGCAGATCGTCACACAGAATTGTTATACGGATGTAAAACTCATCTTCATCGGGAATGGGGAAGAGGCCGAAGAAAAATGGAACTTCGCTCTGTGGGTACCTCATGTCTGGTCAGAGGATAAAAAGCTGCGGTATGTGGCGTTTTGTGAATCTGAAGCAAGAGATGTGTTCTATGAGCTTACCAACACCTTGCGCAGAAGAACGGAGGATAAGGATTCCGGCCCGCAAAGACAGGACCGGCAGGGGCCTTACTATATCATGTTTATCGACGATATGCAGAGTGTGGCGGGGGAAGCGATAGAAAAATATATCTATTCACAGGATGAGAACGCCGGGCTGACGACGGTTCTTCTGGCCGAGAGATATGAACAGCTTCCAAACGCCTGTGAGTTTATCATACAGAACGACGGCTACTTCCAGGGGATTTATGACGTCAGAAAGGGAGAGACCGAAAGAAAGACGCTGAGCTTTGACGAGGTATCACTCCGGCTTATCAATCATCTGGCCCGCACTATGTCCAATATCGAGGTAAATGAGACAGAGATAGGAGGAGAGATTCCTTCCTCCGTCACCTTTTTTGATATGTATGGGGTAAAGAGGCTTTCGGAGCTGCAGGTAAAAGACAGATGGAGAAAGAACAGGACCTACGACAGCCTGAAGGCGTTGATCGGACAGAAGGCCGGCGGTCAGGACTGTTATCTGGATCTTCATGAAAAATACCATGGACCGCACGGACTGGTTGCCGGTACTACAGGCTCCGGAAAATCGGAGACCCTGCAGACATATATTTTATCGCTGGCGCTCAATTTCAGCCCGGATGACGTGGGGTTTTTCCTGATCGATTACAAGGGCGGCGGCATGGGAAATCTGTTCTCAGGACTGCCTCATGTGCTTGGACAAATATCCAATCTGTCCGGCAATCTCATTTACCGGGCGCTGGTATCGATTAAGAGCGAAAACCTGCGCAGGCAGAGGATTTTTAATGAGAACGGCGTAAACAATATCAACCTCTATACGACGCTTTATAAGAACGGAGAGGCCAAGATCCCTGTTCCTCATCTCTTTATCATCATCGACGAGTTCGCGGAGCTGAAAAAGGAAGAACCGGATTTCATGAGAGAGCTGATCAGTGTGGCTCAGGTGGGAAGAAGCCTTGGCGTACATCTGATTCTCGCGACACAGAAGCCCTCCGGTACGGTGGATGACAATATATGGAGCAACGCCAAATTCCATATCTGCCTGCGCGTACAGGACCGGCAGGACAGTCTTGATATGCTGCATAAGCCGGACGCGGCTTATCTGACGGGAGCCGGACGCGGTTATCTGCAGGTAGGCAGCGACGAGATCTACGAGGAGTTTCAGTCGGGCTGGAGCGGCGCCGTATACGATGAGGAAAACGGAAACAGCCGGAACGTCATAGCCAGAATGATCGATACGACGGGCAAGACGGCTATCGTAGGAAACCATACCAGAAGCAAAAAAAGAGCTGAAGCGAAGCTTGACTGGCTGGTATCTCTGCTGGAGCAGTTTCTGGAAGAGGAAAAAGCCTGCGGAAGCTATGAGCAGTCTGAAAGCAGTCAGTTCCTGGCGGAATGGCAGAGGTGCATGGCGGGGGCTGGTATCGATTATCCGTCCGGAGAATACGCGGAGCGTCTGCTGGAAAATCTGGCCGGTCTGTATCTGGAGCTGCGCGCCGGTAACGAGGCGGAAGGCGGACTTCGTCTCTGCGCGGAACAGGTGCTTGCTCAGGCGTCTGAAAGAAAGATCAAGCTTCCGGAGATGAAAGAGAAAACCCAGCTGGATGCAGTCGTGGAATATCTGGCCAGGCTGGCGGAGGAGGAAGGCTATGTGAAGCAGAATCCTCTGTGGCTGCCCGAACTGCCGGAGAAGCTGTATCTGGAACAGATCCTGCATACGGACGGACAGGCGCAGCCTCAGAACGCAAGAAACTGGGCTATGCGGGCGGAAGTGGGCTTATGCGACGATCCGGGCAACCAGATGCAGCTGCCTTTGGTTCTGGATTTCTCCGAGGATGCGAACCATGCGGTCTGCGGTCTTCCCATGAGCGGAAAGAGTACATTTTTGCAGACGGTCCTTTATGCTCTGGTGAACCGTTATTCTGCGGAATATCTGAACCTGTATATTCTGGATTTCAGCAGCAGGATGCTGGAAGCCTTTGAGGAAGCGCCTCAGACGGGCGGAATCCTTTATGAAACGGATCTGGATGACATCGGAAGACTTTTCCGCATGCTGGACCGCATCCTTCAGGAGAGAAAAACGCTGTTCCATGGAGGAAACTACAGGCAGTACATTTCTAAAAACGGGATCGTCTGCCCGGCCATTCTGGTAGTCATCGACAATGTGGGGGCTTTCCGGGAAAAGACGGACGACAAGTATCAGGATTTCCTGCTGAAATTTTCCAGGGAATGCGCGGCAAACGGCATCTATCTGCTGCTTTCGGCCGCTTCCTATGGAGTGTCGGAGATTCCGAACCGCCTGGGCGAGAATATCCGCAGGACTATCTGCCTGGAAATGCAGGATAAATATCAATACGTGGACGCCCTGAACAGTATGCAGATCCAGACCATGCCGGAAGCAGGCGTGCCGGGACGGGGACTTGTGAAAACGGACGATGGAATCCTGGAATTTCAGACCTGCCTTGCGGCGGAGGCGGAGGATGATTACCAGAGAATGGAGCTTATCCGGGAAAGATGCGCTGTGCTGGCGTCTGAATGGCAGGGAAAACGGGCAAGGGCAATTCCCTCCGTACCGGAAAAGCCTGTATGGTCAGAGTATCAGGAGCTTCCGGAAGTGCGGCAGGCAGCCGGACAGCCAGAGCTTCTTCCGGTCGGATATGAATACGAGACGGCGGATCTGTATGCGCTGGATCTGCGCAGAACGTACTGCTATGTGATCTCCGGAAAGGCAAGGACAGGAAAAACTAACCTTCTTCGGGCTATGATAAGAAGCGCGTCGCTAAAGGGCGCCGGACTGTGCGTCGTGGAGCTTTCGGGCAATGAGCTGCAGGCGGACGCCGAGAGATACCAGGCGGAGTATGTGACGAGCTGCGAGGATTACTACCAGTTCATTCTGAAGATACTTCCGGTATTCCAGGAGCGGAACAACAGGAAAAAAGAACTCTGGAAGCAGGGAGCAGAGGAGGAAGAAATCTTCGTGGAGATGAGCCGCGAGAAGCCCTGGTTTATTCTGATCGCGGATCTGACGGATTATGTAAGGATGATTTATGGAAAAGAAGGAGAAGCGAGAGGCTTAGGCCCTGCGATGAACAATCTTCTGGAAAAAGGAAGCCTTCTGAATATTTACTTCGCGGCCGGCATGAACTGGGATAAGAGACAAGAGGTTCTTGGAAAGCCGGTATTTGAAACCTTCGTTTCATACAAGACGGGCGTACATCTGGGAGGAGGAGCCGACGAACAGAGACTGCTTGACTTCCCTGGAATATCCATGCAGATGAAAAGCCGTCCTGATAAAGCAGGCTGCGGTCTTGTGGCGGATCTGGAGACACAGAAGTCTTTCCGGATTGTCACGCCGCTGGTAAGGGGGTAGGGTATGGCCGGATATTTATCATATATTGCAGCTCCCGAAGAAAGTCAGGCAGTATTGCTGGAGGTCAAGGACAAGGCGGCTTACTATACGGAGGAGTTCTGGCAGTATCATGTATTCGGAAGTCTGGAGGAAGCGGATCGGTTTGCTCAGCAGAACCCGCTGCTTCATCTGATTGTCTGGGATGTAAATGACAGAAAAAGTATGGAGACGCTGCGGAGACTCCGGGGCGGCGGGAAGGAACCCCTGCTCCTGGTGATAGCGGACAAACGGCTCTCCCCTACGATTTATCTGCGGCCATCGGTGTCGCCGTCCGCCCTGCTTTTACAGCCCCTTTCCCGTGAAAGAATCCGTCTGGTCTTTGATGAGATTTTCCAGGAATTTCTGGACAAATTCGGACCGAAGCCGGAGGTATTCTGCGCGGAGGGCAGAGAGGGAAAGGTCAGGATTCCGCTTCGCAGGATTGATTATTTTGAGGCGAGAGAAGGAAAGGTGTTTGTCCGGGCGGGCAGAGAGGAATACGGATTTTACAGTACGCTGGATAAGATCGAGGGAAGTCTTCCGGGCGGGTTTTTAAGATGCCACCGCAGCTATATCGTAAACATGGAGCAGGTGCGGGAGATTGATTACGCGAATCAAATCATCTGTCTGAAAAACGAGGCAAAGGTTCTCTTTTCAAGACGGTGCAAAAAGGCGGTGAGAGAATACCGAAATGAGTGATAAAGCATTTTATTTGTCAAAAACGGAATTTGGCGTTCTGGCTTCTCTGGGCGGATCGAAGAAGCTGTACTGTTTTGATCTGAATATGCAGGAGGGCCTGGAGCGTGAGGAGCTGATACAGTCCATTTATCAGATTGTGAAGAATGATTGGGGAAGCCTTAACGATCAGGGAATGGAACTGTGCGGAACTATGAAGGAACTGATAGATGATGTGGTACGGGCGGAAACGCTGCTGGATGTGGAGGGCGCCGAGGAGCGGAGTCTTTGCTACCTGGGCGGACAGGCTGTTTCGCTGACAGCCGTTCCGGACGGTATGCTGCGCGCCGGCGGACTGCTTTACGACGAGCTGCTTTCCTGGATAGAAGAGACGCTTTCTCTGGGGAAACCCTTCTGGAATACCGAGGAAGAAGCCCTGGAGGAAACCAGATCGAACGAATCGGTGGAGCAGGAAAGACAGGCTTTGGAGGAAGGCCGCTGGAAGACAGCTTCCCGCAAGGGAGAAATCCTGCTTCGGAACGCGGGAGACGGTTCTGTGACAGAGAGATTCCTGTTCGTGCAGGGGGTGCTGAATCTGTGGCTGATCCAGGTGAAGGAAGATGGGGAAGTTATCAGGATCACGCCGGATTCCGCCGAAGAACGTCAAAGATTACAGAAAAGATGGGAGGAACTGAGCAGATGATATTAGTGGATGTGGAAGCCCCCTCTCTGGGCCGGGATTATCAGTTCAGTCTGGATGAAAACAGTCCTGTGGAGCTGCTGCTGGATGAGATTGTGGAGATGATTTCTCAGAAAGAGCACTGTGAGATACCGGAAGATAAGGAACAACTCTGTCTGTGTTCCAGAAACAGGGGGAAAATACTGAGCCGGAAGAAGACGCTGGCCGAGCAGGGAGTCACAGGGGCGGACTGGCTGATTTTACTGTGAGGGACAGGAACTGAAAACCGTTTATTTGGAAAAAGGACCTTTTATTCCAAAACGACGTAATTTAGGTTCTTTTTGCTAAAATGAAATCAGCGAAGGGGAGTGAGAGAGTGGAAGTAAAGCTAAACATTCTGGAAAGTTCATCGGAAAGCTATCTCAGGCTTCGGCAGCGGCTGAACAACAGCGCCCAGGAGCTTGGCAGCATAGCGTCATCCTACCGGGATATTACCAGCGTCGGCTCAAAGGTCGGCCGGATCAATTCCATAAAATCCAAGGTAGAAACGTACGCGGTCAGATGCGGAAGCTTTTCGCAGGCGCTGGAACGGATCGAAGTTCTGTACCAGGAGTGTGAGAACAGAATTTCGGACGAATGCGATGGGGTAAGAAGAATCTCGGCGGATACGACGACATCCATGCAGGATATGCTGGACATCGCGAAAAAGGTAGGAGCGGTGCTCGGAGGCAGTCTGGGAGCGGCCGGAATCATAGGCGGCATCACATCAGGCGGGTTCGGCGGGGGCTCAGGAGGCGGAGGCTTCCGGGGATCGGGTTCGGCATGGGATACGTTCTGGAGTTCCGGCCTGACGGGAAATCTGGAAGATTTTATAGGAGATCTGGCGGATTTTAAATCCACATCAGGCAGGCTGGAGAGTGTGCTGGAATATATTGATTACTTTGGCGGCAGCGAACTGGCGGAATACTTCGGAAAGATTGGCGGCAACGGCATATTTGATGTGGCCGGTTATCTGGATGATTACGACGAGCTGGTGGAAGCCTGGAACAGCGGCGACGCGGACGGAGTCCGGGATCTCATAGACAAGTACGCGAAAAAGGTCGCCGGAAAGGTGGTACCGGGATCCGGGCTTGTGGGAAATATCTATGGAGAGCTTGCGTGGAACTTCGGAAGCAATCTGGGAGACGGCATTTTGGAATTTATAGAAGAGCCTTCCTTTGAGGGAGCCTGCGAGGTTATCTGGAACTCCACGGCGGGAGCATTCTGGGAGACAGGCACGGATCTTGGAAAGGATGTGTTGCAGCTTTGGCATACGCTGACGGGTACAGAGTTTGACGAAGCAGACTATGATATGGCTATGGATTGGCTGGGAAATGCGATTACAGACACCGTAGCGGGAGCGGCCAATGCGCTGATAGACGTGGGAGGCCAGGTCATTGAAGGAGCGGCCGCTGCGGGAGAAGCGGTAGGAGAGGCCATAGCGGAAGGCGTTTCCGCTGCAGGAGAAGCCATTGCGGAAGGCGTATCTGCCGCAGGAGACGCTATAGCAAAGGGCGCGTCCGCAGTGGGAGACGCCATCGGCGGCGCGGCAAAGGGGATTGGAGACACCATATCTTCCTGGCTGCCCTGGTAAATTCAGAGAAGGAGATAGAGTATGATTCAGTTCAAATACGAGTATTTACTGCCGATAGGTTCTATTGTCAGATTAAAAAACGGGGAAAGAAAGCTGATGATCTTCGGCATTTTGCAGAGAGAAAGAGAGAATCCGGATCAGGTCTTCGACTATGTGGCGGTTCCCTATCCGGAAGGGATGCAGGATATGCGCCTGAACGTCTGCTTCAACCATGACGACATCGAGGAAATCATATGCCGGGGCTATGAGGATGACGACAGGAAGGCCTTTCTCCTTTTGCTGGAAGCGACGATGTGGAAAATGGAACAGAAAAAAAGAGAGGAATAAGCGGCGGATATGAATGAGATCAGAGTAGAATCGGACAGATTGAGCAGAGGCATCAATGAGTTCGCAAGTTATATCCAGCGTTATGCGAACGCTCAAAGCTCCCTGGAAAGAAGCATCGACGAATTGAATACGACCTGGAGAGGCCCGGCTCATACGGCTTTCGTTGAAAGCTTCCGGAAGGATAAGGAGCTGATGGCGGAGGTCTGGAACATTCTTGCCGATATGCTGGAAGCTATGAAATACGCGAGAGACAGCTACCAGCAGTGCGACGGCGAGGTGAACGCCGTCGTCTCGGCGATAAACGCAGGGGGATGAGGTTTCTATAGATCTGACGAGCTAAAAAAGGAGAAAAGACAATGGCTGAAAATATAGCGGAAGAAATTCTTGTCACGCCTCAGGAGCTGAAGACAAAGGCGGATGAAGCGACCAACGCGATCAACCAGATGGAAGCGCTTTTCGGTTCTCTTAAAAATCTGGTGGCCAGCACGGGCTCTTACTGGTCCGGAACGGCTGCCGACAGATTCCGGAGTATGTTCCGGGAGAGAGAGGACGACGTAGAGGGGATGCTGTCCAGAGTGAAAACACAGCCTCCCAAGCTGCTTGCCATCGCCGGGATTTATGAGACGGAGGAAGCAAAGATCACGGAGGAGCATACAAAGCTTCCGACGAATCCGCTGGGATAAAAGTGAGGAAATGGTATGAAAAGCAAGCAGAAAATTATCATGGATTTCAAGCGTGCGAAGGAGGCGGCCGCAAAACTGGACGGCGTGGCGGATGAGCTGACCAGGACGGCGGACGGGGAGCTTCAGCCGGCGATGGATGAACTGTCGGCGGCGTGGGAATGTACGGCCTCGAATACTTTTCGGAGCAAGGAAGAACAGCTTCGCAGCAATATCAAGCAGCAGGTATCGGCGCTGCGGACCCTGGCAGACAATATAAGAAGCGACGCATACCGCATTTACCAGGCGGAAATGCGGGCCTACGAGCTGGCGAGCAGGGAGCATTAATCAGGTCATGTGAACAGGACGAAGACATCTTTCGCCATGTTGCATAATAAAGACAAATGGAGGGATGAATCAATGACATCGAAAACCAGAGTAACTCCGCAGGAGCTGCGGAAAAAGGCAGATGAGCTGGAAAATCTGAACACGACGTTTTTGACGCAGGTATCAGGCTTAAGAGACGACGAGGCGAAGCTGGGAGCAAGCTATAAGGGCGACGCTCAGACACAGTTTCATATTCGTTTTACGAATGATTTGGAAAAGTTTGAGGCCTTTTCCAACGCAATCCGCCGTTATATCGAGCAGCTCCGCGCGGACGCGGACAGCTACGACGCGGCGGAAAGCAGAAATGTGGCGATAGCCCAGACCAACAGATAGGGAAGGAGAACAGGTTATGGAAAAAACATTGGAAGTATTGACATCGGATCTTCGCACGGCAGCCAGCGCGTATGGAGAAAGAGGACGTGTGATCGCATCTACCATGGAGAGTATGCTGAGCCTTGTGACAGGCCTCACTGCAGGATATGAGGGAGACGCTTCCCAGGCTTATATCAATGCCTTCGGAAGACTTCAGGACGATATGGAAAGAATCAATAACAAGATCAAGGGCAGCGCGTCCGATCTGGAGACAGTCGCTGATGATTATGACAGAACGGTGAGTTCCATCACAGAGGCGGACAGCGCCCTGCCGTCCAACCCGCTGGGATAAGGGCATAAAGAATAGCAAAGGCTTTGCTGCAGGATTGCGGCAAAGCCTTGAAAGGGTTGAGGATTATGAAAAGAAAGCTGATAAAAATTCTTGCGCCGGTTCTGCTTCTGGCTCTGCTCGGAGCGCCGGTCTCTCTGGCAGCAGAAAGCGGAACCGTATATTCTGCAAAAACCCAGGCCGACGACCTGGTGATGTACATAGAAAATCCCGGAGAGTATTCGCAGATAGAGTGTCAGATCGGCACCCAGATGTGCGAGACGGTTACGGCATCGCCGCTTACGGAAGAAGCCGTGCCGCTTGAAACGATTTTTCTGATAGACAACTCCCTTTCTGTGACTGAAGAATACCGTCCGGCTATCTCGGATATTCTGACGCAGCTTGCGGCAAACCGGATGGACGGAGAGATTTTTACAGTCGCAGTCTTTTCTACGGAAATCCAGTATCTTTTGGAGGACAGCAATGATTATACCCAGGTCAAGGCTGCGATTGATTCGATCACATATCAGGATCAGGAAACCTATCTGACGGACGTCCTGTATGAACTTTTGGAGGAGCTAAGAGCCTCTGACGATTCCAGACTGACGCGGATCGTGATCGTGTCGGATGGGGTGGACAATAAGGAGATAGGCTATACCAAAGAAGAACTGTACAGTCTGCTGAACAATCATATCTGCCCGATCTATACCCTGGGCTGTACCTACAACGGCAATTCTGAGGAGCTGGAAAATATGTTTTCCCTGTCCAGGAGGACGGGGGGCGAGTCCTGGCTTCTGGACGATGTATCGGACAATATGGAGGTAGTGAGCGGGATTGCGGCTCTGAACGACGCCTTAAAGGTAACGATTACCCCGAAGGCGGAGGCCTGCGACGGAACGACGAAGGGGATCAGCCTTACCCTGACAGGGGCGGAGCAGGTCCAGTATTCTGTGGAAATGCAGATGCCTTTCGCGCAAAACAGCAAAGCAGCAGAAGAAGAAGACACGGCTGCCGATGTGCCTGCGGAGAATACGGAGACGCTGGCTGACACTTCCAGTCCGGAGACAAATGAAAGCGCGGAGACATTGAATCCGGTAATCAAGACCTCCGAGGGCCTGCCCGTTCCTCTTATCGCGGGGGGAGCAGCTCTTGTTTTGATTCTTGTGATTATCTGCGTGATACTTCTGAAGAAAAAAGGAAAGAAGGATGAGTTTCAGCCGGCGCCTGATTCCATCATTACAGGAACGGCAGGAAGACAGCCGTCCGGTTCGTCTTCCGGAGCGGGAGCGGCCGGCAGCGGACAGAAGCAGAATCCCACAAGGGCTACGCATATGGTTTCCAAGGAGCAGTCCGGGACCGGGGATAAGGAAAGAAGAACCTTATATGTATGGGGGAAAAAGGTATATCTTACGGATGTGAATGATCCGAGACAGGAATTTTCCGCTTCTCTGCAGTCCGGTGAGATACTTGCGGGCTGGGATTCCGACTGCCAGATCTGCATCCGATACAACGATACCGTATCCGGAAAGCATCTGAGCATCCGGGAAAAGAACGGAGCGGTTGTGGTAAAAAATTTAAGCAGAACGAATCCTCTGGCGGTGAATGGAAAGACCGCGGAGGGAGAGGTCGAGCTGCACACGGGAGACGTGCTGACGCTCGGAGAGATCAATATGAGGGTACGGATAGAGGGATGATTCTGAATACATGCAGCTTCTGCGACATTGGACTGGAACGTGAGGTGAATCAGGACAATGTTTTCTGCGGAGCTGACGGAGAAAGTATACTGGCGGCGGTGGCGGACGGAATGGGAGGACACGAACACGGTGAGAGAGCGAGCGGGACGATCTGCGAGATGCTTCGGAGTTGGTGGAGAGCCTATCGTGAAACTCCCGTGAAGCCCTCCTTTTCGGAGAGCCTTCAGGAACTGGAGAACGTAATTCAAAGAAGCAACGCCAGGATCCGCGCGTCCATGCCGGATACCGCCATATGCGGCTCCACGCTTACGCTTCTGTGGATAGCGAAGGAGCGCTGGGCGCTTCTGTCCATCGGCGACAGCCGGTGTTATCTGGAGTCAGAGACTTTTTTGGGAAAACGGCTTCGCCAGCTATCCACTGACGATGTATGGGAAAACCAGGAGGAAGTAAAAAAGGGCTATACCCGTACGGAAATCATGAGACATCCGAATTACGGAAGTCTTACAAAGGCAGTCGGGGCAGAGGATGTGTTTTCCTGCGAAAAGAAAGAAGGAAGGCTGAAAGGGACTTCCGTGTTTCTGCTCTGCAGTGACGGCGTTTACCGATACTGCAGCGGCAAAATGCTGAAGCAGGCGCTCGGAGATATTTTGAAAGGACGAAATATGAAAGAATGTCTGGAGAAGATCCGGCAGGAGACATACCGGAACGGGGCGCCTGACAATCTGTCCGCCGCTGCGGTATACGTACATTAGGCGGCAGCCAGACGACGGGAGGAAATGAGAATGTTAAAGGTAGGGACCTGCCTGAATCATATGTATACGCTTATGGAGGAGATCGGATCCGGCGGCGGGGGAATTATCTATAAGGCGTATCATGAAAATCTGAAAAAATACGTTGTGGTGAAGCAGATCAAGGACGTTGCGAAGGATGTGCTGGACAGCCGCGCGGAGGCGGATATTCTGAAAAACCTGCGCAATACCTATCTGCCTCAGGTTTATGACTTTCTTGAAATAGACGGGGAGATTTTTACGGTCATCGATTTTATCGAGGGAGAATCCCTCGACAAGGCGCTGGCGCGCGAGGGACGTTTTAATTACAGAGAGGTCCTCAAATGGGCCAGGCAGCTTGCCGAGGCTCTGGCTTATCTGCACAGCCAGATCCCCCCTGTGATACACAGCGATATTAAGCCGGCCAACATTATGCTGACGCCGAAAAGGAATATATGTCTGATTGATTTTAATATCTCCATGGCCTTTGACAAAAGCGTGAGAACGTCAGCTGGCATCAGCGAGGGCTATTCCCCGCCTGAGCAGTATCACAATTATTCCATGTATTGTTCCATTGCCGGAATCGATGAGGAGACCGGGGAAGATACGGTAAGGAGGACGCGGTATGTTCCCCAGGATGGCGCGAGAAGAGGGCAGGAGGGGCAGATGGAACAGTCCCGGCAGACGGATTCTTACGGGGGACAGAGGATCACGAGAACGCTGATCGGACGCGGAGTGGACGAACGCTCCGACGTCTACAGTCTTGGGGCTACGCTGTATCATTTGCTGACAGGGATCTGCCCTTCCAGCAATTTCGACGAAATCGAACCTCTGTCCAAATGCCGTGTACAGGTAAGCGAAGGATTTACTCTGATCATTGAAAAAATGATGGAACTGTCTCCGGAGAACCGGTATAAGAACGGAGCAGAGGTTCTGGAAGCGCTGACGAATGTTTACAGGCTGGATTCCGCGTATAAGGATTACCGCAGGAAGCGCCGCATCACGATTGCAAGCCTGGCCATCGTCTATGCAGCGGCGGGCGCTATGATCGCAGGCGGTGCGGGCCTCATGAGGCGGGAACGGGAAAACTGGTACAACACGACGGTGGCGCAGGCGGAAAGCCTGATTGAAAACGGGGAATATGCGGAGGCCTCTTCGTATATTGAGGCGGCTATAGACCGGATACCGACAAGAATCGACGCCTACGAAAGTGAGGTCCTGCGCCTTTATGAATCCGGAGATTACGAAGGCTGCGTCAGCTATGGACGGAACACAGTCAACAGTCCGGAGTATTATGTCCAGACAGAAAACGACGAGGAAAGCCTGGGGAATATCCTCTATATCATGGGAAACGCTTACTATGAACTGGAGGAGTATGACAACGCGCTGAACTGCATGAATATGGCGATAGAGTATAACGCAGACAACAGCGCTTACTATCGTGATTTGGGTATTGTGCTGGCGAAAACCGGGAACAGCGCTCAGGCAGAAGAAATCCTTGCTCAGGCGGAAACGCTCGGCCTTGCTCAGGATTCCATTTATATGATTCAGGGAGAGATTGCTTACAGCGAAAACCGGGCGGCAGAGGCTCTGGAACTCTTTCAGAAAGCTTTGAATGTGACGGAGTCTGACAGTACAAGACGCCGCTGCATCTCTTTTTGTGTGAGAACGTATGAAATGCTGGGAAGCGATTATCTGGATGAGGAGATCGCGTTTCTTGAAAAATGGCGGGGAACGCTTGGCGCGTCCGGAACAATGCAGATTACGGAGAGTCTTGCGGAGGCTTACGCCAGAAGCGGCGACTATGAAAGTTCCCTGGAACTCTTTATGGAGCTTCAGAACCAGGGATACGCCTCTTATCAGATCATGGAAAATATCGCGATTCTGTATCAGCAGTCGGATCAGTTAGATTATGCGGAAGAAGTTCTTTTGGAAATGAACGAACAGTATCCGGATCTCTACCGTACCTACAAGAGACTGGCCTTCCTGGAAGCCGACAAGCAGCAGCGAAAGGCTAACAGCGAGCGTGATTACACTGCGATGAAGGAATACTACGAGACGGCTCTGGCCTTATATCAGGAACAGGGCGAGTACGACGCGGAAATGGAGCAGCTCGCCAATATGATGCAGGAGCTGGAAGCCGGAAACTGGTTTGAGTAAGGAGGAGTGCGGATTATGACAGCCGGGACATTGCTGTTCATCGGAGGAATCGCCGCTGCTGCGGCTGCAGTCATCGCCACCATCGCGGTTATCTTGGGAAACCGGAAAAGGAAGCGGAAGCTCGATGAATATTTAAAGGAATGGTATTAGAAATGAGGATGCGTTTGAAA
>DVLE01000026.1 GCA_018715645.1 Candidatus Merdisoma merdipullorum
GATCTTTCCCTGGTTTCCGGGAGAATGTCCATTATGTCATCTACGGTGCAGTTTAATTTTCTGCAAATCCTTACGAGTATCTCCATCGACACAAATTCATTTCTTGAAAGCTTTGCAAGAGTGTTGGTACTGATGCCAACTTCCTTTGCAAATTCTGTCTTGCTCCACTCTTTATCTATGAGCATCTTAAAAAGTTTATTGTAGGTTACATCCATGTCTTTTCCTCCTACCAATTCATCTTGCTTGATGCAGATTATAATAGCCTTATTTTACATTATACCACGCTTTCTCGAAAACGCTCAATTTTTTTTGCTGTTTGAGGATTTATTTCCCTAAATACAAATGATAATTCCCTATTTAGGCAAAGAAAAGAAAAAACCTGAACAGCCGAAGCCATTCAGGTTAATTACATTCTAAACCCTTTTGCAATTTAATTTATAAAAGAACGTATCTCCAAATCATCAATAATGAATGATTGAGCGGCACTTACAGTCTCCCAGTCATCCTCTGTATACTCGGCAAAGCATTCTTTGTCGAGCAGTTTCCCTATGGTTTTCTTCGGATACTCAAACTATTCAACTATCGAGATACGAATTTTTCCGCCTTTATCTCCCATTCCTTCTTTATTTCCCATAAAACTGCATGTGTACTCACTGGCGAATCTTCATCACCCTCAATTCGATAGGTAATATCAAATATCTTTTCCCAGCTTTTCAGTTTCTCCGTCTCGGAACACCTTTCTATTCTGCCCTCCCACTGATACCACACCCAACCAGGTATACAATGCCTTCTGGCGGATCGCCTATCCTTTTATCATTTGCTCTGTCATCCATTGATATAATTTCTCAAAACTATCAATACATGGAGAATGCTGTTCATCCACACGAAGGCTCTCTGTATCCATCATTTTCTTATACACTTCCGTAAATGCAAAAGAAACCTTGAAAAATCAAGGTTTCTTCCGAAAATAACGTGGGCAAGAGGATTCGAACCCCCGACCTTTTGGTCCGTAGCCAAACGCTCTATCCAGCTGAGCTATGCCCACATACTTTATGAAGCGTCTCAAACAAGCCGTTTTTTGACTGCCTGATTATGATAGCACAATCCCCGTAGAAAATCAAGCACTTTTTTCATAATTTCTTGTTCCCGGACACTTCCCGGCTGCTGCATCCTAAAACCAGCAGCGTTCTTCCTCCCACAGCAGGATGAGGGAAATAAAAAATAGCAGGAACCCGTCTTTCAAAAGGATTCTTGCTATCTGCATTACTGCCGGCAACCGGAATCGAACCGGTACGGGAGATTAGTCCCGCAGGATTTTAAGTCCTGTGCGTCTGCCAGTTCCGCCATGCCGGCACGGCGCTTTCGCGCAAAACGACCCGAATGGGACTCGAACCCACGACCTCCGCCGTGACAGGGCGGCGCTCTAACCAACTGAGCCATCGGGCCAAAAAATACATATTTAATCCCTATTGCTTATAGTAATAAGTGGACCCACGGGGACTCGAACCCAGGACCGACCGGTTATGAGCCGGTTGCTCTAACCAACTGAGCTATGGGTCCAGAATGACTCCTACGGGAATCGAACCCGTGTTACCGCCGTGAAAGGGCGATGTCTTAACCGCTTGACCAAGGAGCCCTGTATATTTGCCCCTTTGGGCTGTTATCGCGCAGAAATACCCTGAACATTAGATATGCTACCACATTTCAATTCTTTTTGCAAGATGGATTTTGTATTTTATTTTGTAATTCTGTTCACCCGCTCATTCATCCAGATCATAACAACCAGGATCACTGCCAGGTAGAGCGGAAACAGGCCAATCTCAATATGCTCCGCAATCATTCCGAACAAAGGCGGCATCACGCAGCTTCCCACATAGGCGCAGGCCATTTGTACGCCAAAGACAGCCTGGGAATGTTCCTTCCCAAAATGTACGGGCGTCAGGTGAAGAAGACAGGGATAGATAGGCGCGCAGCCAAGTCCCGTCAGAATCAATCCCACCGGAGCGGCCGCCCCGGTCCCTGCAATCATCAGTACGCTGATTCCCAGAAAAATGATTCCTTGTCCCAGACGCACCATTTTCGTATCGTTCAAAACCATGGTCAGAAAACCGCTGGCAAAACGGCCGGCCGTCACTCCGATGAAAAACCAGCTTGCAAAGCGCGCTGCAGCCTCCTCAGATACACCGCAGTGCAGAACAAGATAGCTGCTGCCCCAAAGCCCTGTGGTCTGTTCCAGCGCGCAGTAGCAGAAAAAAGTCAGCATCGCTGCTTTGGCTGCAGGAAGCCTCAAGATCTGCGGGAGGCTTAATGCTTTTCCCGATACCGTTCCCTCCTCGCTTTCCTCCCTGTCTCCCGTCTTCTCCTCAGAGCCTTGTTTGGCAGTCGGCACCTCATCGCCTGTGTTTTTCTTCCCAGATTTCCACAGCGGCAGACTGAAAAACAACAGAATCGTCAGGCACAATTGAATCAAGGCTATGTAACGGTAGCCCATGTTCCAGCTATCTTCCGTCATCGCATAGGACATGATAAAGGGACCTATGGAGGCTCCCACACCCCACATGCAGTGCAGCCAGCTCATATGCCGGCTCGCGTAATGAAGGGCCACATAGTTATTCAGGGAAGCATCCACACTGCCTGCGCCAAGTCCGTAAGGTACCGCCCACAGACAGAGCAGCCAGAAAGAGTCGCTGATAGAAAAGCCAAAAAGCGCCGCTGCAGTCATGGCTACGCTGAGCGCCGTCACCTTTCCTGTTCCCAGTTTTCTTGTCAGACGGTCGCTCTGCAGGCTGGATACAATCGTTCCTCCGCAGATAATCATGAAAATGATGCTTGCATAGGAAACAGGAACACCCAGTTCCCCGTACATGGAAGGCCAGGCTGAACCCAGCAGAGAATCCGGCAGTCCCAGACTGATAAACGACAGATAAATAACGGCCAGCAGCAAATGAAACATGGTAGTATTCCTCCTCACAATCTGCTATAATTATACCAGCAGATTATAGGAACAGTTAGGAGAAAAACGCCATTTTTCTATAAGATTTCCGTCAAAAACGGAAAATAATTTCTACAATCAAAGAAAGGAGCCGATACTATGACACCGGAACCCTGTGTTCCCCAGACAGACGCCAGCGGCCGGGAACTGACAGAACACGGCACCACACTTTTTCCTGTGGGCTGCTATCATGATGATCTGAACCAGTTCTCGGTTCCCTGGCACTGGCATGATGAGCTGGAGGCCTTCTTCGTTTCAGAAGGACAGGTCTTTGCCGCCGTCGGTACTGCAAAACTGACTCTCCGGCAGGGAGAGGGACTTTTTATCAACGCCGGAATTCTGCATTCCGTTCAGAAAGCCGGTTCCGGCGGATGCCGGCTTCACTCTCTGGTTTTTCATCCCCGCCTTGCCGGAGGCAGCATGGACAGCGTCTTCTGGCAAAACTACGTCCATCCCCTGATTCGGAACAAAAGACTGGAGTATGTACTTCTGAACAGTTCGGATACCTGGGAAAAAGAAGCTCTGGAAAGTATCGAAGGAGCCTGGCAGAGCTATACCCTAAAATCTTCCGGATACGAATTTCAGGTCCGCTCCGCTCTCTCCTGGCTTTTGTTTCTCCTCTCCAAGCACTGCCCTCCGGGTACCCTTCTGCCCTCCGAGAAGGCCCTTAGGGATTCCGCCCGCGCAAAGCTTATGCTTCAGTATATACAAGAGCATTTTTCTGAGGAAATCAGCACGGCTCAGATAGCCGCCTGCGCTGGAATCAGCGAGAGCGAATGCCTGCGCTGCTTCCGCAGTATCATCGGCGTCCCTCCGGTCCGTTATCTCCGACAGTACCGGATTCAGCAGGCCGCCGCACTCCTTGCCTCCGGCAGACAGCGCATCGCCGAGATAGGGGCTCAGTGCGGCTTCTCCGACACCAGTTATTTTACAAAAATTTTTCGTGAGCAGACGGGCTGCACTCCTTCTGAATACAGGCGCTCTTTTACCCTCAGTTGACAAGGACACTCGCTGTGAGCTATAGGCCTTATTCCGGCGCCCATCCTCTCTCTGTCCTGGTCTTCCTCCGCCAGCAGGCGGAAAGGCAGAAAGCTGCGGCCACCCAGGCGCACGGATACACTGCGGCCACCGCCTCCAGACTTCCCCACACACGCGTAAAGATAAAGAGCAGCAGCGTCCTCAGAATACACATACAAAACAAAATCATCACCATCGGCGGCAGGGAATTTCCTGTGCCGCGGAGCGCGTCCGCATGAACCTCCAGAATCACATAGAGCCAGTAGAACGGAAAGGTTACGTGAATAATCCGCAGCCCTGTTTCAATCACCGATGCATCCTGAGAAAATATTCCAAAGGCATGTCTTCCGAATATCAGAAGCAGCACAGCCGCCAAAACCGCGTAGATAATTCCCATGACCACGCAGGCCTTCACACCTTTTTTCATCCGTTCCCATTTTCCCGCCCCCAGATTTTGTCCTACAAAAGTTGTGGCGGCCTGTCCGAAAGCCACTATTGGAAGATAGAGCACAAGCTCAATTTTAAAATAAGCCGTAAATGCGGCGATCACATCTACGCCGAACCCATTGATGGCGGTCTGAACAAAAATATTAGAAATCGTGATTACCATATTCTGAAGTCCGGCCGGCACACCGATCCGGAGTATCTCTCTGAGGATTTCTCCATAAATACGGATCTTGCTCAAATCCAGACGATATTCATCCCTTCTACGCATCAGATAGAATACAGAGCACAATGCAGCCGCAAGCTGGGAACCGAAGGTAGCCCAGGCTGCTCCAGCCACGCCCATTTTCCAAAAGCTCATGCTAATCCAGTCAAAAACAATATTAATCACAGCTCCTAAAAGCTGGAAAAGCATCGGGGTTCTGGAGTCTCCCATTGCACGGATAATTCCGGAATTCATGTTGTAAAGAAACAGTGGGAGCATACTCAGAAGATAGATACGAATATAGACAAGGGCCTGCTCCAAAATCTCCTCCGGGGTGTTCATCCAAAGCAGAATACGTCTGGACAGCAAAAGTCCCGCGATCGTAAACAGAACGCCTCCTGTCAGAGAGAGTCCCATTGCCGTATGGATCGCCTTGCGGATTTTCTCTCTGCCGCCCTGGCCCTTTGCCAAAGCAACCACAACCCCCGTTCCGATCGAGAGTCCGGTAAAAAATCCCACGATACAGTTTGTAAGCAAAGAGCTGGCGCCCACGGCCGCTGTAGCTTCTTTTCCCAGAATATTTCCTACAAACAGCAGATCCACCATATTATAGAGCTGTTGGATAAAACTCGCCCCTAAAAGGGGAAGGGCAAATATAAGAAGCTGCTTTCCTATGGAACCGTTCGTCAGATCTCTTTCCTGTATTCCTGCTTTCATTTTCGATTTCCTCAGCTTATCCCAACACAGATTTTCGGGAGCCTGCCTGCTGACGTTGAAATGATGTCGTAAAAGTCAGAGAAAGTATCCCTTGTCAATTAAGGGTAACACCCTATGAAAATCTCCACAAGCCTCCGCAGGGGATAAAAACTTATTCCGGCCTTACCCCACAGGCCGCCATGGGACCATTCTTCAGCACAGTCAGGCTGACGGTCTGATACAGAATCATACTCCCGCTTTTATCATCCGGCAGGTTTGATGTCCGTTGTAATCCAGTAATAATCCATCGGCGTAATATCTGCTCCGCTTACGGTGTCCGCACGGCTTGCGAAGGTACTGTTGTAATACCCGTGCACCAGTGTGGCAGCATCGTCAATCAATATCTGCTGCATCTCAACAATCAGGGAGAGCTGTTCCTCTGTATCCGTCGCAGCCAGAAGCCGCTCATAAAGAACGTCATATTCATCATTCGCATAGCTGCCGTAAGACTCTGAATTCCCGGAATACCAGTTTCCAAGGAAGCCTGTGGGATCTCCGGTGGGCACTACGATTGCGTTTGAAGTGATCAAGTCAAAGTTTCCAGCGCTCTGGTTCGCAAGAGCTGTATCGTAATCCTGGACATTTACTGTGCAGCCGATACCGATGGCCTCCAGCGAAATCGCCACAGCCTGAGCGAATTCATCCAGATTCCTGCTGGAATAGGCCAGGTAATTCAGATTGATATTCTGTCCATCGATCTCCCGGTACCCGTCCCCGTCGGTATCCACGATGCCTGCCTCATCCAACGTCCGCACTGCCTTATCCAGATCGTAAGCATAGGTGTCTGTCAGCTGAGCGTAACCGTAAGACAAGGAAGATGGAAGGACAGCACAGCCAGCCGTATACATTCCTCCTACAGTCACATCGCACATGGTTTGATCGTCAATCGCATACAAAATCGCTTTCCGAAGCGCATCATTTCCAAGAATACCATTAAAATTGAAGTAGGAATTTCCCAGGCGGACGCCTGCTGTCGTGGACACATAATAAGCCGGATCGTCTTCCAGCTCTGACAGATCGCTGGGCGTCGTGATATTTTCCACCAGATCCACATCGCCGCTCTTTAACGCCATAGCTTTTGTAGAACTGTCCTCCGTCAGATAGATCCGAATCGTATCGTAAGGAACCTCCCCATCCCAATAATACTCATTTTTTGCAAGGTCTACAGTGGAATTTTCTGAAATAGCCGTCACATAATAAGGTCCTGTGCCAATCACCTCGCTATTAATCACGCTGGTATCCACAACAGCATACCAGGGATAAGCCAGGATGCCCGGCAAATTTACAGTCTTATTGTCGCACACCAGGGTGACGGTTCCCGCCTCATCATCCGCTTCCATAGACGCAAATGTTACATATTGGGAGGGTGTAGAATTCCCGGTTCCATCTGCCTCAGCCGTATACACTCTCTCCAAAGATTCTTTCACTACGCTGGGCGTCACCACGTTTCCATTGGAAAACTGTACACCCTCCCGGACATGCAGCACCCAGGTCGTATAGTCCTCGGTCTCGTAGAAATCACAGAGAGCATTTTCTACCTCCGTATTCTCATCGAAGCGGAAAAGACATTCACCCACGCCGTAACGCAAAAAACACCAGCTTGCGTTTACATTTGTAATGGGATCCATCGAATTTGAATAATTATAACAGCTAAAATTCAGATGTGTGCCTCCGGACGCTGTTAAGGAAGCTGTTTCTGAACCGCCGCCAGACACTCCGCAGCCTGCGCAAGTCAGTACCAAACCCGCGGCCAATACCGCCGCCGCCGCTATTTTAACCGTCTTCATCATAAATAACTCCTTTCCTTCTGTTCTTAATTAGTAAGGGGGTTCATCTTTAAGATCCGGACTTTTTATGAATTTCTGCATTGTACTTACGGGGAATGAGGAATAGAGTTTTCCTGAAAAAGAACACCTAATATTTCTGTGCATGAAAAAAACTGCTTCTTATCGTCCGTAAGAATCAATACTTCTTTCCATCACAAGCAGTTCTCCTGACTTAAGTTCAACATCTCAAAGCGCCTTCCCAGGCTTTCACCCAGTGACATAACTTTGTTCTGAGACTCCCTTTCACAGTGACGGGATCGTACCGGACTTTCACCGGTTTCTCTATTAATCCTTTCGGAACTTGCAACGGCTGGTTCAAAAACCAGAAAATCTTTACAACTTCTTATATAATAAAGCGTCATCAACAGCCATGTCAATAGCTTTTTCCCTGCACCTTGCAAAAAAGACCTGCAAGCAGAAATGCTTGCAGGTCTTTCTCTCACTCCCCGAGTAGGGCTCGAACCTACAACCCCACGGTTAACAGCCGTGTGCTCTACCATTGAGCTATCGAGGATTATCTTCCTTTTCCGGTATAAGTTCTTCCCTTAT
>DVLE01000027.1 GCA_018715645.1 Candidatus Merdisoma merdipullorum
CAAGCGCCTTGCAGGACGCCGGAACGGCCTCTGCCTGACTCTTTGACCTCCAGTAGGTCTGGTTTCAGTTTTTTCAAGGAAACGGAATGAGGCGTACTGGACGTACGCCGATTGACGATGACGCAGAAAAAGCCGAAACCAGACCGCTGGAGGCGAGTATGCCCTTGTCGATTAAGGGTAACTGTCCCGGAAAGAAAAGAATATGAAAAGGCACATGGGAAAACAGGAATTTGCGGAAAAAATGATGGAAAACCGTAAGCGTTTTTACTGTATTGCCTACAGTTATGTGAAAAATGAACAGGATGCCCTGGATATTATCAGCGAGGCTTCCTGCAAGGGGCTTCTGAATCTGAAAAATCTGGACAAGGCAGAGTACTTTTTCGCCTGGATGACGAAAATCATCGTAAATACAGCCATTGACTTTATTCGGAAGAATGCACGTTTTGTGACCTTGCCGGAAGAAGCAGGAGGCGGCGTGGGAGAGGCGTACCTGGCAGGAGACGTACAGATGGCAGAGCCTGACCGGGAATCCCTGCTGGACCTTTACCGGGCGCTGGACACCTTAGAGCCGGAAGAGAGGACTTATATCGTCTTGCGTTATTTCGAGGCGTACAATTTCCGGGAGATAGCAGAGATGCTGGGGATGCCGGAGAGTACCGTGAAATCACGAGCTTACCGGGCGCTGGGCAAGATGAAGCGGAATATGACTGGAGGATAGGAAAATGAATGCAGAAAAATTCGCGTACAAAGATATAGAAGTTCCCGACGAGCGGCTGGTTCAGGCGATTTACATCGGTATGGGAAAGGCGGCGCGGCTTAAGAAAAGAAAATATTTAAGACGCACCTTTACGGCGGCGGCAGCAGCTTTTGCCCTGCTGCTGTGCGGCGCCAATATCCCATCCGTCTATGCCTACGCCAGCGAAATTCCGGTTCTGGGTGAGTTTGTCCGGGCCCTGCGCATAGGCGGCGGCGGAGAAAAAACGCTGCATCAGGATATTGAGGCGGAGGTTTCAGGAAACGAGCTGGTAATCCGTTTTATCAATGAAGGACGTGCCACGGATACGGTGGTTCCGTATGAGGCGCGCAGTTATCTGGCGCCCTCCCGGATCGCGCTGACGCTTCAAAGCCTGACACAGGAAGAATATGAAAAGCTTCAGGATCAGATCAGAAATATGGAAGGAGTGGCGGATGTTTATCAGACGCTTTCGCTTGCGAAGGATGAGATAAGCTTTGTGATAGTTTTGGAAAGACTGTATGATTATGAGGTACTGGAGCAGATCTTTCCGGGGATGCTTTCTATCCGTCTCTATCAGGACGCTTATTATACGGCGGAGGAAAAGGCGCCGGAGCAGGAGGTATATTACCTGCGGACAGAGGGCGTGGAACGGATAGAGAACCTGGAAGGGCTTCTGAAAAAATATGGACAGGAGGAGCCTTCACAGTTAAAAACCCAGGAGGGAGCCTATATCCTGACTATTGGAGAATTTTCGTCCCGGCATGAGGCGGAAAAAGGACTTGAGGAGCTGCAGAAGAACTATGGCGGAGCGCAGGAATTCCGGGTAACCTCCGGTCTGGCTAAGGAAATACCGGAAGGCTGAACCTGCGCAGGCAGAACCGCTGCCCGAAAATAGGAATAAGTGAAAAGCGGAACATAAAAAAGTCGGTTTTCTGACTTCCGAAAGGAAAGAGGATTCCCGACTTTTTTATTTCATAGGAAAGACTGTGTTACATTAATGTGTGAAAGCAAAGTAGAAAAAGGTCTTTCCTGTGAAATAAAATGCACTTCGTGCAAGGATGCGCAGCTCGCGGAGAGGAAATTGCTGCTTTGCAGCCCGCTCGCGCGCGAAGAATTTCACAAGCGAGATTCTTTTTATTGTCCGGACAGGGATTCTGTGATAGAATAATCCACAGACCAGAGAATGGGCGAACGATGCGGTATATGACAGGTGTGCGGAAAAGCTGGGACGTGACGGAATCGGAGGAGTAATATGCAGAACATACAGATTCGTAAGTTCGCGCCGGAGGACGGGCCTTCATCGGCGCGGCTTTTTTATGACACCGTCCATACGATTAACAGAAAAGATTACACAGAGGAGCAGCTTGACGCCTGGGCTCCGAAAGAGAGAGATCTGGAAGCGTGGACAGATTCCTTTCAGTCTCATACGGCTTTTGTGGCGGAGATGGAAGGCAGGATCGTGGGTTTCGGGGATATGGATGAGACAGGGTATCTGGACCGTTTGTATGTACACAGGGATTTTCAGGGAAAGGGAATCGCCTCGGCGCTTTGCGACGCGCTTGAGCAGGCTGTTCCCGCCAAAGGCTTCCTCACCCATGCGTCCCTGACTGCATATTCTTTTTTTCAGCGCAGGGGATACCGGGTGCTTAAGGAGCAGCGGGTGATTCGGCATGGCGTCAGCCTTACGAATTTTGTCATGGAAAAAAAGAACTGCCCGGAGACGATGGCTTCCGGGCAGGTATCCTTTTCGTAAAAATGAACGAAAGAGTATATTTATAATTATTCGATGATATAGGGCTTCAAAACATTCAGGATTGCCTCCATCTCCTCGTCGGCGTGAATATTCAGGTCGATAGGCTTGGACAGATCCAGACTGAAGATACCCATAATAGATTTGGCGTCAATGACATACCTTCCGGATACCAGATCGAAATCCACATCGAACTTTGTAATGTCATTTACAAAAGATTTTACTTTCTCAATGGAATTCAGGCATATTTTGACTGTTTTCATATTGTGTACCCTCCTAATCTTGTACTTACCTAGATCTTAATACCGGGATAGGTAAAAGTCAATGCTAAAATATCAATTTTGAAAGGAAATCAGACCATGAAAAAAGCGGCTTTACATAACCTGGGCTGTAAGGTAAACGCCTACGAGACTGAGGCCATGCAGCAGATGCTTGAGCAGGCTGGCTATGAAATTGTGCCTTTTGACGAGAAGGCAGATCTCTATATCGTCAATACCTGTACGGTGACCAATATCGCGGACCGGAAGTCCCGTCAGATGCTTCACAGGGCCAAGAAGCAGAATCCGGAAGCTCTGGTGGTGGCCGCGGGCTGCTATGTCCAGGCGGCAGAGGAGGAGCTTAAGGCGGACGGCGCTGTAGATCTTTTGATTGGAAACAACAGAAAGAAGGACTTGCTGTCTATTCTGGAAGCCTATGAAGCGGGAGTGGAGGAAGACGCTGTGATCGACATAGGCCGTACGAAGGAATACGAATCGCTTTTTGTCACACAGACGGCGGAGCATACGCGCGCTTACGTAAAGGTCCAGGATGGCTGCAATCAGTTCTGCAGCTACTGCATCATT
The DNA here is from genome assembly GCA_018715645.1 of Candidatus Merdisoma merdipullorum. GTDB lineage: Bacteria > Bacillota > Clostridia > Lachnospirales > Lachnospiraceae > Laedolimicola > Laedolimicola merdipullorum. The sequence continues at coordinate 3,329 of DVLE01000027.1, forward strand.
CCCTATGCCAGAGGAAGGGTGCGGAGCCGCCGCAGGGAAGAAGTCTGCGAGGAAATCCGGAAGCTTGCGCAGGCGGGTTATCAGGAGGTAGTACTCACAGGAATTCATCTGAGTTCCTATGGTCTGGATATGGAAGGGGAGAATCTGCTTTCTCTGATTGCATCCGTTCATGAGATTGAAGGAATCCGAAGGATTCGCCTGGGCTCTCTGGAGCCGCGGATTATCACGGAGGAATTTGCAAAGGCTCTCGCCGGAATGGAGAAAATCTGCCCGCATTTTCATCTGTCGCTTCAAAGCGGCTGCGATGCGACGCTTAAGAGAATGAACCGCAGATATACGGCGAAGGAATATAAAGAAGCGTGCGAACTTCTGCGCCGCGTCTTTGACAGGCCGGCGCTGACTACGGACGTTATCGTGGGCTTTCCGGGAGAGACAGAAGAAGAATTTAATCAAACCCTTTCATTTTTAAGAGAAATCCGCCTGTTTGAAACCCATGTCTTCAAATACTCCAGACGCCGGGGAACGAGAGCGGCCGTGATGGAAGACCAGATTCCGGAGCGGATAAAGACAGAGAGAAGCCAGATTTTGCTGGAGCTTGACCGGGAAAACTCTGCGGCGTATATTCTGGAGCAGCAGGGCAGGACGGTGGAAATCCTCGTTGAGGAAAAAATGGCGCTGGACGGCGTGGAATATCAGGTGGGGCATACAAAAGAATACATTCGTGCGGCCCTGATTTCGGATCAGGATTTGACGAACCAGATCGTATCCGCCCGAATCGTCAGACTTCTGGGAGACAGGCTCTGCCTGGCAGAGTCCAGATCATACTCGGATCAGAATTAGATAGTTACAAGTCACACCTGGACCAGATTTTTTTCTTGTATTTTCAGAAACTTTAGAGTACAATAAAGGGTAGTGGTGTTCAGGAGCGTGAAAATATGAGCAAGATAGATAGCACACAGAATTTTAAGGTTGTGTCTGAGTCTGAAAACCGTGTGGGAGATATTCTCAAGCAGGTGTATCAGGCCATGACAGAAAAGGGTTACAATCCGGTCAATCAGATCGTGGGTTATATTATGTCCGGAGATCCGACCTATATCACAAGCCATAACAACGCGCGCAGCCTGATTATGAAGGTGGAGCGTGACGAGCTGGTGGAAGAACTTCTGAAGGTGTATATTTCTGTGGAGCTGTGACAGAAACATCGGATGAAGAAAACAGTATTTTGATGGCCGGGAGCGGATTATGAGAATTCTTGGACTGGATTTCGGTTCCAGAACCGTAGGAGTGGCAGTCAGTGATCCGCTTGGGATTACGGCCCAGCCTGTGGAGATTGTACGGAGAAAATCAGAAAACAAGCTGAGGCAGACGCTGGCGCGCATAGAGGAACTGGCAAAAGAGTACCAGGCGGAGAGATTTGTGCTGGGACTGCCCAAAAATATGAATAATACCCTTGGGGAGCGGGCTGAAAAATCTCTCGAATTTAAGGCTATGTTGGAGAGAAGAACCGGTCTGCCTGTTGTGATGTGGGACGAGCGGCTGACGACTGTGGCGGCGAACCGCGCGATGATGGAAGGCGGCGTACGCCGTGAAGATCGGGGACGGTATGTGGATGCTTTGGCGGCTGTGCTGATTTTGCAGGGGTATCTGGACAGCCTTGGCGCGGAAAAGACAGCGGACGCTGAAGAATGAGGAGCAGGCAATGGAAAAGATTTCGTTTACCCTGAATGAGACTGGAGAAGAAGTCTTATTTTATGTGTTGGAAGAAACGCGGTTGAACGGCACGGACTATATCCTGGTGACGGATTCCCAGGAAGGTGATGGAGAAGCTCTTATTCTGAAGGATTTATCTTCTGATGGGGAAAGCGAGGCGCTCTATGAGATCGTGGACGACGATAGGGAGCTTCAAAGCGTGATGGAAATTTTTGAGCAGCTTTTAGAGGATGTGGATATTACCATTGAAGGTTAACAAAGAAGATTTTAAAAGACTGCTGAAGGAAAAGGGACTGAAGATGACCAGACAGCGTCTGGTCGTGCTGGAAGTGCTGGCAGAGAATCCGGAACAGCACATGACGGCAGAGGAAATATACGAGAGAATAAAAGCAGCGAATCCGGATATTGGATTGGCTACTGTTTATAGAACGGTTCAGCTCCTGCTAGAGCTGGAACTGATTGATCGGATCAACCTGGATGACGGCTTCGTCCGCTATGAGATAGGAAGCATGGGCAGGAAGAAGCATCACCGGCATCATCATCTGATCTGTCTGAAATGCGGAAAGGTGCTGGCATTTCAGGAGGATATGCTGGAAACGCTGGAGACGGGGGTTCGGGAAGCGATTGGATTCCGGGTGACTGATCATGAGGTGAAACTCTACGGGTACTGCCGGGACTGTTCGGAGAAAGAAGACAGAGAGAATCAGGAGGAGAAAATTTGAGAAATATTAACAATTCAAAATTGCGGATCATTCCTTTAGGCGGACTGGAGCAGATCGGAATGAACATTACTGCCTTTGAATTTGAAGACAGTATTATTGTTGTGGACTGCGGACTGTCATTTCCTGAGGATGATATGCTGGGCATCGATCTGGTTATTCCCGACGTCACCTATCTGAAGGAGAACATTGAGAAGGTGAAGGGCTTTGTGATTACCCATGGACATGAGGACCATATCGGTGCGCTTCCCTATGTGCTGAGAGACATCAATGTGCCGGTATACGCCACAAAGCTGACGATTGGTCTGATCGAGAACAAGCTGCGGGAGCATGAGCTTTTGAACAAGGTCAAGAGAAAGGTAATCCAGCATGGACAGTCGATCAATCTTGGCGCTTTCCGTATCGAGTTCATTAAGACGAACCACAGTATTGTGGATGCTTCGGCTCTGGCGATTTACTGTCCGGCTGGAATCGTGGTGCATACGGGAGATTTCAAAGTGGATTATACGCCGGTATTCGGGGACGCTATCGATCTTCAGCGGCTTGGCGAGATTGGAAAGAAGGGCGTGCTGGCGCTGATGTGCGACAGTACGAACGCAGAACGTCCCGGATTCACCATGTCTGAGAGGACGGTGGGCAAGGTCTTTGACAATATTATGTCGGAGCACAGAAATTCCCGTATTATCATTGCGACCTTTGCATCCAATGTGGACCGTGTGCAGCAGATTATCAATTCCGCTTATAAATATGGCCGGAAGGTTGTGATCGAAGGGCGCAGTATGGTCAATGTGATTACAACGGCTTCTGAGCTTGGGTATCTGACTATTCCGGATAAGACGCTGATTGATATTGAGCAGATGAAAAATTATCCGGACGATCAGGTGGTGCTGATTACGACGGGAAGCCAGGGAGAGTCTATGGCTGCCCTTTCCAGAATCGCGTCGAACATCCATAAAAAGGTACAGATTAAGCCGGGCGATACCGTGATTTTCAGCTCCAAGGCAATTCCGGGAAATGAGAAAGCGGTTTCCAGAGTTATTAACGAACTTTCGATGAAGGGCGCCGATGTGATTTTCCAGGACGCTCATGTATCGGGCCACGCCTGCCAGGAGGAGATTAAGCTGATCTATTCCCTGGTGCAGCCCAAATACGCGGTTCCGGTCCATGGGGAGTACCGCCATTTGAAGGCGCAGGCGGATCTGGCTCACAGCCTGGGAATCGAGAAGGAGAATATTTTTATTCTCTCATCGGGAGATGTGCTTGAGCTGGGAGCTGACAGCGCAAAGGTCGTAGATCATGTCCATACGGGAGCGATTCTCGTAGATGGCCTCGGTGTGGGAGATGTAGGAAATATCGTTTTGAGGGATAGACAGCACTTGGCCGAGGATGGTATTATGATAGTGGTCATGACGCTGGAGAAGTACAGCAATCAGCTTCTGGCCGGGCCGGATATTGTGTCGAGAGGCTTTGTCTATGTGAGAGAATCAGAAGGACTGATGGAGGAGGCCAGAGCCGTCGTGGAGAAGGCGGTCACGGACTGCCTGGATCGGGGTGTGTCCGACTGGGGCAAACTTAAGAACGTCACCAGGGACGCTCTGCGCGATCTGATCTGGAAAAAGACGAAGCGCGATCCGATGATCCTGCCTATCATCATGGAAGTATAGAGGACGGAAGATGAATACAAAAAAAGCAACTTTAACAGTCTTATCCATATTACTGAAAATCGTCATTTTGGCAGTGATTGTTGTGGCGGTATTTCAGTTCGGAAGTATGGCCTACAATTACGGGCACGCTGTTTTTGAGGAAGAAGCGCTGGATGAGCCGCCCGGAAGAACCATTACGGTAGACGTAGAGGAAGGTTCCTCTACGATGGATATTGCCAAGCTTTTAGAACATGAGGGGCTGGTAGCAGACTGGAAGCTTTTCTATATTCAGATATTGTGTTCCAAGTACGCGAAAACCATGGAACCGGGAACCTACGAGCTTTCCACGGCTATGAAGCCAAGGGAGCTTATGGCCGTCATGTCCGGCGAGGAAGTAGAGCTGGAATGGGAGCAAGAGGAAACGTAAGTGATTACAGGGGAGAGAACGGCTGCCTATATCAATTCGCTTGACAGAGGCAATACAGAGCTGTTAAATCAGATAGAGAGAGAAGCAAAGAGGGCCTGCGTGCCGATCATACGCCAGGAAATGCAGAGCTTTTTGAAGACGCTGCTTGCGGTCAAGAAGCCAAAGGCGATCCTGGAGGTAGGAACAGCCGTAGGCTTTTCCGCGCTTTTGATGTGCGAATACGGACCGCAGGATATGCGGCTTACTACGATTGAAAAGTACGAAAAGCGGATCCCTGTGGCAAAGGAGAATTTCCGCCGTGCCGGCCGGGAGGAGCAGATCACCTTCCTGGAGGGAGACGCGGCTGAGATTCTGCACGGTCTTACAGGAAGCTTTGATTTCATTTTCATGGATGCGGCAAAGGGACAGTATATTCATTTTCTGCCCGATGTGCTGAGACTGCTGGAACCGGGAGGGATTCTGGTGTCGGATAATGTGCTGCAGGATGGGGATGTTCTGGAATCCCGTTTTGCGGTGGAACGCCGCAACCGTACGATACACAGCCGGATGAGAGAGTATCTGTATATGCTTACTCATCATCCGCAGCTTTCGACCTCCGTGCTGCCGCTTGGCGACGGGGTGACCTTAAGCGTTAAGCTGGAGGAAGGAGAAGAACAGGAAGGAGAGCGGGACAGTATATGGAAAAGCGCGGAAGAAAGCCGGAGCTTTTGATTCCGGCCAGCAGTCTGGAGGTACTGAAAACGGCTGTGGCTTTCGGGGCGGATGCAGTTTACATCGGTGGGGAAGCCTTTGGCCTTCGCGCCAAGGCAAAGAATTTTTCTCCGGAGGATATGAGAGAGGGAATTGCCTTTGCGCACGCCCACGGGGTGCGGGTTCATGTGACCGCAAACATCCTGGCCCATGATCGGGATTTGGAAGGCATACGGACTTATTTTCAGGAACTTCGGGACATGAAGCCGGATGCGCTGATTATCGCGGATCCCGGCGTCTTTATGCTGGCAAAGGAGATTTGTCCGGAGATAGAGCGCCACATCAGCACCCAGGCCAACAATACGAATTATCTGACCTGGCAGTTCTGGAGAGAGCAAGGGGCGAAAAGGGTTGTCTCAGCCAGAGAACTTTCCCTTGCGGAGCTTCGGGAAATCCGGGCGCAGATTCCGGAGGATATGGAGATGGAAACCTTTATCCATGGGGCGATGTGCATTTCCTATTCCGGGCGCTGCCTCTTGAGCAATTATTTTACGGGCAGAGACGCCAACCAGGGAGCCTGCACGCATCCCTGCCGCTGGAAATACGCAGTCATGGAGGAGTCAAGGCCAGGGGAATACCTGCCCGTCTATGAGAACGAGAGAGGCACCTTTATTTTTAATTCCAAAGATCTGTGCATGATTGAACATATTCCGGAGCTTTTGGAGTCGGGAATCGACAGCTTCAAGATCGAAGGACGTATGAAAACGGCCCTCTATGTGGCTACCGTGGCCAGAACTTACCGGAAAGCCATCGACGACTGTCTGGAATCCGAGGAGCTTTACCGGAGCCATATGGGCTGGTATAAGGAGCAGATCGCGGCCTGCACCTACCGGGAGTTTACCACGGGCTTTTTCTATGGGCGTCCGGATGAAAACGCCCAGATTTACGACAGCAACACCTACCGGAAAGGCTATACCTATCTGGGAATCGTGAATGGCGTCACGCCGGAAGGGTACCTTTGCACGGAGCAGAGAAATAAGTTCTCTGTAGGCGAGCGAATCGAGATCATGAAGCCGGATGGAAGGAATCCGGAGGTTACAGTGGAGGAAATCCGGTCTGAAGAGGGCGAGCTAATGGAAAGCGCTCCTCATCCGCAGCAGAAGCTCCTGGTCCGGCTTTCAGGGCAGGCGGACAGATACGACATTTTACGGAGAAAAGATTCAGACTGACGCTCGTTATATTCATGATAATGTGCGGATCACTCTTGCCGGATTACCCACAGCCAGGGAGTTGGAAGGAATGTTTGTTGTCACGACGCTTCCGGAACCGATGACTACATTATCTCCTATGGTGATTCCGGGATTGATGATCGCGCCGCCTCCTATCCAGACGTCGTCGCCGATAGTAATTGGCTTTGCGTATTCCAGATCATGGATTCTCTCCTTTCGGTCCAGAGAATGATTTACGGTGAATATGGAGACGTTGGGGCCGATAAAGCAGTTGTTTCCAATGGTGACCTTGTTGCAGTCCAAAATAATCAGATTATAGTTGGAATAAAAATGGTCCCCGATAAAAATATTATATCCGAAATCGCACAGGAACGGCTGTTCCATACAAATATCAGAGCCAAAGGAACCCAGGATTTTTTTCAATATCCGGGTTCTTTTTTTTAACTTATCGGGTCTGACGCGATTATAGCAGTACAATTTTTTCTGTACGCTCAGGTGTTCCTGCAGTAAAAAAGAATCTTTATTGTAGTACATCTTTCCTTCTAAACGTTTCGATTTTTCTTTATTCATAAGTCTTTTCCTCCAGTTTGTATAGGTCATTTAGAGAAATTTATATGCAGATGACAAAAAGCTATGTACGCTTGTAAATTGAGAATAGCATTTCTTTAGTTAAAAATCAAGAAAATTTTTAGTTAAAAAAATTAGAAATGATATATTGACAAACAATTATAGCGTGCTATAATGTGTATATCGAAACGTTTTGAAGAAGGAGGAGGCTGAATGGAAAAGCGGGCTACGATAAAGGATGTAGCAAAAATGGCTGGCGTTTCCATATCGACGGCATCTTTGGCGATTAACGGAAAGGATGGTGTGACAGAAAAAACAAAAAAACTGGTATTGGACGCGGTGGAGAAATTATCATATCAGCCGGACAGCGCTGCCAGAAATATGCGTGCATCTGGTACAAAGGTTATTGGCCTGCTGATACCGGATGTAAGGAATAATTTCTATGGTGAGATCATTGAACATATCCGCAGGGAAGTGGAAAGTTACGGATTTTTTTTACTTTTGGGTATCACTGGAAGCAGCAATAATGAAAAGAAGTATATTTCTGAGTTTATTTCAAGGAGAGTTGATGGGATTATCTGGGTGCCTCAGCTTACATACGTGAACGATATGGAACATATTAAAGAGCTGGATAAGTATCATATACCGTACCTGTTTCTGGCAGCCGATTATGAACAGAGCAACGCGCCTTTTGTGATGTGCAACCTGAAAAAAGGATCTTATATGATGACAAAATATCTGCTGGAACGGGATATACGTGACATTAAGTTCCTTGTGGGTGACAAAAGAGTGGATGAGCCTTACGTGAGCGGGTACAGAAAGGCGTTGGGGGAGGCCGGTTTGAGCTATGACGAGCGCAATGTGTACGAAAGTCCATATCATTTTGAGGATGCGCAGAAAATCGCAATTGAGATTATCAAGGAAAAACCGGAAGCGATTATGACCAATAGTGATTTCACGGCCTGTGCGGTGCTGCAGGCGGCAAGACAAAAGGGACTTTCAATTCCCAGAGATTTATCCGTTTGCGGATATGACGATGTGATCTATGCGACGATCAACCAGATTCCGATGACAACGGTCCGGCAGCCGATTGAAAGGATGTGCAAGCTTGTTGTCAACAACCTGATGAATCAATTAAGATATGGAATTGTTCCGGACTCGGTGATTCTGGAACCCTCACTGGTAATTCGGGACACGGTTAGAAACTGAATTTAGGGCGTTTACAAATGACGCCTTGCCCTCAGTTTGCAGGACGACATCTGGTCCTTGTAAGCAGAGGGTAAATTTTCTCCTAAAAATAAAAACGTTTCGATTTGCAACTTGTTTCGGCAATTATGGAGGTGTAGTCTATGAAAAAGAGGATCTTATCACTGGTTTTGGTTTTATCATTGGCTTTATTGGGAGGGTGTGGAAATTCAGCTCAGGATTCTTCAAATACGGGAGAAGGAACGCAGGAAGCAGAAGAAACGGAAACTACAGAGGAATCAGGCGAGGCCACAATGGAATTTGTTTATGTAACTCAGGACAGTGCAAATCCGTATTTTATTGAAGTTTACAATGGATTTGAGACAAAATGCCAGGAATTGGGAATCACTACTCAGCTTTTGGATTCAAAATATGATGTTGCAACCCAGGTATCGTTTGTGGAGGATGCTGTACAGAGGGGAGTAGATGGGATTATGATTTCTCCTCTGGATGAGAATGCTTTAAAGACAGTGGTAGATCAGGCAAAGGAAAAAGGAATTGTAGTTTCTGCAGAAGCCCAGCCCATTTCTAACGCTCAGATTGATGGTTCTTTGGATGAATACGGAATTGGATATGCGATTGGGAGTGCGGCTGCGGAATGGATCAATACAGAACAGGATGGTCAGGGAAAGGCTCTGATTCTTGCGCAGGACGATGTAGAGGCAGTAATCAGACGCGGCGATGGCATTCAGGATGGAATTATGGACAATGCTCCCGACGCGGAGGTAGTGGCTCGTCAGAATGCCAGCAGCACAGATTTAGGCATGAAGGTTACGGAATCAGTTCTTCTGGCGCAGCCAGATGTAAATGTGATCTGTGCCTGTGACGATTACACTGCAATCGGAGCCTATGAGGCAGTTTCGGCTATGCCTGAGATTGCGGAAAACTTTTATATAGGCGGCTGCGACGCAACCGATGAGGGAAAGGAAAAAATGAAAGAGGAAGGAAGCGTATACCGTTCTTCCTGTAATCTGTTCCCCTACGAGGCCGGAGAGGATCTGGCAGAAGCCATGTATAAATATTTGACGGAAACGCAGGAAGACGCGGTAGTGGAGAGACGGTATGAACCTGTTTGGCAAAGGGATGTAGTCGCAGAGTAGCAGGAACAAGGGTACTGGATAGATAGGAGGAGAAAATGGACAATATTTTGGAAGTTTATCATATTTCCAAAAGATTTGGGGGAATCCATGCTCTGAAAGACATCAGCTTTTCTGTCCGCAAGGGCGAGGTACACGCCCTTGTGGGAGAGAATGGCGCTGGTAAGAGTACGTTTATAAAAATACTTACCGGAGCTCATGAGCCCAGCAGCGGGACAATCAAGTTTGACGGAAAAGAATACAAGGCTTTGATGCCCGCTCAGGCATTGGACATTGGAATTGCTGCGATTTATCAGGAGTTTAATCTGATTCCATTTCTGACTGTGAGTGAGAATATTTATTTTGGATGTGAGCCTGCGAAAAGAGGTCTGCTGGATTATAAGCAAATGGATGCAAACACCAAAAGGATGTTTGAGGAAATAGGAATGGACATCAATCCCAGAATGCGTGTGCAGAATATGGGAGTCGCCAGGCAGCAGCTTGTGGAGATTGTGAAGGCAATCTCCAAAAATGCAAAGCTTGTGATCATGGATGAGCCTTCTGCGCCTCTGACCGAGCAGGAGACAAAAACACTGCATACGATAGTGCGGCAAATGAAAGCAAAAGGGATTACAGTTCTTTATATTTCTCATCGAATGGAAGAAATCTTTGAGGTGTGCGATCGGGTTTCGGTATTTCGGGATGGGGAATATATTTCCACAAGCCAGGTATCTGAGACCAGCAGAGAAGCTTTGATCGCGGATATGGTGGGAAGAAAAATGGGAGAAAAATTTCCAGAACGGGGTGGAATAGGGCAGGAAACCGTTTTGGAAGTAAGAGAGCTCAGCAATCGTCGTATTCACGACATATCTCTGAGTCTTCGGAAAGGGGAAATTCTGGGGATCGGAGGCTTGGTTGGCGCAGGCCGGACAGAGCTATTAAGAGCGATTTACGGCGCAGACAAAATTAGCGAAGGGGAAATCCTTTTAAAAGGGAAAGTGGTTAAGATTCTCTCTCCTTCCGCCGCTTTAAAGCATAATATTGCACTTTTACCGGAGGACAGAAAGCAGCAGGGTGTGGTTATGGGGATGACTATCAAGCATAACATCACATTTTCCATTCTCGATCGGCTGTCCCGGTGGAATATTATCAAAAAGGGAAAAGAAAATGCCATCTGCAACAAACTGGTAAAGGATCTTTCTATCAAAATCAGCTCGCTGCAGCAGCCTGTAAAAAATCTTTCCGGAGGAAATCAGCAAAAAGTCGTTTTGGCAAAATGTCTGGCGACAGAGTGTGAAGTTCTGTTTATTGATGAGCCTACAAGGGGAATCGATGTGGGAGCGAAGCAGGAAATTTACAAAATTATGCGTCAACTGGCGGATGCCGGGACCAGCATTATTATGGTATCTTCGGAGATGTCGGAACTGATAGGTATGTCAGACAGGATCCTTGTCATGAGAGAGGGAAGGATTGTGAAAGAACTGAATCCTGAAGAATATTCACAGGAAGTTATTTTGAGTTATGCAGCATTATAGAAGGAGCATCCTTAATGAAAAGAAAAATAGATATTAACAGCTTTGTTGCAGAATATGCGATTATTATGATTTTCATTGTTCTTTTTGTGGCAATGAGTATATTCGCTCCTAATTTTTTATCGGGAGGAAATATTGCGAATGTATTGCGGCAGATTTCCATCAATGGTATCTGCGCGATAGGAATGACGTTTGTCATGCTGACCGGAGGAATCGATCTGTCGGTTGGCTCTATTATCGGAGTGAGCGGAGTATTGACGGCTATGATGATGCTGAACGGCGTCCATCCTATCCTAGCTTCTCTGATTTCCCTTGTTCTGTGTACCGTGATAGGGATGCTGACCGGCTTGCTGATCAGTCATATCGAGATTCCTCCGATGGTTGCTACAATGGGAACAATGACTTCTCTGAGAGGCGCGGCCTACCTGATAACCGGAGGTACGCCGGTATTTGGTTTTACGGAAGGCTATGCAGTGATTGGACAGGGGTACGTAGGTGTGGTTCCCATTCCGGTTATCATTCTTGCGATAGCATTTGCAATAGGAATTTTCTTCCTGTCAAAGACAAAATATAGCCGATATATATATGGCGTCGGAGGCAATGAGGAAGTGGCAAGGTTGTCAGGTGTCAACGTGCATCATATTAAGGCATTTGTATATGCCGTCAGCGGCTTTTGCAGTGCTTTGGCAGGACTTGTGATGCTGGGACGATTAAACAGCGGCCAGCCAAGAGCTGGGGAAAGCTATGAAATGGATGTTATCACAGCGGTGGTTCTGGGAGGAGTCAGTCTCAACGGGGGAGTCGGAAAGCTCAGCCATGTGATATTTGGATTATTGATTATCGGCGTATTAACGAACGGCATGACAATGATGGCAATTGATGACTACTGGCAGAGAGTGGTGAAAGGCATTGTGCTGCTGCTGGCAGTGGGATTTGACAGATTTATTCAGAAAAATCAGCAGAAGGCAGATTAATAAAGGAGGAAAAAGCTATGATGATCAGACCTAAGATGGGTTTTATAGTATTTGGAGTTCACAAAGACGGACTGGAGGATCCAATGGGGGTCCCCTTCATCAATCAGAAGATCATTGATGATTCCAAGAGAGCAATTCAAAGTAAGGGCGTAGAACTGGTGGAAAATGAAATTGTTGTTGCTTACAAGCAGGAGGCCAAAGAGGCATTGGCAAAACTGAAGCATGACGACAGCATAGACGGAGTCATCCTGTTTTCCGGCACATGGGTGTGGGCCTCCGAGATTGTAGCGGCAGTCAGAGATTTTGAGCGCACGGGAAAAGGCGTCATTATCTGGACGGTACCGGGTTCTCAGGGGTGGCGCCTGGTGGGAACTTTAGCGCTGGGCGCTTCCTTTAAAGAGATTGGTATGAAGTACCGTTCTGTTTATGGAAGTGATGAAAAGACAGTAGAGAAGGTCGCCTGCTTCTCGCGGGCCTGCGCGCTGAGAAATAAGCTGAATATGACAACGATAGGAGCCTTTGGAGGAAGGGGAATGGGATTGACCTGCGGTTGCGCGGATCCCTCTCAGTTCATGAGAGAATTTGGCGTGGACATTGATTCCAGAGATTCCATGGACATTTTAAAGGCGACGAAAGAAGTGACGGAGGAGGAAATAGAAGAAGTAAAAGAAAAGCTGATCAAGCCATATTTTCAGGAGCTTCCTCCGGAGGATGACTGCACGGAACGCTCTATTCGACTCTATCTGGCTGTTAAGAAGGTGGTAGAAAAAGAAAAATTTGATATGTACGTCATACAGTCCTTCCCCGGTTTAGCTGAGGAATATGCGGCCACCTGTTTTACACAGAGTATGATGCTTCAGCAGGGTGTTCCCACCGCTACGCTGTGTGATTTTAACAATGTTTTGACTGTATTTCTTCTGAGCAACCTGACGGATGATCCTGTATATTATGGAGATTTTCAGTGCATTGATAAAGAAAAAAAGGTTGTGAAGGTTATTGGCGATGGCGCCTGCGCACCCTCGCTGGCAGGCCCTGAAAAGGCGAAGTTCGCGCATCATGGACTTCCGACGGAAGGTTCCGCAGGAGGCCTGTCTGTGGAAGCTGTGCTGAAGCCAGGCAGGGTAGTGATGGGACGCATTGGGCGTGACAATGGAAGGTTTGAGATGATTCTGCATCGGGGTGATGTCTATACTCCTGAACCGGAAGATCTGAAAGCTCAGAGAACAGAATCCGGAATGTGGTTTTGGCCTCATGCGTTTATAAAAATGGATGTAGATTATGATTATGGAGTTCAGGTATGGGATAGCGAGTATATCACTCTGGCATATGGCGACGAGGAGATATACGGAACGCTGAAAGAATTTTGTTACCTGATGGATATTAAACTGATTGAGATGTAAGTCTGTTTGGCTGCATGGCAGCGTGTCATGCAGCCGAAGAAACAGGAGGCTCATATATGGTTGACAAGAAAAAGTTATATCAATGGTGCAGTATACCGGCTGAAAAGCTGGAAAATCATCCGCAGCTTGTCACACGATTCCGGCTGGTTCAGGATTCCAGGGAAATGGGAAAACTGATGGCAGTCGAATTTGCGGATGAGATAGCAAAGGCAAACAGGGAAGGACGTCCCTTCCGGGCGATTGTTCCCTGTGGTCCCAAGTGTTGGTATCAGCCTTTTGCGGAATATGTGAATGAAAAAGAGATCAGTCTTAGAAATGTCACGGTCTTTCATATGGATGAATGTCTGGACTGGGAAGGAAATCTGCTGGCTGAGGATGATCCTTACAATTTTAAAACATTTATGCAAAAAGAGTTCTATGGTCCTGTTCGGGATGAGCTTAATGTGCCGGAGAAAAACAGAAATTTCCTGAGCCCTGCGACAATGAGTGAAATAAAAGAAAAGATAAAGGAGGCGCCCATCGACTATACCCTTGGAGGCTGGGGACAAGATGGACATATTGCTTATAATCAGAGCAGAAGACATCCATATTCCCATATCGGAATAGAGGAATTAAGAAATTCAAGTATTCGTATTCAGGAAAATAATTTGGACACAGTGCTTGCACTTGCGCAAAGAACTTATGGAGCCGCATATCAGTTTGTTCCACCGATGTCGATTACGCTGGGAATCAAGGAATGCCTGTCAGCGAAAAAAGTTCGGGTGTTCAGCGATACGGGAGCATGGAAGCAGACGGCGCTGAGGGTAGCGTTATTTTCAGAGATCGATGAGGAGTATCCATTAACGCTTTTGCAGGAGCATAAGGACGCTGTCATTACGGCGACTGTCGATACGGCGACACATCCCATATCACTGCATCCTGAATGGAAATTTGCCGGAGTGAATCTATGAAAAACCTGAAGTATGACTACGTAGTGGGAACAGGCGGGATTGGCGGCGGCGTGTTGTTTCGGTTTTTCGATGATACGACGCTTGGACGGAATGAGTCCCGGCTGGCGGAATTGATGGATACGAAAGATTTCTGCAAACTTCATATTATTCTTCACTATATTGCAGTATATATGGAAAATGAACTTCCCATCTATGCAATCGGGAGAGTGGGGAATGACAGTAATGGCGAAGAAGCTTTGTCGCTGATGAAGAAATATGGAATTAACTGTAGTCATGTATCAGTAGATCCAAAGGCAAAAACCATGTATTCCGTTTGTTTTGTATATCCGAACAGTGATGGCGGGAATATAACCAGTCAGAACAGCGCCAGCGGCAACGTGAGCGTTGAAGATGTAGAGTATTTCTTTGAAAAGGAGGATGTGAGAGGCAGAGGATTGGTCCTGGCAGCTCCGGAGGTGGCGTTGGAAGTGCGCGAGGCTTTGCTGCAGAAGGGCAGGGAGAGAGGATGTTTTAATGTGGCCTCTTTTGCATCAGAAGAAATGGCGGAATGTGTAGAGCTGGGAATTTTGGACAACGTGGATTTGCTGGCGATTAATGAACATGAAATGGAAGCGCTTTTGCATGTGCTTGAACTGGAATACGATAATCCATATCAGGAATGTTATGAATATCTGAAAAGCCGTAATCCCAAGATGCGCCTGATTATCACGTTGGGGGGAGAAGGAGCCTTTCTTTTTGAAAATGGTTCGGGTGAGAGAGTGCCAGCAATATGGAAGCCTGTAAACAGCACTGCCGGAGCAGGAGACTGCTTTTTGGCGACGGTGATCAGCGGATTGCTCTGCGGGATTCCGTTACTGGAAAATGGGGAAAAAGTAGGACTTGGGGGACTGGCTTCTCTGGCATCCTCCATAAAGGTGACCTGTAAGGATACGATTGATTTTTCATTAAATAGGAAGAAACTATATCAAGAAAAAGAGAAGCTGGGAATCGAATTCTCAGAAAAAATTAACAGATTATTTTGGAGAAAATCTTGATAAAAGAGATTTTCCCGGTTCCCAAATAGGAAAGGCACTTCTTTCGGGGGTTTATCATAAGATAATATAAATCCACCAAAGAGGTGCCTTTTTGAAGACTTTTCCGCAACCATTACCGGCGAAAGAGGAGCAGTATTATCTGCAGAGGCTGAAAGAGGGCGATACTCACGCGCGTGATATTCTGGTGGAGCATAATCTTCGGCTCGTAGCCCATATTGTAAAGAAGTATCAGGGGGCGGAGGAAGATATGGAGGATTTGATTTCCATAGGGACGATAGGACTTATCAAGGCTATCGCTACATTCGACAGTGAAAAGGGGCCCCGTCTGGCGACGTATGCGGCCCGCTGCGTGGAGAATGAACTGCTGATGCACTTTCGGGCGAAGAAAAAGACAGCCCGCGAGACCTCCTATTATGAGCCTATCGGCACAGACAAGGAAGGAAATGAAATTCATCTGCTGGATATTATGGAGAGCAGTGAGCGCGACGCCTTTTCTCAGATCAGTCTGAAAGCGGACAGTAAAAGGCTGTATGAGCTGCTTGGCGAGGTCCTGACGCCGCGGGAACAAAAGGTATTGATTATGCGGTACGGACTTTACAATGGAAAAGAGTATACGCAGCGGGAAATTGCCGGTGAGCTTGGGATTTCCCGCTCTTATATTAGCAGGATTGAGAAGAACGCGCTTTTGAAGCTGCGGGAGTACTTTTAAAAAGGGAGCCGTTGCAAAACGGATACGGGAAGCCTGACAGGGGAACGTATCTGTGGAGCAATGGCTTCTTTGCCTGTCCGGATACAGAGGTAATGCGGGAATCTTTGTATCTGTGCAAATTGCTGAATTTTGTAAAATACCGGAATGCCCCGTGACTTTTGAAAGAAAATAGGATAAGATGAATCTGTCAGCCACCGCGCTTCAGGCGGTGCAGAATTTCTGACCGGCGTTCGCCGGAAAATTTCCTATACAGGATTTAAAGTAAATTGCGAAAGGAAGGATGCGATTGTTCAGTAAAGTGCTGTCAGCCGGAATCGGGGGAGTAGACGCCTATCCGGTCCGGGTGGAGGCGGACGTAAGCGACGGACTGCCTCAGTTTTTGATGGTCGGGTATCTGGCTTCGGAGGTAAAGGAGGCGGGGGACCGGGTACGCACGGCGCTTCGCAATGCAGGCTATCCCCTTCCTGCCAAGCGGATCACTGTGAATCTGGCTCCGGCAGGAGTGAGAAAAGCGGGTTCCCGTTTTGATCTGGCCGTAGCGGCCGCAGTGCTGGCTTCGATGCAGAAGCTTCCGTCAGAAAATCTGAAAGGGCTTATGATTGCGGGAGAGCTGAGCCTGAGCGGTCAGGTGCTTGGGATTCCCGGCGTATTGGCCCTTGTGGAAGCGGCCAGAGCGGCAGGGGTAAGACGCTGTATCGTACCCGCAGGAAATGCCAGTGAGGGCGCCCTGATAAGGGAGGTGGAGGTGATTGGCGTCTCGGACTTGCAGGAGCTGATTGAGCTGGTGCGCCATCCAGAGAGCGGGAAGCGGGCAAGGGTGGACGCGGACAGGCTTTTAAAGGGAAATACGTCGTATCAGGAGGAGGACTTTTCTCAGGTAAGCGGGCAGCAGGCAGTCCGGCGGGCCGCGGAGATTGCGGCCGCAGGGATGCACAATTTTCTGATGATTGGTCCGCCTGGGGCTGGAAAAACCATGATTGCCAGGAGGATACCGGGGATTCTTCCGGCTTTGAGTCTGGAGGAAGCCCTGCAAATCACGAAGATCTACAGTGTGGCGGGACTGCTCCCGGAACGGGAAGCTCTTCTTACCAAGCGACCCTTCCGGGCGCCTCATCATACGGCGACGGCGGAAGCGCTGGCCGGAGGAGGCCGTCTTCCGTTGCCGGGAGAGATTTCCCTAAGCTCCGGAGGAATCCTGTTTTTGGACGAGCTGCCGGAGTTTCGGCGTGCGGTTCTGGAAATTTTGCGGCAGCCCCTGGAAGAACATCAGATCTGCATCTCCAGAACGGCGGGAACTTATGTGTTCCCGGCGGATTTTATGCTGGTGGCTGCCATGAACCCTTGCGCCTGTGGTTTCTATCCGGACAGGAAGCGTTGCCGCTGTGCCCAGAGAGATGTCTTTCGGTATTTGGGCCGTCTGAGCCAGCCTTTGCTGGATCGGATCGACATCTGTATCGAAGTGCCGGCGCTTTCTTATGGGGAACTTCAAAAAACGGAACAAAGTGAAAGCTCTGATGAGATACGCCGCAGGGTGGAGAAAGCCAGACAGCTCCAAAAAGAAAGAAGTAAGGGGCGCGCTGCCTGCTGCAACGCACGTCTGAAGGCGGAGGATGCGGAAAAGCTCTGTATGCTTGGGACAAGAGAAAAGGAGTTGATCCGTCAGGCGTTCGACCGCCTGTCCTTAAGCGCCCGTTCATACCACAGGCTTCTCAGAACGGCCCGGACCATTGCAGATCTGGGTCAGGAGGAGAGGGTGAAGGAGGAACATATCCTGGAGGCTCTGGGCTACCGTCCCCCGGATCGAAATGAATGGATGAGGGAGGGATGAGTATGGAAAAATACTGGCAATGGCTTTGCAGCTTTCTGTTCGCGGAACCGGGGCTGGAGCATAAGCTTAAGGAGAGATACCGGACTCCCAAGGCTGTGTTTGAGGCGAAGGAAAAGGAACTGCTGGAAGCCTTTCCTTCCAATCGGGTAAGTCTTTCCAGGCTTTGCTCCATGCGGAAGACCTGGGACTTTGAAAAGGAAGAAGACAGACTTGCGCGCCTGGAGATCCGCTTTGTGAGCATCGAACATCCTTCGTATCCTTCCGGGCTCAGGGAAATCACGGACGCGCCCTGCGGTCTCTTTTTTCGGGGAAGGTTACCTTCGGAACAGCTTCCTTCCATAGCGATTGTGGGAGCAAGAAACTGCAGTATATATGGAAGAAATGTTTCCCGCTGGTTTGCCGCGGAGCTGGCGTCTTCGGGCGTGCAGGTGATAAGCGGTCTCGCGCGGGGAATCGATGGCAGCAGTCACAGAGGGGCGCTGGAAGCAGGCGGAAAGACTTTCGGCATTTTGGGCGGGGGTGTGGACGTCTGTTATCCCGAAGAAAACAGGGACATCTATATGGAAATGGAAAAAAGGGGCGGCCTCATCTCTGAAAGCCCGCTGGGCGTGCGCCCGATGCCGCACCTCTTTCCGCTGCGCAATCGCATCTTAAGCGGCCTGTCGGATGCAGTGCTTGTTGTGGAGGCCAGGGAAAAAAGCGGTTCTCTGATCACTGCGGACTTTGCTCTGGAACAGGGAAAGGAGGTCTATGCCGTTCCGGGGCCGCTGGGAGAACCCTTAAGCGCGGGCTGCCATAATCTGATTCGGCAGGGGGCAGGACTGGCTGTATCCCCGGAAAGGCTTTTGGAGGATCTGATGATTTTACCCGGAATAAACATGAAAAAAATGAAAAAGAATAAAATTACTCTTGAAAGGTCTGAAAATTTAGTGTATAGTTGTCTACGTTTACAGGCCCAAAATCTGGGGGAAGTCTGTGAAAGGACAGGACTTTCGCCAAAGGAGGCTTTAAGCATATTAGCGAAGCTGCAGCTGAAAGGATACGCCAGAGAGGTTTCCAAAAACTGTTACGTGGCTGCCAGAACAGATCTTGCGGGAAAGGATACGTAAGGGCAAGGCAGTCATACGGACGGGATAGTTTGGAGGAGGCGTCCGGAAAGCGGCAGGCGCTGGAAATATGATGGAAAGAGGAAGGATAAATGGCAAAAAATCTGGTTATCGTAGAGTCTCCGGCAAAGGTGAAGACCATTAAAAAGTTTCTGGGGCCGAGCTACGAGGTACTGGCTTCCCAGGGACATGTGCGTGATCTTCCTAAAAGCCAGCTGGGTTTTGACGCAGAGCATGGTTACGAGCCTAAATATATTACGATCCGCGGAAAGGGAGAGATTCTTGCCAAGCTTCGCAAGGAAGCAAAAAAGGCCGACAAGATTTATCTCGCAACCGACCCTGATCGGGAGGGAGAGGCGATTTCCTGGCATCTGTCCCAGGCGTTGAATCTGGATGGAAAAAAGGTATACCGGATTACATTTAATGAGATTACGAAAAGCGCGGTTAAGGAATCCTTAAAACACGCCAGAGAAATAGACATGAATCTGGTCAATGCGCAGCAGGCCCGGCGTATGCTGGACCGTATGGTAGGGTACCGTATCAGCCCTATCCTGTGGGCGAAGGTTAAGAGAGGCTTAAGCGCAGGCAGGGTACAGTCAGTCGCCCTCAGACTGATCGCAGACCGGGAGGAAGAAATCAACGCTTTCGTGCCGGAGGAATACTGGACGCTGGACGCGGACTTTTTGGCGGACGGCGGCAAAAAGCCGCTGCAGGCACATTTTTACGGAACCAGGTCCGGAAAAATGGCGCTGAAATCCAAAGAAGAAGTCGATGGAGTACTGAAGGAGCTGGAAGGCGTTTCCTGGCAGATCAGCGAGGTGAAAAAAGGTGAGAGGGTTAAGAAGGCGCCGCTGCCCTTTACGACCAGTACGCTGCAGCAGGAGGCGTCCAAGAACCTGAACTTCTCCACACAGAAGACGATGAGCGTGGCCCAGCAGCTTTACGAAGGAATTGACATCAAGGGAAACGGTACGGTCGGTATCATCACGTATCTGCGTACCGACTCCACCCGTGTGTCGGAGGAGGCCGAAAGATCAGCCAGGGATTATATCAGCTCCACATACGGAGAAAACTACACATCTAAGGGGCAGGGCGCAAAGGCTTCCGGGAAGAAGATCCAGGATGCTCATGAGGCCATCCGGCCTACGGATCTGGCGAGAACACCTGCCATGCTGAAGGATTCCCTTACGAGAGAACAGTTCCGGCTTTATCAGCTTATCTGGAAACGCTTTGCGGCCAGCCAGATGGCGGATGCGGTCTATGAGACTTCGTCAGTCAAGATCGACGGGGGAAAATACCGGTTTACGATGTCGGCTTCCCGCGTGTCCTTTGACGGTTTCCTCGCCGTCTATGTGCAGGACGAGGAGAAGGAAGGAGACAGCCGGATTCTGAAGGGACTTGGGACGGATACGGCTCTGACGCTGAAGGAGTTTGAGAGTAAACAGCATTTTACTCATCCGCCGGCGCATTACACGGAGGCTGCCCTTGTAAAGACGCTGGAGGAGCTTGGGATCGGGCGGCCCAGTACCTATGCGCCTACCATCACGACGATTCTTGCCCGCCGGTACGTGGTGAAGGAGAATAAAAACCTGTATTTGACGGAGCTTGGAGAAGTCGTCAACAATATGATGAAGCAGGCTTTCCCAAGCATTGTGGAGACGGATTTTACAGCCAATATGGAAGGACTTCTGGACCGGGTGGAGGAAGGGACCGTCAACTGGAAGACCGTGGTGGAGAACTTTTATCCTGATCTGGAGGCAGCGGTAGAGGCTGCGGAGAAGGAGCTGAAGGAAGTCAAGGTGGAGGACGAGGTCACAGATGTGATTTGCGAAGAATGCGGCCGTCATATGGTGATCAAATACGGACCGCACGGCCGGTTTCTGGCCTGTCCGGGATTTCCGGAGTGCCGGAATACGAAGCCGTATCTGGAAAAGATCGGCGTCTCCTGTCCCAAGTGCGGAAAGGAAGTCGTACTGCGGAGGACGAAAAAGGGACGGAAGTATTACGGATGTGAGAACAATCCGGAATGTGATTTCATGTCCTGGCAAAAGCCGTCCAAAGAAAAGTGTCCCGTATGCGGAAGCTATATGGTGGAAAAGGGCAGCAAGCTTGTCTGTGCTAACGAAACCTGCGGCCATGTAATGACGAAAAAGAAGGAAGAACAATAATTTTCAGAATTTTTTGAAAAAGTGATTGTAAAATTCAAAAATTTGTGCTAGAGTCTTATTATAGTTAAATTAGTTCTGGCTTGGCACGTAAATGGAAAGACAGGGAGAGTTTAAAGAGATACGACGGAGGGAATACAGTGAGTGTACAATTATTAGACAAGACGAGAAAGATCAATAAGCTGCTGCACAACAACAGCTCCAGCAAGGTAGTGTTTAACGACATCTGTGAGGTATTGACGGAAATTCTGCATTCAAACATACTGGTGATCAGTAAGAAAGGAAAGGTTCTGGGAGTCAGCCGCTGCGAAGGTGTCGAGGAGATACAGGAGCTGATTACAGACAGTGTGGGCGGCCATATTGACGAAGCTCTCAACGAGCGGCTCTTAAGTATTCTTTCCACAAAGGAGAATGTGAATCTTCAGACATTAGGTTTTGTCTCGGAGAATGTAAGCGATTACCAGGCGATCATCACGCCTATCGATATTGCGGGAGAGAGGCTTGGAACCCTGTTCCTGTACAAGTATAAGGAGCAGTATGATATTGATGACATTATCTTAAGCGAGTATGGAACCACAG
The DNA here is from genome assembly GCA_018715645.1 of Candidatus Merdisoma merdipullorum. Lineage (GTDB taxonomy): Bacteria > Bacillota > Clostridia > Lachnospirales > Lachnospiraceae > Laedolimicola > Laedolimicola merdipullorum. The sequence continues at coordinate 24,912 of DVLE01000027.1, forward strand.
TCGTCGGTCTGGAAATGATGCGTTCCGTGAACGAGGAAAACGAAGAAGAAAAGAGAAAGGTTCAGATTGTGAAATCGGCTATCAGCACCCTGTCCTTCTCTGAGCTGGAAGCTATTACCCATATCTTCGACGAGCTGAAAGGGACGGAGGGCGTCCTCGTGGCAAGCCGGATCGCAGACAGCGTAGGAATTACAAGATCGGTGATTGTGAATGCCCTTCGGAAATTCGAGAGCGCGGGCGTGATCGAATCCAGATCCTCAGGTATGAAGGGAACCTATATCAAAGTCGTGAACGACGTGGTCTTCGACGAGCTGGCAAAGCTGAAAAAGGCATGAACGAAGCGCAAAACACGGACCTGAGCTGACAAGGGGATATACCCTTGTTCAGATAGGTCCGGATGAAAACCCGGATATTCCGCGAAGTTTTTCTTTGTCGGACGTCCGGGTTTTATTTTGACTTGACCAGACTGCTTTCCATTGCCGGCTCCGTGCTGGAACGAAAAGCAAAGCGGACAGATCGCAAGTTGGGAGGCCGAAAAGGAGAGATGCTATGCAGAGCCGCGCTAACACAATCAAGCTTATTGCTGTTATCTCACATTTTTCGTATCTGTTCGCGTCCATGGATTTTGTAGACTGGAAATCGTTTATACCATTTTACTACGGAAGAGTTCTGAATCAGACGAGCGTCATGTGGTCTCTCGCATGAGGGCTGGTTATGCTGATCGTTTTGAACTGTCTGATTAGCTTTCCCAGCGACTGGAGCTGTATTGCGGCCCTTTGCATTATGGCTTTCGGGACGAACAGAGGAAAATCCAAAACCCAGATGTGCTGGATGATTTTTTATACGGCGCTCTATGCGGCGGTATATTTTTTCGCATTGGACAAAACTTACGGGCTGTTCCAGATGGCCGTCGTCCTGTCCGTTCCGGTTATCGGCATGTATAACGGAGAGAGGGGGAGGAATACCCGGATTAACAGATATATAAAATGGTTCTTCTATATTTATTATCCGCTGCATCTTGTGATAATCGGCTGGCTACAGGCGGTTCGCTAGCAGGCTGTATTTTGTGGAAGGATAAGCGCTAAGACTGCGGGGATTCGCGGAATCAGCCGCCAATCATCATGTGACCGCAGATTTTTCCTGTAACGGAAAGCTGAAACAGCAGTTTGGAAAGGAACAGGATGAGGAGCAAGTAAGGAAAGGCAGGTCTTGCTTTTCTGAACACAAGGCATCTTGCCAGCATTGCGGTCATAATCAGGGAAATTGCTCCGCCTCCGATGACAAAGAGGTTGTATAGAAACTGCGGAACCACCACATAAGACGACTGGATCCCGAACATAGACGTTTTCCTCCTTTTTGACTTTTGATTTTCATGCTGCTGGAGGCGAATACGCCCTTGCCGCAATGAAAGATTAAGTGTGTATGCCTCTGTTAGCTTAAGCTTATGGTATAATGTCCGAAGGACATGGTATAATACCGGCAGGTATTATACCTGGAATCCCCCGGAGGGGCCATGTCCGAAGGACATGGTATAATACCGACAGGTATTATACCTGGAATCCCCCGGAGGGGCCATGTCCGAAGGACATGGTATATTCAGTTTACAGAATCAGATATGCTATGTCAATGAAGGGGGGCTCTTCCAAATCAAAATTGTAAATAGAAAAGTATAAAAAAAGAATAAAATCTGAAAAACCTGTTGACAAATAAAATAAAGAGCATTAATATAATATCCGTAGGTTAGCACTCGATATGGGTGAGTGCTAATAATAAATGGGACGAATAAGATCCAAGGAGGAATAGAAATGAAATTAGTACCATTAGGTGACAGAGTTGTACTGAAACAGTTTGAGGCAGAGGAGACGACAGCGTCCGGCATCATCCTGGCAAGCAAGGCCCAGGAGAAGCCGCAGCAGGCAGAGGTAATCGCGGTAGGACCTGGCGGAATGGTAGATGGAAAGGAAGTTACCATGCATGTAAAGCCCGGTGACAAAGTGATCTATTCCAAATATGCCGGAAACGAAGTAAAGATGGGCGATGAGGAATACATTATTGTAAAGCAGAACGACATCCTTGCGATTGTAGAATAATAAAGAGAGAATAAGACTGGAGGAATCTTAAGATGGCAAAGGAAATTAAGTATGGCGTAGATGCGAGAACCGCATTGGAGGCTGGCGTTGACAAGCTGGCAGATACCGTAAGAGTAACCCTTGGACCCAAGGGAAGAAACGTAGTTCTTGACAAGCAGTATGGCGCACCCCTTATCACAAACGACGGTGTGACGATTGCAAAAGAGATCGAGCTTGAGGATGCTTTTGAGAACATGGGCGCTCAGCTTGTAAAAGAAGTAGCGACCAAGACAAACGATGTAGCCGGTGATGGTACCACAACCGCTACCGTTCTGGCTCAGGCTATGATTCATGAAGGAATGAAGAACCTGGCGGCAGGCGCGAATCCCATCGTTCTGAGAAAGGGCATGAAGAAGGCTACTGACGCGGCTGTTGAGGCCATTGCGAATATGAGCAGCAAGGTAAGCGGCAAGCATCAGATCGCAAGAGTAGCGGCTGTATCCTCCGGAGACGAGGAAGTAGGAAACATGGTAGCAGACGCTATGGAGAAGGTGACGGGCGACGGCGTTATCACCATTGAGGAGTCCAAGACCATGAAGACCGAGCTGGACCTGGTAGAAGGTATGCAGTTCGACCGCGGATATATTTCCGCTTACATGGCTACCGATATGGAGAAAATGGAAGCAAATCTGGATGATCCGTATATCCTGATTACAGATAAAAAGATTTCCAATACCCAGGAGATTCTGCCGCTGCTGGAGCAGATCGTACAGTGCGGAAGAAAGCTTCTGATTATCGCAGAGGACATTGAGGGCGAGGCTCTGACCACTCTGGTAATGAACAAGCTGCGCGGTACTTTCGTAGTAGTAGGAGTAAAGGCTCCGGGCTACGGCGACAGAAGAAAAGAGATGCTGCGTGACATCGCTATTCTGACAGGCGGCCAGGTAATTTCCGAGGAGCTTGGACTGGAGCTTAAGGACGCTACCCTGGATATGCTGGGAACCGCAAAATCCGTAAAGGTTCAGAAAGAGAACACCATTATCGCAGAGGGCGCAGGCTCCAAGGAGGAGATCGACAAGAGAATTGCTCAGATCCGCACTCAGATCGAGGAGACTACCTCTGATTTCGACCGTGAGAAACTGCAGGAGAGACTTGCAAAGCTGGCTGGCGGCGTGGCAGTTATCCGTGTAGGCGCTGCTACCGAAACCGAGATGAAGGAAGCAAAGCTTCGTATGGAGGACGCTCTGGCAGCTACGAGAGCAGCCGTAGAGGAAGGCATTATCGCAGGCGGCGGATCTGCTTATATCCATGCAACCAAGGAAGTTGCAAAGCTGCTTGACACCACAGACGGCGACGAGAAGACAGGCGTGAAGGTTATCCTGAAAGCTCTGGAGGCTCCGCTGTACCACATCGCTGCAAACGCAGGACTGGAAGGCTCCGTTATCATCAACAAGGTAAAAGAGAGCGAGCCGGGCATCGGCTTCGACGCTCTGCGTGAGGAGTATGTGGACATGGTGAAGGAGGGCATCCTGGATCCGGCTAAGGTTACCAGAAGCGCTCTGCAGAATGCTACCAGCGTAGCTTCTACCTTCCTTACCACAGAAAGCTGCGTAGCCAACATCAAAGAGCCGGTTCCTGCAGCACCCGCAGGCGGCGGAATGGGCGGAATGATGTAAATCCGAGGAACAAAAGGAAGCAAATCCCGGCAGGAGGTTTTCCTGCCGGGATTTATTTACTTTTGGACGAGGATTCTGGAGCGTATGATAAGAGACAAAAAGAATTCCTGGAAGAAAGAAATCGTCAACTACGGAAGAAAATCAATATCCTCAGGAAAGCATCCGTAGCTAAAGGAAGAAAACTACGGAAGAAAATCAAGATTTCCAGGAAAGCATCCGTAGCCAAAGGAAGAAAACTACGGAAGAAAATTAAGATTTCCAGGAAAACATCCGCAGCCAAAGGAAGAAAACTACGAAGGAAAATCAGGATTTCCAAGAAAGCATCCGCAGCCAGGGAAGAATATCCGTCGAATATAAAAATTTTTATATTGCCCATTGTGTGCCGGTGTGGTATATTTATATCATAAAGAGCGAAATACATCACATAAATGGGGAGGAGTTTTATGAAACGCAATATTAACTACCTGGGGCTTTTATCTCTTTTGTCTCTGATAGGGATTTTGGGGCTCACCGGGGAAAATTCCGGACTGTTTGGATTTTTCGGATTTCTCTATTATCTGCGGTATTTTTGGATTATGCCGGATGAATTTTTCAGGCTCAATGTTCAAAAAGCAGCCACATTTGCGTTTATGGCGGAAATGATTTCTCTTGTCCCGTTTATGTTCCTGTGTTCCTGGATTTACGGGACGGCCAGGGCTGTTCCGATAGCCTTTGCCCTAAGTTTTGTGGCAACTGTCTTTGCTTTTACCATTGCGCTCATAATATTGGAAGTGAAGGAGCAAAGGGGAGCGGCTCATGATTAAAAATCGTATCAAAGAATACCGGGCCAGACATGAGATGAAGCAGGAGGATCTGGCCAGACTGGTGGGCGTCCGCAGAGAAACCATAGGGAATCTTGAAAAGGGAAAATATAATCCTTCTCTGGTTTTGGCCTGGAATATTGCAAAAGTGTTTGGCGTTGCGATTGAAGATATTTTTACTGTGGAAGAATAGAGAAAATTCCGGGAGCGGAAAGTCTGGTCCGCACGCCTTGAAAAGACAGGTGTATGTCTCTGAAAAACATAAGAAAAAAGCGTCTTCCGCAGACGTTTTTTTCTGTCAGAATCCTACTGAATCGTATTGACAAGCCGTTTCATTTTCGTTAAGATAGGTTATTAATAACAAGAGGATTTTGTACATAACGAGAGAGGAGAGAATGAAATGGGTAAGATTATTGGCGAGAGCATTACGTTTGACGACGTTCTTCTGGTGCCTGCTTATTCAGAGGTGATTCCTAACCAGGTGGATCTGTCCACAATGCTGACAAAGACAATTAAACTGAACATTCCGATGATGAGCGCCAGCATGGATACCGTGACGGAGCATCGCATGGCTATCGCGATGGCAAGGCAGGGAGGCATCGGAATTATCCACAAAAATATGTCCATCGAGGCGCAGGCTGACGAGGTAGACAAGGTAAAGCGTTCGGAAAACGGAGTAATTACGGACCCATTTTATTTATCTCCGGAGCATACGCTGGCAGACGCCAACGAGCTCATGGCAAAGTTCCGTATTTCGGGCGTTCCGATTACAGAGGGAAGAAAGCTGGTTGGAATTATTACGAACCGCGATCTGAAGTTTGAGACGGATTTCACAAAGAAGATCAAAGAGTCCATGACCTCCGAAGGACTGATTACTGCAAAGGAGGGCATCACACTGGACGAGGCCAAGGCGATTCTGGCCAAGGCAAGAAAAGAGAAGCTGCCGATCGTAGACGACGACTTCAATCTCAAAGGATTAATCACCATTAAGGATATAGAGAAACAAATTAAATACCCCAATTCCGCAAAGGATTCCAAGGGACGGCTGCTGTGCGGAGCCGGCGTAGGCATCACAAGCAATGTGCTGGAGCGTGTGGACGCTCTTGTAAAGGCTCACGTAGATGTGATTGTGCTGGATTCCTCCCACGGACATTCTGCGAACGTAATCCGCTGTCTGAAAATGATTAAAGATGCTTTCCCGGACTTGCCGCTGATCGCAGGAAACGTAGCGACCGGAGAAGGTACGAGAGACTTGATCGAAGCGGGAGCAGATGCCGTCAAGGTAGGTATTGGACCTGGTTCTATCTGTACAACCCGTGTGGTATCAGGTATCGGAGTGCCGCAGGTTTCCGCAATTATGGACAGCTATGCGGTGGCGAAGGAGTATGGTATCCCGATTATCGCCGACGGCGGTATAAAGTATTCAGGAGACATCACGAAGGCGATTGCGGCAGGCGCAAATGTCTGCATGATGGGAAGTATTTTCGCCGGCTGCGACGAGTCTCCGGGAGAGTATGAGCTGTTCCAGGGAAGAAAATATAAGGTATACCGCGGTATGGGTTCCATTGCTGCCATGGAGAATGGAAGCAAGGACCGCTACTTCCAGGAGGGAGCAAGAAAGCTTGTTCCGGAAGGCGTAGAAGGCCGCGTAGCTTACAAGGGTACGGTAGAGGATACGATTTTCCAGCTTTTGGGAGGCTTACGTTCCGGTATGGGACTGTGCGGTACGCCTACGATTGAGGCGCTGAAGGAAAATGGAAAATTCATCAAGATTACTGCCGCTTCTTTGAAGGAAAGCCATCCGCATGACATCCATATTACAAAAGAAGCGCCGAACTACAGCGTAGAAGAATAAGAAAAATGTTCGGGGCGGCTGCAAGGGATTTGCGGCCGCCTCTTTTCCTGCACGGAAAGACCGAAAGCTTTTCAATACAGGAAAGTTCTCTGCCTGGACGAAGAGTTCCCGCAGAGAAATCGGATCCCAGGAAGGAAGCGCGGCTTGTCGGCCGGCACTGCAACAGGGGGACCGGTTTTACAGTCGTTAAGAAAAATTTAAGTTTTTTTTGTAGTAAAACCTAAATCCGTTACGTTATTATTAATGTAACGATAAACGGACAGGGAGGGGGCCCTACCATGCTTTTATACTTATCCATGCTGGACACGCAGGAGGAAAAGGACAAATTCACAGAGGTCTATGAGCAGCATCAGCATTTCTGCTGGTATGTGGCGTATCAGCTCCTTGGAGACGCGCATCTGGCTGAGGATGCGGTCCAGGATGCTTTTCTTGCGCTGACCAGACATCTGGATAAAATAGAAGATGCAGAGAGCCCGAAGACCAGGAAATTCCTGCTGACGATTGTAAAGAGCAAGGCTGTGGATATACTGCGCAGACAGCACGGGGAGAGTTCTGTGGACGAGCTGACGACAGAGCCGGCCGCGCCTGAAGAGGATATGCTGAGCGCGTATATTACAAAAGAAAACTACAATCACCTGATCTCCTGCATTCTGGAGCTGGACGAGGCGTATCGCGTGATCTTTGAGTACAAATATGTACACCAGCTTTCGGACAGAGAGATCGCTCAGCTTCTGGACATCACTCCCAAGCTGGTAAACGTGCGCTATTTCCGCGCCAGAAAAAAGCTGCAGCAAATGCTGGAAAAGGAGGTGACAGGCCATGCGGGAAGATAAGAGGAAAGACGGGAAGGAACAGAAAACGTCCGGAGAGGTCCAGCAGGAAGAGCTGTTGGCCAATGCGTTTCAGGCCTGCATGGAGGAGCAGTTAAGTTTCATTCCTCCGGAACGGGAGATTTCCCGGATGCACACCTTTTCACCAGGATTTAACGCAGCTATGGAGGAGCTTTGCAGGACAAAGGGGAAATTAAAAAAACATGAAATGACCAGACGGGAATTTGTTTTCGGCTTCAACCGGATAGCTGCCTGTATCCTTTTGATGTTTGTAGTAGGCGGCGTCTGTGTGGGCGGCTATCTTTTGTCGGAGCATAGTCTGACAGGTGCAGGCAGCAGCGGTTTGGCGGAAAGTACGGCAGAATCCACGGAGGAGACGGCGGATCTGGCGGTTCCGGAGGAGGAGACGACTGCGGCGCAGGACAGCACAGCGTCTGGCGGCCAGGATGCGAATTCCGGCGCAGATGCAGAGTTTCCGGCAGAGAAGGAGTTTATGGGAAGCATGATACCGCTTGCAGAGGAGCAGAGTATTCCTTCACAGGCAGGAAATGTCAAGACATTGGTTTCCAGTCCTGTTCTGGATCGCGCAGCAGAATCCTTCAAGGTGACCATTGGAAATCTGAGTGAAACGGCCGTTTCCTACAGTACGGGCGTGGAGCTTCAGGTGTATTTGGATGGCGCCTGGTATGTGGTGCCGGAAAAGCAAAGGGAAGGCCTGGACGGAGCAGACGGAAGCAGCGGCCGCAGCGAAGGTATTGTAGAGCTGGAACCTGGTATGGCACAGGATGAGGAGATCTGGCTGGCGAATTACGATCTGGATTTTGAGGCGGAAAAATACAGAGCGGTTGTCTATGTGGATGGAAAGCCCTTCGGGTCAGAATTTTGGTTTGAAGATCTGGAAGAAGGTCTGGAGGAAGCCCTGGAAAGTACCCTGGATAACACGGAGCGGCAATAGGCTTCTCAGGGAATCGGGACAGCCGGGGATCTGAGCTGTCACGTTCCCCATGTATAGGGAGGGAAAACTATGAAAAAGCGTTATGGAATTCTTGCGGCAGTGCTGGCAGTGCTTTTCGCAGTCGGATGCGGCGGGGCGGCAAATTCTTCGTCTATGGATACGGCGGCGTCGGAAGAAGCGGTAGAAAGCAGCAGCATGGAGATTACGGAGGAGGAATGGTATGGCGAACAGGGAATAGAAGAATCCATGGCAGATGCAGCAGACAGCGGGGCGGTGACTTCTTCTTCCGGAATCGGCAGTGTGGAAGCATCGGGACAGAAGCTGATAAAGACCGTAGACCTGTGGATGGAGACACGTGAGTTCGACACCCTGATAGAGAATATTCAGACAAAGACCACAGAGATCGGAGGATATGTGGAGGCTTCGGAGATCTCCGGTCTGAGCTATTACAATTCAGGAGGATACCGCTATGCGCGGCTTACTTTGAGGATTCCTTCAGAGCGTTTGGACGAGTTTGTGACAATTGTGAGTGATCTGGGAAATGTAATCAGCAAGATGGAATCTGTGGAAGATGTGACGCTTCAGTATGTAGATACGGAAAGTCATATCGAGGCTCTTGAGACAGAGCAGGCGAGGCTTCTGGAGTTGATGGAACAGGCGGAAAGCATGGAGGACATCCTTTCCATCGAAAACCGTTTGTCCCAAATCCGCTATGAGCTTCAGTCCTATGAATCCACTCTTCGTACCTATGACAATCAGGTGAATTACAGTACGGTGTCCGTAAGCGTCGACGAAGTGGAGAGAGAGACAGTCATAGAGGAGGATCCTGGATTTTTTGGAGAGATACGCAGAAGACTCTCGGATAATTTCTATGAGATAGGGCAGGGAATCCGAAGCTTTGGAATATGGTTCATCAGTTCACTGCCTTATCTGGTGATAATTTTGGCGGCGCTATGGATAGGCGTTCGTCTGATACAGAAAATCGTATGGAAAAAGCCCTTTTTCCGGAGAAAGAAAAGGAAAATAGATGCGGAGGATTCTGTAAAAGAAAAATAGGAGTCAAGCCAGCATCCGGGAATACCTGGAACCCACAGGTGTTCCCGGATAATTTTGACTGAAAATTCTGAAATTATTTCTTCGGAAGGCCGTTGTTCCCTTGCCAATGAAAGTGGATTTCTGGTATAATAAAAACATATTCATAATAGGGAAACTATGACATTTTATTACATTTTTACGGCTGGAATGAGCAGAAAGGCAGGCACAGGGATGAAGAAACTGGAAGAAGGTTTTCAATACAGCGTTAAAAACGGAACTTATCATGGACTTGGAGTACAGAAGCTTGGAGATGACGTATGCTTTACCATTGCGGTGCCTGATCGAAAGCGATGCAGCCTTTTATTGTATAAACGGGGCGACCAGGAAGTGGCAGCCTCGATTCCTATGGGGAGTTCCGCGCGTTATGGGGATCTCCGGTCGCTGATTATTGAAGGATTTCCGATCGAGGAGTATGAGTATAATTATCTGATTGACGGACAGGTAGTGACGGATCCCTATGCCCTGGCCATCTGCGGAAGGGAAATCTGGGGAAAGGCTCCAAAAGGAGAAGAAAGTTTGCACGGCAGAGCTGTGTTTGAGGACTATGACTGGAACGGAGACGTCCCCCTGCAGCTTTCCTGGTCTGATATTGTTGTTTATTCCACGCATGTGAGGGGATTTACAAAGCATCCCTCATCCGGAGTGAAGGCGAAGGGGACCTTTCAGGGAATTGCGGAGAGAATTCCGTATCTGAAAGAGCTTGGGATTAATCAGCTGGAATTGATGCCTGTGTATGAATTTGCGGAGGTGGAACCCTGGGACGAGAAGCGTCCGCCTCTCAGACGTCCTGGAAATGGCAGGAGAGAGCTATTGAATTACTGGGGCTATACGGATGCTTATTACTTTGCGCCGAAGGCATCCTATGCGGCGACCGATGATCCGGTCCGGGAGTTTAAGGATCTGGTCAGAGAACTGCATCGAAACGGTATTGAGCTTGTGCTTGAATTTTATTTTCCAAAGGGAGTACGTACGGCTCTTGCGCTGGACTGTATCCGTCATTGGGTTCTGGAATATCATATTGATGGAATTCATGTAAACCGGGATCACGCTCCTGTAGAAGCTCTGGCTCAGGATCCGCTTTTGAGCCATACCAAGATTATGACGGAAAGCTTTCATATGGAGGATATTTATGAGGAACGCCATGTCCCCCATTTCCGGAACCTGGCGGAGACCAACGATGGCTTTATGCTGGATGTCCGCCGCTTTCTGAAAGGAGACGAAGGTCAGCTTGTTCCCTTTACCTGGAGAGCCAGAAGAAACCCTGCCGCTCATGCCGTGATCAATTATATGGCAAATCATAACGGCTTTACGCTGATGGACGCGGTTTCCTATGATGAGAAGCATAATGAAGCCAATGGCGAGGAAAATCATGACGGAACAGATTTTAATTATAGCTGGAACTGCGGGGAGGAAGGCCCAAGCCGTAAAAAAAAGACGCTTGAGCTGCGTGCCCGCCAGCTTCGCAATGCCTTTGTCCTGCTGCTGCTGAGTCAGGGTACGCCTTTGATCTATGGAGGGGATGAGAGGGGAAATTCTCAGTCGGGCAATAACAATGTTTACTGTCAGGATAATGAACTTTCCTGGATAAACTGGAAACCGGCCAAGGCTTATAGATTTTTGACGGAGTATGTACAAAAGCTTATCGCTTTCCGGAGGGCGCATCCGGTGTTTCATCAGGAAAAAGAATTTCGTATGACGGATTATCTGTCCTGCGGACATCCGGATATTTCCTATCATGGGAAGCGCGCCTGGCTTGGAGATTTTGAAAATTACAGCCGCAGCGTCGGTATTTTCTATGGAGGAGATTACATAGCGGCCAACACGGAAGGAAGGGAAAAGGACTGTTTCTTCTATGTGGCCTACAATATGCACTGGATTCCTCATGAGTTTGCGCTTCCGAGTCTTCCGGACAAAGGAGAGTGGAGAATCACCATAGATACAGGGGCGGAGGGCGTCTCTGGGATCTATGCGGAGGGAGAAGAACCCCTTCTTGCGGATCAGAGAACGGTGACGGTTCCGGAAAGGACCATTCTGGTTCTGTCCGGAAGGCCGGGAAAAGCAGGAGGAGCAAAGCCGGGAGAGAACGGGAAGACAGAGCAGAAAAGCAGGACGGAAAAGTAAGACGGAAGTAGGATGCTGTTGAGATGAAAATATGGAAACATTTTTGTACAATTACACACCATAAGCTTCTTGTGATGAAGCATTGCTTTCGGATTGGATTATACCGGCAGGGGCTTACTCACGATTTGTCAAAGTATTCCCCTGCGGAATTTATCCCTGGATGCAAGTATTATCAGGGCTACCGGAGTCCGAACAATGCGGAGCGGGAGGATAAAGGCTATTCCTCTGCCTGGCTCCATCACAAGGGCAGGAATAAACATCATTATGAATATTGGATTGATTACAGTCTTGGTCCGGTGAAGGGCATGACAGGCATGAAGATGCCGAACCGATATGTGGCAGAGATGATGATGGACCGGATCGCCGCCTCAAAAATATATGAGGGGGCGAACTATGATCAGCATCAGCCCCTGGCATATTATGAGAAGGGAAAAGATTCTTATATGATACACGACGAGACCAGGGCCTTGCTGGAATACCTTCTTCATATGCTGGACGAGGAGGGAGAGGAGGCGACCTTTGCTTATATCCGTAAGGAGATAGTAGGTAAGAAAGAGTACCCGAAGCTCCCTTTTAATTAACAAGGGTATATCCGCTTCCGGCGGTCATGCCCTTGTTAATTAAGAGTAGAAAATCAGAAGAAAAAAGAGGGATTTGGTGTCGGGCGCAGAATTATTATATAGGAGGAAACTTGCTGACAGTGGTGATGGACGGTATGTCGGGGAGGAGACGCCATGACGATTCGAGAAAGCACAGAGCAGTGGGAAAGCGAATACTTAAGTCCTTACGCGGCCTTAAGCAAGAATTCAAAGGGACGGGACGTATACGAACCGCCCTGCGATATACGGCCAGTTTATCAAAGAGATCGCGACCGGATTCTGCACTGTAAATCTTTTCGGCGGCTAAAGCATAAAACCCAGGTATTTCTGACGCCGCGGGGAGATCACTACCGGACAAGGCTTACGCATACGCTGGAGGTCTCCCAGAATGCCAGAACGATTGCAAAGGCGCTGCGTCTGAATGAAGATCTGGTAGAGGCTATTGCCCTGGGGCATGATTTGGGCCACACGCCTTTTGGACATGCAGGAGAGCGGGCTTTGAACAAGCTTTGCAGCCGCGGCTTTGCGCATTACAAGCAGAGCGTGCGGGTGGTGGAAAAGCTGGAAAAGGGCGGAAAAGGACTGAATCTGACAGTCGAGGTGCGTGACGGGATCCTGAATCACAGAACAAGCGGCCATCCTTCTACGCTGGAAGGCCGGATTGTGCGTCTTTCAGATAAAATAGCCTATATCAATCATGACATCGATGACGCGATCCGGGGAGGTATTCTTGAGGAGGAAGATATTCCGCGGGAGTACCGGGAAATTCTCGGCTTTTCCACAAGGGAACGGCTCAATACAATGGTCCATGACATCATTGCGCACAGCATGGGAAAGCCGGATATTCTGATGTCAGAGAAAGTGGAGCGCGCCATGCAGGAGCTTCGCAGCTTTATGTTTGGCAGCGTCTATACGAATCCGAAGGCCAAGGGAGAGGAGAAAAAGGCTCAGAATATGCTGGAAGGGCTGTTTGAGCATTATATGGATCAGCCGGAGGATATGTCGGAGGAATATCGGGATATGCTGGAAAAGGGGACGGATGAGAAGGAGATCGTCGTCTGCGACTACATATCAGGCATGACTGATCAGTATGCGATTTACAAGTTTGAAGAATATTTTGTGCCAAAGGCATGGAATGCATAGGGTGGCGGAATAAACATGTATTATTCAGAGGATTTGATTGAGGAGGTACGGTCCAGAAATGACATTGTGGATGTGATTTCCGGTTATGTCCGTCTTCAGCGGAGAGGATCCAGCTATTTCGGACTCTGTCCTTTCCATAACGAAAAGTCGCCGTCCTTTTCCGTGTCGCCTGGTAAGCAGATGTATTACTGCTTTGGCTGCGGCGCGGGCGGCAATGTATTTACATTTTTAATGGAATATGAGAATTTTACCTTTCCGGAAGCAGTCAAAACGCTGGCGGACCGCTGCGGGGTAGAGCTTCCGGAGGTAGAGTACTCGGAGGAAGCCAGACGTCAGGCGGATCTGAAGAGCAGACTTTTGGAAATCCAGAAGAAAGCGGCCCGGTATTATTATTTTGAGCTGCGTCAGGAAAAAGGACGCGCGGCCTACGAATACCTGAGAGGAAGGGGACTGAGCGATGAGACCATCAAGCGGTTCGGCCTGGGGTATTCGGGACAGCAGAGCCGGGAGATGTATCAATATCTGAAGCATGAGGGATACCCGGACTCGCTTTTAAAGGAATCCGGCCTGTTCGGAATGGACGAGCGGAGCGGTTTTTACGATAAATTCTGGAACCGGGTGATGTTTCCGATTATGGACGTCAATAACCGGGTGATTGGTTTCGGCGGACGCGTCATGGGAGATGCCAAACCGAAGTATCTCAATTCCCCGGAGACGAAGATCTTTGACAAGAGCAGGAATCTGTACGGTCTGAATTTTGCCAGAACGGCAAGAAAGCCGAACCTGATCATCTGCGAGGGCTATATGGATGTGATTTCCATGCACCAGGCTGGTTTCAATCAGGCGGTGGCTTCTCTGGGAACGGCTCTTACAGTGCAGCAGTCCCTTCTGATGAAGCGCTATACGAATGAGGTACTTGTGACTTACGACAGCGATGAAGCCGGAACCAAGGCGGCGCTTCGGGCAATTCCGATTCTGCGGGAGGCGGGGCTGTCTATCCGTGTCATCAATATGAAGCCCTACAAGGATCCTGACGAGTTTATCAAGGCTCTGGGTACGGAGGCATTTCAAAAGAGGATCGATGAAGCGCAGAGCAGCTTCCTCTTTGAGATCGAAGTGTTGGAACGCAGTTATAATCTGGGGGATCCGGCCGCGAAGACCGCCTTTTTTGATGAGACGGCTAAGAAGCTTCTGGCCTTTTCCGACGAGCTGGAGAGGAACAATTACATAGAAGCGGTAGCCCGGAAATACGGCGTGGGTTATGATACGCTGAGGAGAAAGGTAAATCAGCTTGGTTTGACGCTCGCCGGAGCGGCCCCCAGACCAAAGCCCAGGGATTTGTCTGCTCCCAAAAAGGCGAAGGAGGAAGGGACAGCGGCGTCCCAGAAGCTGCTTCTTACCTGGATGGTTTCGGAACCCCGCTATTTTCAGGTGATTCGCCGATATGTGGAGCCGGAAGATTTTACGGTTCCCCTCTATCGGGAGATCGCGGGTATTCTCTATGAGCAGCAGCAGAAGGGAAGCTTAAATCCGGCAGGGATCCTGAGCAGATTTGAGAATACGGAGGAGCAAAGAGAAGCTGCAGCCGTATTTAACGCGGTTCTGAAGGAAGTAGAGACAAAGGAAGAAATGGAAAAGGCTCTGCAGGAGACGATATACAAGGTAAAGCAGGAAGCTTTGAACAAAAAGGCTCATGAGCTTTCGCCTGCCGATATGGAGGGACTTCAAAGGCTCATCCAGGACAGGCGTGATCTGGAGAAACTGCATATTTCACTGGATTAGGGATAAAATACTAACAAGTTATGGAAGGATGGAACAACATGGACGAAAACGTAGTAAAGTTTGAGGAAAAACTGAAGGCTCTCCTGGTGATGGCCAAGAAAAAGAAAAATATTCTGGAATACCAGGAGATCAGCGATTTCTTCGGCGATATGGAGCTGGACCCGGATCGGATGGAGAAGATTCTGGACTATCTGGAAGCCAACAATATTGACGTGCTGCGGATCACCGGGGATGGGGACGAGCCCGACGACGATATACTTCTGTCAGAGGACGACGACGTAGATGTTGAGCAAATCGATCTTTCCGTACCTGACGGCGTAAGCATTGAGGATCCGGTCCGCATGTATTTGAAGGAGATCGGAAAGGTGCCGCTTCTGAGCGCGGACGAGGAGATTGAGCTTGCAAAGAAAATGGAGCAGGGGGACGAGGACGCGAAGAAGCGTCTGGCAGAGGCGAACCTGCGTCTTGTAGTCAGCATTGCAAAGCGGTATGTTGGGCGCGGTATGCTGTTCCTCGATCTGATTCAGGAGGGAAATTTAGGACTGATCAAAGCCGTTGAAAAGTTTGATTACCGCAAGGGATATAAGTTCAGTACCTATGCGACCTGGTGGATTCGCCAGGCCATCACAAGGGCCATTGCGGACCAGGCCCGTACAATCCGGATTCCGGTCCACATGGTGGAGACTATCAACAAGCTGATTCGTGTATCCAGACAGCTTTTGCAGGAACTGGGACGTGAACCTACCCCGGAGGAAATTGCTGAGGAAATGAAGCTTCCGGTGGAGCGTGTCCGTGAAATCCTGAAGATTTCCCAGGAGCCGGTTTCCCTGGAGACGCCTATCGGAGAGGAGGAGGACAGCCATTTGGGAGATTTCATCCAGGATGACAATGTCCCGGTACCTTCTGACGCGGCAGCCTTTACACTTTTGAAGGAGCAGCTTGTGGAGGTCTTGAGTACGCTGACGGACAGAGAGCAGAAGGTACTCCGTCTGCGTTTTGGCCTGGATGATGGACGAGCCCGAACCCTTGAGGAGGTAGGCAAGGAATTTAATGTTACCCGTGAGCGTATCCGCCAGATTGAGGCGAAGGCGCTGCGGAAGCTTCGTCATCCCAGCCGAAGCAGAAAACTGAAGGACTATCTGGATTAAGAAAATGAATATATCAAAACGACTGAACCGCCTGGCAGAAATGGTCACGGAGGGCAGCCGCCTGGCAGATGTGGGAACAGATCATGGATATGTTCCCCTTTGTCTTTGCAGGCAGGGAAAGATCCCTTCAGCGATTGCCATGGACATAGGAGAAGGACCGCTTGAGCGGGCAAAAGAGCATATCCGGGAAGCCGGACTTGGCAACTACATAGAAACGAGGCTTTCCGACGGCCTTTCGGCTCTGGAAGAAGGGGAAGCGGATACGATTCTGATCGCCGGTATGGGAGGCGCTCTGATGGAACGGATTCTGGATAAAGGCGGGAAAGCTTTGGAATTTGCAAAAGAACTGGTTCTTCAGCCCCAGTCCGAGATCTGGAAAGTGCGCCGCTGGCTCGCTGCAAACGGGTGGAGGATCGTCTGTGAGGACATTGTTCTGGACGAAGGAAAGTTTTATCCGATGTTCCAGGCGGAAAAGGGCTGTCCGGAGAAATATAACGAACAGGAGCTGCTGTTCGGAAAAAGCGCTCTGCAAAGCTCTCCTCAGGTAATGCGGGAATTTCTGGAGAAACGTCTGAAAAGTATCCGGAAAATCAGGGAAGGCCTTCCGGAAGGCAGGGAGGAATCAAGAATTAGAAACCGCAGGGAGGAATTGGAGAAGGAAATAAAGCTGCTGGAGCGGACGCTTTTGGAATACAGAAAAGGAAAGGGGATTTCCGATGAAGTGTCAGGAGATAATCGAAAGGATTGAGAAGCGTTATCCCAGGGAATATGCCTGTGATTGGGATAATGTGGGGCTGCTTGCAGGAGATAGAGAGCAGGAAACCGATACGGTGTATATTGCGCTGGATGCCACAGACGAGGTGATTGACGCCGCAGTCGCGTCCGGAGCGCAGCTTCTGCTTACGCATCATCCGATGATTTTCAGTGGGATCAAGGCTGTGACGACGGATGATTATGTGGGTGAACGGCTGGTTCGCCTGATCAAAAACGGCGTCTCTTATTACGCGATGCATACGAACTATGATGTGCTTGGTATGGCTGCTCTGTCTGCAGAGATGCTGGGACTTACGGATACTGCAGCGCTGGAGGAGGTCCTGGACGGAGAGGGGATCGGACGCATTGGCCGCCTGCCGAGGGCTATGACACTGGAGGAATGTGCCCGTCTTGTGAAGGAACGATTTGCTTTGCCTAATGTCAAGATATTTGGGGAGCTGAATAAAATAGTAACGACGGCCGCTATTTCACCGGGGTCCGGTAAGAGTATGGCGCGTCCCGCGTTGGAAGCCGGAGTGGATGTGCTGATAAGCGGCGATATTGACCATCATACAGGAATCGATATGGCGGACTGCGGCATGGCGATTATCGACGCGGGACATTATGGGATCGAGCATATTTATATCGAGGACATGAGAAGGTTTCTGGAAAAGGAGTTTGCCGATCTCAAGGTGTATACGGCGCCTGTAAAACAGCCATTTCAAGTGGTTTAAAAATACACAAAGAGAGGTTTGGAGAAAACAGGAAAATTTGGCGGAACAGAAAAGACAGGAAGGGGATGACAGGATGAATGTAAAGGCAGTAATAAACGGAAAGAACTATGAATATCCAGCCGGAACTACGTTTGGGACGATTGCGGCCGACGTGCAGAAGGACTACGCTCACGATATTGTTCTGGTATCTGAGAATAAGCGGCTTCGGGAGCTGAATAAGCGGCTGAATACCGATTGTGAGCTTTCCTTTTATACGACGGCTGATCCGGCCGGCTGCCAGGCTTACCGGAGGAGTCTTACGATGCTTCTGATGAAGGCTGTCTACAAAGTGGCGGGACACGAGGCTATTACCCGCGCGCAGGTGCAGCATTCTATCAGCAGCGGCTACTATTGCACGGTGGAGGGAAGCGTTAAAGTCGATGAAGCGTTCCTGGAAGCTGTAAAAGCTAAGATGCGGGAGTATGTGGAGAGAAAGCTTCCGATCAAAAAGACGAATGTTAATACGGATAAAGCCTTACGCATTTTTCATGAACACAGGATGTATGACAAGGAGAAACTGTTCCGTTACCGCCGGGCATCCAGGGTGAATCTCTACAGCATCGGGGATTTTGAAGATTATTATTACGGCTATATGGTTCCGGACACAGGCTATCTGAAGTATTTTGAGCTGTATCTCTATGACGAGGGATTTGTACTTCAGTTTCCGGCTATGGCGGATCCGGAGACAGTGCCGCCCTTTAAACCGCAGCACAAGGTGTTCCAGGTGCTGAAAGAGGCGACTCAGTGGAGCGATATGCTGGGAATCTCCACAGTAGGAGATCTGAACGACTGCATTTCCAGGGGAGGGATGCAGCAGCTTATCATGACCCAGGAGGCTCTGCAGGAACGGAAGATCGCGGAGATCGCAAGGCGGATCGCAGAGGATTCCGGCAAAAAGTTCATCATGATTGCAGGTCCTTCGTCCTCAGGAAAAACGACTTTTTCCCACAGACTTTCCATTCAGCTTTCGGCGGCGGGGCTGAAGCCTCATCCCATTGCGGTGGATAATTATTTTGTGGAGAGAGAGATGACGCCGCGGGACGAGAACGGCGATTATAATTTTGAATGTCTGGAAGCGATTGACATCGATCTGTTTAACCGGCAGATGTGTGAGCTTTTATCCGGAAAAACCGTGGAACTTCCGAATTTCAATTTTAAGACGGGAAAGAAGGAGTATAACGGCGATCTGCTCACCCTGGGCAAGGAGGATATTCTGGTCATCGAAGGAATCCATTGCCTGAATGACGTGCTTTCCCACAGTCTGCCGGGGGAGAGCAAGTTTAAAATCTATATCAGCGCTTTGACACAGTTGAATGTGGATGAGCATAACCGGATTCCCACGACGGATGGCCGGCTGATTCGGCGTATGGTAAGGGACGCAAGGACAAGAGGAGCGAGCGCAGCCCGTACGATTGCCATGTGGCCTTCCGTGCGCCGGGGCGAGGAGGAGAATATCTTCCCGTATCAGGAGGAGGCGGACGTGATGTTTAACTCTGCCCTGATCTATGAGCTGTCGGTGCTTAAGCAGTACGCGGAGCCGATTCTGTTTGGAATCGATCGCGAAGCTCCGGAATATCTGGAGGCGAAGCGGCTTTTGAAATTCCTGGATTATTTCCTGGGGGTAGACAGTACAGTGATTCCCGACAATTCTTTGCTGCGGGAGTTCATCGGGGGCGGCTGCTTCCGGGTATAAAATTACAGAAAAGAGGAAAAAAACCATGAAAACAGAATTGTCAAGAGAGGAAGCCCTCGCGCTCCTTCAGAAATATAACAAAGAAGCCTTTCATATCCAGCACGGGCTGACCGTGGAAGGCGTGATGCGCTGGTATGCGGGTGAACTGGGCTACAAAGAGGAAGAAGATTTCTGGGGAATCGCGGGTCTTTTGCATGATATTGATTTTGAGCTTTATCCGGAGGAGCATTGTGTAAAGGCGCCGGAGCTTTTGAGAGAAGGCGGAGCAGAGGATGAGCTGATTCATGCAGTCTGCAGTCACGGCTATGGACTCTGCTCGCAGGTGGAGCCTGTTCACGAGATGGAAAAGGTACTGTTCGCCGCCGACGAGCTGACAGGTTTGATTGGAGCTGCCGCAAAGATGCGTCCTTCTAAGAGTGTCATGGATATGGAGGTATCCAGCCTGAAAAAGAAGTTCAAAGATAAACGGTTCGCGGCCGGCTGCTCCAGAGATGTGATTCGTACAGGGGCGGAACGCCTTGGCTGGGAACTTGACAAGCTGTTTGAGCAGACGATTCTTGCTATGCGTTCCTGCGAGGCTTCCGTGGAGCAGGAGATGAAAACCTTGGGATCCCAGGAATAAAACATGGAAGAAAAAGGGAAAAATATCTGAAATATATTGCAAATGATGTCGATTTATAGTAGGATAGAACCAGACATTGCAAATCTGGAAATGGCTGCCTCGGAACAGGAGGTTGCCTATGGCGCTGACTAAGGAAGATTTACTTGCGATTTCGCAGATTTTCAGCGAACAGATAAAGCCATTGGATGAAAAACTGACCAAGATAGAAGAACGCATGACGGCGCTGGAGGAGCGCGTGACGCGTCTGGAAGAACGCATGGCAGCGCTGGAAGAACGCATGACAGCGCTGGAAGAACGCATGACAGCGCTGGAAGAACGCGTGACAGTGCTGGAAGGGCGCGTGTCACATTTAGAAGAATGTGTAATAAACCTGGAAGGACGGGCAACGCGCATGGAGCTTCTTATGGAAAACGATATGCTGCCTAGATTGCAGAACATAGAAGCCTGCTATACGTCCACTTACAAAAGATATGCGCATGGTACGGATCAGATCGAGACCATGCAGGAGGATATTAACACTTTAAAAAAAGTAGTTCAGGAACACAGCGAAAAGCTTAAGAGGCTGGCATAGTTCCGGGAAAATGCAATGTCTGTCAATGATACATAAGAGGAAACCGCGGGTGAAATCGCCCGCGGCATTTTTTGTTAGGCCAAGGGCCTGTTTCCATTGAGGAGTTTTTCGTGTTCCGAAAAACGAAACTTTGGAAACAAATAAACCACCTGCTATGCAGGCAATGTCGTCAACTTAAGATATATAAAAAAGGATTAAAAAGTCTAAAAGTACTTGACAAAACGCTCAAAAAATGTTGCCTCGCATTGATTACATTTTCAATGCGAGGTGTTTTTGTTTATGAATACAAAACTTTTAACATCTATTTTACAATCTTCTAATGAGCTTATCACATCGGAAGATTTCCTGACAAGGCATCGCATCGGTAATGCTTTTACACGTTCAGGGAAACTTCCTTTTCCCAA
>DVLE01000028.1 GCA_018715645.1 Candidatus Merdisoma merdipullorum
TAATGTTATAATATCCATGAGTATTGGTACTCCTTTCGGTTTTGTTTTTTTCGTCGAAATCATTATACCTCAAGGAGCCAATACTCTTTTTATTTATTTTTTATCAACTGACTATTTCTTTACTCCAACCCGGCGCTTCCTCTTTCTGACTTTCTGAATCTCAGAGCCACCCTTATTCGCAAAGCTCGCTTAAAGGATGGAAGGTATATCCCATTTCCTCCCATTTTGTCAGCAGCTCGTCGAGAATCTCCGCGTTAGTCCAAGAAGTGTTGTGGAGAAGAACCACGGCGCCGGGATGAATCCTGGGAATCAGCTTTTCAAAGGCCTCCTCCTTCGTGGGCTGATCGTCCTGGTACCAGTCCACATAGGCCAGGCTCCAGAAAAAGGTCTGGTAGCCAAGCTTTTGAGCCATTTCCAGATTGGCTTCGCTGTAGATGCCCTGAGGGGGACGGTAATAGTTCGCCATAGGCTGGCCGACGGTTTCCTCATAGAGCTGTTCCAGGGACTGAAGCTCCTTGGCAAAGTCCGCTTCCGTACTGATCTGCGTCATATCCGGGTGATGATACGTATGATTTCCTACGGTGTGTCCTTCTTCCACCATGCGTTTCACCAGCTCCGGACTGGTTTCCAGGTAATTTCCCACGATAAAGAAGGTGGCCGGGGCATTATGCTTTTTCAGGGCGTCGAGGATCGCGGGAGTACATCCGTTTTCAAAGCCGCAGTCGAAGGTCAGATAAATCTTCTTCTCGTCTGTTTCTTCTATATAATAGGCGTCATACTCTGCGAGATAGGAGGCGGAAGCGTTGGCCACGGGAGCTTTTCCCTCCTCCTGGAAGCTTAGTCCCCAGTTGGCGGAGGCGGTGCTTTCTGCGGTAATCATGGCGTCTTCTGCGGTAAAGCGTGCGAAGCCCTGGCCGATAAAATAGGCGATAATAAGAAAAAGGACGGAGCCAAGAGTATGTAGAAAAGGTTTAAAGGAAGATTTCATATGCAGAAATTCCGTTTTTGATAATATATGAAAAAAGGCCGGGGTTCAGACCGGCCTTCCTTTGTGTTAAAATCTCTTTAAAACCAGAACTCCTGGTTGAAAAAAAGGAATTTTTGTTCTATAGTATTAATAATATGTAAAATTATGATGATAAAAATGATAGAAGAAGGGATGATGAGAGAATGAAATTGAAGCTGGCAGTCATTCCAGGCGATGGAATCGGCCCCGAAATTGTACGGGAAGCGAGAAAGTCGCTGGACAAGGTGGCTGAAAAGTTTGGCCATGAGATGGAGTATACGGAGCTTCTGATGGGAGGAGCTTCCATCGACGTACACGGCGTGCCTCTGACAGATGAGACGATAGAAGCGGCAAAAAACAGCGATGCGGTGTTAATGGGTTCTATCGGAGGCAACGCGGCAACCTCACCCTGGTATCAGCTTCCGCCGGACAGACGCCCCGAAGCAGGACTTCTGAAGCTTCGCAAATCTCTGGGGCTTTTCGCAAATCTGCGCCCGGCTATCCTTTACAAAGAACTGCGTCATGCCTGCCCTCTGCGCGAGGAGATCAGTGAAAAGGGCTTTGACATGATGATTATGCGCGAACTTACCGGTGGTCTTTACTTCGGAGAGCGTAAGACGGAGGAAATTGATGGAGTGCTGACGGCTGTGGATACGCTGGTGTATAATGAGAATGAAATCCGGCGCATTGCCAAAAAAGCTTTCGACATAGCGGAAAAGAGAAGGAAAAAGGTATGCAGCGTCGATAAGGCGAATGTACTGGATTCCTCAAGACTCTGGAGACGCATTGCAGAGGAAGTATCCAGGGATTATCCGGAGGTGGAGCTCTCTCATATGCTGGTAGACAACTGTGCGATGCAGTTGGTAAAGGATCCCTCTCAGTTCGACGTGATTTTGACGGAGAATATGTTTGGGGACATTCTCTCAGACGAGGCAAGCATGGTGACAGGCTCTATCGGAATGCTTGCGAGCGCCAGCTTAAATGATACAAAGTTCGGTCTCTACGAGCCGAGCGGCGGTTCAGCTCCCGATATTGCGGGACAGGGCATCGCCAATCCTATCGCCACGATTCTCTCGGCGGCCATGATGCTTCGGTACAGCTTTGATCTGGACAGGGAGGCGGACGCTATCGAGGCGGCTGTCCAGCAGGTTCTGACGGAAGGCTACCGCACCGGAGATATTATGTCGGAAGGCTGCAGACAGGTGGGAACCGTGGAAATGGGAGATTTGATCGCAGAAAGAATCTGACAGAAGTTAAGGAAAAGGAGGATACATAGATGAAAAGTGATGCTGTAACAAAAGGAATGCAGCAGGCTCCCCACAGAAGCCTGTTTAATGCGTTGGGAATGACGCAGGAGGAGCTTGACAGACCGCTGGTAGGTATTGTGAGCTCTTATAATGAGATCGTGCCGGGCCATATGAACCTGGATAAGATTGTAGAAGCCGTGAAAATGGGCGTGGCCATGGCAGGCGGAACACCGATTGTATTTCCGGCCATCGCGGTCTGCGACGGCATTGCAATGGGCCATGTGGGTATGAAGTATTCTCTGGTAACCCGTGATCTGATCGCGGATTCCACGGAGGCTATGGCTATGGCGCATCAGTTTGACGCTCTGGTCATGATTCCGAACTGCGATAAGAACGTCCCCGGACTTCTGATGGCGGCGGCCCGCATCAATGTGCCGACGGTCTTTGTGAGCGGCGGTCCTATGCTGGCCGGTCATGTGAAAGGACAGAAGCGCAGCCTTTCCAGTATGTTTGAGGCTGTGGGCGCATACGCGGCAGGAAGCATGTCCGAGGATGAGGTACGGGAGTTTGAGGAAAAGGTTTGTCCGACCTGCGGCTCCTGCTCCGGTATGTATACGGCGAACAGCATGAACTGTCTGACGGAGGCTCTCGGTATGGGACTGAGAGGCAACGGAACGATTCCTGCCGTATATTCCGAGCGTATCAAGCTGGCCAAGCACGCAGGTATGCAGGTTATGGAGCTTTTGAGAAGAAATATCCGTCCGAGAGACATTATGACAGAGAAAGCTTTTCTGAACGCGCTGACTGTGGATATGGCTCTGGGCTGCTCGACAAACAGTATGCTGCACCTTCCGGCTATCGCTCATGAGGCCGGCGTAGAGCTGAATATGGAGATTGCCAATGAGATGAGCGCGAAGACACCGAATCTGTGTCACTTAGCTCCCGCAGGTCCTACATATATGGAGGACTTGAACGAGGCTGGCGGCGTCTATGCGGTCATGAATGAGCTGAATAAAAAAGGCTTGCTTTACACGGATCTGATGACCGTGACCGGAAAGACGGTTGCCGAGAATATCGAGGGCTGCGTAAACCGCAATCCTGAAGTGATCCGTCCGATTGACAATCCTTACAGCGAGATCGGCGGTATCGCGGTTCTGAAGGGAAATCTGGCTCCGGATACGGCTGTGGTGAAGCGTTCCGCCGTAGTGCCTGAGATGATGACGCACGAGGGACCGGCCCGTGTCTTTGACTGTGAGGAGGACGCCATCGCGGCGATCAAGGGCGGAAAGATTGTGGCAGGAGATGTGGTTGTGATCCGGTACGAGGGACCCAAAGGCGGCCCCGGTATGAGGGAAATGCTGAATCCCACCTCGGCCATTGCAGGCATGGGACTTGGCTCCACGGTGGCGCTGATTACCGACGGACGGTTCAGCGGCGCTTCAAGAGGCGCTTCCATTGGCCATGTATCGCCGGAAGCAGCCGTAGGAGGCCCGATCGCTCTGGTAGAGGAAGGAGATCGGATTTTGATCGATATTCCGAACAATAAGCTGGAGCTTCTGGTATCCGATGAGGAGCTGGCGGCCAGAAAGGCAAAGTGGCAGCCCAGAGAGCCGAAGGTGACGACAGGATACCTGGCACGCTATGCGAAGATGGTTACCTCCGGAAACCGGGGAGCGATTCTGGAGCTGTAGGGCGCTTGCCGGTTCCCGGAGAGTTGAAGCAGGGAGATAGACTGCGGGGCTGCCGGAAGGCGGCCGCAGAAAATTTGAAATAGAATGGGGAGATGAAAGATGCAGCTTACAGGAGCAGAAATTATTATCGAATGTCTGAAGGAACAGGGCGTAGACACGGTATTCGGTTATCCGGGAGGGGCGATTCTGGATGTTTATGACGCGCTGTACAAGCACAGCGGCGAGATTCGCCATATTCTGACCTCTCATGAGCAGGGAGCGTCTCACGCGGCGGACGGCTATGCCCGCGCAACCGGAAAAGTAGGCGTATGTCTGGCGACCTCCGGGCCGGGAGCCACGAATCTCGTCACGGGAATCGCCACGGCGTATATGGATTCCGTTCCGATGGTGGCCATTACGGCCAATGTAGGAAAGAGTCTTCTTGGCCGGGATTCCTTCCAGGAGGTAGATATTGCCGGAATCACGATGCCGGTTACAAAACATAATTTTATTGTAAAGGATGTGGAAATGCTGGCTCCGGTACTGCGCCGGGCTTTCCATATCGCGCGCAGCGGCCGTCCCGGTCCGGTGCTGGTAGACATCACGAAGAACGCCACGGGAGCTGTGACGGAGTATGAATATAAGAAGCCGGAGCCCATTGTCCGGGTATCGGAAACTATCCGTGAGGAGGATCTGGAACGGGCGGTGCAGATGATTTCTGCGGCTAAGCGTCCGTTTATCTTTGTAGGCGGAGGAGCTTCCATTTCCAAGGCTTCCGCGGAGGTTACAGAACTGGCGCACAAGATCGGAGCGCCGGTCTGTGATTCCCTGATGGGAAAGGGCGTATTTTCGGGAGAGGATCCGCTGTATACAGGAATGCTGGGAATGCACGGAACAAAGCCTTCCAATTTCGGTGTGGCGCACTGTGATCTGCTGATTACCATCGGAGCCAGATTCAGTGAGCGTGTGACGGGGGATACTTCCCGTTTTGCCAAAAAGGCGAAGATCCTTCAGATCGATATTGATCCGGCGGAGATCAATAAGAATGTGGTGGTGGACAGCAGCATCATCGGCGACGTGAGAACCGTGCTTCAGATGCTGAATCCGAGACTGCCGCAGATGGAGCATAAGGAATGGCTGGCGGAGATCGACGCTTTGAAGAACAAGTATCCTCTGAAGTTTGATGAAAATCACCTGACGGGTCCCTTTGTGCTCCAGGAACTGTACCGCATCACGAAAGGCGACGCGCTGATCGTCACGGAGGTTGGACAGAATCAGATGTGGGCGGCGCAGTTTTACAAATACCGCAAGCCGGGTACCTTCCTGACATCCGGAGGACTTGGAACCATGGGCTACGGTCTGGGAGCCAGTCTGGGAGCGAAGCTTGGCTGTCCGGATAAGCTGGTCGTGAATGTGGCCGGGGACGGCTGCTTCCGCATGAATATGAACGAGATAGCTACTGCTGTCCGGTACAATATTCCTATCGTTCAGCTCGTTTTAAACAACCATGTGCTTGGTATGGTGCGCCAGTGGCAGACGCTGTTTTACGGACGGCGCTATTCCGCGACGGTTCTGGAGGATC
This sequence comes from Candidatus Merdisoma merdipullorum, assembly GCA_018715645.1. GTDB lineage: Bacteria > Bacillota > Clostridia > Lachnospirales > Lachnospiraceae > Laedolimicola > Laedolimicola merdipullorum. The sequence continues at coordinate 5,506 of DVLE01000028.1, forward strand.
AGGTGGATTTTGTGAAGCTGGCGGAGGCTATGGGTGCGGAGGGAATCCGCGTTACGAAATGTGAGGAAGTGGCGCCCGCGCTGGAAAAAGCGATTTCCCTTGGACGTCCGGTCGTACTCGACTGCATCATTGACAGCGATGACAAGGTATTTCCGATGATGCCGGCAGGCGCGCCGCTGGAGGAGACCTTTGACGCGGACGATTTGAAATAACTGACAATGGAGAACTATAATGTTGAAACGTATACGCTGGTATCTTTGGGTTCTGGCAGGAATTTTTCTGGCGTACCTGGCTGTTTCCGTGTATTTTATGGAGCATTTTTTCCTGGGAACTACAGTAAATGGAGAGAATGTGGAATTTCAGACGGTAAGCGAGGTGAACAGTCTGATTCTCAGTCAGGCGCAGGCCTATGAGCTGACGCTTTCTGAACGCGGAGGAACGGAGGAGACGCTGACTGCGGAGCAGCTTGGCATGAGCTTTTCTGAGACGGAAAATGTAAGGGAGTATAAGAGGATTCAGAACGGCTTTTTGTGGCCGCGAATGTTCTGGCAGCAGGATTCTTATCGGATAAGCCCGGATATTGTATTTGACGAGGATACATTTGACAGCGCAGTAGAAAGCCTTTCCTGCGTGCAGGAAGGTATAGAACCAAAAGACGCCTGGGTGGAGCTTACAGCCGATGGTTATGAGCTCCACCCGGAAGAACAGGGGTCCAAAGTGAAGGAGGACGTATTGAGAGAGGAGATCCGCTCGGCGGCGCAGTCCCTTTCCGAAAACATCGATTTGGAGGAACTGGGATGCTACGAGGAGCCTTCCATGACGGCGGACGCTGCGGAGATTACAGAGCTTACCTCTAAATTGGATCACTGGCTTGGCGCGGAGATTACCTACGAATTCGGCTCGGACACCGATGTGGTGGACGGCTCTGTGATAGCCGGCTTCATTACGCTGGATGGCAATGACGCCGCCCTTGACAGCGAGGCTGTGGAGGAATGGGTGTCGGAGCTTGCGGATAAGCGGGATACCTATAAAAAGGCGCGGCAGTTCAACAGTACGCTGCGGGGAACGATCACAGTCAGCGGCGGCAACTATGGCTGGCAGATCGATCAGGAGACGGAAAGCGCGGCTTTGCTTGCGTCCATAGAAAACGGAGAGACCGTCACGAAGCAGCCTGCCTGGTCCCATGAGGGAAAGACCTGGGGAGTGAACGGTGACATTGGAGACACCTATATTGAGGTGGATATGGGAGCGCAGCATATGTGGGCTTATAAGGACGGCGCTCTCGTGATTGATACGGATGTGGTGACAGGCAATATCAGCCGGAATTACGGAACGCCGGCTATTGTGGCCGCGATCCAGTACAAGGACCGGGATGCGGTACTGCGGGGAGACAATTACGCGACTCCGGTAAAATACTGGATGCCCTTCTATGGAAATTACGGAATCCACGACGCAGGCTGGAGAAGCGAGTTCGGGGGAACCATTTATCTGACCAACGGTTCCCATGGCTGTGTGAATACGCCTCCTGCAGCCATGAAGGTAATATTTGAAACCATGGAGTCCGGGACCCCGGTCGTGCTGTATTACTGATTTGATTGACAAAACATTAACAAAGGCGTACAATAACAGGAAAGAGGAGGAAATGAAAATGAGTCGTGTGTACAACTTTTCGGCGGGACCGGCTGTTTTGCCGGAGGAGGTGCTGCGGGAAGCAGCCGAAGAAATGCTGGATTACCAGGGAACGGGAATGTCTGTTATGGAGATGTCTCATCGTTCCAAAGCCTTTGAAAATATTCTGAATGAGGCGGAACAGGATTTGAGGGAGCTGATGCGGATTCCTGAGAACTATAAGGTTCTGTTTATGCAGGGCGGCGCTCATCTCCAGTTCGCGGCGATCCCCATGAACCTGATGAAAAACAGAGTGGCGGATTATATCATCACCGGACAGTGGGCGAAAAAGGCGTTCAAGGAAGCGCAGATCTATGGGAAGGCCAATGCCATCGCATCCTCGGAGGACGAGACCTTCTCCTATATTCCCGACTGCTCGGACCTTCCTGTAAGCCCGGACGCAGACTATGTCTATATCTGCGAAAACAATACGATCTACGGAACCAAGTTCCATACCCTTCCGAACACCAAGGGCAAGATTCTTGTTTCTGACGTCTCCTCCTGTTTCCTCTCTGAGCCTGTGGATGTGTCAAAATATGGTCTGCTTTACGGCGGCGTACAGAAAAATATCGGACCTGCGGGCATGGCGATCGTGATTATCCGCGAGGATCTGATTACGGAAGACACGCTGCCCTGCACGCCCACCTATATGAAGTATAAGATTCACGCAGACGCGAACTCCCTTTACAATACCCCGAACTGCTACTGCATCTATATGTGCGGCAAGGTCTTCAAGTGGCTGAAGAAGCAGGGAGGCCTGGGCGTGATGAAGGGGCGGAACGAGGAAAAGGCCGCCGTGCTTTATGATTTCCTGGATGGCAGCAGGCTCTTTCACGGCACGGTGCGTAAGGAGGACCGTTCTTTGATGAACGTACCCTTTGTGACTGGAGATAAGGAACTGGACGCTAAGTTTGTAAAAGAGGCGGAAAGCGCCGGATTTGTGAATCTGAAAGGACACAGATCCGTAGGCGGCATGCGCGCCAGCATCTACAACGCGATGCCCCTGGAAGGCGTGAAGGCTCTTGTGGAGTTTATGAAAAAATTTGAGGAGGAGAACTAAGCCATGTATCAGTACAAATGTCTGAATCAGATAGCACAGTTTGGACTTGACCATTTTACCCGCGATTATGTTCCGGTAGAAGACATGGAGGATGCGGACGCGGTTCTGGTGCGGAGCGCGGCCATGCATGATATGGAGCTGCCCGGACGGCTCAAGGCCATCGCCCGCGCGGGCGCAGGCGTAAACAATATTCCCCTTGGAAAATGCGCCGAGCAGGGAATCGTGGTCTTCAATACGCCGGGCGCCAACGCCAACGGCGTAAAGGAGCTTGTGATCGCAGGACTTCTTCTGGCGGCCAGAGACATCATCGGCGGCGTAAACTGGGTTCAGTCGGAGCGTATGAACGAAGAAATTTCCAAGCTTGCGGAGAAGCAGAAAAAGCAGTTTGCAGGCCATGAGATAGAGGGAAAGAAGCTGGGAATCATCGGCCTTGGAGCCATCGGCGTCAAGGTTGCCAACGCGGCGACGCATCTTGGCATGGAGGTGCTGGGCTACGATCCCTACATTTCTGTAGACGCAGCCTGGAACCTGTCGAGAAGCATCCGTCATATAACAAACGTAGACGACATTTATAAAGAGTGTGATTATATTACGATCCATGTGCCCCTTTTGGACAGCACGCGCAAGATGATCAACGCCGAAGCCATCGAGAAAATGAAGGACGGCGTAGTGATTCTGAACTTTGCAAGGGATCTGCTTGTGGACGAGGAGGCCATGGTGCTGGCGCTCAAAAAGGGCAAGGTAAAGAGATATGTCAGCGATTTCCCGAATCCCACGACGGCGGGCGCAAAGGGAATGATTGTGATCCCGCATCTGGGCGCTTCCACAGAAGAAGCGGAGGAGAACTGCGCGCGTATGGCAGTCAAGGAAGTGCGCTGTTATCTGGAGCATGGCAATATCAAAAATTCCGTGAATTATCCCGACTGTGATATGGGGATCCCCAGTTATCCGGCCAGAGTGGCTATCTGCCACAGAAATGTGAAGAACATGCTGAGTCAGTTTACGACGATCCTCGGAGAGGAAAACTATAATATCGGCAATATGACCAACAAGAGCCGCGGCGACTATGCCTACTCCATGTTCGATCTGGAGAGTCCGGCAAGCCCTGAGCTGATCCGGCGGCTGGAAGCTGTAAAAGACGTCCTGAAAGTCAGGGTGATCTGCTGATGGCGGATATACGTCCCTTCTGCGCGATCCGTCCCGCAGAAGGGAAAGAAGCGGAGATCGCGGCCCTTCCCTACGATGTGTACAGCCGTGCGGAGGCAAGAGAAGCCGTAAAGGACAGACCCTTAAGCTTTCTTCGGATCGACCGCGCGGAGACGCAGTTTCCGGAGGACATCGACCTTTATGACAGCCGTGTGTATGAGAAGGCGAAAGAGCTGCTCTGGGGTATGGTGGAGAACGGGGACTTCGTTCAGGATGACAAGCCCTGTTATTATCTCTATGAATTGACGATGAACGGCCGCAGCCAGACTGGAATCGTAGCCTGCGCTTCGGCGGACGATTATCTGGAAGGACGCATTAAGAAGCATGAAAACACGCGGAGGGAAAAGGAGGAGGACAGAGTCCGTCATGTGGACGTCTGCAACGCGCAGACAGGTCCCATATTCCTGGCCTACCGCAGCGACAGAACACTGAAGGAACTGGTGAACGGGGCAAAGCAGGAAAAACCGCTCTTTGATTTTGTATCTGAGGACAAGATCCGGCACAGAGGCTGGAAGATCGCCGGGTCGCAGGAGATCCAGGCGATTCGCGAGGCTTTTGGAAATATGGACGCCCTTTATATCGCGGATGGACACCACAGGGCTGCTTCGGCGGTGCGCGTATGCCAGAAGCGGAGGAAAGAGCATCCGGGTTATACCGGGGAGGAGGAGTTCAACTATTTCCTGTCTGTGATCTTCCCGGACGACGAGCTGATGATCATGGATTACAACCGGGTAGTGCGTGATCTGAACGGACTGACGGCGGAGCAGTTTCTCGAAAAAGTACGCGAGATTTTTGAGGTAAAGCCTTTGGAAAAGGCGCTTCACCCGGAGAAGAAAGGGCAGGTCGCGCTGTTTCTGGAGGATCGCTGGTATCTCCTGACGCTGAAGGAGGAGTATCAGGACAGTGATCCGGTGGAGGGGCTGGATGTGTCGGTGCTGCAGAACAGACTTTTAGGTCCTGTCCTTGGCATCGAGGATCCCAAGACGGATAAGCGGATAGATTTTGTAGGCGGCATCCGGGGACTTTCGGAGCTGGAACGCCGGGTACATACGGATATGAAGGCTGCTTTTGCCATGTATCCCACATCCATCGGAGAGCTTTTTGCGGTAGCCGATGCGGGAAGGCTGATGCCTCCCAAATCCACATGGTTCGAGCCGAAGCTGCGCAGCGGTCTCTTTCTCCATGCTCTGGATGGCTCTGAACAATAGACTGAGAAGTCGGCCTTTCTGTAAAAAACGAAACCAGATCGCTGGAGGCGAGTAGGCCCTTGGCAATTAAGGGTATTTATAAAAAAACAAGAACATTCTTGCATTAACTGGGAAAATGCACTATAATAGGGCTGTCAAAAATTTCATTGCGCCGCGCAGCCCTGGGAGACAGACCAGTTGGAATTCTGAGGCTGCCATCAAGTCGTACAGCGGTGAGTATTGAAATAGAGGAGGATTATTATGACTGCTAAAAAAGCAACAGCGACATCTAAGAAGGCAGCAGAGACCGCGATGACAAGCGATCCGGTAAAGACAGAGGAGCCTGTAAAGGCAGAGAAACCCGTAGAAGAAGCAGTGAAGGCTGAGACAAAGACAGAAGCGCCCGCGAAGAAGACAGCGGCAAAGAAAGATACTGCAAAGAAGACGACGGCAAAGAAAACTGCGAAAGCAGAGAAGCCGGCAGTAAGCCAGAATATATATGTTCAGTTCGCAGGAAAGGAAATTCTGAGCGCGGATCTGGTGGAAAAGGCGACACAGGAGTGGGTTGCCCTCGGACACCGTGCATCTTCCATCAAGAGCCTTGATCTCTATGTAAAGCCGGAGGATATGGCGGCTTACTACGTAATCAATGGCAAGGAAAGCGGAAAGATCGAGCTGTAATCAGAGCTTCTGCATAAAAGCGAAGGCAAAGACGCTTTGTACCTGACGGTACAGAGCGTTTTTTTTGTTTGCAAACAGCGCACATCAGAGTAAAGGAATGGAATTTTGTACCGCAGACACTTGCAATCTGCAAATAAACGTGCTATACTAAAGCGCGTATCAATAACGCGTACAAATGTCTTTGAAAGACGTACATACAAAGACGGACGGCGCAAACACAGGAGGGCAATGTTATGAAAAAGCGAGTAACAGCGGTTTTGCTTGCGGCGGCGATGGTAAGTACTCTGCTTGCCGGCTGCAGCGGCGGATCATCATCGGGCGGCAGTTCTTCCGCCGACGGAAATGTAGTAAAGATTGGCGTATATGAGCCGGCATCCGGAGACAACGGAGCAGGCGGAAAGCAGGAAACCCTTGGTATGCAGTACGCGAATCAGGAGACTCCGACGGTGGAGATCGGCGGTACTGAGTACACCGTTCAGCTCGAAATTGTGGACAATGAATCATCCAACGACAAGGGACCGACGGCAGCGTCTACTCTGGTGAGCGCAGGCGTGTCCGTAGTTCTGGGTTCCTATGGCTCCGGTGTGTCGATTGCGGCGTCCGACATTTTCAAGAATGCAGGCATCCCGGCTATCGGCGTTACCTGTACGAATCCGCAGGTGACAGAGGGAAATACCCATTATTTCCGTATCTGCTTCCTGGATCCGTTCCAGGGAACCGTTTTGGCGAACTTCGCAAATGACAATTTCTCAGCTACCAAGGCATATGTGCTGACAAAGCTTGGAGATGATTATTCCACGGGACTTGGCTATTACTTCACAGAAGCCTTTGAAGCTCTGGGCGGAGAGGTTGTGGCTGAGACTTTCCAGGAGGGCAACAGCGACTTCACCTCCTATATCACATCGGCCAGAAACGCAGGAGCGGAAGTGTTTTTCGCGCCGGTTTCCACTGAGGCGGCAGCTCTGATCATTGAGCAGGCGGCAGCTCAGGGACTGACGGTTCCGATTCTGGCAGGCGACACCTGGGATTCCAACGTAATCCTGAACGCGGCTTCCGGCAAGGATGTGGATATTTACGTGACAACCTTCTATCAGGAGGGCGGTAATCCGGAGTTTGACGAGGGCATCAAGGAGTGGATCAACAGCAATTCCACAGCCAAGGCGAACAACGGCGGAGACGATACGGTTTCCGGTCTGACAGCCATGGGCTATGACGCTTACTATGTGGCTCTGGAAGCTTTGAAGGCCGCAGGATCCACAGATCCCGCAGCAGTCAACGAGGCTCTCTGGGATGTGACTTATACCGGAGTGACGGGAGACATTTCCTTTAATGAGATCGGAGATGCGAACCGTGACATGGCTTATGTGAAATATGCCAATACAGAGACAGGCGCCTGGGACTTTGTAACCGAGCAGGGCGTAGAATAAAAAGGTAAGACAGACAGGGACGAACGTATTATGGCGGGAGCGGTTTACTCTCCCGCCATACTCCTGCTTATCAGGTGGGAGAAGATAAGTACAGATGTGGAGGTTGGTTATGGATTGGTTAAGTAGAAATCTGCCTTATCTGATGGCAGGAATCTCAGTGGGCGGCCAGTATGCGCTGATTGCCATAGGATATACCATGGTATACGGAATCCTGAGGCTTATCAATTTCGCTCATGGAGACATTTTCATGGTGGCCGGACTGATTATGGTGTATGCGGTTACGGCGGTGCCTATGTACATAGCGATTCCGCTGGTGATCGTAGCTACGGTGCTTCTTGGTTTTCTGGTGGAGCGTGTGGCTTACAAGCCCCTTCGGAGCGCTCCCAGAATGTCGGTTATGATCTCGGCTATCGGCGTTTCTTATCTGCTTCAGAATCTGGCCCTGTATATCACGGGCGGACTTTCCCAGCAGTATCCGGCGATTCCCTGGCTCAGCGATACGGTGACGATCCTGGGCGCGACGACAAAGCGCGTAACCCTGGTGACGCCGTTCCTCACGCTGTTTCTTGTGATCGTTCTTGTGCTTCTGATCAAGTACACGAAGATTGGAATGGCCATGCGTGCGGCGTCGAAAGATTTCGAGACTTCTCAGCTTATGGGAATCAAGATCAACTCCGTAATCAGCATGACGTTTATCATCGGCAGCTTCCTGGCCGCCATCGGCAGTATGCTGTTCTTTACCAATTATACGGGCGTGACGCCGACGGCAGGAGCGATGCCGGGACTGAAGGCTTTCGTGGCGGCCGTGTTCGGCGGAATCGGTTCCATACCGGGAGCCGTGATCGGAGCGTTTATCATTGGTATCTGCGAGAACATCATCCGGGGACTGGGCTGGACCACCTTTTCTGATGCGTTCACCTTTGCCCTTCTGATAGTGATTCTGATCGCCAAGCCTACAGGCCTCTTTGGCGAGAAGGTAACGGATAAGGTATAAAGGAGGCGGACAGGAATGAGTAAAAAGACGAAAATGATTTGGAATGTCGGCCTGATTGCAGCTCTGCTGGGACTTTTGTTCCTCCTGGAGCAGGTGATGCTTCCAAGCTCGATGCTGTTTATCGTACTGAAGAAGGGAGCCATTTACGCGCTTGTAGCCGTTTCCATGAACCTTCTGAATGGATTTACCGGACTTTTCTCTCTTGGCCAGGCCGGCTTTATGCTTTTGGGAGCCTATACCTACGCGATTCTGACGATTCCCGTGGAATCCAGAGCCAGCGTATATCAGTATTTTGACGGCGGTATCGTCCAGTTTGCGATTCCGGTGCCTCTTGCGCTGATCGCCGGCGGCATTGTGGCGGCCATATTCGCATATCTTATCGGCCTTCCTGTGCTGCGTCTGAAAAGCGACTACCTGGCTATCGCGACCCTGGGCTTTGCGGAAATCATCCGCGCGGTGTTCCAGTGGGACAAGCTGGGACCTCTGACCAACGGTTCAAACCTGCTCAGAAGCTTTCCGACCTTCCAGTCGGTGCTGTTTCCGTTCATCGTGGCGGGCATCTGTATCGCGGTGATCGTCCTTCTGATCAACTCTACCTATGGGCGTGCTTTTAAAGCGATCCGTGACGATGAGGTAGCTGCGGAAGCCATGGGAATCAATCTGGCGCATCACAAGCGGCTGGCCTTTGTAATCAGTTCCTTCTTCGCAGGCATTTCGGGCGGCCTTCTGGCTATGTACCAGACTACGATTCAGGCGGCGACCTTTGAGTCGGCCATGACCTATGAGATCCTTCTGATCGTGGTAATCGGCGGTATCGGTTCTGTGACGGGAAGCTGTCTGAGCGCGTTTCTGTTTATCGCCTGCTCCGAGTGGTGGCTGCGTTTTCTGGATAATGAGAATCTCTTTATCGGAAGCTTTCATGTGCCGCTTTTGCGTCCTGGCTTCCGAAAGGTTGTGTTCTCTGTTATCATCATGGCCATCGTGCTGTTCTATCGCAAGGGGATCATGGGAGACAAAGAGTTTTCCGTAGGGGCGATCGCGAACTTCTTTAAAAAGCGGTTTGGAAAAAAGAAGACGGCGGGAGGAGGAGCTTCCAATGAGTAGGGAAAACGTATTAAAGGTTGAAAATATAACAATGCAGTTCGGCGGCGTCATCGCTGTGGACAATATGAACCTGGAAGTAAACAAAGGAGAGATCGTCTCCCTGATTGGTCCCAACGGGGCTGGAAAGACCACGGCCTTCAACGTGATCACAGGCGTCTATGCGCCCACCAATGGAGCCGTATATTATAAAGGAACCAAGATCATCCAGAACCATCCTCAGGGAAAGATGAAAAAGCTTTATCATGGGGAGAATCCGATGACCTATACAGGACAGAGGGCTCTTGCGCCCACCCCGGACAAGATCACGAAGCTTGGGATTGCGCGAACCTTTCAGAATATCCGTCTCTTTAAGAGCCAGACAGTGTTTGAAAATATTCTGATCGCGAAGCATCTGCGGCGTACCAGCAACGTATTCACGGCCACGTTTCGTCTGAATGCCAAAGAGGAGGCACAGATGCGCGCGGAGTGCGAGGAGCTTCTGAAGATTGTGGATCTGACGGATGTGCGGGACGAGCTGGCTACCTCGCTTCCCTACGGAAAACAGCGTCATCTGGAGATCGCGAGGGCGCTTGCCACAAAGCCGGAGCTTCTTCTTCTCGATGAGCCGGCCGCAGGCATGAATCCCCAGGAGACCCTGGAGCTTACAGAATTTATCGGACGGATTCGCGACGAGTTCGGTCTGACGATCTTTATGATCGAGCATCATATGGATCTGGTTATGGAGATTTCCGATCGGATCTATGTGCTGGATTTCGGAAAGCCCATCGCGGAGGGGACGCCTGAGGAGGTCCGCAGCAATCCGCGGGTAATCGAAGCTTATCTGGGAGGTGCGCAGGATGAGTAATATTCTTGAAATCAAAGATTTAAACGTATCCTACGGAGGAATCAAGGCGGTCAAGGACATCAGCTTTTCCGTTCCCAAAGGGGAAGTCGTGACGCTGATCGGCGCCAACGGCGCGGGAAAAAGCTCTACCTTGCGCTCCGTCGTGGGGCTTGTAAGGCCGGAGAGCGGCAGCATCCAGTTCAAGGGGCAGGAGCTGGCCGGACTTCCCACCGATCAGATCGTGGCAAAGGGCATTACGCTGGTTCCGGAGGGAAGGCGTGTATTTCCGGATCTGACGGTTCTGGAGAACCTGAAAATCGGGGCTTATATGCGTAAGGATTCTCTGGAGGAGGATTTGAAGTGGGTACACGATCTGTTTCCGAGGCTGAAGGAGCGCTCCTGGCAGCTTGCGGGAACCCTTTCCGGCGGTGAGCAGCAGATGCTGGCCATCGGCCGGGCTCTGATGTCAAAGCCGGAGCTGATCATGATGGACGAACCGTCTCTGGGACTTGCCCCGCTGATTGTAAAAGGCGTGTTTGACATTATACGGGAAATCAACCAGCAGGGCGTGACGATCCTTCTGGTGGAGCAGAATGCCAATATGGCTCTGAAGGCCGCGAATCTCGGCTACGTTATGGAGACCGGACGCATTACGCTGACGGGAACGGGCGCCGAGCTTCTGGAAAACGAGGAGGTTAAGGCCGCTTATCTGGGAAAGGCGAAGAAATAAAAGAAATAGATTTACTTTTTTCCGGAAACCATGTATACTAAAGGCGTTTGAGTGATGAAACGGGAGGGCGGGACGTATGGCGTCCGCCGTCCCCGATAGCCAATGGAGGGATAACAGGTTATGGTAAAAGCAATAGTGGGAGCAAACTGGGGAGATGAAGGAAAAGGAAAGATCACAGATATGCTCGCCCAGGAGTCCGATATTATCGTCCGTTTTCAGGGCGGGGCCAATGCGGGACACACGATCGTAAATAATTACGGAAAGTTTGCGCTGCATACACTGCCGTCCGGTGTGTTTTACGATCACACCACCAGCATCATCGGAAACGGCGTGGCCCTGAATATTCCGGTGCTTTTCCGGGAGATTCAGAGTATCGTGGAGCGGGGAGTTCCGACTCCGAAGATTCTGGTGTCCGATCGCGCGCAGATGGTCATGTCTTACCATATTCTGTTTGATCAGTGCGAGGAAGAACGTCTGGCTGGAAAGTCCTTTGGTTCCACCAAATCGGGTATCGCGCCCTTCTATTCGGATAAATATGCGAAGATCGGCTTCCAGGTAAGCGAGCTGTTCGCTGACGAGGCCTATCTGCGGGATAAGATTGCAAATGTTTGTGTGCAGAAGAATGTTATTCTGGAAAATCTGTACCATAAGCCGGCTATTGACCCGGATAAGCTTTACGAAGAACTGATGGAATACAAGGAAATGGTTGCGCCCTACGTGTGCGACGTGTCCGCGTATCTCTGGGAGGCTGTGCAGGCAGGCAAAAATATTTTGCTGGAGGGACAGCTTGGTTCCATGAAGGATCCGGATCACGGCATCTACCCCATGGTGACTTCTTCTTCCACGCTGGCTGCCTACGGCGCGATTGGCGCCGGCATTCCGCCTTATGAGATCAGGCAGATCATCGCGGTCTGCAAGGCTTATTCCAGCGCGGTGGGCGCGGGAGCCTTCGTGAGCGAGATCTTCGGCGAGGAGGCTGACGAGCTGAGACGCAGAGGAGGCGACGGCGGCGAGTACGGAGCGACGACGGGCCGTCCCAGAAGAATGGGCTGGTTCGACTGCGTGGCTTCCAAATATGGCTGCCGTATCCAGGGAGCGACGGACGTGGCCTTTACGGTACTGGATGTGCTGGGCTACCTGGATGAGATTCCGGTCTGCGTAGGCTACGAGATCGATGGCCAGGTGACGACAGACTTCCCGACGACGTATCTGCTTTCCAAGGCAAAGCCGGTATACGAGACACTTCCCGGCTGGAAGTGCGACATCCGCGGAATCAAGAAATACGAGGATCTGCCGGAAAACTGCAGGAAGTATATCGAGTTCGTAGAGAAGCATATCGAATGTCCGATCACCATGGTTTCCAACGGACCGGGACGCGACGACATCATTTACAGAAAATAAGACGAAACGCATATGATAAATACAGTGATTTTTGACATCGGAAAAGTGCTTACAGGCTACGGCTGGGAGACTTACCTCCGGAAGGTGGTTCCGGAGGAAAAGGCTTACCGTGCTGTGGAAAAGGCAGTCTTTCTGAATCCGGCCTGGGTGGAGCATGACAAGGGACTTTTGACAGAGGAGGAGGAGATCCTCGACTTTGCGTCGGCTGCGCCGGAATATGAGGCGGAGATTCGCAAGGTCTACGAGAACCTCGGCGAATGCGTCTGGGCGGTTCCCTATGCGATTCCCTGGGTACAGGAGCTGAAAAGTCAGGGCTTTTCGGTATATGCCCTGTCCAACTGGCCAAAGCACATCTACGAGCAGAGAGGGGACAAGCTGGCCTTCCTTGAGCTGATGGACGGCTACGTGCTTTCGTACCGGGAACATTTGATCAAGCCGGATCCGGCCGTATTCCGTCTCCTGCTGGATCGGTACCAGATTAAGGCTGAGGAAGCTGTCTTTATCGACGACACGCTGGTCAATATTGAGGCCGCGGACGCGTTCGGGATTCACGGAATCCACTTCCGTTCCTTTGAGCAGGCGAAGGAGGAACTTTCGCGTCTGGGCGTCGGAAGCGCGGCGTCAGATAGGTAAGAAAGACTAAAGGAGTCGAATAACAGAGTGTAAACAGAGTATCTGGAAAGGATGCTCTGTTTTTTTTATTTCACAGGAAAGACTGTGTTACGTTAATGTGTAAAAGCAAATTGGAAAAATGTCTTTCCTGTGAAATAAAATGCACTTCGTGCAAGGATGCGCAGCTCGCGGAGAGGAAATTGCTGCTTTGCAGCCCGCTCGCGCGCGAAGAATTTCGCAAGCGAAATTCTTTATTGACAAGCATAGATTTCCTAGGTATTCTATATACATAGAATATCTAGGCATAAGCCGCAAGGCCGTACCGGACTTGCGGCGCTTGAAAACAGGCAGAAATGGAGGAATTTGATGGATAAAAAGATGATGGCAGCCAGCACCTCGATGCTTCTTCTGAGTCTTTTGGAGGAAGAAGATATGTACGGGTATCAGATGATCCGAAAGCTGGAGGAGAGAAGCAACCAGGTCTTTTCTCTGAAGGAAGGGACGATGTATCCTGTGCTTCACGCGCTTGAGGAGGAGGGAGCCGTGGAAAGCTATGAGAAGCTGTCAGAGACCGGCCGGATGCGGAAGTATTATCATCTGACGAAGAAGGGAGGACGCCTGCTGAAAAAGAAGACGGAAGAATGGAAAGAATATGAAAAGGCCGTTCATGCCGTATTGGAGGGAGGTGTCACCTTTGCCTTCTGAGACGTACGAAGCTGTAGAAAATTTCCTGAAGGATGTGGATGAACAGATAAGCTGCAAGCTTGGCCTGGAATCGGTAAACGAGGAGCTTCGCGGTCATATAGAGGACAAGGCCTTCCTCTATATGGAATATGGCCTTGAGGAGAAGGAGGCGTATAAGCGGTCTGTCCGTGATATGGGAGCGGCCGACGTGATAGGAATGGAGCTGAACAAACATCACCGCCTGCGGCTGGCGAAGCCCCTGCTGATGCTTATATTGCTACTGATGGCTGTGGGGATAACGGGAGGAATACTGGAGCAGCAGGAACCGATAAGCGAGTTTGGGCCTTTCTTCGCAGTGGAAGCAAATTTCTATTATCTCTGGGCTTTGGCCGTGATGTTTGTACTCATGTTCCGCGGGTACCCGCTTCTTTTAAAACACACGAAGCTGGTGTGCGGCCTGTTTCTGGCGATTCTTTTGTCGGTGGCCGTTCTTTACCTCGGAATCCTGCTGCCGGACGGTTGGGATGGAATCCTGCCGCTGGGCGGTATCTGGCCAGGGATCTTTTTGGGAAAGGCCTGGTCTTTGGTCAGCAGCTCGGCCTACTTTGGCGTCATGCAGCTTGCGGTTCCGGTGGGAGCCGTACTGTTTTACCGAAGAAGACACCAGGGCTATAGAGCTTTCCTGCTGTTCTTCTGCTATCAGGCTGTGGCAGTCCTGTGCGCGAACCTTCGGTTCTGGAATGATCGATATTATATTTCCGTTTTGATCCTCTTGCTTGGTTGTTTTGGCGTCAGCCTATACGTGGCAGGGAGGGGATGGATCGGCCTTCCAAAGAAAAAAGGAGCGGCAACGGCTCTCTTAAGCTTCTGCGCTCTGCTGGTTCTCTGGGCGGTGCCAAACTGGAATCAGCTCCGGAATAGCTGGGAGATTTTTGTGAATCCGGGCGAAAGGGCTTCTGTCACAAACGCCTGGGATGATTCTTACAATAATGTGCTGATACGGGATCTTTTGAGTCGGGCGAGGGCCTTTGGGGAAATAGAGCTGGCGGACGAGGAACTGATGAGTTACCGCACATCCCAGTGGTACTATGAGGACGGAGAGGGCAGCTGGAACTACGCGCAGGACAGCTCGATGGATTTTCTGGATTTTGAACAGCATGTGGAAACCCGCAGCCACAACCTGACGCACGAGCCCACGCTCCGGGACATTCTTCCGCAGTATTATATGGAAAATTACCGGATTTCCTGGTGGGCGCTGGCCTATGGCTGGGTTCCGGCGCTGCTCTTAACTCTGCTGTGCCTGGCGCTTCCGGCGCTGGCCTGGCGGACGGCGCTGTCCATCCGGAATCCTCTTGGACGGCTGACCGCACTGGCGGGCGCTTTTGTGCTGGCGATCCAGACGGTATTTTATATCGTCGGCTGCCTGGGCTGTCAGTTTGGGGGCTTCAGCAATTTGCCCTTTGTTTCAGAGGGAGTCGCGAGCCTGACGGGAAGCGCGGTGCTGGCCGGATTGATCTTGTCCGCCTATCGCTATGACACAGTGACTGCAGAGCCGCTTTTGGCTACTTCTTCAGATTCCGGTAGACAAGAAGATAAGCATAGAGAAATACAGGAATGATAACGGTGCAGACAATGGAGGCCTTCAGCCAGTTCTTGGCTTCCGTCGGATCGACAAAGGCCAGGAGCAGGGTGATAAGATACAGACCTATAAGAAGCATCACGCCTGCGAGGGCGAGGATACGCTTTATTTTTTCAGACATGGCAGTTCCCTTCTTTCTATGAAATAAGACTTTCTTTTGGTAATGAGGGTAGCACATTTTAGAAAAAAAGTATAGAAGTTTTCAAATTTTTGTATAAAGGCTGTTTTTCAGGTTATACTAGGATTAGACAAAAGAGAAACGAATTACTTATATCCTCCCCTTTAGTAAAATCCCCGCCGGAGCGATACGGCGGGGATTTTTGCGGTATAAAGGAAAATAGACGATGGACATGCTTTGCATGATGGAAAAGGAAAAGACGGCATTTTCCATAATACACACCTATAATTGACAAGGAAAAAGAGCTGAGAACGGGAGAGCGCTCTAAAAGCTGTGATGACAGCTTTTGGGGCGCTGCCCTTTTCTGCCGTTTGTTTTACTGCTGTTTTAGGGAAAAAGAAAATTTAGCTTGATTTTTTTGACTCTGCCTGTTATAGTAATAGATACGCGAGGGGCATTAGCGCAGTTGGGAGCGCAAGCAATCAGGTGTGCCACCTCTCACCGAGAGAGACAACAGTTAAATCAAAAAGTCCGGGAACCCTTGCAAATCAAGAGTTTCCGGTTATATGGGGGTATAGCTCAGCTGGGAGAGCGCTTGA
>DVLE01000029.1 GCA_018715645.1 Candidatus Merdisoma merdipullorum
AATACATTGAGAAATATTTTGAAACTTATCCGAAGATCAAGGAATTTCTGGACGGCTGTGTAGAGAAGGCGAAAAAGGAAGGTTACGCGGAGACGATGTTTGGCCGCAGGCGGCCGGTACCGGAGCTGAAGTCCTCAAACTTTATGCAGAGATCCTTTGGGGAACGGGTGGCGATGAACGCCCCGATCCAGGGAACAGCCGCGGACATTATTAAGATCGCGATGATCCGGGTGGACAGAAGACTTCGCGGAGAGGGACTTAAGTCCCGGCTGCTTCTGCAGGTACACGACGAGCTTTTGGTGGAAACAGACCAGGCAGAGCTTGACCAGGTAAAGAGAATCCTGGCTGAGGAGATGCAGGGAGCGGCAGAGCTTTCCGTTCCGCTGGAGATCGATATGAAACAGGGAACAGACTGGTATGAGGCCCATTAAGATGAAAGTGATAGGAATTACAGGCGGAGTGGGAGCCGGGAAAAGTACAGTGCTGGCTTATCTTCAGGCACTTCCCGGCGTGCGCGTCGTGCAGGCAGATGAGGTCGGACATCT
This sequence comes from Candidatus Merdisoma merdipullorum, assembly GCA_018715645.1. Classification (GTDB taxonomy): domain Bacteria; phylum Bacillota; class Clostridia; order Lachnospirales; family Lachnospiraceae; genus Laedolimicola; species Laedolimicola merdipullorum. Next base: position 546 of record DVLE01000029.1, read on the forward strand.
GGTTATGGAGCCGGGAACCGATGCCTTTCGGAAGATACGGGAGCATTTTGGGACAGGAATCCTTACCGGAGATGGGAAAATTGACAGGGCGGCTCTGGCCAGGATTGTATTTTCAGACAGCCGGGAGCTGGACTGGCTGAACAGCGTGATCCACCCGGCCGTCAAACAATGGATTCGCGGAGAAATCAGGAAGGCGGAAAGCGGCGGAGACTGCCGGCTTTTTGTGATAGAGGCAGCTCTTTTGCTAGAAGATCACTATGAGGAGCTTTGTGAAGAATTTTGGTACATCTATACGAAGCCGGAACTTCGCAGAGAACGGCTGAAAGCGTCCAGAGGTTATCAGGATGAAAAGATAGACGCGATTTTTGCGAACCAGCAGACGGATGCGGTATTCCGCTCCTGCTGCCAGGAAGTGATCGACAACAGCAAAAGTCCGGAGGACACTGTAAATCAGGTCAAGCGGCTGCTGGCGAAAAAGGGATTATACGAAGGAAAAGGGGATATGGACAGATGAGAATGTGCAGCATCGCCAGCGGAAGCAGCGGCAACTGTATTTACATAGGCTCAGACAATCATCATATTTTGATCGATGCAGGAATCAGCGGAAAACGGGTGGAAGCGGGGCTTAAGGATTTGGGACTTTCCGGAAGCGACCTTGACGGCATCCTACTCACCCATGAACACTCTGATCATATCAAGGGACTCGGCGTCATCGCCCGCAAATATGACCTTCCCATCTATGCGACGCCGGGAACGGTGGCGGCGGTGAAGTCCATGAGCGGTCTTGGGAAGATTGATGCCGGCCTTTTTGTAGAGATCCACGGAGATCAGGATTTCCAGATTGGAGATCTTGCGATTTCTCCGTTTTACATTTCTCATGACGCGGCGGAACCCGTAGCTTACCGGGTGGCCTGCGGGGAGAAAAAAATGGCTGTGGCTACGGATCTTGGAGTGTACACAGATTATACGGTCGAGCATCTGAAGGGACTGGACGCGCTTCTCCTTGAGGCGAACCATGACATCCATATGCTTCAGGTGGGAGGCTATCCCTATTATCTGAAGCAGCGCATTTCCGGCGATCTCGGTCATCTCTCCAACGAGACGGCAGGCAAGCTTCTGTGCGAGGTGCTTCACGACGATCTCAAGGCGATTATGCTGGGGCATCTGAGCAAGGAAAATAATTACGCGGAGCTGGCCTATGAGACGGTCAGACTGGAAATGCTGCTGGGCGATACGCCTTATAAGCCCGATGATTTTCCTTTAAGCGTGGCCAGCCGTGAGGAACGGTCGGCCTGCATTGAAATTTAAAAAAATAAAATTAAATGTTTGTATAAGGAGGAGCGTTATGAAAAGAACAATCATTACGGTAGTGGGTAAGGACACGGTAGGAATCATTGCAAAGGTATGCACCTACCTTGCTCAGAATGGTGTGAATATCCTGGATATTTCCCAGACCATTGTGCAGGGCTTTTTCAACATGATGATGATCGTAGATACGGGCAATGTAAAATCCTTTGAGAATCTTTCCCATGAGCTGGAGCAGATCGGCGAGGAGATCGGCGTGGTAATCAAGTGCCAGAATGAGGAAATCTTTGACCGGATGCACAGAATCTAAGCGGTTTGAAAGGAGCTTGCGATGATTAATTTATATGAGGTAAGAGAAACAAATCAGATGATTGAGCAGGACAATCTGGATGTGCGTACGATCACGCTGGGAATCAGCCTGCTGGACTGCATTGACGCAGATCTGGAACGCTTGAATCAGAAGATTTACGATAAGATTACAAGGGTGGCGAAGGATCTCGTCAAGACCGGAAAGGCCATTGAGCGGGATTACGGGATACCGATCGTAAATAAGAGAATCTCCGTGACGCCGATTGCCCTGGTAGGCGAGGCGGCCTGCAAGACGCCGGAGGACTATGTGACCATTGCCAGGACTCTGGATCGGGCGGCCAAGGAAGTAGGCGTCAACTTTATCGGCGGCTTTTCCGCTCTGGTTTCCAAGGGAATGACAAAGGGCGAGGAAAATCTCATTCGTTCTATTCCGGAAGCTTTGGCAAAGACGGATCGCGTATGCAGTTCTGTCAATGTGGGTTCCACAAAGACGGGCATCAATATGGATGCTGTGCGCCTGATGGGCGAAATGGTGGTAAAGACCGCCGAATATACAAAAGAACAGGATTCTCTGGGCTGCGCGAAGCTTGTGGTATTCTGCAACGCCCCGGACGATAATCCGTTCATGGCAGGAGCCTTCCACGGGGTGACGGAGGCGGATGCCGTCATCAATGTGGGCGTCAGCGGTCCGGGTGTAGTAAAGCACGCTTTGACCAAGGTGCGGGGAGAGAGCTTTGAGGTACTCTGCGAGACCATCAAAAAGACGGCTTTCAAGGTGACGCGTGTGGGGCAGCTTGTGGCTCAGGAGGCGTCCAAGCGTCTTGGAATCCCCTTTGGAATCGTGGATTTGTCTCTGGCGCCGACTCCGGCCATTGGAGACAGCGTGGCTGAAATTCTGGAGGAGATCGGACTGGAACGCTGCGGAGCGCCCGGAACGACGGCGGCTCTTGCCCTTTTAAACGACCAGGTAAAGAAGGGCGGAGTCATGGCTTCCTCCTACGTGGGCGGCTTGAGCGGAGCCTTTATTCCGGTCAGCGAGGATCAGGGCATGATTGACGCTGTAAAAGCAGGCGCTCTGACGCTGGAAAAACTGGAAGCTATGACCTGCGTATGTTCGGTGGGACTTGATATGATTGCGGTTCCGGGCGATACGAAGCCCAGTACCATCGCCGGAATCATTGCGGACGAGATGGCCATTGGAATGATCAATCAGAAGACGACGGCTGTCCGTCTGATTCCCGTGATCGGAAAAGGAGTCGGCGAGATGGTAGAGTTTGGCGGGCTTCTTGGCTACGCGCCGATTATGCCTGTGAATCAGTTTTCCTGCGAAGCTTTTGTGAGCCGAAAGGGACGGATTCCCGCGCCGATTCATTCCTTTAAGAACTGATTGGAAAACAACTGTAAATTGCTCTTGGCGGCCGGGAAAATCCCGGCCGCGCTGACGAGGACATTTCATATACGGAGGATAAGATGAAGACATACCGGCATCTGGTTTTTGACATCGACGGAACGATCATAGATTCTGCAAATATCAATATGCTCTCCTTGCAGGAAACGATACGGGAGCTGCGCGGAGAGGTGATGCCTCTGGAGGAACTCTATTTTTCTTTTGGAATTCCTGGTATACGGACTATGGAAATCCTGGGAATACCGGAGCCCCAAAAGGCTTTGAAACTCTGGATTCAAAATTATACGGCTTTTGCCGAGCGGCTGGGAATGCCGCTGTTCCCTGGGATGAGAGAGACGCTTGAAAAGCTTCAGAGCCAGGGAGTGTCTCTTGGAATTATCACATCAAAGATACGGGAGGAGTATGACGACTGCTTTGGAAAGCGTCAGCTTCTTGAGTTTTTCCCCTGCGTAGTGACCGCCAGCGATACGCCGAAGGGAAAGCCTAACCCGGATCCCATGCTGGAATATTTAAAACGTACCGGAGCTTCCCCGGAGGAAGTACTCTATTTTGGAGACACAGCCTACGATATGGACTGCGCCCGCCTTGCGGGAGTGGACCACGCGCTTGTTCTCTGGGGATGTATGAATCCGGAGGGAATCGAAGCGACCTACAGGCTGGAGCGGGTGGAAGACATTCTGCAGTTCGCTTCCAAAAAGCAGCCGGATGCCGAAGCCTGAAGAATAAAACGAGCGGAGGAAAGGACAGAAGACACCTGCATCCCGTCAGCCGATCACAATCGGGGAGCGGGTATATTCGTGAATCATGGAGGCGTTTCTGCGGCCTTCTTTCACTGTTTCATATACATGGGAGGCAAATATATCCTGCTCAAACAGGGCAAGCTGCTCCTTGGACAAAAGAGAAGGGGCGTCGGCCGCTTTCACAAGAAGCGGAGAGGCGCTTCTTTTTTTTATACTGCCAAGGAGCGGGCGGGCAGACTCGCGAAAGCCCAGAGCGCGCAGATATGCGGGCCAGCCTGCTGCCTTACGCGCGTCCAGATCTGACTGTTTCAGGTTCAGAAGAATATGGCAAAGCGCGCGGGTGAGCCGTGTATGGGTGAGCTGCCGTGTCTTCAGAAGATCTGCAAATTCCTCTGCGGTCGTGAATTGAAAACGAAGGTTCTCCATGCGCGCGGCCAAATCATCGCCCACATCCTGAAAATCCGCCAATTCATCCCTTGACAGAGACAGGAGACGGTAAGACAGAATCGAGGAAAAATCATTCAGGCGCATCGGGGCGGAAGACGTCAGGGCTGTACGCAGCAGCTTCTGGCAGGAGGCTGGAAGCTGTGCGAGAACGGATCCCTTAAGCGAAGCAGAGTCCTGACCGGATATTGCCTGGCGGATAGCGGAAGCGGAGGCCATCTCTGCATCCAGAGACAGATCGTGATAGCCGGAGGAGCGGCGCCGGAGAGTCAAAGGCTTTATCGAGCTGTTCCGGCGAAGCAGAGCCCGGCAGTACTCGATGCCAAGGATGTTGTTAGGCTCATCCAGGACAGAAGGCGTGCGGCGGCAGTCTGCGTCGTCGGCGCAGCAGGGCAGAATCCGTTCTGTGACGTTTTGGTATTCCAAAGCCGCGCGGCTCCTGGCCGCCGGGAAGCTGAAGCCCTGGCGAAGAAAATCCTGAAGAAGCTCCTGGTAGAAGGGAGGCTCCTCCTCAAAAAGCCGCGCATAGGACAGAAGCATATCGAGTCTTCCTTCCTCGCTTCCAAAGCAAAGGGCGTCTACGCAGCCCAGAGCTTCCAACACAGAGAGCGCGCCCTGCGCGAAGGCTTCCGCACTTCCGGTGGCATAGCAGACAGGAAGTTCCACAACCAGATCTGCGCCTTCACGCAGAGCCATTTCCGCGCGGATATATTTATCCACGATAGCGGGAGCTCCCCGCTGTACAAAGCTGCCGCTCATCACGACGACCGCATACTCCGCATTCGCCAGCTCCTTCGCTTTTTGGAGATGGTAGGCGTGGCCTTTATGGAAAGGATTGTATTCAGCGATAATTCCGACAGTTTTCATGAACGGCTCTCCTTGGATGTGGTATTGGCTGCGGGAAGAATTTCGCAAGCGAAATTCTTTTTTATAATCTTATCACAGGGAAGAAGGGAGGGCAAGGCAGAACACGCCGCCGGAGAAGCACCTGGAATAACCGGGACACGTATGGTATAATGTCGACAGACATTATACCAGCGCCGGTCCGGCGCCGACCGTAGGGAGGCGATTCCCTGCCGGACCGTGTGCATCAATTTACCATGTCCGCAGGACATGGTATAATATTGAGAAACAATGACTGAGGAGGGAGCGCAGAAAATGCTGGATGAATTGAGAGAACAAATGCTTGCGGAGCAGGCGGAGCGTATTGCCCGGCTGGAATTAAGAAATGAGATCTGGTTTGCTGGCCTCGTAGTGTGGGGAGTACTTTTGCTTGGCTGGCTGATATTCTGCTCCGTGCGGTTGATTAGGGAGATGAAGCGATCTGCGGCCATTCAGTCAGGAACGCTGACCTTTACCTGCGAGACCTGCGGCAGTATGTTTGAGGTTTCGGCGACCTATCTGGCAAATCATCCGTTTATCTCCAAGAAGACGGTGAGAGCGGGAGCAGGAGGCATTGAGGGGACGGTTCGTCTGTCCCGGCAGCTTGCCTGTCCGACCTGTGGGAAAAAGACATGGTGCCGTCAAGACATGGGAGAAACCGGACAAATCGCCGGGAATATACTCCGGGAAGTGCTGGGCGGAAACATTTTGAAATTTTTGATTGGAGCGGCGATTCTGGCGGCGGCGGGCGGCGTCTTTTTTGCCGTGCTGAATATCGTTTTTTAAGAACTGTCAGAGTGCGGAGAAATTTATGAAGATAAAATCCGGAGAAAAAGCAGATGGGAAAAGGAGGAAAGGACGGAATGGAGAAATTGACAAGGCTTTGTGATGAAAGTATGCCTGTGCTTTGCTGGGACAGAACAGAAGAAAACAGGGGATATAGCGTCATATGGAGAGGGGGCAGGCTCATTTCCGCAGGAACAACGGTATATTCTATGAGCAAAGAATATAGGGATGCGGAATATGAACGCTATGCCAGGGATTACGGCATTCACTTTATCTTTGAGGACAGACTTCCCACTATTGATTTCTACATGGTCCCATGGGTGGACATTTTTGCGGAGGACGGCATCGGAGGATATTTGGGAAGCTCATTTGGCCTGCAGGACGGTGAATCCATCTGTTATATCGATAAAGACAGAAACTGCTTTCTGGCAGCGGAGAATATGGAGAGCTTTCTTGAGAAGGCCCCTGTGTGGAAACAGGAGCTGAAGCCTATGGAACAGATAAAAATTTATGCGTCCAAGGCGGAGGCTGAGAAAGAGTACGAGTTTTGGCAGGAGGAAGAACTGCTGAAAGAATAAGGGAAGGAGTCTGGAAAGTGGACGTCAGTTTGCATTACAGAGAAAAGGGGACGGGATACCCGCTGATCCTGCTGCATGGCAACGGAGAAAACGGAGATTATTTTGAGAAACAGATCGCGTATTTTTCAGAAAAGTACCGGGTGATTGCGCCGGACACGCGAGGTCACGGCCAGACGCCGAGAGGAATGGCGCCTTTTACCATCAGCCAGTTCGCGGATGATTTGAATGCCTTTCTGGAGGAGCGCGAAATCACACAGGCGATCGTTTTAGGTTTTTCAGATGGAGCCAATATCGCCATGCGCTTTGCGCTCAAATATCAGGAAAAGCTAAAGGCCCTGATTTTAAACGGAGGCAATCTGAACGCGGGAGGAGTGAAGGCTTCCGTTCAGATCCCGATTGAACTGGGGTATGGGATGACAAAGCTGTTCGGTCACATCTCGGACAAGGCCAAAAGAAATCACGAGTTGCTTCGTCTTATGGTGAAAGATCCGAATATAGAACCGGCAGAGCTTAAAGCGATCCATGTTCCTGTTCTTGTGATCGCGGGAACGAAGGATATGATTAAGGAGGAGCATACGAAGCTTTTGGCGGCGAGTATACCGGGGGCAAAGCTGCGCTGGATAGAGGGCGATCATTTTATTGCCGCAAAGGCGCCGGAAGAATTTAATCAAGCGGTCGGCGCTTTTCTGGCTGAGCTGCCCGGAGACTGAGGCCCTGACCGGCTAATGGGCAGGGAGAGGCAGGAAAGGAGCGAAAGATTGTCTTGGAAAAAAGAATCGCCCAAAAGGTAAGTGAGGAAGACGCCGGAATGGTTTTGGGACAGTTTTTGCGTTCCCGTATGGCTTTGAGCAAAAAGGAGATCAGCCGGAGCAAATTCCTGGAAGATGGGATTTGTGTGAATGGAGTGCGAAAAAAGGTGACGGCTGTCCTGGGAGAGGGAGAGCTTGTGGAGGTGCGTCTTGAGAGCGGAGAGAGGACTTCGCCCCAGCTTGCATCTTCAGAAAACGAACTTGTGATCCTTTACGAGGATGAGGACGTGATAGTCCTTGATAAACCTGCAGGGCTGGCTGTTCACCCTGCGGGAAGGAGTTCCCTTGCAGGCGATACGCTGGCGAACCGCCTGGCCTGTTACCTGCGGGCGAAGCATGAGGATGGGGTGATTCGGATCTTTGGCCGTCTTGACAAAGATACCTCCGGCGTGGTTCTGGCGGCCAAGAGCCGGACGGCTGCCGGAAGGCTGGAAAGGCAGAGAGAGGCCGGGAGCCTGACGAAGACCTATCTGGCTGTCTGCTGCGGCGTTCCCCCGGAGATGGAAGGAGAGATCTGTGCGCCTTTGAAGGCTTCACCGGAGAACAGAAGCAGGATGCTGGTGTCCGAGGATGGAAAATATGCGCGGACCTGGTATCGGGTACTGAGAAGCTGGGAGAAGAATGACGAATGCGGAGAGGCTTCTTGGAAGTATTCCCTGGTCCGTCTCAGACTGGAGACAGGGCGTATGCACCAGATCCGGGTTCATATGGCGTATATCGGCTGTCCCTTGCTTGGAGATCTGATATACGCAGATGCGGCGAATAGGAAGCCGCCCTTGATAGACCGGACGGCCCTTCATGCGGCGGAGCTTAAGTTCTGCCAGCCGTTTACGGGAGAGAGGGTGCAGGTTTTGGCTCCGGTTCCGAAAGACATTGCCAGAATCCTGGATGTTGTGATAGAATAGACCGGAAACTGACGGTGACGAAGCGAGGAGTTATGGGAAAATCATTATATATTGCCGAGAAGCCCAGCGTGGCCCAGGAATTTGCCAAGGCTTTGAAGCTGGGCGTCTCCCGGCGGGACGGGTATCTGGAGGGAGAGGACAGCATTGTGACCTGGTGCGTAGGTCATCTGGTGACCATGAGCTACCCGGAAGCCTATGATGAGAAATATAAAAAATGGAGTCTGCAGACACTTCCGTTTCTGCCGAAGGAATTTAAGTACGAGGTTATTCCTTCGGTCAAGAAGCAGTATGAGATTGTCAAAGGGCTTCTGAACCGGCCTGACGTAGAGACCATCTATGTCTGTACCGACTCCGGGCGGGAGGGAGAATACATTTACCGCCTGGTGGAACAGATGGCAGGAGTTCATGGAAAGAAGCGCAGACGCGTCTGGATCGACTCGCAGACAGAGGAGGAGATTCTGCGCGGCATCCGTGAGGCGAAGGATCTGTCAGAGTATGACAATCTGGCCAGCGCAGCATACTTAAGGGCCAAGGAGGATTATCTGATGGGAATTAACTTTTCCCGCCTCCTGACGCTGAAGTATGGAAATACGATTTCCAATTACCTGAACACAAGATACACTGTGATCTCAGTCGGCCGTGTGATGACCTGCGTGCTTGGCATGGTGGTCCGCAGGGAACGGGAAATCCGTGAATTTGTAAAGACGCCCTTTTACCGGGTGCTTGGGGATTTCGGTCTTCACGGAAGAAAGTTCGAGGGAGAATGGCGGGCCGTGTCGGGTTCCCCATTCTGCGCGCCGCATAAACTGTATAAGGAAAACGGTTTTCAGAAAAAGGAGGACGCGGAAAGCCTGGTTCGTTTCCTGGAGGAAGAAAAGCCGGTGCAGGCGGTCTTATCTTCGCTGGAACGGAAAAAGGAAAAGAAGAATCCTCCCCTTTTGTTCAATCTGGCGGAGCTTCAGAATGAATGCTCCCGGCGTTTCAAGCTGAGTCCCGATGAAACGCTGCGGGTGGTACAGGAGCTGTACGAAAAGAAGCTTGTCACATATCCGCGAACAGACGCCAGAGTGCTTTCCACTGCAGTGGCAAAGGAGATTGGGAAAAATCTGTCTGGCCTACGTTCCTACGGAAAGGTCTCACAGTTTGCCGCAGAGGTGCTTGGAGGAACGGCCTGGAAGGGGATTGCGAAGACGCGCTACGTGAACGACAAGCAGATCACGGATCATTATGCGATCATTCCTACCGGACAGGGCTTGGGAGCTTTAAAGAGCCTGTCCCCTGTGTCGGAGCAGATCTACGAGGTGATTGCCCGCAGGTTTCTCGGAATCTTTTATCCGGCGGCGGAATACCAGAAGGTGCAGCTTGTGACGGAAGTAAGGGGAGAACGGTTTTTCTCCGGTTTTCGTGTTCTGCTTCAGGAAGGCTGGATGAAGGTGCAGCCTCAGAACTTCGACGGAGGAAAGAAGAAGAACGATGAGGACGAGACGGAGGATATGCGCGTGGACGCGGAATTTCTGGAACTCCTGAAGGGACTTAAAAAGGGAGCGCCCGTCGAGGTATCCGGGTTTCGGATCAAGGAGGGAGAGACCTCGCCGCCGAAGCGTTACAATTCCGGTTCGATGATCCTCGCCATGGAAAACGCGGGGCAGCTCATCGAGGACGAGGAACTGCGGGCGCAGATTAAAGGGAGCGGAATCGGAACCAGCGCTACCCGTGCAGAAATTCTGAAGAAGCTTGTCAATAATAAGTACATAGCGTTGAATAAGAAGACGCAGATGATCACCCCCACTCTTTTAGGGGAAATGATCTACGACGTGGTGCGGGCCTCGATCTACAGCTTATTGAATCCGGAGCTTACGGCAAGCTGGGAAAAGGGACTTACTCAGATGGCGGAGGGAAGCATCACGGAAGAAGTATATATGCAGAAGCTTGAAAAATTTATCACCGACAAGACGCAGGGCGTCCTGAACGCAGATTATCGGAGGGCTTTACGTCCCTGCTTTGACGCGTCGGCGAAATTTTATAAGAAAAATGAGAAAAAGGAGCAAGCAAAGAAATGAAAGAACTGGAAGTAAAGGAACTCTATACCCTGTCTGAGACGCTGGCTGCGCCGCTTCTTGCGTCCGTGACCTATCCCTGGGAAGCTTTGCCGAAGATCGGCGCCTTTATCCTGGAGCTTGGGGCAACCTTAAGCGAGGAGGAGTATGAAAAGCGCGGGGACAATGTCTGGATCGCCCGCTCCGCGAAGGTGGCGCCTACGGCTTCCATTACCGGTCCCTGCATCATTGGAAAAGATACGGAGGTCCGCCACTGCGCGTTTATCCGCGGAAATGCCCTGGTAGGAGACGGGGCTGTGGTAGGAAATTCTACGGAGCTTAAGAACGTGATTCTCTTTAACAAGGTGCAGGTTCCCCATTACAACTATGTGGGAGATTCCATTTTGGGCTACAAGTCCCATATGGGCGCCGGTTCTATCACCTCCAATGTAAAGTCCGACAAGCTTCTGGTCAAGGTGCATACGCCGGAGGGCGATATTGAGACGGGAATCAAGAAATTCGGCGCCATGATCGGCGACGAGGTGGAGATAGGCTGCGGTTCCGTGCTGAATCCGGGAACCGTAATCGGAAAGAACACCAACGTCTATCCTCTTTCCTCCGTGCGCGGCGTGATTCCGGCAGATTCGATTTATAAAAAGCAGGGCGAGGTTGCAGAAAAGAGATGAACCAGAGAGAGGCAATGCCCTTTTCAGGAAGCGTTCTGAAATGGATGGCCATCATCATTATGCTCACCGATCACATCGGAGCCAGCCTTTTAGAGGTCTTTGTTCTGGATTATTACGGGGCTTCTCCTCTGGCCGCCTATCCGGCCGGAAACGGATATTTCTGGTATGAGGTGGACACGGTTCTGCGCTATATCGGCCGTTCTGCCTTCCCGATTTTTTGTTTTCTTCTGGTGGAGGGCGCCGTGCATACGCGCAGTCCGAAAAAATATCTGATGCGTCTGGCAGCCTTTGCGGTCGTATCCGAGATTCCCTTTGATCTGGCTCTGCGCGGAAGCTTCTTTTACTGGGGAGCGCAGAATGTATTTTTCACGCTTCTTCTCGGCCTCCTGGTGATTCAGGTCTTTCAGAATTATCCCGTGGAGTCCTGGAAGGGAGTCCTGGCGTTGGGTGTGCTGGGAGCGGCGGCGGAATTTTGCGGTACAGACTATGGAGCCGCAGGCGTGGCTGTCATTGCCGTCATGTATCTTCTGCGGGATCGGCCCTTGGCGTCTTCAGCGGCTTCGCTGGTCATTCTGGTGCTGATGTCGCCTGTGGAGATTTTCAGCATTCCGGCATTCCTTGCGATTTCGCTCTACAACGGAAAAAGAGGACGCCAGCCGAAATACTTTTTCTATGTATTTTATCCGCTCCATCTTCTGATCCTTTGGGCGGTGGGGAATTTTGTGCTGCCTGCGGCCGTATAGACGGATTTTGCTTGACAAACAGGCTGCAGTCCGCTAAGATAGTAGCGTTGGCGTGTCAGGGAAGCAAGAGCGTTCTGGTGTGCCGGCGTTACAGATTTGAGACTTATATAAATTCATAATCGGTTGAATGTTTCTACCAACTGCCGTAACAGTTGACTATAAGCCTCCCTTCGGGGAGAGACTATACACTGCCGCGGCAGTTGGTTTTTTGCTGCCGTCAGACAAATGTCAGGAGGTATTTTTATGAGAAAAACGGATGTATTGATTATCGGCGCGGGACCTGCAGGAATCTTCACGGCTCTGGAACTTCTGAAGAACGGAAGTAAAAAGAGTATCATGATTGTGGAGAAGGGACGGCCTGTGGAGAAGCGTTCCTGCCCGAAGACAAAGACGAAAAAATGTGTAAATTGTAAGCCTTACTGCAATATCACGACGGGATTTTCCGGCGCAGGAGCCTTTTCCGATGGGAAGCTGTCCTTAAGCTGCGAGGTAGGCGGCGATCTGCCTTCTCTGATAGGAGAAGATTTCGCCCAGGAGATGATTCATTATACGGATAAGATTTATCTGGAGTTTGGAGCGGATACCAAAGTGGAAGGCGTCGGAAACGAAAAAGAGGTCAAGGACATCCGGAAGCGTGCCATCCAGGCGGGCTTAAAGCTGGTGGACTGTCCGATCCGCCATCTGGGAACGGAAAAGGCCCAGGAGATTTATTACCGGATAGAACAGTATCTGCTGGAAAAGGGCGTGGAAATCCTCTTTGGCTGCCATTGTCGGGATCTGATTGTGGAGAATGAGGTCTGTAAGGGAGCGGTTCTGGAGGATGCGGCAAAGCACACAGACGAACAGATCGTTTACGCGGAGCATGTGATCGTGGCCACCGGAAGAAAGGGAGCCGACTGGCTGGAAAAGCTCTGCGAGCAGCATGATATTGCGCATGTACCCGGCACGGTGGACATCGGCGTGCGCGTGGAGGTACGCAACGAGATCATGGAGGATGTGAACAATATCCTTTATGAATCGAAGCTTATCGGTTATCCGCTGCCCTTTAAGAATAAAGTGCGTACCTTCTGTCAGAATCCGGGCGGCTTTGTGAGTCAGGAAAACTACGACAACGATCTGGCTGTGGTAAACGGACATTCCTACAAGGATCTGAAATCCAACAACACGAATCTGGCAATCCTCTGCTCCCACAACTTTACCCATCCCTTCAATCAGCCTATCGCCTACGCGCAGAAGATAGGAGAACTGACAAATATGCTGGGAGATGGAAGGATTCTGGTGCAGCGGTACGGGGACATTCTTGGCGGCAAGCGCACCTGGCAGAAGGAGCTTTCCCAGTCCAACGTCAAACCCACGCTGCCGGACGCGGTGGCGGGAGACATTACGGCGGCCATGCCCTACCGCGCCATGACGAACATCATAGGCTTTATCCAGGCTGTTGATCATGTGGTTCCGGGATTTGCCGCCAACGAAACCCTGCTTTACTCGCCGGAACTTAAATTTTACAGCAACCGCATCAAGATGACGCCGGATCTGGTGACGAATATCAAGGGACTTTACTGCCTTGGAGATTCCAGCGGCTGGACAAGGGGACTAATGATGGCATCGGTTATGGGCGTGCTGATGGGAAGAAAGCTTTCACGGAGCTGAAAAAAGAGACTTGACATTCTCAGGAATTATGGTATAGAATAAATCTCGATATGAGAAATGCATAGAAGGTGCACAGTAGGCGTTTGTTCTTCTTTCAGAGAGAGACCGTCACCGGCTGAAAGCGGTCTTAAGTTCAGACAGGCGTTGAAATTCCCACCGGAGCAGCGCTGCTGAAGCAGAAGAATAGGCGGCGACGTATCCTGCACGTTACGCAGAAGATGAGAGCCTGCAAGAGCAGGAATCAGGGTGGTACCGCGGATTAGATATTTTGACTCCGTCCCTTTGGGGACGGGGTTTTTTTGATCCTGAAAAGGAGGCCGCGTCAGAAAACATCCATTTGGAAAATCAGGAAAGGTGAGCAGAGGGAATGAAAGAAAGATTGCAGAAAATCCGGGAAAACGCAGTTGAAAAGATCCAGGCTGCAGTAGATTTGAATGCGCTGAATGACGCGCGCGTGGCGATTCTCGGAAAAAAAGGAGAACTGACCAGCGTATTAAAGAGTATGAAGGATGTAGCCCCGGAGGACAGACCGAAGGTGGGGCAGCTCGTGAACGAGACGAGAGAGGAGATCGAGAAGCTTCTGGATGAAGCGAAGAACAGAATGGAGACCGCAGCCAGAGAGGCGAAGCTTAGGGCTGAGGTGATCGATGTGACTCTTCCCGCCAAGAAAAACAATGTAGGTCACCGTCATCCCAATACAATCGCTCTGGAAGAAGTAGAACGCATATTCATCGGAATGGGCTATGAAGTTATGGAGGGACCGGAGATCGAATATGACCTGTACAATTTTGAAAAGCTGAATATTCCGGAAGGTCATCCGGCAAAGGATGAGCAGGATACCTTTTATATTACCAAGGATATTCTGCTGCGTACCCAGACTTCTCCCTGCCAGGCGCGCGCTATGGAGACGGGAAAACTGCCGATTCGTATGATTTCTCCGGGACGTGTGTTCCGCTCGGATGAGGTGGATGCAACCCATTCTCCCTCCTTCCATCAGATAGAGGGACTTGTGGTGGATAAAAATATTACCTTTGCGGATTTGAAGGGAACTCTTGAGGAGTTTGCAAAGGAACTGTTCGGACCGGAGACAAAGACAAAATTCCGTCCCCATCATTTCCCGTTTACGGAGCCCAGCGCCGAGGTAGATGTAAGCTGCTTCAAATGCGGCGGAAAGGGCTGCCGTTTCTGCAAGGGCAGCGGTTGGATTGAGATCCTTGGCTGCGGTATGGTGCATCCTCACGTACTGGAAATGTGCGGCATCGATCCGAAGGAATATACAGGTTTTGCATTCGGCGTCGGCCTGGAACGTATCGCCCTGCTGAAGTATGAGATCGACGATATGCGCCTGCTTTATGAAAATGACATCAGATTTTTAAAACAGTTTTAATAGGGGAGAAGAAAAATGGATACATCTTTATCATGGATTAAAGCATACGTGCCGGAATTGGATGTTACGGCACAGGAATATACCGACGCAATGACGCTTTCCGGAACGAAGGTGGAAGGTTATAAGGCTCTGGACGCGGACCTGGACAAGATCGTGATCGGTCAGATCTTGAAGATTGAGCGGCATCCGGATGCGGATAAGCTGGTGGTCTGCCAGGTGGATATAGGAAAGGAAGAACCGGTTCAGATCGTGACCGGAGCGCCGAATGTAAAAGAAGGCCAGAAAGTTCCGATCGTACTGGACGGCGGCCGCGTGGCAGGAGGCCATGACGGAAAGCTGACGCCGGGCGGCGTGCAGATCAAGAAGGGAAAGCTCCGCGGCGTAGAGTCAAACGGCATGATGTGTTCCATCGAGGAGCTTGGCCAGACGAGAGAGCTGTTTCCGGAGGCTCCGGAATATGGAATCTATATCTTCCCGGACGACGCCAGGGTAGGGGAGAGCGCGATTAAGGCTCTTGGATTGGACGATGTGATCTTTGAGTATGAGATTACCTCCAACCGGGTGGACTGCTACAGCGTGCTTGGCATCGCAAGGGAGGCGGCGGCTACCTTCCGCAAGAAGTTTGTGCCTCCGGTTGTGAACGTGAAGGGATCCGGCGGAGATGTGAACGATTACATCCGTGTAGATGTGAAGGACGCAGATCTTTGCCCCCGCTACTGTGCGAGAGTGGTAAAGAATATTAAGCTTGGACCGTCTCCGAAGTGGATGCAGCAGAGACTGGCGGTCAACGGAATCCGTCCGATTAATAACATCGTTGATATTACAAACTACGTTATGGAAGAATACGGCCAGCCTATGCACGCCTATGACTTGGATACGATTTCCGGACATCAGATCCTTGTACGCCGGGCGGAGGAAGGCGAAAAGTTCGTAACCCTGGACGGCCATGAGCGTACGATGGATGAGAACGTGCTGATGATCTGCGACGGCGAGAAGGCCATCGGCATCGCCGGGATCATGGGAGGCGAAAATTCCATGATTACCGACAACGTAAAGACAATGCTGTTCGAGGCGGCCTGCTTTGATGGGGTAAATATCCGTCTCTCCGCAAAGCGTATCGGCCTCCGCACAGACGCTTCCGGAAAGTTTGAAAAAGGCCTGGATCCAAACAACGCCCAGGCGGCTATCGATCGTGCCTGCCAGCTCGTGGAGGAGCTTGGCGCGGGAGAGGTCGTGGACGGCATGGTGGATGTCTACACAGGGGTAAAGGAGCCTGTAAGGGTGCCTTTTGACGCAGAGCGAATCAACGCTCTCCTTGGAACGGACATCAGCAAAGAGCAGCAGCTCGCGTACCTGAAAATGGTGGAGCTGGAATATGACGAGGCTGCAAACGAAATCGTTGTTCCCACCTTCCGCCAGGACGTCAAATGCCTTGCGGATCTGGCTGAGGAAGTGGCGCGCTTCTATGGGTATGACAATATACCCACCACGCTTCCGAAGGGAGAGGCGACGACCGGAAAGCTTCCGTTCAAACTCCGTGTGGAGGCTGTGGCGAGAGACATTGCGGAGTTCTGCGGCTTCTCTCAGGGTATGACCTACTCCTTTGAGAGTCCGAAAGTATTCGATAAGCTGCGGCTGGACGCGGACGATCCGCTCAGAAAGGCGATTAAGATCGCGAATCCTCTGGGAGAGGACTTCAGCATCATGCGCACCATTTCCCTGAACGGAATGCTGACTTCTCTGGCTACCAACTACAACCGCAGAAACAAGAATGTACGTCTCTATGAGCTGGGAAATATTTATCTTGCGAAAGAACTCCCGCTGACGGAGCTTCCTGACGAGCGGATGCAGTTCACCCTCGGTATGTATGGAGAAGGCGATTTCTACAGCATGAAAGGCGTTGTAGAGGAGTTTTTTGATAAGCTGGGTATGAAAAAGCGTCCCCACTATGATCCCCAGGCAGGCAGAAACTATCTGCATCCGGGACGCCAGGCAAATATCTGGTATGACGGAAAGCTCGCAGGCTATCTGGGAGAGGTACATCCTGCGGTAACAGATACTTACGGAATCGGAGAACGCGTATATGTGGCGGTTCTGGATATGCCGACGGTGACAGAGTTTGCCACCTTTGACCGCAAATACGAGGGAATCGCGAAATATCCTGCGGTTACCCGCGATATTTCCATGACGGTTCCCAAAGACGTACTGGCAGGACAGATCGAGGAAGTCATCGAGCAAAAGGGAGGAAGCCATCTGGAAAGCTACCAGCTCTTTGATATTTACGAAGGCAAGCAGATCAAGGAGGGCTATAAGTCCATGGCTTATTCTATCGTATTCCGCGGTAAGGATAAGACCCTGGAGGAGAACGACGTGGCTTCCGCAATGAAGCGGATCCTGAAAGGTCTGGAAGGCCTGAAGGCAGAGCTGCGGCAGTAAGTAGTATACGTGCAGAAATAGATAGTGGAAAGTCTGGCCTGAGATCAGGGCGAGATGTAAAAATGGGATGCGCAACGCGTCCCATTTTTATAGTCGCAAAAGGAGCTTCTTCTTTCCAAGCGAAAGACTGTATGATAGAATGAAGAAAAAGTTAAGGTTTGGCCATACGAAGAACCGGGAGGGAAGGCGACGAAATGAGAGAGAGAATGAGAGTGGGAATTGTAGGAGCGGGAATGACAGTTCCCTGGTTTTTGGATGCGGCGGCTCTGATTCCGGAAATGGAAATAGGAGCGCTGTTTGCGAGGAAGGAAGAAAAGCGCAGGGAGCTTTGCGAAAGATACCAGATACCGGAAGCTTATGACAGCTATGAAAAGCTGCTGGCGGATGCTTCTCTGGACGTGCTGTATCTGCCCCTGCCTAATTCTTTGCATTACAGTTTCACAAAGCAGGCCCTTGAGGCAGGCAAGCATGTGATCCTGGAAAAGCCGTTTACGGTAACCTATGCGGAGGCAAAGGAACTTGCCGATTTGGCCAGGGCAAAAGGATTGATTCTTTTTGAGGCCATCACAAACCAGTATAATCCCAACTATGAAAAGGTGAGGGAACTGCTGCCGGGCCTTGGAGACATAAAAATCGTACAGCTTAACTATTCTCAGTATTCCAGCCGCTACGACGCTTTCAAGCAGGGGATTGTCGCCCCGGTTTTTGATGCAAAAAAGGCAGGCGGCGCTCTGATGGATCTGAATGTTTATAACATTCATTTTGTGACAGGGCTTTTTGGCGAGCCCTCCGGCGTTCATTATTATCCGAATATGGAGCGTGGCGTGGATACTTCCGGCATCCTGATTCTGGAGTACCCCACATTTCAGTGCGTCTGCATTGCCGCAAAGGACTGCGGAGCGCCCCTGTCTGTGAATATTCAGGGAGACAAGGGCTGCATATTCAGCCATTCCAATGCAGGACGCTTTGAAGAATTTTCTTATCAGGAAAATAAAAAAGAAAGCGTACCCTATGCTCTTATTAAAGAGGAGCCCATCTTCTATGATGAACTGCGTGCGTTTGCAGATTATTATGAAAAGAAAGACATGGAGGCGTTTCAGAAACGCCTGGACCAGAGCCTTCTTGTCATGCGGATTCTGGACAGAGCCAGAGGCATAGAGAACTGAGAAAGGGGACACAGAGCCCATTTTATCTATAGTTCATGATAGTAAGGACAGATGTCTTCATAATGTCCGTCCTTCATCCGGAAACCTCCCGGAATGACGCCAAGCTGGGTAAAGCCAAGGCGTTCATACAGATGTCTGGCGTGGGTATTCGTCCGCACGACGGCGTTGAATTGAAGAATGCGAAAACCGAAAGCCTTCCCCTGCGCGAGACAGTCCAGCACCAGCTTTTCTCCGATATGCAGGCCGCGGAAGGCTTTGCTTACCGCGTAGCTGGCGTTGCAGATGTGGCCGCAGCGGCCGACGTTGTTGGGATGCAGGATGTAAAGTCCCAGAATCTGATCGGAGTCGGGGGCTTCTGCGACTCCGCAGAAGGTCTGTTCCGCGAAAAACGCAGCTCCGGTCTGCCGATCCAGCAGCTCCGTCTGCGGGAATGCGATACCGTCCTCTACAACTTCGTTCCATATAGAGATCATAGCCTCCAGATCAGATTCTGTATAAGCGCGTACCAGGATGTTCATAAACGTGTAGTCCTTTCTGACAGGCAGTATGCCATTTTTGATTTTTAGTATAACTCTGCGGGAAGAATCCTGTCAACTGAGCAATCTTTTCCTTTACCCCGGCGGCAAAACGGTATAGAATAGAACAGGAAGCAAACAAACATGGGAGGGCGTTATGTTTTTTTCGATTCACGACAAAGAGATTCGCGAGATTACGCTGGAGCAGCTCGATGAGCATGACATCTGCGTCGGTTATCTGTCGCTGGATGAGCTGCGTAAATGTTATAAAGAGCTGGGGCTCTCCGAAGTGGCGGTCAAGGACTGCATGACGGACTTCACGCATTTCCGGACAAGCATCGACGTGTATGACGAGTTCAGCTTCGGCATGATCAATATTGTAGATATTTTGAATTTGAGCAGCAGGAGAAACCGGATTGGTTTTTTCATCAAAAAGAATCTGTTTATTATGGTGAAGATTATAGACAAGGATGATAATATCCGCCAGATGTTCCTGGACGCTATTGGCCGTTTTCGTCAGAATGCGACGATGGAAAAGGTGATTTACGGGGTGCTGGAGCGTCTGCTTTCCAGTGGGAACAGAGGCCTTGTTATGACAGAACGCCAGATTATCGCCATGGAGCGGGAAGTGGTGGGAGGAAAGACGGACAAGGAGCTGAATACGGAGATCTTCGATCTGCGGAACCGCCTGTCTACTCTGAAAAACTATTACGAGCAGCTTATCGACATCGGAGAAACCCTTCAGGAAAATGAGAACGATTTGTTTGAGGAGGAGGATCTGCGGTACTTCAAGATTTTCACGGATAAGTCGGAACGTCTGAGCAACAATACGCAGCTTCTATGCGACAATCTGATTCATCTGCGGGAGGCTCTGGACGCCACGCTGAATTATAACTTGAACAATACGATGAAGCTGTTTACCATGGTGACGATTATCTTCCAGCCTTTGACGCTTATCGTAGGCTGGTACGGCATGAATTTTACGAATATGCCGGAGCTTGGGTGGAAATTTGGCTACCTCTATGTGATTATTTTGAGCGTCATCGTGGTAGGAGGCATTCTGTATTACTTTAAGAAAAAGAAATATATGTAAGGAAATGAAAAGATGAAAACGAGTGATTTTTATTATGAACTTCCCCAGGAGCTGATCGCGCAGGATCCGCTGGAGGATCGGAGCAGTTCAAGGCTCCTGGTGCTGGACCGGAAGACGGGAGAGATGGAACACAGAGTATTCCGGGACATTAAAGAATATCTGCGGCCGGGAGACTGCCTGATTGTGAACGATACAAAGGTAATCCCGGCCCGGCTTATGGGCGTTAAGGAGGATACGGGAGCTGGCATCGAAGTGCTTCTCCTGAAACGAAAGGCGGACAATGTCTGGGAGACACTTGTAAAGCCTGGACGAAAAGCGCGCCCTGGCGCACGGATTGTGTTTGGAGACGGACTTCTGAAGGGAGAGGTTTTGGAGATAGCGGAGGAGGGCAACCGCCTGATACGCTTTGAATACGAGGGAATTTTTGAGGAGATTCTTGATAAGCTGGGACAGATGCCACTGCCGCCCTATATTACTCACCAGCTAAAAGACAGAAACCGCTATCAGACCGTATACGCAAAGCACGATGGCTCGGCGGCCGCGCCTACGGCCGGACTTCATTTTACGCCGGAGCTTTTGAAGGAGATTGAGGAAAAAGGGGTAAAGCTTGCTCATGTAACCCTCCATGTGGGACTTGGAACCTTTCGGCCGGTCAAGGTAGAGGATGTCGCGGAACACCATATGCACTCGGAATATTATGTGGTGGAGGAAGAACAGGCAAGGCTGATCAATGAGACGAAAGCGGCCGGAGGCCGTGTAATCTGCGTGGGAACCACGAGCTGCCGAACACTGGAGTCGGCTGCGGACGAGAACGGGACGCTGCATCCGGGAAGCGGGTGGACGGACATCTTTATTTATCCGGGCTACCGGTTTAAGATCATGGATG
The DNA here is from genome assembly GCA_018715645.1 of Candidatus Merdisoma merdipullorum. Taxonomy (GTDB): domain Bacteria; phylum Bacillota; class Clostridia; order Lachnospirales; family Lachnospiraceae; genus Laedolimicola; species Laedolimicola merdipullorum. Next base: position 21,310 of record DVLE01000029.1, read on the forward strand.
GACTGGTGACGAACTTTCATCTGCCGGAATCCACGCTTTTGATGCTGGTGTCTGCTTTTGCGGATAAGGAAACCATCATGAAAGCCTATGAGGAGGCTGTGAGAGAAAGATACAGGTTCTTTTCTTTCGGAGACGCCATGCTCATCCTGTGACACAAAAATTATATGTCTGAAAATAAATTTTCTGTTTTTTTGAGATATAATTGGGAAAACAGAAGACATCTGGGATGGGAGGAAAGAGGAATGCAGAAGATAAAACTGATCGCCCTCGATCTGGACGGAACGACGCTTGATGAAAACAGCCGCCTTTCTGAGAGGACGAAAAAGACACTGGAACGGGCGGCGGAGGCCGGAATTTATCTGGTGGTGGCAAGCGGACGGGCGTATACGTCCCTGCCCTCCGATGTGATGGACATGAAAGGCATAACTTATGCGATCACATCGAATGGGGCGGCCGTCTACGATCCGGGAAAGAGGGAGAGAAGTTTTGCGTATCCGATGAACCGGTATAAGGTAGAAGCACTTTTGGAGCTTCTTGAGGAGGAGCCAGAGACGGCTTTTGAGGTGTTCTGGCAGGGCATTCCTTATACGTCCCGGAGTTATCTGGAAGATCCCGAAAGCTATGGAGCACCTTCCAGGGCGGTTCCCTATCTGCGGCAGACGCGGACGCCTGCGGAGGACATCTTTGCGTTCGCCAGAGAGCATGCGGATGAACTGGACGCTCTTGATATTATTTGTCCGGGGCCTCTTGATAAAGCGGAATGGATAGAAAAAGTCAATGGTTTGGGCGGGCTGTATCTGACGTCCTCTACGCCGCATTTGCTGGAACTTTCCGGCGAGGAGAGCGGAAAAGGGGCGGCCCTTCGGGAAACGGCCGCCCGTCTTGGCGTCAGTCCGGAGGAAATCATTGCCTTCGGAAACGCGGAAAACGATATTGATATGCTTCGCTTCGCGGGGATGGGCGTCGCTGTGGCGAACAGTCCGGAAAATGTAAAGCGCCATGCGGACCGCATCGCTCCGGCCAATACCGAGGAGGGAGTGGCTCAGGTTTTGGAAGAAATCCTGTTCAAATCCTGATAGAAGGCCGGGTAAGAAATGTTTACGCATTCCGCGCCCTGGATCCTGGTCTCGCCGTCCGCGTTCAGGGCAGCGATGGCAAAGGACATGGCGATCCGGTGGTCCAGATGACTGTCTATGGCGGCTCCCCGCAAGGGGCGGCCGCCTTCTATGATCAGACCATCGTCAGTGGCCGTGACGTTCGCTCCCATGGCTGCAAGGTTTTCCGCCATGGCGTCGATCCGGTTTGATTCCTTGACTTTGAGTTCCGCAGCGTCCCGAATTACAGTCGTGCCTTCTGCGAAGCAGGCCATAACGGCGATGATGGGCAGTTCGTCGATGAGGGTAGGAATCAGTTCCCCTTCGATAACACAGCCCTTCAGAGAGGAACTGCGGACCAGCAGATCGGCGGAGGGCTCTCCGCTTTCTTCCTTATAGGGAAGGAGCGTTACATCCGCGTTCATCATACGGCAGACGCGTAGGATTCCGTCACGGGTAGGGTTGACGCCTACGTGTCTGATCAGCAGCTCGGAGTCCGGCGTAATACAGGCTGCCGCGATAAAGTAGGCGGCGGAGGAGATGTCTCCGGGAACGAGAATTTTCTGACCGGAAAGTCTGGGCCGTGGTTCGATGGTGGCCGTTGTCCCCTCTGTTTTGATGCTGGCGCCGAAAAGGCTGAGCATCAGCTCAGAATGGTTGCGGGAGAGGGCGGGTTCCGTGACGCTGGTGGGACTGTCTGCGTAGAGTCCGGCCAGAAGAATCGCGGATTTTACCTGAGCGGAGGCAACCTTGGTGGTATAGTGAATACCGTGAAGCGGCCGTCCTTCTATGCAAAGGGGAGCGCAGCCGTTTCCGCCAAGGCTCGTGATAGAAGCGCCCATCTGAGTAAGCGGTTCAATGATGCGTCCCATAGGACGCTTTTGAATGGACGCGTCTCCTGTCAGCGTCGTCTCGAAGGTCTGACCACTTAAGATGCCGGAGATGAGGCGCGTGGTTGTTCCGCTGTTCCCGGCGTCCAGAATCTCCGAGGGGACGCTTAGTCCGTCAAGCCCTTTTCCGTGGATGGTGATTTGCTCCGGGGTCTCCTCGATAGAAATGCCGAGGCGGCGGAAGCAGTCTATCGTAGAGAGGCAGTCGGCGCCTCTCAGAAAATTTTCTACAGTTGTGATACCCTGAGCCAGAGAGCCGAACATTACGGCCCGATGAGAGATAGACTTGTCTCCGGGTACGGTGATTTCTCCTCTTATTCCTTTGATGCGTGTAAATTTCATAAAGCAGAATACTCCTTCTGGTTTTTGCGAATGTTTTTTTACCGTTCATAGATGGTGTAGCGGTATTTCCGAAGCAGAGCCACGGCTTTGTGATAGGCTTCCTCGTCATACAGCTCTACCCGGAGAACGGCTTCCTCAAATTCCCGGTTGTGGACGATGCCGATATTACGCAGGCTGATGCCGCCGGACGCAAGAATCGTCGCGAGGGTGGCGATGCCTCCGGCCTCGTCTACCATGTCGCAGTAAAAGGCGTATACCTTTTTGAGAGGGCCTGAGGAGGCGTCGGGAATAGAATTCCGATACTCTCTGGCGGCGGCGAAGAAATCATGAATCTTAGCGGAATCTTTTTGGATCAGCTCCTGCCGCAGAGTTTCCAACTGCCCCTGGTAATGCTCCAGGGCCTTTAAAATGTTGGAGGAATTGGTCATGCAGATCTGCTCCCACATCTCCGGCGAGGATGAGGCGATTCTGGTAATATCCTTAAAGCCTCCGGCTGCGATCTGCTTCATCAGTTCCTGGGGGCTGTCCAGATCCTTTACCAGCTCTACCAGAGAGGAAGCAATTAGATGCGGAAGATGACTGACACAGCCAGTGATAAAGTCATGCTGCCGGTAATCCAGCACAAGAGGAATCGCTTTCAGAGAAGCCGTGAACGCGGTAAATTCCTCTGCGATTCCGGCCGGAAGGTCTTCCCCCGGCGTAATGATATAGTAAGCGTTTTCGATCAAATGCGGTTTGGCATTCTCATAACCTGTTTTTTCAGACCCGGCCATTGGATGACCGCCGATAAACTGTCCGGTAAGTCCGAGGGCTTTGACTTTTTCGTGAATGTCGGTCTTGGTGCTGCCCACGTCCGTCAACAGACAGGTTTTTGGCAGAAAGGTCTTAAGTTTTTCAAGATAACGGGCGTTGGTGGCTACGGGAGCGCAAAGATAGATAAGATCGCAGGAAGCAAACTCCTGATCTACGGCCTGACAGGCCAGATCTACGTCGCCTTCCCGAACAGCTTTTTCCAGTGTGTCACGGCTTCGCATGTAGGCCATGATACGAATCTGAGGGTGGTACATTTTAATCGCCTTGGCGATGGAACCGCCGATCAGTCCCAGGCCTATAAATCCAACACTTTCTATCTTCATAGCAATACTCCTTTTCAGCCATATCTTCTGAGTTTCTAGTTTAAGGTTTTTCCGGAAAAAAGTCAATGCTTTCTTGATTTAAAGTGGGAAAGTAAAAAGCGAAGCGCCAGGACAAAGAACAGGAGCTGAGCTGGCTTGATGTGCATAATAGAGAAAAAAATAACAAAAACGGACGTGAAATCTTGTCAAAATTGTATAAAAGGCTTGAACTTTACCTTGAATTTTAGTAAAATATAGCCATGGCTATCCGATGCCTTTCATTTCCTGAATCGTATTTTTGGCAAATGGAATGCCGGAACCGTAAAATATAGTAATCGGAGGAACAGGCATGAATATTTACACAACTGACAAGATTCGCAATGTAGTACTTCTTGGGCACGGCGGCTGCGGAAAGACCAGTCTGGTAGAAGCAATGGCATATGTGTCCGGGCTGACCTCCCGCATCGGCAAAGTGACGGACGGGAATACGATCAGCGATTATGATAAGGAAGAAATCAAGAGAAAATTCTCTATCACCACATCTGTGGTTCCAATTATCTGGCAGGACTGCAAGATTAATATTCTGGACGCGCCGGGATATTTTGATTTTGTGGGCGAGGCCGAAGAAGCCGTATCCGCAGCGGACGCCGCGATCATCGTGGTATCCGGCAAGGCGGGCGTCGAAGTAGGAACACAGAAGGCGTGGGAACTCTGTGAAAAATATAAGCTGCCGAGAATGGTGTTCGTATCGGAGATGGACGTGGACCACGCATCCTTCCGTCAGGTTGTGGAGGATTTGACGGAGCTTTACGGAAAGAAGATCGCGCCGTTCTATCAGCCGATTCGTGAAAACGAGAAATTTGTGGGATATATCAACGTATGCAAGATGGAAGGCCGCCGTTTTACAGACATCGGAAAGCGCGAGCCCTGCGAGATTCCTGAGTATTCCAAGGAAAACCTTGCGATTTGCCGGGAAGCGCTTCTTGACGCTGTAGCGGAGACTTCCGACGAATTTATGGAGCGGTATTTCAACGGAGAGGAATTTACCTTCAGCGAGATCCGCGCGGCCATGAAGTTTAACGTATGCGACGGCGACGTGATTCCTGTATCCATGGGTTCCAGCACAGAAATCCGCAACATTCACAATCTGCTGAACGACATTGTGGAGCTGTTCCCAAGCCCGGATAAGAAGCCCTGCAACGGAATCAATATGAAAACCAATGAGATTTTTGAGGCGAATTACGATTTCTCCAAAGCGAAATCCGCCTATGTGTTTAAAACCATTGTGGATCCCTTTATCGGCAAGTATTCTCTGATCAAGGTGTCTTCCGGCGTTATCAAGTCAGACGACACGCTGTATAACCAGGAGAGGGAGACCGAGGAAAAGCTGAGCAAGCTGTACGTGATGCAGGGCAATAAGCCGATTGAGGTGACAGAGCTTCACGCAGGCGATATTGGAGCAATCGGAAAGCTTTCCAATACAAAGACGGGAGATACCCTGTCCACCAAGGCTACGCCGATTCTTTATGGAAAGACCGAGATTTCCAAGCCCTATACTTATATGCGCTACAAGGCGAAGAATAAAGGGGATGAGGATAAGATTTCCCAGGCTCTTGCCAAGATGATGGAAGAGGATCTGACGCTGAAGAATGTCAATGATTCCGAGAACCGGCAGACGCTGCTGTACGGCATGGGCGATCAGCATCTCGATGTGGTCGTAAGCAAGCTGGCTGATAAATTTAAAGTGGCCGTGGAGCTTGAGAGGCCGAAGGTAGCCTTCCGGGAGACTATCCGTAAGAAAGCGGACGTAGACTCCAAGTATAAGAAACAGTCCGGCGGACACGGACAGTACGGCCACGTGAAGATGACCTTTGAGCCGTCCGGCGATCTGGAGACGCCCTACGTATTTGAGCAGATCGTAGTGGGCGGAGCGGTTCCGAAGAACTATTTCCCGGCAGTGGAAAAGGGCGTGCAGGAATCCGTGACAAAGGGTCCTCTGGCCGGATACCCGGTTGTGGGCGTGAAGGCTGTGCTTTATGACGGTTCTTATCATCCGGTGGATTCTTCCGAGATGGCATTCAAGACTGCCACGATGCAGGCTTTCAAAAAAGGCTTTATGGAGGCCAGCCCCGTTCTTCTTGAGCCGATTGTGACGATGACCGTCACGGTGCCTGACAAGTATACGGGAGACGTTATGGGGGATCTGAATAAGCGCCGCGGACGTGTGCTGGGAATGAATCCGGTAGCAGGCGGCAAGCAGGAAGTTGTGGCTGATGTGCCGATGACAGAGATCTTTGGATATTCCACTGATCTGCGCTCCATGACAGGAGGAAGCGGAGAGTTCTCCTATGAATTTGCGCGCTATGAGCAGGCTCCCTCCGACGTACAGGAGAAGGAAGTGGCAGCGAGGGCCGCAGAAGCAGAATAAGACGGAAACAGAATAGCAGCTTGTAAAAACCGCCGCATTAGCGTAAAATACCCTTGTGCGAGACAAGGAGGATATACGCGATGCGGCGGTTATTGTATTTTCTAAAGGATTATCGGAAAGAAAGCGTTCTGGGGCCTTTGTTTAAGCTCCTGGAAGCGAGTTTTGAGCTTTTGGTGCCGCTGGTGGTGGCCGACATCATCGATGTGGGAATCGCGGCCGGAGATTCTGCCTATGTGCTGGGAAGGGGCGGAATCCTGATACTTTTGGGCCTGATTGGCCTGGCAAGCTCTATTACGGCCCAGTATTTTGCGGCAAAGGCGGCGGTGGGCTGCAGCACCCGGATGCGGGGAGCCTTGTTCCGCCATCTGAACAGTTTTTCTTATAAGGATCTGGACGCCGTGGGGACTTCCACGCTTATCACCCGGCTGACCAGTGACATCAATCAGGTGCAGACAGGTGTGAATCTGGTGCTGCGTCTGTTTCTTCGTTCTCCCTTTATTGTGTTCGGAGCCATGATCATGTCCTTTACCATCGATATGAAGTCGGCTCTGATTTTTCTTGGAGTAATCCCGGTCCTCTTTGTGGCTGTCTTTGGGATCATGGGAATTACGATTCCCTATTACCGGAAGATCCAGGGACAGCTTGATCAGGTAACCCTTCATGTACGCGAAAATCTTTCGGGCGTCCGTGTAGTACGGGCATTTAACCGGCAGCAGGATGAGAAAGAAACCTTCCACGGAGACAGTGGTCTTCTGGTGAAAACACAGCTTTTCGTCGGGAAGATCTCGGCTCTTTTAAATCCCCTTACCTACGCTATCATCAATGCGGCGGTGATTCTTTTGGTCTGGACCGGAGGAAAGCAGGTAGACAGCGGGATTCTGACACAGGGGCAGGTGGTGGCTCTGGTCAATTATATGTCGCAGATTTTGGTGGAGCTTATCAAGCTGGCGAACCTGATTATCAATGTAACGCGGTCTTTAGCCTGTCTGTCCCGGATTAACGCGGTATTTGACCAGGAAGCGGGCATGACGGAAGGATACTTTGCGCCAACTGAAAAGAATGCGGAAGCGGGGAGAACGTCAGAGGATGCGTCAGATACGGGGATTCGGAAGGACGCTGTTCCCTGTGTGGAGTTTCGGGACGTGAGCATGGCTTATCAGGAAGGAGCAGAAGCGGCTCTGGAACATGTCAGCTTCCGGGCGTATCCGGGAGAAACTATCGGCGTTATAGGCGGAACGGGATCCGGAAAGTCAACGCTGGTCAATCTGATTCCCAGGTTTTATGACGTCTCCGCAGGATGCGTGCTGGTGGACGGTACGGACGTGCGGGAGTACAGGTTCCAGGAGCTTCGGAAGAAGATAGGCGTGGTACCTCAGAAAGCGGTGCTTTTTTCCGGCACGATCCGGGACAATCTCCTTTGGGGAAAGAAGGACGCTGCGGACGGGGAACTCCTTGAGGCGCTTGAGACGGCTCAGGGGCTGGAAATTGTGGAAAAGAAGAAAAAGGGGCTTGACGAAGAAATTCTGCAGGGAGGACGGAATCTGTCCGGAGGCCAGCGGCAGCGTCTGACCATCGCCCGCGCTCTTGTAAGGAATCCGGAGATTCTGATTCTCGACGACAGCGCGTCGGCCCTTGATTTTGCCACGGACGCGAGACTGCGCAAAGCTTTGCGGGAGAGACGGAAAAGCGCAGTTGTGTTCCTGGTGTCTCAGAGAGCGGCCACAGTCCGGCAGGCGGATCAGATTATTGTGCTTGACGACGGAGAGGTGGCGGGTATCGGAACCCATGAGACCTTATTCCGGGACTGCGCAGCGTACCGGGAGATCTGTCTGTCTCAGGCGTCGGCGGAGGAGGAAAAGGCACATGAAGCATAAATCGACTTTGAAACGGATTCTTCAGTATATTGCGGATTACCGGCTGTACCTGGCAGCCTCTCTCTTGTTTGCGGTATTGACGGTGGCGCTGACGCTCTACGCTCCGGTTCTGACCGGAGACGCCATCGACTATATGATAGGAGAAGGAAGGGTGGATTTTGAAGCTCTGGCGGTTCTCCTTTGGCGGCTGGGAATTGTGATTGGACTGACGTCTCTGTTCCAGTGGCTGATGAATCTGTGCAACAATCATATGACCTACCGTGTGGTTATGGACGTTCGGACAGAAGCCTTTGATCATATGCAGGAGCTGCCCTTAAGCTATATCGACAGTCATCCCCAGGGAGATATTGTAAGCCGCCTGATTGGGGATATTGATCAGTTTTCTGATGGACTTTTAATGGGGTTCACCCAGCTTTTCACAGGAGTTATGACCATTCTTGGAACATTGTTGTTCATGCTGTCTGTCAATGTGTGGATCACTCTGGTGGTAGTCTGCGTGACGCCCGTGTCTTTCCTGGTGGCCAGTTTTATTGCAAAGAGTACCCACAAGATGTTTCGTCTTCAGTCTGAGACCAGGGGAGAGCTGACCGGGCTGATCGATGAGATGGTGGGAAACCAGAAGGTAGTCAAAGCCTTCGGATATGAGGCGGAATCCATATCGCGTTTTGACGAGATTAATAAAAGGCTGGAAAAGCACAGCCTGCGCGCTATTTTCTTTTCTTCTATTACGAATCCGGCCACTCGTTTTGTCAACAGCCTGGTATACGCGGGAGTGGGCGTGGCTGGCGCCTTTGCCGTGATTCGGGGGGCTTTAAGCGTCGGACAGCTTTCCTGCTTCCTAAGCTATGCAAACCAGTACACGAAGCCTTTCAACGAAATATCAGGAGTGGTGACAGAGCTGCAGAATGCTCTGACCTGCGCGGCCCGCGTCTTTGATTTTATCGATCAGAACCCCATGACGCCGGATCCGGAGGATGCTTTGCGGATTGAGAAGGCAGAGGGACGGGTGGAACTGGAAAACGTGGCGTTTTCTTATACGAAGGAGCGTCCTTTGATTCAAAATCTGAATCTTGACGTAGAGCCGGGGCGGCGGATCGCCATTGTGGGACCTACAGGCTGCGGAAAGAGTACGCTGATCAATCTTCTGATGCGCTTCTATGATGCGGACGAAGGAAGAATCGCTGTGGATGGTCTTGACATCCGCAGTCTTACCAGACAAAACCTGAGAGAACAGTATGGCATGGTACTCCAGGAGACATGGCTGAAAGCGGCCACGGTCCGGGAAAACATTGCCTATGGCAGACCGGACGCTTCAGAGGAGGAAATTGTGCAGGCGGCAAAAGCTTCCTACGCTCATAGTTTTATCCGCCGACTGCCGGAGGGATATGATACCGTACTGTCAGAGGACGGAGGAAGTCTGTCTCAGGGACAGAAGCAGCTCCTGTGCATTGCGAGAGTCATGCTTTGTCTTCCCCCTATGCTGATTCTGGACGAGGCTACGTCTTCCATAGATACCCGGACCGAACTGAAGATCCAGGATGCCTTTGCAAAAATGATGAAGGGCAGGACCAGTTTTATTGTGGCGCATCGTCTCTCGACGATTAAAGAGGCGGATCAGATTCTGGTCATGCGGGACGGACAGATCGTAGAACAGGGTACCCATGAAAATCTGCTAAAAAAGAATGGTTTTTATGCGGAACTGTATAACAGTCAGTGGAAAGTGTAGAAATTTTTGTGAAAAGAATTTAGAAAATACAGGAAGTATCTTTACAAATTCCCCAAAGAAATTTATACTTAATTTGACATGTTTCATCACTAAATGATATGGATAGGGAGGTAGAGTGTGATGTTTTGTAAGTACTGTGGTAGGCAGCTTCAGGAAGGTGAAGTTTGCAGTTGTCAAATGGAGACTTCTCAGTCTCAGGAGCCGGTAAATCAGCAGCCTCAGGGAGGACAGCAGCAGTTCCAGGGACAGACCGCGCAGACGAAGGCGTCTCAGGAAAACGTAAATAAGGCTATGGGCCTGGTGAAAGGTTTTCTGAAAAGCCCTATGGATGTTCTTAACGAGGCGTACGCGGAAGGCAGCGCGACGGCTCAGCTCTTTTTGGGAATTTTATATCCTGTAGCCGTTCTTTTATTTGTGTTAATCCTGATTATGCGGGTAGGGTCTATGCTGGACGTAGGCTTTGGAACCGCTTTCGGACCGGCTTTCGGGCTGGCTGTGTTTGCCGCCGTCATTAAGGCGGCATATATCGCGGCAAGCTATCTGGCTTCGGATAAGAGCAAATCATTCCAGGCCGTCGCAGGGATTTACTGTCTGGCAGCCGTACCGGAGACGGCGTGCTATGTTCTTCTTGCAATTCTTTCTCTGCTTGGAACATCCGCGCTTTCCATAGTTTTCGCACTGTTTGTGGTTGCGCTGTTTGCAGGCGCCGTTTCCAATTTTACCGCCAGCCAGGTGGTGTTTGCGGGAAACAGAAATAAAGGATACTGGGTTCATCTGATTGCGACGGTGATCGTCGTGATCGTCGGACTGCTGATCATGAGAACGGTCCTTGTCAATATGATTATGGACATGGTACAGAATATGATATATTCCGGCATGGGTTCATTTTTCTAAAGGGAAATTTTGAAAACAGAGGGAAAAGGAGGAAATTGTTATGTTTTGTGAAAAGTGTGGCGCCAAGCTTCGGGACGACGCGCAGTTCTGCGAGCAGTGCGGGGCTCCCGTAAGCCAGTCAGAAGAACAGGTACAGCCGGCACATGCGGAGGCGGTCCAGCCGCAGCCAGGAGAGTCCCAGGCAGCCCAGACGGCAGCCAATGTATCTGCCGCCGCGCAGAGGGGCATGGAGAATGCAAAGGAGTCTTTGGATAAAGGCGTAAGCAAGTTTAAAGCCCTTCCCCAAAAGACACAGTATATCATCGGCGGCGCAGTGATTGTGGTAATCCTGCTTCTTATTTTCGCGCTGACCAGAAAGACTACGATCGATCTGAATCAGTATGTGACCATCTCCAGCAGCGGATATAACGGCTATGGAACAGCTTATGTGGAGTTTGACACGGAGGCGTTTGCCAGCGACAATAAAAACAAAATAGAACTGAAGAAAGAATATATGGAAGGCTTTGAGGAAGAAATGTCCATGCTGGAGGGATTGGATATGAACATCGCATCCCTTGTGGCGGACTCTCTTCTGGACGGTGATCTGGACGTGAGTTCAGGCCTTTCCAACGGAGACGTTGTGACCTTCACCTGGGGCTTTGACGAGGAAGAACTGAACGAGGTCTTTGACTGCAATTTTAAGTTTTCTGATATTACCTATACGGTAGAGGGGCTGGAAGAAGTAGGAACCTTCGACGCCTTTGAAGGTGTGGAAGTGGTGTTTACAGGAATGGCTCCCTATGGCCGCGCGGAGCTTCAGATTAATTCTTCTGATGAGAAGATACGTTACTTAAGTTATGAATTGTCCCAGTATGAGGACCTTGACAACGGAGATACTGTGGAGGTCAGCATTTCCAACTTCTATGCGGAGAGCTTTGCGGAGCAGTACGGCATGGTTCCGGCAGAGATGACAAAGACCTATACGGTGGAAGGCCTGGGAAGCTATATGACGAGCATGGAGCAGATTCCGGCGGAGCTTATGGAAAGCATGAAGGCCCAGAGCGAGGATGTGCTTCGCGCACATGCGGCAGGTGACTGGGATGAGGAAGTGACGCTTTCAGGTCTTAATTATCTTGGAAATTATTTCCTCACCCCGAAGTCCGGAGTGGACACAGGCGTAGCGAACCGCATCTATATGGTTTACGAGATGTCGGCCGACATTAATCTGGAGGAGTATGGCGTTCACACGTTTACCTTCTATACGTATGTAAGCTACGACGATCTGGTTCTGATGGAGGATGGCACGGGTTCCGTGGATCTGAGCAGCTATGAGAGATGCAGAAATCAGGTAAATACAGACTCTTATCAGACCGGGGAAAACTCCTGGAATACGCGAACCTATTATTTCTATGGATATAGTGATTTGGATTCCATGTTCAATCAGTGTGTGACGGCGCAGATTGCAGATTACAGTTATGAGACATCTGTAGAAGCGCCTGCGGCAGAAGCGCCCGCGGATCCGGCGGCTGAAGGAACCGAGGAACCTGCGGCTGAAGAGCCTGCGGAAGGCGCGGAAGCTGAAGATTCAGGAGACGCGGCCTGAGAAAGCGGATCAGGCGAAGGGGGAATTAGAACATGTATTGTTTTAAATGCGCAGGAAGCTGACGGAAGGCTCACGGTTCTGCAGCGGATGCGGAGCGCGGATAGAGCCGGAGCAAAAGGTTTCTGTTCCCAGAACGCCTGCGCCGGAGCAAAGGGCTTCTGTTCCCAGAACGCCTGCGCCGGAGCAAAGGGTTTCTGTTCCCAAAACGCCTGCGCCGGAGCAAAGGGCTTCTGTTCCCAGAACGCCTGCGCCGGAGCAGAAGGGTTCAGTTCCCGGAGCGCCCGTACAGGGGGCAAGGACTGAGAGACCTCGTCCGGTTTCGCCGGTTCCTGAGAAGAAAACAGATAAAAACCTGATTTTAATCGGTATTCTGGGGTTGGTCATTGTCGCTTTGATCGTTGCGCTTGCGGTTCTTCTTATGTCTGGAGGAAGTTCGCCTTCCGGCAATGAGAGTCTGTCTTTATCCGGCGCAGAAACAGAAGCCGAGGAGACGCTTCCTGTTCCGGAGGAAGAGGAACAGACCGGAGCTGACAGCGCAGAGACGGGGCAGAGCCTGGAAGATGAGGACACCTATGTTCAGGAGACTCCGGAGGAAACGGCTGTGGAAACGGTCCCTGAGGAAGCAGAGCAGACAGAGGAGGAAGATCCGGCTTATATCCTTCCGGACAGTGACAAAGAATATTTAACCAGAGCCGATCTGGAAGGACTGACGCAGGAGGAGCTGCGTCTTGCGCGCAATGAGCTTTATGCGCGTCACGGAAGAAAATTTGACGACGAAGGGCTTCAGGCATATTTTGAAGGCCTGGACTGGTATGTTCCTTCGATTGAACCGGAAGATTTTACAGAGGATATGCTGAGTGAGGTTGAAGTATACAATCGGGATCTGATCACAGAGTACGAAGAGGAAATGGGCTGGCGGTGATTAGATAAATCGTTTTTCTGTGATTTTCCGGCAGAATGGAAAAAGAAATGATTTTCAGACGGAAGCTGCTGCAGAATATATGACGATCTTATATTTTGCAGCGGCTTTGTTTATGCCTTTGTCCGCCGAGGACAGGACGGATCTGAGGTGCGAAGATCATGAAAAGGAGGAGAAGAATGTGAAAAGGAAACTGAAGAAGGCAGGGAAATTGATGCTGATTCTGCTTCTGGCGGCTCTGCTGACATCCTGCGGAAATTTAGAGAACGGGGCGGAGTCTGTGAACCAGGAGGAGACGGAAACCGGAGAGACCTCCGCAGATGAGGAGAAAACTGACGAGGTGTCCGCAGACGAGAAGGACGAAGCTGACGAGGTATCCGCAGATGAGGAAGACGAAAGCGGCGAGACGTCTGCAGCTCAGGAGGGGACGGAAACCGGCGAGACCTCCGCAGACCAGGAAAATGCAGCGGAGGAAGGAGCGGATACCGCTCAGGAACCAGAAGGAACTGCTATGTATACGACTACCTCTGTGAACGTGAGGACGGAGCCTTCTACGGAGGCGGAGATCTATACGCTGCTGGAGGGACACACCGAGGTGCAGAAGATAGGAGACGAGGGAGAGTGGAGCCAGATCAGGCTGGATGGGAATATTTATTATATCTCCAGTCAATATCTTCGGGAAAAGATAGAGGGGCAGAATGGCTTCCTGGTGGCTATCGACGCGGGACATCAGCAGAGAGGCAACAGTGAGCAGGAGCCTGTGGGACCTGGAGCCAGTGAGACGAAGGCTAAGGTGGCAGGGGGAACCTCCGGCGTGGTAAGCGGACTGGCCGAGTATGAACTGACGCTTCAGGTGGCGCTGAAGCTGGAGGAGGAGCTTATCGCCCGTGGGTATGAAGTCCTTATGATTCGTACAACGAACGATGTGAACATCAGCAATGCGGAGCGGGCGCAGATGGCAAATGACGCTGGCGCGGATGCTTTTATTCGGATCCACGCCAATGGTTCCATAAACGCGTCGGCAAACGGCGCGATGACCATCTGCCAGACAGAAACCAATCCGTACAACGCTTCTCTTTATTCATTGAGCAGGGAGCTTTCGGACTGCGTTCTGGACGAACTGACGGCCGCTACGGGCTGCAAAAAAGAGTATGTCTGGGAGACTGACAGTATGAGCGGTATCAACTGGTGCCAGGTTCCTGTGACGATTGTGGAAATGGGATATATGACGAATGCCCAGGAGGATGCAAAGATGGCGTCGGAGGATTATCAATATCAGATTGTCGCGGGGATTGCAAACGGTATTGACAAATTTCTTCTGGATGATTATGATAAAATGCAGTGAGAGTCCGCCGGAATAGGCCTTGGAGCAAATGTTGTTCCGGTGAAAAAACAAGAGGAGTGTAAGAAAAATGGCAGTACCCTTTAACCACCGTGCGGTGGAAGAAAAATGGCGTAAGAGATGGGAAGAACATCCGGTGAACGTCAACGACGGAAAGAAGCCGAAATACTATTGCCTGGATATGTTTCCCTATCCGTCCGGCAACGGCCTTCATGTGGGCCACTGGAGAGGCTATGTAATCAGCGATGTGTGGAGCCGCTACAAGCTGATGCAGGGGCATTATATCATCCATCCCATGGGCTGGGACGCGTTCGGCCTTCCGGCAGAGAATTATGCGATTAAAATGGGGATTCACCCGGCTGTTTCCACAGCGGAGAACGTAAAGAATATCAAGAAGCAGATCAATGACATCGCTGCTCTTTACGACTGGGATATGGAGGTCAATACGACCGATCCGAAGTTCTATAAATGGACCCAGTGGATCTTTGTACAGATGTTCAAGAAGGGCCTGGCTTACGAGAAGGAGTTCCCGATTAACTGGTGTCCTTCCTGCAAGACCGGTCTTGCGAACGAGGAGGTTGTAAACGGCGTCTGCGAACGCTGCGGAACCCCTGTGACAAAGAAAAATCTGCGTCAGTGGATGCTGAAGATCACGGCCTACGCCGATCGTTTGCTGAACGATCTGGACAAGCTGGACTGGCCGGAGAAGGTTAAGAAGATGCAGACCGACTGGATCGGCAAATCCTACGGCGCCGAGGTGGATTTCCCGGTAGAGGGACGTGGGGAGAAGATTACGGTCTATACGACGAGACCGGATACTTTGTATGGAGCTACCTTTATGGTTCTTGCTCCCGAACACGCCCTTGCAAAAGAGCTGGCTACGGATGAGACGAGAGCGGCCGTGGAGGATTACATTTTCAAGTCTTCCATGCGTTCCAATGTGGATCGTGTGCAGGACAAGGAGAAGACGGGCGTATTTACAGGCAGCTACGCCATAAACCCGATGAACGGAGCAAAGCTTCCGATCTGGCTGTCCGACTATGTACTGGCCGATTACGGTACGGGAGCCATCATGTGCGTTCCGGCTCATGACGACCGTGACTTTGAGTTCGCGAAGAAGTTTGACATTCCGATCATTCAGGTTATTGCGAAGGACGGAAAAGAGATTGAAAATATGACGGAGGCCTATACGGAGGCCAGCGGAACCATGATCAATTCCGGAGACTGGAACGGCATGGAGTCTGCGGTACTCAAGAAAGAAGCGCCTCATATTGTGGAGAAGATGGGCGTCGGAAGAAAGACGGTCAACTATAAGCTGCGTGACTGGGTATTCTCCCGCCAGCGTTACTGGGGCGAGCCGATTCCGATCATCCACTGCCCGCACTGCGGCAATGTTCCTGTGCCGGAGGATCAGCTTCCCCTGGAGCTTCCGGATGTGGAAAGCTATCAGCCTACAGGTACGGGAGAGTCTCCGCTGGCGGCCATCGACGAGTGGGTAAATACCACCTGTCCGGTCTGCGGAGCGCCCGCAAAGAGAGAGACGAACACGATGCCTCAGTGGGCCGGTTCCTCCTGGTATTTCCTGCGTTACGTGGACAATCACAACGACAAGGAGCTGGTGAGCCGGGAGAAGGCGGACAAATATCTGCCGGTGGATATGTATATCGGCGGTGTGGAGCATGCGGTGCTGCATCTGCTCTATTCCCGTTTCTATACGAAGTTCCTGTGTGACATTGGTGTGATTGATTTTGACGAGCCCTTCACGAAACTGTTCAACCAGGGTATGATCACAGGAAAGAACGGAATCAAAATGAGCAAATCTAAGGGAAATGTGGTATCTCCCGATGATTTGATCCGTGATTACGGCTGCGATTCCCTGAGAATGTACGAGCTGTTCGTGGGACCGCCGGAGCTGGACGCGGAGTGGGATGACCGCGGAATCGACGGCGTATCCCGCTTCCTGAAGCGTTTCTGGAATCTGGTTCTGGACAATAAAGATAAGGAAACGAAGGAAACGCCGGAGAGCGTAAAGCTGCGTCATAAGCTTGTATACGACATCACAAGCCGTCTGAACAGCTTCAGCCTGAATACGGTAATCTCCGGATTCATGGAGTACAACAACAAGATGATCGATCTGGCGAAGCGTCAGGGCGGAATCGACAAGGAGACGCTGGAGACAGCCGTAACCCTGCTTGCACCCTTTGCTCCCCATGTGGCGGAGGAACTCTGGGAACAGCTTGGCCACAGCGAGACTGTCTTCGGACATGGCTGGCCGGATGCGGACGAGGACGCTATGAAGGACGACGAGATCGAGATTGCCGTTCAGGTCAATGGAAAGACGAGGGGTACGGTGACGATCCCCACCAGCATTTCCAAGGAGGACGCGCTTGCGGCCGGTAAGGCTGCGGTGCCGGAATGGCTGAAGGGAACCATCGTAAAGGAGATTTACGTACCCGGAAGAATTCTCAATTTTGTAGTAAAATAGTCCAAGATGCGCTGACGTGAAGTCAGACTATATATAGGCTTGGAAATGGAGGCTGAAGCTTTGGAACTGCTTTGGGCTCCATTTTCCGTGCAGCCTGGCGGGTGTGCGTTATGAGTGAGAAAAAAGAATGGAAGGAAGAAGAATTAAAGGAGATTGTCCCGCAGCTTGAGGAACGGTTTCGCGTTACGATCTGGAACCGCCTGCTTATGCTGGCGCGCTGGCTCGTCTTCGCGGCGCTTACCGGGATTCTGCTGGGACTTGTGGGTACTGCGTTTGGAAAGGGCGTGGAGCTGGCGACAAAGCTTCGCGGCTCTTATCCTTGGCTTTTGTTCGGTCTGCCGTTTGGCGGCATGGCCATAGTCTGGATGTATCACTGGGAAAGGAAGCAGGAGAGAAGCAGTACCAATATGGTATTGGACGCGATTCATGCGCAGAGGGAGATTCCCCTTAAGACGGCGCCGCTGATCTTTGCCTCCACGATTCTGACGCATCTTTTTGGAGGCTCCGCGGGGCGCGAGGGAGCGGCTCTGCAGCTTGGCGGCAGTATCGGGAATTTCCTGGGAAAGTGTCTGAGAATAGACGAAAATGACAGACGTGTCATGATTATGTGCGGCATGAGCGCGGCCTTTGCGGCGCTGTTTGGCACGCCCATGGCAGCGGCGGTCTTTTCCATGGAAGTCGTCAGCGTTGGGATTATGTACTATGCGGCGCTTGTTCCCTGTGTGGTATCTTCCTATACGGCCTATGGGATAGCCTGCTATTTTGGCCTTACCGGGGAACGCTTTGCGCTGGGCGTCCTGCCGGCTTTTGATCTGCTGAATGCGGGGAAGGTCCTGATTCTCGGCCTTTGCTGCGCGGCAGTCAGCATCCTTTTCTGTGTGACGCTTCACAAGCTGGAAGAACTCTTTGCGTCGAAAATTACAAACGCCTATCTGAGGGCCGTAATATCGGGCTGTCTGATCATAGTTTTGACACTGGTTCTTGGAACCACGGATTATCTGGGAACGGGTATGCAGGTGGTGGAGCGGGCTGTCGTGGAGGGAAGCGCCTTCTGGGGAGCCTTTCTTCTGAAAATTCTGTTTACGGCGATTACGCTGTCGGGAGGTTTCAAGGGCGGTGAAATCGTACCTTCCTTTTTTGTGGGAGCTACTTTCGGCTGTCTGCTGGGACAGATTTTACATCTCTCCCCATCGCTTGCGGCGGCCTGCGGCATGGCCGCGGTCTTCTGCGGCGTTACGAACAGCCCGATTTCTTCTCTGCTTATCAGTCTGGAAATGTTCGGATTCTCCGGCGCGCCTTTCTTTTTCCTGGCGATTGCAGTCAGCTATATGCAGTCCGGGTATTATGGGCTGTACCGGAGCCAGAAGATCATGTATTCAAAGGTAAAGACCAGATTTATCAACAGAAATGCAAAAGAATAAGCGGAATACCAAAAGACATAGAGCCGGCCTTTCCTGTGGGAATGGCCGGCCCGCATTATTTCATGAAGCTTTTCGCAAGCTGAACCATTTGTTCCATCCGTGCGACTTCTTCGGCTGATTTTCCCTGTTTCAGAGCTTCAAAGAGCTGATTGAATTCGTCCTGTGTCATCTGGTGATCGGACTGTCTGGCTGCGTTCATAAGTTTCTGAAAATCATTTGGATTCATCGCTTCACTCCCTTCCGGCGGAGACTGCGAAAAGGCTTCGGCATCTCCGGACGGCCCTGCCTGCGCGCCGGCCTGAAATTCGGACATCATATTGGAATACTGGATGTAGGTGGTGATCATCTCCATAATCCGTATGATAGAATCAATTTTGCGATTCAGCTCGTTGCATTTTTTCTGCACGTCGTAGAGTATCCGATAGCCGTCGTTTCCAAGGCTCATACAGTCTCCTCCCATTCCCTACAGTATATGTGCAAAAAACCGGAGTATGAATATAATAAGGAGATGAATGTTCGGGAGAAAGATATGATGAGTCGTCTGATCATAGAGGAAACAAGTGTCTACGAGCTGGATGAGGAATGTATGCGAAGAAAGACGGCAGAAAGAATGAGGGAGAAGAAAGACAGCAAACCCTGTACAAAGGAATTTAAAAAAGCGAAACAAGGTGTGCAGGACGGACAAACGCTTACTTAGGCTGTATAGAAAAATCCGGGAATCCCAGAAGGGATTCCCGGATTAACGCTTTTACAAGCATTAGCAGCCGCATCCGTTTCCGCCGAAGAAACCGTTGTTTCCGCAGCCTCCGCCGCAGCAGGCCAGCAGAAGAATGATCCACAGGCAGCTATTGTCTCCGCATCCGTTTCCGCCGAAGAAGGAACCGTTTCCGTTTCCGCAGCAGGAAGAGAGAAGAAGGAGCCAGATCAGGGTATTGCAGCAGCTATTGTTGCCGGAATCGGAGCAGCCGCATCCACAGTTTGTCGCAGTTAAATCACTCATGAGAAATCCTCCAGAAAAAATAATTATTTACAATCACATAGTATGTGAGAGAGAAAAAAGTGTGACTTGTAGCTGAATCGGCGGCTTACAAGAAATTTACTTGTATAACAGAGGATTTTATGAGAGAATAAAAAGCTGAGAGGGGAACAAAATTAGAATATGACAGGAAAGGAAGCGTAACAATGCCGGCAGTATATGCACATTATAAATTTGGCAAAGAGGTTTACCGGGCGCTGCCAAAGGATATTCGGCAGATGGTAAAGGAGAATGGTCCTGCGTATCTTTTGGGACTGCATGGTCCTGATTTGTTGTTTTACTATCATCCCTATGGCAAAAACCGGGTGAATCAGCTCGGTGTTCGGATGCACAGAGAGTCTGCCCGATTTTTCTTTGAAAAGGGGAGAAAGGCCTATCAGAGACGTCCGAATTATGTTCTGCTGTCTTATCTCTGCGGCTTTATGTGTCACTTTATGCTGGACAGCGAGTGTCATTCTTATATTAATCGTTATATGAAAGAATATCGGCTTGGCCATCTGGAGATTGAAACGGATTTTGACCGAAAACTTCTGAAAGAGGATGGCTTTGATCCGGTGACACATAATTGTACCAGACATCTGATCCGGGATTTGGATACGGAAGAGGCTATAGCCTCCGTACTGGAAAATATTACGGCGGACCAGGTGGACAAGTGTATCTTGGGATTTCACAGCGTCATACGTTTATTCCAGTGTCCGGGAGCAGGAAAAGCGGGATTTCTGAAGGGATTCTTTACGCTGATCGGACAGAAAAAGGGCCTGGGAGGTCTTGTAATGACCGGAAAGGAGAATCCGAAATGCCAGAAAAGCTGCAGGGAGCTTGAAGAACGAATGGAAAGCGCGGTAAAGCCCGCCGCCTGGGAAATCGAAAGGTATGTCCGGGCCATTGCAACGGACGAGCCTCTGAGTATCCGTCTGAACCGGGATTTTGAATAAACAAGGACGGGAGACTCCGGCGGATTTGCCGGGTTTCGGATAGAGAAAAACGGGAAACAGGAGATTTGTGTTATGAATAAGCTGACAAAGCTTGAAAAACGGTGGATTATGTACGATATTGGCAATTCAGCCTTTGTCCTTCTGACATCTACCATCATACCGATTTATTACAAAAATATTGCTGCGGCAAGCGGAATCTCGGATTCTGATTCGACGGCCTTCTTTGGTTACGCCACGTCTCTTGTGACGATTCTTGTGGCAATTCTGGGACCGGTGCTGGGAACTCTGGCTGATACGAAGGGATTTAAAAAGCCGGTGTTTACATTTTTTATGATGCTGGGCGTGCTGGGCTGCGCAGGACTGGCGCTGCCGAAGACCTGGGTGGTTTTTCTGGCTGTCTATGTGCTGGCTAAGACAGGGCTGAATGCGAGCCTTGTGTTCTATGACGCGATGCTTCCGGATGTGACGACGGATGAACGGATGGATGTGGTGTCGGCTCAAGGATATGCCTGGGGCTATATAGGAAGCTGTATTCCTTTCATCATCAGCCTTGTCTTTGTGCTGTGCGCGGATATGATCGGAATATCCGGAAGCATGGCAATGGCGCTTGCCTTTTTGCTCAACGCGGCCTGGTGGTTTCTGGTCACGCTGCCTTTGCTGAAAAGCTATGAGCAGAAGCATTATGTGGAACGTACGCCGCATCCGGTGCGCGACAGCTTTGCCCGTCTTAGCAGAGTGTTTTCAGAGGTAAGGCAAAAACCGGAAATCTGGTATTTTCTGCTGGCCTTTTTCTTCTATATCGATGGGGTGTACACTATCATTGATATGGCGACCTCTTACGGCAAGGATGTGGGGATCAGCGATACGAATCTTTTGCTGGCCCTGCTTCTGACGCAGGTGGTGGCTTTCCCGTGTTCGATACTTGTGGGCCGGCTGTCAAAAAAATTACGGAATACCACTCTGATACAGATTTCCATTGTGGGATATTTCTGCATCGTACTCTTTGCCCTTCAGCTGGATAAGGCATGGGAGTTCTGGTTCCTGGCGGTCTGCGTGGCCGTGTTCCAGGGAGCGATTCAGTCGCTGTCCAGATCTTATTTTGCCCGGATTATACCAAAGGAGAAATCCACAGAATTTTTCGGCTTTTTTGACATCTTTGGCAAAGGAGCAGCTTTTATGGGGACGATGCTGATGGGAATATCCACGCAGCTTTTTGATACCTCCAGAGCGGGAGTGGCGCTGCTGGCAGTTATGTTTGCAGTAGGTTTTGTCCTGTTCGGAATGGCAGTAAGGCGGGCGGAAGCATAAGCTAATAGAAAACGTCAGGAGTTTTCTGTTATGAATCGTGTGCGAGAGCTCGTGGGAGCTTTCCCTGCGTATGCACAGGGAATCTACGGAGCCGGAATCGGCGTTGCGGTGCTGGATTCCGGCGTCAACGACAGGCATCCGGACCTGCAGGGCAGGCTGGTTTATTCTTATAACTATCTTACCGGTTCTGCAGAAAGGGCTGATGACTGCGGTCACGGCACCCATATCTGTGGAATCATAGGCGGAACGGGAGTGGCATCCGGCGGCAGGTATCAGGGACTTGCGCCGAGGTGTCATTTTCTTTCTCTCAAGGTGCTTGATCAGGAGGGAAACGGAAACAGCGGTTCTCTTGTTCAGGCCTTATACTGGCTTATCGATCACAGGAAAGAATATGATATTCGGATTGTAAACATTTCTGTGGGAAGTACAGAGATTCGGGGGAAAAAGAAGTCTGGACTTCTGAAAGCAGTGGAGGATGCCTGGGACGCCGGGCTTGTCGTCTGCGCGGCTGCGGGAAATCAGGGGCCTGCCCGTTCCAGTATTACCGTACCCGGAACGAGTCCGCGGGTGATAACCGCAGGATCCTCCGATGACAGCCGTGCCGTTCGCTTTATGGGGGTACGGCGTGCAAATTATTCCGGAAGGGGACCCACCTCCGCCTGTGTGTGCAAACCTGACGTGGTCGCGCCGGGCGCTTATATAAAATCCTGTAATGCGGATTTTGAAAGGTCCGGAAAAGGTTATTATACCGAAAAATCAGGAACTTCTATGGCTACGCCTGTCGTCTCAGGGGCTCTTGCTCTGCTTTTATCCAGAGACAGAGAACTGACCAATAAGCAGGTAAAGCTGAAGCTGCGTGCTTCCTGTCTCGACCTGGGGCTTCCGCGTAACCAGCAGGGCTGGGGACAGATTTGGATTCCTGGTCTGCTTTCTCTTTGATTCGGGGAAAGGCGCTCCCTGGCTGCTGAGGAAAGAGAAAGAGCGGCGAATTCCGCCGGGAATGAAATGAAAAAGCGGGCATAAGCTTAAGAAAACGGGTTTTAAAGGTAATTCTATGGCGGAGGATTGCAGAGAACAGATAGTGTCGGAGGATTTTGTGGATTTTATCTGGCAGTCAGGCTGGAGCGAGGAGGAACTGGACAGATTTTTCCCTAATATTTGCAGACAGACAATCAATAATTTTTACGTAGCTTTTTATGTGGATAAAAAATATCTGAAGAACGGTTATGACGGGGGATACGGTTACGAAACTCTGCCGATGCTGTATACGCCGCTGCAAAACGAAAGTCTGGAAGCCAGCAATATCCTTCAGATCCAGAACCAGCCGGTGCTTGGGCTTAAAGGGGAGGGAGTGCTGACCGGATTTATTGATACAGGAATCGATTATACCAACGACTGCTTTCGGGATTTGTCCGGCAAAAGCCGGATTCTTGCCATCTGGGATCAGACGGATCAAAGCGGAGAGACGCCGGAAGGAATCGGTTATGGAACAGTGTACGGACAGGAGGAAATCAACCGGGCTCTGGAGAGCGAGGCTCCCTTTTCTGTCGTCCCAAGCCGTGACGAATCAGGACATGGAACGAGACTTGCGGCTATTGCGGCCGGGAGCGAAAACAGAGCAACGGGTTTTATCGGCGCGGCTCCGCTGTCTCAGATCGCGGTCGTGAAGCTGAAACCGGCGAAACAGTATCTCCGGGATTATTTTATGGTAAAAACAGAGGCGGAGGCGTATCAGGAGAATGACATTATGCTGGGGCTGAGGTATCTTCATGAGCTGGCTCTGCGGGAAAAAAAGCCTCTTGTGATTTGCATCGGACTGGGAACCAATATGGGAGGACATTCCGGGACCTCCCCTCTGTCTTTTTACCTTAATACGATAGCCTCCGCTGCCGGCCGCTGCATTGTCATCGCTGGTGGAAATGAGGCGAACCAGGGGCATCATTTTTACGGAAGCCTGCTGGCGGACGAAGGATACCAGGATGTGGAGCTTCGGGTGGCCGAACAGGAGCGGGGATTTATGATGGAGATGTGGAGCAATACGCCGGACGTGTTTTCGGTATCCCTGATTTCGCCTTCCGGGGAAGAGGTTCCGCGGGTGACTTCCGGCATGAAAAGCCTGAAATTTGAATTCCTGTTTGAGAAAACGATAGTCTATGTAGATTTTCAGACTCTGACGCCTTACAGCGGAGATCAGCTTATTGTCATCCGGATGTCAGAGCCTACGGCCGGAATCTGGCGTCTGCGCGTCTATGGTGAAAATGTGATCAATGGAATCTATAACGTCTGGCTGCCGGTGAGAGGGTTCCTTTCTGCGGAAACGATTTTCTTAAATCCAAATCCGGATATTACCCTGACCGAACCTGCCAACGCGGAGATCCCGATCACAGCGGCAGCTTACCGCGTACAGAACGAGAGCATTTACATCGATTCCAGCAGGGGATATACGAGGAAGGGAAGAATCAAGCCGGATCTGGCCGCGCCGGGCGTAGAAGTGATCTCCTACGGACCGGGAAATACACTGACAGCCGTGACAGGTACGAGCGCGGCTGCAGCCGTGACTGCCGGCGCGGCCGCGCTGATGCTGGAGTGGGGAATCGTGCGGGAACGCCGTCTCACTTTGGGAACGCTGGAGATCAAGCAGCTTATGATACGGGGGGCGGGCAGGAGCGCGTCGCAGCTTTATCCGAACCGTTCCTGGGGTTATGGAACCCTGGATCTCTATGCGGCATTTGCGGCTCTCGGACGATTTTAGCCGCTAGTGTAAAGTTTTATTCGGAAAATAAGGTAGAGGACACCCCTTTGTGATAAAGTATTTAAGGCTGACAACCAAAATACAAACAAAGGAAGGTGTCCTCTATGCTTAACAGTATAAGATATTTTGAAG
>DVLE01000030.1 GCA_018715645.1 Candidatus Merdisoma merdipullorum
GCTCCTCTTGCAAAAATTCATTAAAATATTCTCGATCTTTTATCTGATCTCTCATTTGCACTCCTCTGTTCCATTCTGAAAAACTTCGGCAGCTTTGACCCTTATGGGCATCAGAAGCATCGTCTCAACAAATTCTTTTTCTCAACTGTCCTCTCCTGACAAAAGCAAGAATAAGCGCGATTACCTGAAATGCTATAGCAAATACAAGTAAAATACAACTAAGTGTCAGGTTCTCCTCTGAAATGATAGAAAACGGTGTCATAACCGCAGAATCACCTGTAAGGCTTCCGCTTGCAAGCATCCACACCCCGATTTCTACTATTGCAGTTATTATTGTAAAAAAAGCAGTGAGAACACATTCTGCTGCTGCAAGAACCTTTCCTGATTTCTTCAGCCGTTCCGCGCGGGACGGATTTTCCGCAGATACTTTATGGCTCAATTTGATCCTGACATTTGCATTGATGTCAACACAAAGGATAATAATTATTTCTACCAGTGTGAATATACCAAACAATCCCACATAAGGATTTACAAATGAACACACTGCTGACAATATTAATGGAATAAGAATATACATGAACACACCTTCCGCTTTATCTGCTCCCTATCTGACTCCTGAGATACTTAACACAATGTTCCACATCCCCCTGTATAAATCCAGTCTTTTTTACCGGCAGGATAAGATTCCCCCGCAAACATATCACTATCATATCAGGGGTTTCCAACACTTTTTTAATATCTGACAGGGATAAATGTTTTTCTTTGTCCTCTATTCTGTAAAGAATATCCTGACCTATTTCGATATGCATCAAAGGTACCGTGTTCCTGTAATTTACCTGATATCTTTCTTTTTCTATTTTAATTGCCCTGCTGACCTTGACTCTTATGAGCAGCAGGAGCAGGATCGGCAGAAGTTCCAGAAACAGATAAACAAGATTTCTCCGTATGATCAACATCAAGAAAAAATACAGGAAAACCAACGCTGTTAAGATATAAGATACTATCAGGTTTTCTCTCCACCACCGTTTCAGATATTCCGGAATACATTCTTCTGTGTATTGAAATTCACTTACAAAAAAATTATCCATTTCTGATTTTCCCCTCTCTTAATACGCCTGTAGCCCCTGCTAATCTCCTGATAAACTTTCTGTTTATGGAGAACTTTCTGCTTATGGATCTATAAAAAGCTACGGCAAAATGTCGATATCATATCTGATATTTCATGTTTCCGGCAAATGTTCTGCAAAAACATATTTTTTTATTCAAATATAATCTGAACTGTATTTTCACTCATACTTTCCTGCACTTCCCGAATGATTTCTTCTATTTGTTCTTTACTGAGTTTCTCATTCTCATGCGGTGGCTCCCATGTTTTCATAGTGTCTGTATATACTACAAATTTTCTCCCTACAAGCATTTCTCCTTCCGCTTTTATGATATAACCATTTTCCAAATCAAATTTAACATAGTTCATACTACCTGTAATTTTCATTTTCTCACCTCTCAAAAATAACATGCTCTATACCTGTTTTCGGGTCAATTGTTGTTATCTTTGTAACATTAGGATTATTCTTAAGACGTGGCAGCTCAATATTTTCCCATATATTGCCCGGTCTTAATTCTGAACCAATGACCGCTCTTATTTCTCCTGATACCTGTTCGGCATATGCTCCAGATGCCAAGTCCCAGGCTTCCATTGTACTTGGATTATTAAAATCCCATTCCGGCATAACAATTTTTTGTTTTTCAATTGTAGATTCTAATGTAACTCCACCTCTACTTTTAGCGATATTTGCTGCATTCTCAGCTCCACCTATTCCGTCTGTTCTTCCAGACCAGAAAAAAGCCGTATCAGGTTCAGTTTTTAACTTAGGACGTATTGCATCAATATCCAGCAGTGACGAACTGCTGATTTCATCTATACTATTTTTTGATGTAATAAAACTATCGTACGCGGTAGCCTCATTTGCCCTCAATTTAACCACGGCATCCGTATCCACCTTACTGATAGCGATATGTTCATCGAGTTTAATATCCGCTAATTTCCACGCGTCTATATCCGCCTGTGTCAGTCCAGGATGATCTATATGTACTCCCTTTTCCAACTCGTCCCAATACTGATTATACCGCTTTGCATCAGCAAAATTCCTCCTGATAGGTTGCGTCTGCTTCCAACAGCGGAGTGATCGTCTTTTCCCTCAGTGTTTCCACAGCTGCCTTGAACAGTTCTTTAAATTCTACGCCATCCATCATACCCTCCCGCAATCGTGTTGTACTTTGAGTTTTTTCAGCGGTGCGCCCGTAACCTTAAAAATCAGTTCGTCAACGCAGTCCGCATATCTGCCTTGCGCAAGGAGCTGATTTTTCAGTTCCACAAGGCTATGTAGCAGGATTATCCTTTCGTGGCTATCCAGATAAATGTGGAATTTCTGTTCTCTCATACAAGCCACCTCCGTTTCTTCACTTTCATTATATGTAGGAACGGAGAGCAGCTCAAATGTGCAAAAATGTATAACTATTTCCGAGATAGCGTCAGATCATACGAAAATATTCCAATGCCTCTTTTATAGCTTTTTCTTTTTCTGGCGGGCATTTCGGCTGTCTGGAGTTTTCTGATTTCGGTAGGTTATAATTTACCCTCTCAATAATACCGCATTTCTGCTTTACCTGTGCGATATATAAATTACTGACCTTTAATCCCGTATGCTCCAGTACATACTTCTTGATTTCCTCATAAGTGGCTTTGCTCTCCGCAGCCGTCAAATCAAGCTCGTCCATTTTCACTTCTACCTCGATATGTTGGTCTGAATGAAGTTTGGACAATAAACATACCGCTTCCACCCCCGCCGTCCAGGGAAACATGTCCACGGGCCATACCTGCGTCCCCCGATATCCGCACTTCTCCAACACCGATACATCCCGCTCCATGGTCTCCGGATTGCATGACACATAGACGATCCTTTCCGGCTTCAGCGTTCCTAAAGCGTCCAGAAATTCCCGGCTGCTTCCGGCCCGGGGCGGATCCATAATCACGACGTCGGCCGGAATCCCGTCCGCCGCCATCGCTTTCAGAAAACGGCCCGCATCTTCCCGGTAGAACCTGATATTTTTCACGCCGTTCGTCTTCGCGTTGCTGATACAGTCCTTCACCGCATCCGGATTGGATTCCACTCCTATGACTTTCCCCGCCTTTTTCGCGGCGATGATCCCGATGGTTCCCGTCCCGCAGTAGGCGTCCACCACCGTCTCCCTGCCGGTCAGCCCCGCCAGTTCCACGGCCTTTTCATACAGCCTGGCAGCCTGAACCGGATTTACCTGATAGAAAGAAGCGGGAGAAATTTTGAACCGGCAGCCGCACAGCTCATCCATGATATACCCCTTCCCATGCAGCGTCTGAAATCTTTCCCCCAGCACCATGCTGTCCGTCCGGTCATTGACGTTCTGCACCACCGTGGTGATTTCCGGATGCGCTTTTAAAAGCGCGCTCACGAAGTTCTTTCTGGAAGGGAAAATCGGGGACGCAGTCACCAGTACGACCATGATCTCCCCGGTGGAATACCCCTTGCGGATCATCACATAGCGCAAAAGTCCGTACCCTGTGTTCTCATCATAGACCCGGATCTTGAAAGAACGGAGCATCCCCCGGATGGTTCCGATGATCTCGTCCGCCTTCCGATCTTCGATCAGGCAGTTCTCCACCGGCAAAAGCCTGTGGCTCTTCTCCTCATAGACGCCGGAAATCGGTTCTTTCTTCCGATCCATGCCGAAAACAGCCTGCACTTTATGGCGATAGTACCAGGGATCCTCCATCCCCAGTATAGGATTTACCTCGCAATGCTTCTCCATCAGACGGCGGATCAGTTTTTGCTTTTTGGCCAGCTGCTGTCGATACGTCAGATCCAGATAACGACAGCTCCCGCACTTTCCGAACAGAGGACAGCCCTTGTTCCCCCTTTCATTCTTCTTCCATAAAGCATCTGTAGATTTCTCTGTATCGTTGCGCATAAATACTCCCTTTTCTCCAAATGAAATAGAACTCGTGCTCGATGGAAAAGTCCTGCAGCCGGATTTCCCGCAGCTTTCCTTCTTCCAACTCTTTCTTTACCGCTGTCCGGTAGGCGAAGGTTACTCCCTTTCCTTCTGCGGCCAGCTGCTTGATCACATGGATGCTATTGACCTCGATCTGTGCCGCAAAATCCTCCGGAGACAGCTGTCTCTCTTTCAGCGCGCGCTCCAGGATTTCCCTGCTTCCGCTCCCGGGTTCCCGCAGCAGGACGGTTTCGGACAGCAAATCCTCCAGTTGTGTCGGTTCCTTTTCAAAAAAATGACCGCTGCCGGTTACCGCGATGAAAGGCTCTCTGGACAGCACGACCAGATCATAATCATTTCTGGAAAAATAGCCTTCCACAAAGGCGAAATCGATGCTGCCCTCATCGAGCATACGCAGCAGGGTTCTCGTATTGGACACCGTCACCTGCACCCTGTCCTGTGGACATTTCCGCAAAAAACGCTCCATCCATCCCGCGAGCGCACCTTCTCCTATGGAGACCGTGGCCCCGAATGCCAGGCGGCGATTTTCAGAGGCCTCGCACATCTGAGCGCGCAACAGGCCTTCGTCGTGTTTCATCGTCAGCGCTGCGCTGTATAAGATCCGTCCCGCCGACGTCAGCGTCATCCGTCTCCCTTCGCTTTCGAACAGCCTGCAACCGTAATGTTCCTCCAGAAAGCGAATGTGTTGTGACACCGCAGGTTGAGTGATACACAGCTCCTCCGCCGCCCTGGTATAATTCAAATGGCGGCACACCGCCAGAAAAGTTTCCATCCTGAAATCCTGCATCCCGATTTTCTCCCTGTCCGGCACAGCGATACTGTTCTCTGCATACCGCGTCGTTTCCTTTTGAGGCAGAAGACTACGAAAGAAAAATGGGCCCTTGCATCCGAATTCTGCGTGCAAAGACCCGATCTTTTCGTCTCTATGTTCTCGCCTTACGCGATTTTGGTTTTTGCCAGTTCAGCCAGAGTTGCAAAACCCTCTGCATCATTGACCGCCATCTCAGCCAGCATCTTTCTGTTGATATCAACGCCAGCCTGCTTTAAGCCGTACATAAATTTGGAATAGGATAAGCCGTTGATTCTCGCTGCCGCGTTGATACGAGCGATCCACAGCTGTCTCATCTGACGCTTTCTCTCCTTACGTCCCGCATAGGAAGACGCCAGCGCCCTCATCACGGACTGTTTTGCGATTCTGTACTGCTTGCTCCTCGCGCCTCTGTAACCTTTCGCGAGCTTCAATACTTTATTATGTTTTCTTCTGGCACTCATGCCGCCTTTGATTCTTGCCATCTTCTCAATTCCTCCTTACGACTTATAAATACGGTAAAATCTTCTTCATATTCTTAACGTTCGTCACATCCGTAATCGCCGGTTTTCTAAGATTTCTCTTTCTCTTAGTGGATTTCTTGGTTAAGATATGGCTCTTATAAGCTTTGCTTCTCTTTAACTTTCCTGTTCCTGTCACTTTGAAACGTTTTGCAGCAGCTCTGCTTGTCTTCATTTTCGGCATATCTGATTTCCTCCTATATTCCTTATTTTCAAAACGTATATTTTAACTGCGCAATTTAGCGTTTTTCAGTTAAAAACATGATCATACTCCTGCCTTCCACCTTCGGCTGCTTCTCCACAACCGCGATGTCGGAAAGCATCTGGGCGAAATCGTCCAGGATGTGCTTGCTGGTGGACATATGCGCCATCTCACGCCCGCGGAAACGCAGTGTGATCTTGACCCGGTTTCCTTTTTCGATGAACTTGCGCGCCGCACTGGCCTTCGTATTCAAATCGTTCGTATCGATGTTGGGAGACATGCGGATCTCCTTGATCTCGATAGTCTTCTGCTTCTTCTTCGCGTCCTTCTCCCTGCGCGCCATTTCATAGCGATACTTCCCGTAATCCACGATCTTGCATACGGGCGGTTTCGCCGTGGGTGCGATCTTTACCAGATCCAGCCCCGCTTCCTCTGCCAGCTTCATCGCCTCGCGGGGAGACATGATCCCCAGCTGAGCGCCGTCTTCCCCAATCAGACGGATTTCTTTGTCTCTAATCTGTTCGTTGATAAATAATTCGCTAATGGTCGTTCCCTCCATAAGAAGATATACAATAGAAATCGCGCTTCGCGGGCGCTCTATTGTCACAAATAAAAAGTGTACGCCGGGGCGCACACTCGCGCCGAGCGCGGTTGCCGTCAGGCAACACTCTACTTTTCGCGCGAGTGCGCATCCTCAGCGGAGCGTCTTTTTTTATACGATAGGAAATGAAATTTCCTATCGTATAAAAAAA
>DVLE01000031.1 GCA_018715645.1 Candidatus Merdisoma merdipullorum
ATGGAGATCAGATAGCCAATGTACCGGTTTCTGCCCGCGGCAAAATCAACCGTCCGTCCAATGGCGTCCTTCTTTGCCAGAGGGATTTCCCCCATAGCCCCGTCCAGATACGCCTCGATCTTCTCGATCACCGACTCTTCCAGTTTCTCCCCCTTCCCGTTAATCACCTTAATCCCGTTGTCATAGTAGGGATTATGGCTGGCGGAAATCATAATGCCGCACTGAAATCCCTCGGTGCGGACCACATAAGATACGCTGGGAGTGGTTGTCACGTGGAGAAGATACACATCCGCGCCGGAAGCCGTAAGGCCGGCTACCAGGGAATACTCAAACATATAGCTGCTGCGCCGGGTATCCTTTCCGATCACCACACGGCACCGCTCATCCGGCGCGTCCAGTCCGTAATACCATCCCAGAAAGCGCCCTACTTTATACGCGTGTTCCACCGTAAGGTTTACATTTGCCTCGCCGCGGAATCCGTCCGTTCCAAAATATTTGCCCATTTTCATTCTTCCTTTCTTACAAATGTGCTTGAAAATTGCCGAAGAACCCGCAGCTACTGCCACATTCCATTTTCTCTGAGAGCCGTCAGGTACCGTCCGAGGGCATCCTGCCACGCGGGCAGACGTTCAAATCCATTTTCCGTAAGCTTCTCCTTGCTCATGCGGCTGTTGAAAGGCCGCTTGGCCTTGGCCGGAAATCCGGAGGAATCCACCGGCGTCACCTTCACATCCGCCATCCCTGCCTGGCGGAAAATCTCGCAGGCAAACTCATACCAGCTGCACAGACCCTCGTTGGTGGCGTGATAGCGCCCGTATTTCTCCGTCTGGATCATATCCGCCAAAAGCCTTGCCAGATCCGGCGTGTAGGTCGGAGAGCCGATCTGGTCGTTCACCACGCTGACCTCCCCACGCTCCTTTCCCAGCCGAAGCATGGTCCGCACAAAATTTTTGCCGTAAAGGCCGAACACCCAGGCAATCCGCACAATAAAGTATTTTTGGAGATTCTGCTCCACAGCGATCTCCCCTTCATACTTTGTCAGTCCGTATACATTTAAAGGCTCCCGCGGGTCATCCGGCTCCCAGGGCCGCTCCCCCTGGCCATTAAACACGTAGTCTGTGCTGATGTACATCATCTTGCATTCCAAATCCCCGCAGACCTTGGCGATATTGCGGGTACCCTCAGCGTTCACTCTGCGGCAGAGTTCCAGATTATCCTCAGCTGCATCTACTGCAGTATATGCGGCACAGTGAATCACTGCGTCAGGCTTCTCCCGGAAAATAACCCGGCGGCAGGCTTCCCCGTCGGTGATATCCATATCTTCCACATCCACGCCCACTGCCTCAATTCCGCGCCCAGCCAGCTCCGCCATCAAATCCTGTCCCAGCTGTCCCTTGGCTCCGGTGACTAAAATCTTCATCTATTTTCCTCCTTACGGCTGCTCCAGACGGGTGCCGTACATCTTGTCAAAATACTTGCTGTACTCTCCGCTCAAAATATTCTTCCACCAGTCCTGGTTGTCCAGATACCATTGAATGGTCTGGCGGATTCCGGTGTCAAAGGTATACTTGGGCTTCCAGCCAAGCTCCGTCTCAATCTTTGTAGGGTCGATGGCATAGCGCCGGTCATGGCCCGGACGATCCGTCACAAACCGGATCAGGCTCTCAGGCTTTCCGAGCTCCTTTAAGATCGTCTTCACCACCTCCAGGTTGGTGCGCTCATTGTGGCCGCCTATGTTGTAGACTTCACCCACCCGGCCCTTGTGGATTACGAGATCAATGGCCTCACAGTGATCCGACACGTGGAGCCAGTCACGCACATTCTCTCCGGTTCCGTACACGGGAAGTTCCTCATCCGCCAGGGCACGGCTGATGATGAGAGGAATCAGCTTCTCCGGAAAATGATAGGGGCCATAGTTGTTGGAGCAGCGGGACACGGTCACCGGCAGCCCATAGGTTCTGTGGTAAGCCAGGACAAAGAGATCCGCACTGGCTTTCGAGGAAGAATAGGGGCTGGAGGTATGAAGAGGCGTCTCCTCTGTAAAGAAGAGATCCGGCCGGTCAAGGGGAAGATCCCCGTACACCTCGTCCGTAGACACCTGATGATAGCGCTTGATGCCATAGGTCCGGCAGGCGTCCAGAAGCGTGGTGGTTCCCATCACGTTGGTGCGCACAAAAGCCTCCGGATCGGTGATGGAGCGGTCCACATGGCTCTCCGCCGCAAAATTCACCACCATATCCGGCTTTTCTTTCTCAAACAAATCAAAAATAAACGCCCGGTCCGCGATATCCCCCCGGACAAAGCGGTAGTTGGACTTGTCCTCCACGGGCTTTAAATTCTCCAGATTTCCCGCATAGGTGAGCAGGTCCAGATTAATAATCTGGTACTCCGGGTATTTATTTACCATGTGATGCACAAAATTGCTTCCGATAAAGCCGGCGCCGCCGGTCACAATAATCTTCATTCTTATAGATACCTCCCTTAAAACTCCCGGTTGTGGAGCTTGTCCACGTATTTGCCGTCCAGCACATCCTTCAGATACTTGCCGTACTGGTTTTTCTTCAGCACTTCATACGTCGCAAGCACCTGCTCTCTCGTAATCCATCCCCGCAGGTAGGCGATTTCCTCCAGGCAGGCGATCTTGCGGTGCTGGTGGGTCTCCACGGTCTTCACAAAATTGGTGGCCTCCACCAGGGACTCGTGGGTTCCGGTGTCAAGCCAGGTAAAGCCCTGTCCCAGCAGGATAACATCCAGCTCGCCGTTTTCCAGATAGATGCGGTTCAGATCTGTGATCTCCAGCTCGCCTCTGGCGGACGGCTTTAAGTTCTTTGCGTACTCCACCACCCGGTTGTCATAGAAATAGAGACCGGTAACGCAGTAATTGGACTTGGGATGCGCGGGCTTTTCCTCAATGGAGACGGCCTTTCCGTCCGCGTCAAATTCCACGATGCCGAAGCGCTCCGGATCATCCACATAATAGCCGAATACCGTAGCTCCCTTCTCCTTGGCCGCTGCCGCCTTCAGGCGCTTGTTCAAACCCTGGCCGTGGAAAATATTGTCTCCCAGAACCATGGCTACGGAGTCCGTGCCGATAAAATCAGCGCCGATAATAAAGGCCTGTGCCAGGCCGTCAGGACTGGGCTGCACCGCATAGGACAGATTGATGCCGAACTGGCTTCCATCCCCCAAAAGCGCCTCAAACCGCGGCGTATCATCAGGTGTGGAGATAATCAGAATATCCCGGATACCCGCATTCATCAGAACGGACAGCGGATAATAGATCATCGGTTTGTCATAGATGGGAAGAAGCTGCTTGGACGTCACTTTTGTCAGCGGGTACAGACGGGTGCCGCTTCCTCCGGCCAAAATAATCCCTTTCATCATTTCCTCCTGGTAAGGGGCGCGCAGATGGCGGGAATGCATGTTCAAACGCACTCCGTCTCCCGGCGTCCTGTATTCTTTGTCCCATGATACCATACTAGAGGTATTTTTTCAAATATAGCGGAAAATATTTCGAGATATTTAAGATTTTTCCTAGGAAAACTGCTAAACTGCCGCATTTTCTTTATGTGCGACTCTCCGTTCAAAGTCATCCATGCTCTCCGCTTTCGCCGCTGCCTTCAGCCAGCAGGACAAGACAGCCTGATCCCGTTCCGATAGAATTCGCCTTTTCAGAGAATCGTCAACCGGCCCGATTTCCTCCAGAAGCTCCAATATGGCAAGGGTTTTTCCTTCTGCTTTTCCTTCTTCCAGTTTATTTTGCAGCTTTTCAGCAAATAACTCATTCAACGCGTCACACATTCGCTCTCCCTCCTCGTATACTTTCCAATTCGCCCGCACAATCAGATCCATAGCCGCGCTGTATAAAGGATCTTTTTCCTTTCCCTTATAAGCTCTGGCCAGCACTTCCACGTCCTTTTCCCGGCTCAAATCCTGACGGAGGCGGCCAAGCCACAGATTTTCCTGCTGATCCAGCTCCTTCTGCACCAGAATCTGTACCGGAAACAGGAGACCCTCTATATAATAAATTCCCGGATAAGGCTTTGTTATCCGCACCTGATACTGCTTTTTCAAAAATGCAATCAGCGTCCTCGGATAATGATTTCCTGCCAAAGTAATCGTGATCTCCTCCGGAGGAATTTCCCGTTCCCTGCGGGTTCCCGACTGGAGAAGGCAGGCATAGCCGTTCACCTTAAAGAAACTATTAATTGAATGACTGTCTCCCGCTTGACAATCAGCGTGTCAATCCGCAGAGGGCTGTCCGTCAAATTATACTCCTTCAAAAACTGCAAATGCCCTGCCTCTCTTTCAAATTCAATCTGCAGTACGGCCTGGAAGGCCGGATGCCACTGCAAAGGCTTTTTCATCCCCATTCCCCCTTCTATTATACGAGATACGTGTTTCTTTTTCAATGCGATGTGGAAATCCGGCCGAACAGGCCGACTGACTGGCGGATAGACGCCATTTCCGATTGGTATTGATAATGATGACTATATCATAATTCCTATGAAAGTACAATAAAAAATGAGCAGTGTCAACCCGAGCACTGCTTTATCTCTCTATCTTTAATTAAGCTGTACACCGGAAATCAGCAGCAGCTTCATTGCACAGTTTGCTAATTCCGCTGCACAGCCATTTTTTATATAACAGTTTACACCGTTTCCTACCTGTAGGAGCGCTCCAATATCCCTTTTATATCCTCTGCCGTCAACTTCTCCGGATACCGGTCCATATCCTCAATTCCTGTATTATTTACCGTCATATCCGCTATCTTGGCACAATCTGACCGCTTGATTCCGTACTCGCTCATGGAAAGGATCCTCATATCCGTACTATCTAAAAGGTTGATCAGCCCATTCAGAAAACCGGTGCCCTTGACATCTTCGTTTCTCCGCACTCCCATAAATTCACCCATCTCGTCAAACAGATCCGGGAAATACCGGAGCACTCTCTTATAATATTCCTCCGCAATCATAATCAGGCTTGCGCCATGGGCTACCTTCGGAAAAAGGCCTCCCAGAGTCTGCGCCGTAATGTGGTGAGATGTGCAGTTGATTAAGGACTGTGTATATCCCGCAAGGATATTCGCCGCGTAGGACATATTCAGCCGTGCCTCCAGATTGCCCCCGTCTTCGGCGACAACGGGCAGCCATTTCGTAATTATGCGTATCCCTTCCTCGGAGTAGACATCCACAAGACGATTTTCATGATTATTCGTTATGTAACACTCACTCAAATGGAAAAGCGCGTCAAATCCCTGGTACAGTGTGAGCGTCCGGGGAAGCGAGAGCATAAGCTCCGGATCAATGATGGAGATGGCCGGAAACTTTGCGATGTCTCTGGCCTCCATGACATACTTCCTGTATGGATTAGGCGTAATCTTATCATAAACAACAGCCTCAACCCCATTTTGCTTCAAGAGCTCCAGAACGCGCTGCTGGATGCCCAGCTTCTCCATCAGACCGTCCGCTGTGACAAAAATCATTGTTTTTCTGCCCGGGAGCCGCATCGTGGCAAGCTCCCCAAGGCGGCCCGCGCCAAACACAACTCTGGTCGGCGTATAATTATTTACCATAAACATGGACATCAAAAACACCTCTTTCCATCAATGATAATTGGTGTGCTATTCTCTTCCTTTTCCTTCTCTGCCTCCTCAAGTTTTTCTATCACCCCGTCCAGAGATTCGGTCCGCGCCTTTGTCCATTGGTTAATTAAGCGGTGCGTCCTGATCGTCCAGCAAAGCAGACACAGCCAATAAATTCTGGTTGCCGCCAATCCAGGTCGCTGACAAAATTGCGAGAGACTCCGGCGCAAAGTCTGGCAGTACCCCTTTAAACAATGCATAGCCAACGATAACTGCCACCGTCACCGCTATTGATGAGAGAAAAAACGCGCCCAGCAGCTTTGGCCCCAATTGCATAATTGATTTAAAGTTGCAGATCATCAGCAGAAGAATAATTGCCATGGGCAGAAACTGCCTTGTGATCAATGTCTGCGCCGCTCCCACACTGTCATTCGTGGCATAAAATTTGAAGGAGGCCAAAACAGCCGAGCCGATGTAAACAATGATAATTGCCGGTATCACGTCAAATATCTTCCACGGATACTTATTCGTAAACCAAAATGCTGCTGCTAAAAAGCATATCAAAAAACTAACATATCCAAACCCTGTTGTAATCATATACCTATCTCCTCTTTTCCGTTCAGCCCATCAGACAGCGCATCTCCTCCGCCGCCGCACGGCTGAACTCCCAATCATTCGCGTTTGCGTCAACATCGACAATCTTTATCTCCTTTTTCAGGTTCTCGTGCAGGTACCGGATCAGCGCGCCGTCCACCCCAGGATCATACAGCGGCTCGCCGGGCTGCGTATACGTTCTGAACCCTCTCAGAGGAATAACCACCGTAACCGGCGATGTAAAAGCATTCAGCCTCTCAGCAAGAAGCCTGCCGCCTTTTAAAATTTCTTCTTCGGACGCCTTTACGTGAACACAGAATTCATTATGAAAATGATGCTTTCTGTGTTCAGCTCCCGGCAGCTTTCCCTGACGGAAATCCGTGTCAGACATGTCGATCACATCCATTCCGGACAAAGAGACTACCGTAGGAATCTTCATCTCAGCGGGTGCCTGCAGAGTCGGTATTTTACAGAATTGAAACGCGCCTATAGCCTCCGTGAGAATGTCATGAACGCAGAGCATCATAACTCCTCCCAGAATGCCCTCCCGCACCAGTTTTTCCACGATAGCTCCATGCATTGTCCCGTGGAACATACACGTCTCGATTCCCGCACCATTCAATAGTTCCGCGGCCTTCGACGCCCCTTGAGCCGTCACCCCCAGATTCGTAATCCCTACAAGAGGCCTGCCGCTGCCGGCAAATTTTCCGGAACCATGCTCCATCATCCCAACCAGAGCGGCTATTCCGTTTTTGATAATGCCGGCGGTAAGGGAGTTAATACCCCCACCAATATCAGCAAACGAATTTACTGTGGCGGCATCATCCATCCTCCCCAGCGCATCATCCACCTCCACCACAGTCATTGACGGTGCTACATTGACCTTGGGCACTCCAAAGGGCAGTTCCATCATGGCGGTTTTGGCTATCAGGGTATTCTGCATTCCTCCTGCAGAAATGACCCCTTGAAAACGTCCTTCTTTATAGAGCTTTCGAAGAATAACTTTTAATCCTTCTGTTACCGCATGTAACCGTTCCTGCTTCGTGCTCTCCTCCAGCGCGCCAAAGCTGGTGCCCGCAGCTTCCAAAAGCATCTGATTTGTAATATCCGCTTTCGGCTCCTCCACCTCATGACGCAGGCCGGAGGTATCTATCAGCAGGCAGTCCTTTCCCATCTGCCGGATGGTTCGGACCATATAGGCCAGCTCTGAACTCTTCGTATCCAGGCTTCCAATTACTGCCACAGTCTGCTTCATTTCCCCCTCCAAATAATTCCTGTCTTCTTCCTTCTCCCTCATCCTATAAGCTACTTTGTCTTCTTTAATCCAATTACCGGTGTTTCCTCAATTCTTTTTAACATGGATGGCTCATGTGTCAGAAGGATGTGATCACGGTCCTGCGCCCGGTCACGGATGGTCCGGATACTTTTCCAAAATGCCGCGTCTCCCGCAATAATATACTTTCCATCCTCTGTATCAACCTCCACCGCTACATGTCCGGGAGAATGTCCGGGAGTATCAAAGACAAAAATTCCCGGGAAGAGCTCCTTTTCCCCCTCAAAAAGCTCAATCTCGATGTCTTTGATCGGGTTTCTGATTCCCAAAACATCGGATTCATAGGATTTGTAGTACATCGGGATCGGATCCATCGCGAATTCATACTCTGTCTTATTTGCATAAAACTTCGCGTTGGGAAACTTATCGCAGTGCCCCGTATGATCCCAGTGGAGATGTGTGAAAATGACTGCGTCAATATCCTCCGGCTTAACCCCCACCGTCTGAATCTGCTCATAGGAGGCCATCCCCGGTCCCTGAATCGAACCGCCGTGATGATATTTAGCCGCCCGCTCCGTATCGCACATGCCCAGATCAACCATAATCTTTCTGCCGTTGTCCCCTTGCAGCAGGAAACAGAGTGTGCCCTCATCTTTGGAGGAATGGAGCTTACGCCCCTCCAGATATTTGTAAAGAGAAAAGTGATAATTATAAAAATTGTCCGGATCATTCTTGTCGCCGGCAACGCCTGTGACAAGACCGGTATTAAATGGTGTGATTGTATATTTTGCCATTGTATCCTCCTCTGAATATAAATTTGACTGGTTTCATTCTTTACGACGTCGTATTTTTATATATGAATTATATCACTCATTCAATTCTTTTTTAACCTTATTATATGATCGATATATTTCTTTATATGATTTTTTGCGCAGTATATATCACTCTTTTCATTCCTCCACTGCTTGACATTGTCAATTTCTATAATTATAATCAGATTGTAAACTATTTTTTAGAAAGACTATAAGCAGGAAGGCACTATGAGAATTGCGCAAAAGGATATATTTTTTAGACAAAAGGAAATTCTGGATTATCTGAAATTACATACTTACTGCCGAAACGAAGAGCTGTCCTCCAAATTTAATCTTTCTATCTCCACTGTCAGACGTTATGTGCAGCAGATGGAGGAACAGGGCTATATCAAGCGATATCGGGGCGGCATCATTTTAAATAATCAGGAGCCTGATGCAATACCATACAGTATTTATTCTACAAGAAATAAAAACGAAAAATCTGCTATTATGAAATATGTGGCGGACCATTTGATTGACAGCCATGATACTGTTTTTATTAACGGAAGTTCCACCGCTCTCTATCTCTATATGCACCTGAAAAAGAGTGCGACCATTGTTACTAACAATGCCAAGGTTCTGTTTACGGACTACGCGGATAAGCAAAATCTTATTTTAATCGGCGGCCAGCCCAGCTCTCACAATGGAGAGAATATTCTCTGCGGGGAGTTTGCCCTCAATATGATCTCTTCCATAAATGCAAGCGCTGCTATTTTAGGCGTCAGCGGCATTAACGCAGAGGTCGGGCTCACGTCCTCCTCCCCGCAGGACATTGCTATCAATAAAGCTATGTTAAGCCGAACACGCGGAAAAAAAATTGTCGTTGCCGACTACAGCAAAATTGGGCGTGTATTTAACTTCAGCTTTTCATCATTAAAGGGAATTACACATTTGGTAACGGATTCCCGCGCTGACAAAAACGAGTTAGAAAAAATGAAAGCTGCAAATATAGAGGTGATTACTGTAAATCCCGATGAAAATGTGGATTGACGTTTTAAGATACAAAACATGAATTATAAAAAACGGGGTGCACGAGTCTTCCGCACACTCCGTTTTTTATTTATAGCATCTTCTCTTGCGTGACCTCATACCAGAGGGTCTCATCATCCGCTTCTTTCTCTAAGATGAGCCCTCTCTTTTTCAAATAATCCAGATGTGCCAAGCACTCCCCCAGCGCAAACCACCGCTGGGCAGGGGGAAAATCATCCCAGTCTGCAGCCCGTATCTTCCAGGTCATATTCCCCGCAATATCATAAAGTCGTGCCTTTCCCAGTCCCCTGATTACCTGTCGGCACTCATTCAGCCGCCGTCTGTGATGCTCTTTGATCGTCCGCACGCGCCCGTGAAAGTCTCCAGGCTTTCTGTGTCCCGGAAGGGGAATGGTCACATCATATTTATCAATTTTATCCAAGCTTTCCAGATAAGATCCCAGGGCATCCGGGAGATCCTTCCAGTCCGTAATATTGGGCGTGATGTCAAAAAGCACATGATCCGCCAGAATCATGGCCCCGGTTCCCGCAATCTCAAAGCACATCTGCCCCGGCGTATGTCCCGGTACGGCGATTGCCTTCAGCACATACCGCCCCGCATTTATGACATCCCCCTCATGAAGACACGTATACCCATGAAAGGAGGTGTCCGCCGCCATGGTCCGAGAGGGGGTACAGGCCAGCATCTCCTCAATCAATGCCTGAGAAATTCCATGCTTCTGCAGACGCTTCACCCTCTGGATGTGAACCGTATCCACATCATTCATGAACCACCGGTCCGCCTCCCCGATGTATACTCTGTTTCCTGGGCAGATCAGGTCTGGGGCCAGCCCCGTATGATCCACATGAAGATGGGTCAGAAGAATATCCGTGTTTTCCATGGAAATTCCCAGGCTTTTCATTCCCCCCATCAGGGCTTCCCGGCAGGCCTCCAGACGGAATCCCGTGTCAATCAGCAGATTGTGGTTCTCCCCGCCCCGTATCAAATAACTGTTCAGTTCCTTCAATGGGTTGCCCGGAAGCGGCACGGGAATCCGGTAGATTCCGGGCAGAACCTCCACAATCCCCTCCCAATTTTTCACGACATTCTCTTCCATAACATTCTCCTCAAATGCTGTATTTCCTTTTCGCCGGCCAACGGAAGCATCCGCCGCAGCGCCTCTTCTGAAAACGGAAGGAAGGCAGCCCCAGTTTCCCGAAGCTGCCCTGTTCCCTATTTTAACTATGGCTGTTTATCTATTCCAACAAATGGCTTATTTCTCCGGCAGCTTATCCATCTCTTCCATAATCGCAGGAATCACCTTGTACAGATCGCCTACAATGCCGATATCGGCAATGTCAAAGATCGGCGCGTTCTCATTGGTGTTGATTGCCACGATCAGTCCGGAATTCTGCATGCCGGCTGCGTGCTGAATCGCGCCGCTGATGCCGCAGGCAAAATAGATCTTGGGCTTAACCGTGGTTCCGGTCTGTCCTACCTGGTATGCATGATCAATCCAGCCCGCATCCACTGCCGCTCTGGATGCCGCGATTGTGCCGCCGAATTTATCAGCCAGCTGCTTTAAGAGCTCGAAGCCCTCGGGCTTTCCAAGTCCCATACCGCCGGATACAATAACCTCGGCGTCCGTAAGGGATACCATCTCCTTGGCGCTCTTTACCACTTCCAGAACCTTGGTTCGGATGTCTCCCTCTGCGAAGGCCACATTCAGACGAACCAGCTCGCCCTTCCTTCCGGGAACTCTCTGTGCCTTCTCCATAACGCCGGGACGAACGGTGGACATCTGGGGCCTGTGGTTGGGGCAAACGATGGTAGCCATCAAGTTGCCTCCGAATGCCGGACGGGTCTGCTTGATGCCCTTGGTCTCGGGGTCAATTTCCAGCTTGGTGCAGTCTGCTGTCAGACCGGTATCGCACTTCACGGCCAGGCAGGGACCCAGGTCACGGCCGATATGGGTAGCACCCAGGAGCACAATCTCCGGCTTATACTGGGTAATGGCCTCATAGATAACCTTGGTATATCCGTCGGTGGTGTAGTGAGCCAGCTCCGGTGC